>NZ_JBYTST010000002.1:0-553471 GCF_058111565.1 Telluria sp. AZSoR62
CAAGCATCCCTTTAAACCGTGTAAATATTGTGCGTAAGTAACGACGACGGCGCGTACCGAACTTCGCATAATCTATATTATGTTAAATGCGCTATCCGCACGGACACCGCTGGCCCGCCCCGGCTTGCAGGGCCAACCCCACGGGGCATCCAGTCAAGGAAACAGCCCGACCTGTCCTTTCCATGAGGCCGGCCCATCTATGCGCCTCGTGAGACGTTTCGCGACGCCGTGCCGACCGGCCCTGCACCGTTCTCATGGCGACGCCGCACCTGCCTGCCAGAGAATTGCCGACGCGTCGTCCGCCCGTTTCACCGAACCCTCCGCGGCCGCCTGTGCCTGCGCATCCGCTTCGAAGCTGCGCAGCGCGTCCAGGGCCGGTTCCAATCCACGTGCCACGCACAGCGCAGCCAGGGACTCGGGCGTGTGCAGCGCATAGGTATCGACCAGCCGGTAGAAGCCATCCGTCATGCCGAGCACGGTTGCGCCGGCCGGCAGGTCCGCTTCAAGCGTGCGCGCCTGGAAGTCGCCGTTCGGACGCAGGCACAGGACTGCAGGCCCTTCGGCCGTGTTCTGGAATTCGCGGCGCGCGCGCAGGAGCGGCAGCAGCCGCGCGTGGCGCTGCGGGCCGTCCACGATGCCCTCGGCGCGCAGCCGGGCGATCTCGGCGCGCAGGACGCCTTCCTGCGGATTGACGAACGGGTCGAGGTCGACAACGCCGCCGTCGGCATGGCGCAGCAGCGTCTTGCAGTCGCCCAGGCAGTACAGCTGCGCGCGATGGCCGGCGACCGTGCGCGTGATCCGGGTCCAGGTCAGCGCCGCGATCGGCCAGGCGTATGCCGGCGCGTCCTGGCCTGCGGCCAGTTCACGGTACGCGCCGCAGGTCGACTCGATGGCGGCGTGCACGGCTGCGTGCTGCCCCAGGCCCGCATCGATGCAGCGTTCCAATGCGGCCGCGAATCGACCGACGAACCAGACCACGTCACCCGTGCCCGGCGCGACATAGTCCCGGTCGGCAACCGAGGTGCCGCCATCGATGACGACGAGGTCGGTAACCCCATCCGAATGAAAATGTCCCGCCCAATCCTCGTTATGGCCGGCGGAGGCGCCTGCCGATACGACTTCGATCCGCATCTATTGTGATCTTCCATGACTCCAAGCGACCTGGACAGGTCGCGAGCCGACATCATACCCAAGCGTGCCCTGCGCGTTGAAGTATGGGCGTGCCCAGATCTTTTACTCGACATTATAGATGCTAATGTCGAGTGAGATAATCGTTACCAGGCACTGTCGCGGCAAGCGGCATCCTCAGGCTGCATGCGCGGCGGATAAAATGCGGCCTGCCATTCCTGTTGACGGAAGTACAAGCTAGAATCCTGCCTGTCTCCTTACCCTTACAAGGATCAGGCGTTACCGGGCCCTGGTCGCGCGCACTGCGCCTGGCCCGCCGGACTTCCGATGTTCCTCATCTTCATGCAACGTTTTCTCCCCGCCCGGCCCGGCATGCGCCTGGCGCTTTTCCTGGCCCTGCTGTCGCTCGCCACCCTCCTCCAGTGCCGCCCGGCCAAGGACGGCGACTTCCAGGAATACGCCCTGATGACCATCGCGCTGGCCAACCATGCCAGCCCGGACATCCGCCCGGCCGACCTCGACATGGCGGACCGGCTCTCGCCCGAACCCGGCTTCATCGCCCTGCACCAGCAGGTACGCGCCGGCATGGCGCGCGGCGAGTCGATGCCCTTTCCCGGCATCGTGCGCGGCCTGGATGGCGGCTATTACGCGATCCACTTCTTCGCCTACTCCGCGCTCGCGGCCCTGCCCTTCAAGATCATCGAAGCGGCCGGCGGCCACCCATTCAAGGCCTACCAGGTGGTAAACCTGGCTGCGCTGGCGATCCTGGCGCTAGCGCTGTTCCGGTTCACCGGCTCGAGCCGCCGCACAATCTACGCCATCGTTTTCTTCCTCCTGTCCGGCGGCATGCTGTACGCGAACTGGGCCAGCACCGAATTCCTTACCGGCTGCTGCCTGTTGGCCGGCCTGCTGTTCGTGCTGCTCGGGCGCCCCTATCTGGGCGCGGTGCTGGCCGGGCTGGGCGCGATGCAAAATCCGCCGCTGGTGGCCTTCTCGGTGTTCGCGCCCATCATCCGTATCTGCTACCTGCTTGGCCACGAGCGCATGACGGCGCCCGATGCGATCCGCAAGGTGGTCGACCGCCATACGGTGCTGGCCTCCATCCTGCAGGCGGCCATGGCGCTCGCGCCCTTCCTGTACAACCAGGCGGTGTTCGGCATGCCCAGCCAGATCGCGGCGATGTCGACCGATCCCGGCCTGATCACCGGCGCGCGGCTGCTGTCCTTCTATGCTGACCTGAACCAGGGCGTCATCATCGGGTTTCCGGTGGTGCTGGCACTGGTGGCCGTGCAGCTGTTCGCAAAGGACGGCCGCCGCTGGCTGCCGCATGCGCTGGCCGCGATCCTGTTCAGCGTCGCGCTGGCCGTGCCCTCGCTGTCGACCATCAACTGGAATTCGGGCGCGAACGGCATGATGCGCTATGCCTTCTGGGGCGGCATGCCGCTGCTCTACCTGGCACTTAGCTGGATGCAGCGCGTCCCGCGCTGGCCGGTGCCGCTGCTGGCGGCCATGCTGCTGGTGCAGGCCGGCGCCATGGCGCACGCGCGCAGCTATGTGTACATCGAACTGAGCCCGGCCGCGCGGGCGATGCTGCGCCTGTTCCCCGGCCTGTATGCGCCCGAGCCCGAGATCTTCCTGGAGCGGGTGCTGCACCTGGACGGTGCCATCCACTGGCACACGGTCGCAACCTACGGGCTGCCCGGCCGTCCGGTCAAGTCCGTGTTCGACCCTGCCAGCGATGCGGCCCACGCCGCCTTGTGCGGCCCGGGGCGGCGGGTGGTCCTTCCCGAAAGCGGGCCGCGCTACCCGAACGGCTGGCGCTACGTGACCGGCAAGCCGGCGTGCATCCGGGCGAGCGCGCCGCAGGCCAGCCCGTAAGTATTGCTGCATAAGCGCGCACGGCTGAATGCCAGCCGTTTGCGCGGCCTGGGCATGTGGGTAAGAATGTGCTCATGCGAACTGATCACTCGAAAGGATGAGCATGGGCACGACCGTCAAGAACACCACCCCCGACACCGCCAAGGTCATCCTGGTCGGTGAAATGATGGACGGCAGCTTCGATGCCAAAGTCATGTCGGAAACCGACGTCCCCTATACCAAGTACTGGGATAACGAGCTGGAACAGCGGATCGTCTACCTGCATCCGGATGCGGACCAGCTCAAGTCCATCGTGCAGGCGCTCAACGAGCGCCGCCTGTCGCTCGACGACCTGCAGGATTTCGGCAGTTCGGCCGGCGGCGAATCCGAACTCCCGATCTAGGCCCGGCCCGCGCCCTATTCGGCCAAGCCCGGGCCCTTGCCCACGATTTCGTCGTGGCGCTCGTGGTCGGTCTTGTGCAGGTAGGCCGCCGTGGTCGCGATATTGGCGTGGCCGGCGGTATCCTGCAGGGTCTTGAGCTGCACGCCGCTGTTGGCGTGGTTGGTGAGCATGCTGTGGCGCAGCCAGTGCGTCGACGCCTGGCGCAGCGAGGCCGCGCTGTCGGCGTCGCCGAGCCCCTCGGCGCGCTCGGCCCCGGCCATGAACACCGCCTTGAGCGCTTCGGAGGCCGCTTCGTCGGTAATGCGCACCGGTTCGTCGCGGCGGCTCGATAGCACCAGCGGCGTGCGGTCGGCGCGGCCGGCCTGCGGCAGCATGCCGAAGGCGCGGCGATAGTCGCGGTAGGCGGCCAGCATCGCCGGCGGCACCGGCAGGCGGCGCGGCTTGGCGCCCTTGCCCATCACGTCCAGCCACCAGCGCTGGTCGCCTTCGCTGTAGATCGCACCCATGCTGGCGCCGACGATCTCGTTCAGGCGCGCCCCGGTCTGGGCAAACGCCACCAGCAGGAAACGGTCGCGCTCGCGCTGGCGGATCGCCGCCGGCGTCTCGGCCACCCGGCTGGTGACGGCATCGAGCGCATATGCGATCGCCTGGGTCGTCAGGTAGCGGGTGACGCGACTGGCGGTCGATGCGCGCACATTGCGCACCATGCGCGCCGGGTTGCGCCGCAGGTAGCCGGTCTGTTCCGCATAGCCGAGCAGGCCCTTCACGGCGATCATGGCCTGGCGCCGGCTGGCGTCGGACAGCGGACCCGAGAACGGCCGGTAGCGTGGGTCGTTGCGCGGCCACTTGGTGGTGCTGATCCATTCCGGGGGCGGATTGCGGATGAAGTCCTTGTAGCCGTTGAGATCGGCCACGCTGAGCTGGCGGAAGGTCTTGCGCGCCTCTTCGCGGCACCAGGTCAGGAAGCGGTACAGTTCTTTCTGCGTATTGGCGATGGATTTCGGGCTCAATTCGCTATGGCCGATATATTCGCGCGCCAGCTCGACGTCGGACGTGGCGTCCGTCACCGGTTCGTCCGCTACCCCGCGGAAGACCCCGCCGCGCGCGCTGGCGGCGGCCCGCCCGGGCGCGTCGCCAGGGGGTGGATCGAGGTCGAGCGGGAGAAACGTGGGCATGGTTGCGATAATATACTGTGTTTTTATACAGTATAGCACCGCTGCGCCTGCCTACCAAGGGTGGGCGCAAGTACGCACGCCAGCCGTCGCTGCGGCATAATGCCGGCTCGTCCCAGTCATCCGGAGCCATCATGCTACTTCGTTTCGTCAGCCGGGCTGCGTTTGCCGCCACGCTCGTCCTTCCGCTCGCCGCCAGCGCCGCGCAACCGGTGATCGAGGTGTACAAGACCGCCACCTGCGGCTGCTGCAAGGAATGGGTCAAGCATCTCGAGGCCAATGGCTTCACCGTCAAGGCCAGGGACGTGGACAACCCATCGGATTACCGCGAGAAGTTCGGCATCCCGGCGCAGCATGGTTCCTGCCATAGCGGCCGCGTGAAGGGCTACGCGATCGAAGGCCACGTCCCGGCGGCCGACATCAAGCGCCTGCTGGCGGAAAAGCCCAGGGCGCGCGGTCTTGCCGTTCCGGCCATGCCGATGGGCTCGCCCGGCATGGAAGGCCCGCGCAAGGATCCCTACGAGGTGCTGCTGGTGAAAGACGGCGGCAAGACCGCCGTCTACAAGCGTTACGAATAAGACCCGCGCGTCCGCGCGAGCGTCCTACAGCGCCGTGCTCCGCCTGCCGATGCACGCCTGCTGCCGGCAGGCGCATAATCGGGCTTCACGATCGATGGAGGCCGAGATGAGCGAACACACCCCACAGGACGACCCGTCCACCACCCTCGGCGTCGGCGGCGCCACCAGCGGCCAGCAAGGCGCGCCCCCCAGCCACGAAACCCAGCAGGAAACCGGCGGCAACGGCGGCGACGGCTTGAGCCGCAACCAGGTCGGCAAGACCGCCAATGCACCCGACGGCGAGGCCATGCAATCGCAGCCGCAGACGCAGGCGCCGGACAGCGCGATGACCCACACTGCGCGCGGAGCGCAGGACACCCATTCGAGCCAGGCCGGCAAGACCGGCACCGGCCTGGGCACGCCGGAAACCGGCGGCAACCAGAGCGAGGCCGACCTGCCGCCGCGCTAGGCTGCCGGCGCCAGCGGGCGCGCCGCCAGCGCCCTGTGCGCGTCGAGCGCGGCGAGCTTGCGCCACCAGATCCACGAAACGATGGCATTGACCCAGAAGAAGGCATACAGCACCGCGGTCAGGTAAAGGCCGCGGCTGGCGTAGAGCGGCACGGCGATCGTGTTCACGAGGAGCCAGACCGGCCAGTTCTCGATCCGGCGCTGCATCATCAGGAGCTGGGCGATCACGCTGAACACCAGCACCGCCGAGTCGACAAACGGCGCGTAGGCATTGGTGTAGAAATGCAGGAGCGCGCCATAGCAGGCGGTGGCGGCCACGCCGGCCGGGATCATCCACAGCAGGGTCTTGAGGCCGGCATGCGTGACCGGCAGCGCCCTGCCGCCCGCGCCGCGGATCCAGCGCCACCAGCCGAGCAGGCTGGTCGCCACGAAAAACACCTGCAGCACGACGTCCGCATACAGGCGGTTTTGCGCAAACAGCAGGCCGAACAGCGTGCAGCCGACGATCCCGGTCCACCAGGTATGGACGCTGTTGCGCCCGGCGAGCACGATCGCCACGGCGGTAAACGCGTTCGCCGCGATTTCAAGTGGCGTCATGCGCCTGCCCTGCCTTGCCCTGCTCGCGCCATGGTCTGCTCCGGTGGATGAAGCAGTTACTCTACGCGAGCATGGCGGGCGCGGGCAAGCCCGCCAGGTTCGGCTGCTTACATGCGGATGGTGCCGTGCTCCTGGTCCACGTCCGGGGTCGAGCCGGTAATGGCCGCCTTGGCCATGGCGAACATGCGCACCATCTTGCTGTCGTTTGAATCCCAGTACTCGGCCGCATGCGGCATCACGCGTACCAGCACCACGTGCTGGTCTTCCGGGCCGGCCGGGAACCAGGCCTGGACCATCGGGTTCCACAGGGCCTTGATCTTCACGCGATCGACCACACGCTCGGCCCTGCCGCTGACCGACACGTAATTGCTGTTGTCGGTATCGGCAAAGCTGACGTTCACTTCGGGCTCGTGGGCGATGTTGTCCCACAATTCGGTCGTGGAGCTCGTGTAGAACCACAGAGCGCCTTCGGAGTCGACCTGCTGGTTGGTCATCGGCTGGGCGATGAGGTGGCCGTTCTGGTCGCGCGTGGTGAACATGGCAAAGCGCATCGAGCCGATCTTGTCGGACAGGGCGGCGGCATGCGCCGGGGTGGTGTGATCTGGCATGGCATTCCTCTGCAATGGGATGAAAACCCCGATGCTAGCGCCTCGCCTGGGCGCCATCGGTGCGCCGACGTACACTGACCCGGCTCTGTCCCTGCGCCAGCCCCTGGTCGATGCCCGGCGCAAACTAGCCAAATCGTCTATAGTGACGCCTCCGTACAAGAACTCACTCCCCCATGAAATTTGACGTCGCTATTGTCGGCAGCGGCCTGGCCGGCCTGTCGGTGGCCCTGCACCTGGCGCAGACGCGCAGCGTTGCGATCATCTCCAAGCGCGCCCTGTTGGACGGAGCCAGCAACTGGGCCCAGGGCGGCATCGCCGCGGTGCTCGACTCCGGCGACAGCCACGACCAGCACATCGCCGACACGCTGATCGCCGGCGCCGGGCTGTGCGAGGAAGCCGCGACCCGCTACATCGTCGAGAACGGCCGCGCCGCGATCGAGTGGCTGATCGAACAGGGCGTGCCCTTCACCCGCGACGCCTCGGCCGAAATGGGTTTCCACCTGACCCGCGAAGGTGGGCACAGCCAGCGCCGCATCATCCACGCGGCCGACGCCACCGGCCACGCGGTGCAGGTCACGCTCGAGCAAAAGGTGCGCGCGCATCCGAACATCGCGCTGTTCGAGCACCACTGCGCGATCGACGTCATCACCTCGGACAAGCTGACCGGCAAGGGCGTGCATGGCGGCGCGCCGCACCTGGTCGGCCAGCCGCGCTGCTACGGCCTGTACGTGCAGGACGAGGCCAGCGGCGAGGTGCTCACTTTCGAAGCCGAGCACACCGTGCTGGCCACCGGCGGCGCCGGCAAGGTCTACCTGTACACCACCAATCCCGATACCGCCACCGGCGACGGCATCGCCATGGCCTGGCGCGCCGGCTGCCGCGTGTCGAACATGGAATTCATCCAGTTCCACCCGACCTGCCTGTACCACCCGTACGCCAAGTCCTTCCTGATCACGGAAGCGATCCGCGGCGAAGGCGGTCTGCTGAAACTGCCGCCGGAAGCGGGAAGCGCGGCCGGCACGCGCTTCATGCCGGCCCACGACGAGCGTGGCGAACTGGCCCCGCGCGACGTGGTGGCGCGCGCGATCGACTTCGAGATGAAAAAGCGCGGCCTGGACTACGTCCACCTGGACATCAGCCACCAGAGCCCGGAATTCCTGATCGAGCACTTCCCGACCATTTACGCGCGCTGCCTGGAGCTGGGCATCGACATCACCCGCCAGCCGATTCCCGTGGTGCCGGCGGTGCACTTCACCTGCGGCGGGATCGTCACCGACCTGGCCGGCCGCACCGACATCCCGGGCCTGTATGCGGTCGGCGAGACCGCCTGCACCGGCCTGCACGGGGCCAACCGCCTGGCCAGCAATTCGCTGCTCGAGTGCGTGGTGATCGGGCGCGCCTGCGCGCACCAGATCGCGGCCGCGCCGAAGATCGAGAACCCGGTGCTGCCGCCCTGGGACGAGAGCCGCGTCACCAATGCCGACGAAGAAGTCGTCATTGCCCACAACTGGGACGAGCTGCGCCGCTTCATGTGGAATTACGTCGGCATCGTGCGCACCACCAAGCGCCTCGAACGCGCCCAGCACCGCATCAAGCTGCTCAAGGAAGAAATCGACGAGTACTATCGCAACTTCCGCATTACCCACGACTTGCTGGAGCTGCGCAACCTCGTCGAGGTGGCCTGCCTGATCGTCAACAGCGCCCTGTCGCGCCACGAAAGCCGCGGCCTGCATTATTCGCGCGACTTCCCCGACACGCTACCCAAGGCACTGCCGAGCGTGCTCACGCCGGAACGCCGATAAACGCCTTCACGCCGGTCCCTGTTGCGGACCGGCGGCGATCATGAACCGCCCTGCCCTGACTCCCTCCACCATCGCGCTTCTCACGGTTCCACCGGTGCTGTGGGCGGGCAACGCCATCGTCGGGCGCCTGGTGCGCGACGCCGTGCCGCCGATGACGCTCAACCTGATCCGCTGGAGCATCGCACTCATGGTGCTGCTGCCGCTGGGCCGGGCCGCCTTCCGGGCCGGCAGCGGCGTGTTGGCCAACTGGCGCCGTTATGCGCTGCTCGGCCTGCTCGGCGTGGGCCTGTACAACTCGCTGCAATACCTGGCGCTGCAAAGCTCCACGCCGATCAACGTCACCCTGGTCGCATCAAGCATCCCGGTCTGGATGCTGCTGGTAGGCCGCTTCTTCTACGGGATGCCGGTCAAGCGCAAGCAGGTCGTGGGCGCGCTGCTGTCGATCGCCGGCGTGCTGGTGGTGCTGTGCCGCGGCGAATTCGACCAACTGGTCAAGTTACGGCTGGTGACCGGCGACCTGTACATGATCCTGGCGACCATCGCCTGGTCCTTCTACAGCTGGATGCTGATGCAGCAGAAGGACGCACCCGGCCTGCGCGCCGACTGGGCGGCATTCCTGCTGGCCCAGGTCGGCTTCGGCGTGCTGTGGTCGGCCGGGCTGTCCGGCGCCGAATGGGCGCTCGCCGGCGTATCGATCGCCTGGAGCTGGCCGCTGGCCGCCGCCCTGCTGTATGTCGCGACCGGTCCGGCGATCCTGGCCATGCGCTGCTGGGGCGCCGGCGTGCAGCGCGCGGGCCCCAGCATCGGCGCCTTCTTCATCAACCTCACGCCGCTGTTCACGGCGCTGCTGTCGTCCGCCTTCCTGGGCGAGGCGCCGCACGCTTACCACGTGCTGGCCTTCGGCCTGATCGTCGGCGGGATCTGCGTGTCGGCGCGCTGATCCATTCGCATTCAGCTTCGGTAACGTGTTCCGGCGCCCCGCCCAGGGATGCTAGGATCGCAGCCTGAGCAAGGAGCATGTCCCATGGCAGAAGGTCACCCCCCGCAGGACGCGGCCGCGCATCTCGCGGCCTTCCTGGAGCGCCATCCGCGCACCCTGGTCCTCACCGGCGCCGGCCTGTCGACGGCCTCCGGCATTCCCGGCTACCGCGACCGCGATGGCGTGCGGCGCGGGCGGCTGCCGATCCAGGGGCCGGAATTCCGGCGCTCTGTCGACGTTCAGCGGCGCTACTGGGCGCGCAGCATGGTCGGCTGGCCCATCATGGCGCAGGCCCGTCCCAACGCCGGGCACCTGGCACTGGCCCGGCTGCAGCAGCACGGGCGCTTTGGCGCCCTGCTCACGCAAAACGTCGACGGCCTGCACCAGCGCGCCGGCAGTCCATCGGTGCTCGAGCTGCACGGCAGCGTCCATGGCGTGGTCTGCCTGCACTGCCGGGCCGATTTCTCGCGCGCCTTCATCCAGACCATGCTGAACGAGGCCAATCCCGAGCTGGCCAACGTGCTGGCCACGCCCCTGCCGGACGGCGACGCGGCCATCGAGCCCGATGCGCTGGAAGACTTCCACCTGCCCTGGTGTGTCCATTGTGGCGGCGTACTTTCGCCGGATGTCGTATTCTTTGGCGATGGTATCCCGCCGCAGCGGACCGCCCGGGCGCTGGCCAGCATGGACGCGGCCGACGCGCTGCTGGTGGTCGGCTCCTCGCTGATGGTGTATTCGGGCTTCCGGTTTTGCCGCATGGCGTCCGAAACCGGCAAGCCGATCGCCGCCGTCAACCTGGGGCGCACCCGGGCGGATCACCTGATCGCACTCAAACTAGAAGAGTCGGCCGAGCGGCTGTTGCCGCAGGTTGCCGGCCTGCTCCACGCAGAGGAACCGGGGGAGTCACAACCAATCAACGAATAACAGGGGGATCTTGTGACCAAGCGCTACCGCAGCATTACTTCAAGCACGCCATACTCGAACCGGCGCGCCGGCGCGGTCCTGGCCGGCATCGGCCTGCTCGCGTCCTACTTCTACGTCCGCGCCAGGACCGCCAAGGCCGAGCGCGACAATCCGCCCGCAGGAAAATTCGTCGAGGTCGATGGCGTGCGCCTGCATTACCTCGACCGCGGCACCGGGCCGACCCTGGTGCTCCTGCATGGCAACGGCGTGTATTCCAGGGATTTCGAGACCAGCGGACTGCTCGATCTGGCGGCCGAACACTATCGTGTCATCGCGTTCGATCGTCCCGGCTTCGGCTACAGCGAACGCCCGCGCACCACCGTCTGGACGCCCGACAAGCAGGCGGCCTTGCTGCTCAAGGCGCTGGAACAGATCGGCGTCGAGTCGGCCATCGTCGCCGGCCACTCCTGGGGCACGATGGTCGCACTGGCGATGGGGCTGCAGCAGCCCGGCGTCGTACGCGGCCTGGTACTCCTGTCGGGTTACTACTATCCGAGCCTGCGCCTGGACTGGGCCTTCCTGTCGCAGCCCGCCGTCCCGATCGTGGGCGACCTGCTGCGCTATACCGTGTCGCCGCTGCTGGCCAGGGCCTTGTGGCGCCCTTTGTCGAAGCGCATGTTCTCGCCCAAGCCGATCGACGTGCGCTTCGACGCCTTCCCGGTGTGGATGGCGCTGCGGCCGAAGCAGCTGCGCGCGTCGGCTGCCGAGACGGCGATGATGATTCCGTCCGCAGCCGGGCTGGCCAAACGCTATGCCGAGCTGAAGGTGGCGGCGGTCATCCTCGCCGGCACCAAGGACAAGATCGTGGTCGCCGGGCACAACTCGGAGCGCCTTGACGAGGGGCTCGCACTGAGCCGGCTGGAACTGGAACCGGGCGTGGGGCACATGACCCATTACGCGCACCCGGAGAAGGTGATGGCGGCGATCGATGCGATCGCGGCGCAGGTGGGAGAGCCGGCGCACGTGCGCACGCCGGAGGCGGAGGCGCTGGCGCGGGCCAGCGAGAGCGGGGTGTAAGCGCCGCTCGCGCGGTCAGGACTTGAGCACGTACTTGATGACGATCCCCGCCATCAGCGCGACGAAGATCACCATCGACAGCCCGCCGTGCAGCGTCGGCGAGCCGATCGACACTTGCGCCGTCTTCGGATCCTGCTCCATGCGCAGCGCCTTGCCGAACATGACCGGGCGCAGGAAGCCGCGCACGCCCACCAGGATCATGCCGATCCCGAAGCACAGGTCGGCCGTGTTGTCCTTGGCCAGGCCACTCAACAGGGTCGGCACGCCCAGCACGAGGCCGAACATCAGCCACATTATCCGGGCGCCGGTTGCCAGGCGCAGGCGGCTCCAATCCATTTGTTCGTTCATCTCAGGCCACCCCGCCGACGATACGCAATGAATAATCCGTCGCACGCACGTCCTTGGTCAGGCTGCCGATCGAGATGCGGTCCACGCCCGTCTCGGCGATCGCGCGCACCGTGTCCATGTTGATGCCGCCCGAAGCTTCCAGCAGCGCGCGGCCGGCATTCACGGCCACAGCTTCGCGCATCATCGCCAGGTCGAAGTTATCGAGCAGCACCGACTTGACGCCGGCCTCCAGCGCTTCTTGAAGCTGGGCGATGGTCTCGACCTCGATCTGCACCGGCGCCGTCGAACCCAGCGCGTCGGCCGCGGCCAGTGCCCTGGTCACGCCGCCCGCCGCCGCGATATGGTTTTCCTTGATCAGGATGCCGTCGTAGAGCGCCATGCGCTGGTTCTTGCCGCCGCCGACGCGCACCGCATACTTCTGCGCCTGGCGCAGGCCCGGCAGGGTCTTGCGGGTGTCGAGGATGGCCGCCTTCGTGCCTTCGATGGCCTCGACGTACTTGCGGGTGGCGGTCGCCACGCCCGAGAGCAGCTGCATGAAATTCAGCGCCGCGCGTTCGGCCGTGAGCAGCGAGCGCGGATTGGCTTCGATGGTGCAGACCACGGAGTCCGCCGCCATCATCTCGCCTTCGGCGACCTTCCAGTCGATCTCGATGCCCTGGTCGACCGCCAGCATCACGGCCTCGAACCAGGGCGCGCCGCACAGCACGGCGCGTTCGCGCACGATGACGCGGGCCTGCACGCGGGGTTCAATCGGCACCAGGAGGCCGGTCAGGTCGCCGCTGCCGATGTCTTCCAGCAGCGCGGCAAGGATATTGGCTTCGAAAGCCGATTGCAGCTTCTCGTCGAACTTGGCGTGCGGGTTACGCAGAGTGCTCATGCAGGTCCTACTCCCTGGAACAAGGTCGCGTTCTGCTCGAGCGCACCGCTCGGCAGGGCCTGGGCTCTTTTCGCGGCCGCGAAATCGAGCATGCGGTCGATCGCGCGCTTGGCCTGCACGCCGATCGCCGGATCGACATGCACTTCGTTGGCGCCGGATTCGAGCACCTCGGCCAGGTTCTTCAGGCCGTTCATGGCCATCCATGGGCAATGCGCGCAGCTCTTGCAGGTGGCGCTGTTGCCGGCAGTGGGCGCCTCGATGAAATGCTTGCCGGGGGCCGCCAGGCGCATCTTGTGGAGGATGCCGTTGTCGGTGGCGACGATGAAGGTCGTCGCCGGCAGGTTCACCGCGGCGTTGATCAGCTGGGTGGTCGAGCCGACCACGTCGGCCTGGGCCACCACGGCGGCCGGCGACTCCGGGTGCACCAGCACCTTGGCGTCCGGGTGCTCGGCCTTCAACAGGTCCAGTTCGACGCCCTTGAATTCGTCGTGCACCAGGCAGGAACCCTGCCACAGCAGCATGTCGGCCCCGGTCTGCTTCTGGATATAGGCGCCCAGGTGACGGTCCGGCGCCCACAGGATCTTCTTGCCCTGCTCGTGCAGGTGCTTGACGATGTCGAGCCCGATCGACGAGGTCACCATCCAGTCGGCGCGCGCCTTCACGGCGGCGCTGGTATTGGCGTACACCACCACCGTACGGTCCGGATGCTGGTCGCAGAATGCGGCGAATTCGTCGGCCGGGCAGCCGAGGTCCAGCGAACAGGTCGCGTCCAGGTCCGGCATCAGGATGGTTTTTTCCGGGCTCAGGATCTTGGCCGATTCGCCCATGAAGCGCACACCGGCCACCACCAGGGTCTTGGCCGGGTGGTCGCGCCCGAAGCGCGCCATCTCGAGCGAGTCGGAGACGCAGCCGCCGGTTTCCTCGGCCAGGTCCTGCAGGTCGGCGTCCACGTAGTAGTGGGCGACCAGCACCGCATCGCGCTCCTTGAGCAGGCGGCGGATGCGTTCCTTCAGTTCGGTCTTCTCCGCCGCGGTCGGGGTGACCGGCGTGCGCGCCCACGCTTGCGAGGTGCAGGACAGGCCGCCTTGCGGGTGGTCGTATTCGTAGGTCTTGATCGGTACGGTAATCATGCGGATGATGGTCTCACAGTGCGGTCCGGGATCGGGTTGCGTAAGGGGGGCGCGAATCCTGCCCACCCTACGACCTGGGTAGTGTTAAGCCTCGATACCCTGGCTGCTCAGGTAATCCTCGTAGCTGCCGCGGAAGTCGACGATTTCGTTTTCCTTCACTTCGAGCACGCGCGTGGCCAGCGAGGACACGAATTCGCGGTCGTGCGACACGAAGATCAGGGTGCCTTCGTATTTATCCAGTGCGATATTGAGCGACTCGATCGATTCCATGTCCATGTGGTTGGTCGGCTCGTCCAGCAGCATGACGTTGTGGCGGCCCAGCATGAGCTTGCCGTACATCATGCGGCCCTTTTCGCCGCCGGACAGCACCTTGACCGACTTCTTGACCTCGTCGCCGCCGAACAGCAGGCGCCCCAGGATCGAGCGCACGGCCAGGTCGTCGTCGCCTTCTTTCGTCCAGCGGCCCATCCAGTCGGTCAGCACCGCGTCGGTCGGGAATTCCTCGGTCGGATCCTGCGGCATGTAGCCGACGTTGGCGTTCTCGGCCCACTTGGTGCGGCCGTGGTCCGCGTCCAGGCCGGTGATGTCCTTGCCGCCGATGCAGCGCAGCAGCGTGGTCTTGCCGGCGCCGTTGGCGCCGATGATCGCGACGCGCTCGCCGGCCTCGATCATGATCGAGAAGTTCTTGAACAGCGTGCGGTCGTACGCCTTGCTCAAGCCCTCGGTCTCCACCGCCAGGCGGTGCAGCTTCTTCTCGGCTTCGAAGCGCACGAACGGATAGGCGCGCGACGAAGGCTTGAAGTCCTCGATCTTGATCTTGTCGATCTGCTTGGCGCGCGAGGTCGCCTGGCGCGCCTTGGACTTGTTGGCCGAAAAGCGGCGCACGAATTCCTGCAGTTCCGCGACCTTTTCCTTGGCCTTGGCATTGTTGGCCAGCTGCTGGTTGCGGGCCTGGGTCGAGGCCAGCATGTAGTCGTCGTAGGAACCCGGATACACCTTCAGGGTGCCGTAGTCCATGTCGGCGATGTGGGTGCAGACCTGGTTCAGGAAGTGGCGATCGTGCGAGATGATGATCATCGTCGAATTGCGCTGGTTGAGCATGTCTTCCAGCCAGCGGATCGTGTTGATGTCCAGGTTGTTGGTCGGCTCGTCCAGCAGCAGGATGTCCGGATTCGAGAACAGGGCCTGGGCCAGCAGCACGCGCAGCTTCCAGCCTGGCGCCACGGCGCTCATCGGACCCTGGTGCAGGTCGCCCGCGATGTCCAGGCCCAGCAGCAGTTCGCCGGCGCGCGCTTCGGCCGAGTAGCCGTCGTATTCGGCGACCTTGCCCTCGAGATCGGCGGCGCGCATGTAGTCGTCGTCGGTCGCTTCCGGGTTCGCGTAGATGGCGTCGCGTTCCGAGATGGCGTTCCACAGCTCGGTGTGGCCCATCATGACGACGTCGAGCACGCGCACGTCTTCATACGCGAACTGGTCCTGGCGCAGCTTGCCGAGGCGCTCGCCCGGGTCGAGGCTGACGTTGCCGGCCGATGGTTCCAGGTCGCCGCCGAGGATCTTCATGAAGGTCGACTTGCCGCAGCCGTTCGCGCCGATCAGGCCGTAGCGGTTGCCGTCGCCGAACTTGACGGAAATGTTCTCGAAAAGCGGCTTGGCGCCGAATTGCATCGTGATGTTGGCTGTAGATAGCACGGGAGTAAACCTTTAGAAGCAGAGTGTTCGATTAACCGGGCATTCTACCATTTCACGGTCTGTCATGGGGACGACGGGGGCCGCCGCCCTGCCCCGGGCGACCGGGAAGGATGGATTTTCTGCTGAACAAGAATCCGTAAGAGCAAGGCCGAGGCCAGGGGCTTCAGGCGCAGCCGGCGGCAGCGGCCAGGCGCAGGGTCGGGTAATCCGACAGGCCCAGGCTGAACCCGTCGCTGTTCGACACCAGCCGTCCCTGCGCCCCGAACGGAATCGTCACCCGGCGCGGGCCGTGGCCGAAGCTCAGCCCGTGGATGACGGGCAGCGGCAGGGTCGCGCGCAGGTGGGCCAGCATGGTGCCGAAATCGTAGCCGTTGTCGTTCTTGCCGAGCTGGTAGCCCGAGAACTCGCCCAGCACCACGGCCCGCTGGCGCGCCAGGACTCCGGCATGCTCGAGCTGCAGCAGCATGCGCTCGACCCGGTAAGGGTGCTCGCCGATGTCTTCGAGATAGAGGATGCCGCCGTCGATCTGCGGGAAATACGGGGTGCCCAGCAGCGACACCACCATCGCCAGGTTGCCGCCCCAGACCGTCCCGGACGTTTCCAGGCAAGGATTGCCCGTGACGCATTCGGTAATGGTATGGGTCGGCCCGGCCAGGCAGTGCCAGAAATTGTCGAGCGTGAACGGCACCGTGTCGCGTGCGCCGAAGTCGCCCACCAGCATCGGCCCGGCATAGCTGAGCGCGCCGGTGCGGGCCATCAGGCCCATGTGGATGGCGGTGATGTCCGAGAAACCGACCACCAGCTTGCCGCTGGCGGCAATTGCCTCGAAATCGATCTTTGGCAGCAGGCGCGTGGTGCCGTAGCCGCCGCGCAAGGCCATGATCAACTGGATATCCGGGTCGGCCACGGCTGCCTGCAGCTGGGCCAGGCGGCCCGCATCGGTGCCGCCGAAGCGCTCGTGGATCGCCGCGTGGTCGTAGTAGTTGTGGACCAGGCAGCCGTGCGTTTCGAGGCGGCTGACCGCGCGGTCGACCGCGCAGGAGTCGAGGGCCTGGCCGCCGGGGGCGACGATGGCAATACCGATTTGTTGGGTGATCACTGTTTGACAAATAGCCGGGGTGTTGAGTCCGGTAGCATCTTACCCCTGGCGTGGGCATCGATCAAGGCAAGCAGCCGCTCCGCCAGTTGCGGCGGCAGGTCGTGGCCCATGCCTTCGATGATCTCGAGGCGGGCGCCGGGGATGCGGCTGGCGGTATCCTCGCCGCAGGCCAGCGGTACCAGGGGGTCGGCCGCGCCATGGATCACGAGAGACGGCGCGGTGATGGTGGCCAGTTGGGCGCAGCGGTCGCCCGAGGCGGCGATCGCCATCATCTGGCGCGCGACGCCACTCGGGCAATAGCTTCGCCGCACCGAACGGGCCACCCTCCGGCGCAGCAGGCGCTCGGGCGTCGGGTAGGACGGGCTGCCGATGGCGCGCATGACTTCCATGCCCTGGTCGATGATGCTGTCGATGTCGGCCGGATTGCCCGGGCGGCGGCCAAGCAGCTTGCGCAGCTTTTTCTCCGGACCCGGCAGGCCGCGCCGGCAGCTGCTCGACATGATCGAGGTCAGGCTCAGGATGCGCTGCGGATAACGGGCGGCGAGGATCTGGGCGATCATGCCGCCCATCGATACCCCCACCACGTGGGCGCGCGCCACGCCCAGCGCGGACAGCACGCCGATGGCGTCCTCGGCCATGTCGTCGAGGCGGTAGGCGGCGCGCAGCGGCCAGCCGAGTTTGGCCTTGAGCGCGGCGATGGAGAGATTGGGCACGCCCGCCTGCTCGAACTTGGTGGACAGGCCGCTGTCGCGGTTATCGAAGCGGATCACATAGAAGCCGAGCTCGACCAGTCCGTCGACGATTTCGTCGGGCCAGCTCGCCAGCTGCATGCCCAGGCCATGCACGAGCAGCAGCGGCACGGCCTTGGGATCGCCCGAAGTATCGAAGGCGATGCGGATTCCGTTGGCGTTCAGCGTTGGCATGGCGATATATCGGCGCCGCGCGGGGCGGCATCGGTTCTCTCGGTAGTGCGGTGGAATGGGCTCGCCGTGCGGGACGGCTTGAATCGAGCATACCACTTTCGCAATCCTGCGGGCGCTCGCACCCGGCATGCGGGCCTGCGCTGCCGCAGCGATCGCGCGCCGCCCCTGCCTAGGGCGTGGCCGGCAATTTCCGGGAAGCCGCGCGGCGCTCGGCGAAAAAGGCTCTGAGCAGGCTGCCGGCCTCTTCGGCCATGAGGCCGCCCGCCACCTCGGTGTGGTGATTGAGTTTTTCCTGCTCGAACAGATTCACCACCGAACCGCAGGCGCCGGTCTTGGGATCGAGGGCGGCATACACCACCCGCGCCAGGCGCGCGTGCATCATCGCCCCCGAGCACATGATGCAGGGCTCGAGCGTGACATACAGCTCGCAGCCGGGCAGCCGGTAGTTGCCGAGCTTCTCCGCCGCTGCGCGCAGGGCGACGATTTCGGCGTGGGCGGTCGGGTCGTGGCGTCCGATCGGCTGGTTGTAGCCGACCGCGACGACTTTGCCGTCCTTGACCACCACCGCCCCCACCGGCACCTCGCCCTGGTCCCAGGCCAGCCGGGCCTGCTCGAGCGCCATCCCCATGAAGCGCAGGGCCGGGTCATCGAGGGCCTGTTCAGGCGCCAAGGACTTCTGCCCAGCAGTTCGGGGTTTCGTGCAGCACCAGCTTGTGCAGGCGCAAACCGGTGCCGTAGCGGTCGGTGAACACGGTCTTGAGGATGCCGAAGGCGACGCGCGCCAGGTTCTCGACCGTCGGGATGCAGTCGATCACCACCGTCTTGTGGCCGGGCAGCGAAGCGAGGAACTCGCGCACCTTGTCGTCTTTTTCGTACACGAGGAAAGCGTGGTCCCAGACGTCGACCAGGTGCTCTTTCGCCAGCGTCTTGACGTCGGAAAAATCCATGATCATGCCGTTGTCGGAATTTCCTTCAGCGTCGATGACTTCGCCGGTAAGGGTAATCTCGAGGGTATAGCGGTGGCCGTGCAGGTTGCGGCACTGGCTCTTGTGGTCGGGAATGCGATGGCCTGCATCGAATTCCAGCTTGCGGGTAATGGTCAACATGGGGCTGGCTAACTTAAGGAATCTGGAGGAGTTTGTGGGTCTGGAGGCTGAGCTTCCACTTGGGGTTGCGGCGGCAGGTCTCGATCGCCAGGCGGGTATTTTCCGCCGCCAGCGGGCCGTCCATCGGCTGCACGTAGAAGTTGTCGAAGTCGAGCGCCTCGTAGGCGGCCAGGTTTTGCTCCGCCTGCGGGATCACGACCTTGATCTCGTTGCCGCGCGCGACCACCAGCTGCGAGCCCATCTTCGGGCTGACGCAGATCCAGTCCACGCCCTCGGGCACCGGCAGCGTGCCGTTGGTTTCGATGGCGATGGTGAAGCCCACCGCATGCATGGCCTCGATCAGGGCGCGGTCCAGCTGCAGCAGCGGCTCGCCGCCGGTGAATACCACGTACTTGCTGGCCGGGTGCAGGGCCGGCCACAGCGAATCGATCTCGGCGGCCAGGGCGGCGGCATCGCGGAACTTGCCGCCGCGCTCGCCGTCGGTGCCGACGAAATCGGTATCGCAGAAGCGGCAGATGCTGGTGGCGCGGTCCTGCTCGCGCCCGCTCCACAGATTGCAGCCGGAGAAGCGGCAGAACACGGCCGGACGCCCCGCGTGGGCGCCTTCTCCCTGCAGGGTGTAGAAGATCTCTTTGATGCTGTAAGTCACGGTAGGCCTCTCGTCAACCTTCCATTATAGCGCGCCGCGCCCCGGCCATGCTACTGCCGCGGTCTGGCAAAGGGCCTCGGCGCGGCCCGGTGTGGCGTTCATGCATTGAGGATCGACAATATTCTCCGTCGGACTCCGATGTACCTTCCTGAGGAATGTTCCGAACGTGAGTAAGAAGGAAGCCATGACAAAGTCCATCTCATTCCTAGTGCGCCTGTCGGCATTTGCGCTCGTTGCCGGCGCTGCGCCCGCCGCTGCCGCTGCAGCGCTTGCGGTGCCGCTGCCCTTGCGCGGCGCCCCGCCAGAACTGCTGGCCACCGCCATGGTGGCGCTGGCTTCGCTGGCGCTGGCGGTGCTGCTGCAGCGGCGCTCGCGGGCGGCCGACGAACGCAGCCGCTCGCTCGAGCAGCAACTGGCGGCCGAGCGCAGCGCCCATGCCGACGTCGAGAATGCGCTGGCCGGCAGCCATGAAGTGCTGTGCCGGCTGGTGCATGGCCAGGAAGGCGTGCGCGACGCCGAGCGTACCCGCATCGCGCGCGACCTGCACGACGAGCTCGGGCACCGGCTGCTGGCCCTGCGCGTCGAACTGGCCCTGCAGCAGGCGGCCGTGCGCGGCACCTCGCCTGCCGTCCATGACAAGCTCACCGCCGCCATCGCCAACCTCGATTCCTCGATCCGTGCCGTGCGCGCCATCGTCGCCGGCCTGCGCCCGATTGCCCCAGGCACCACGCTGCGCCAGGCCGCCGAACGCCACCTGGCCGAATTCGCCCGCCTGCATGGCCTGGACTACCGCTTCGACGCCGGCAGCGACCCGCTGGCGCCAATCGGCACCGACCGCGAAACCGACGCCGTACTGTTCCGCGCCCTGCAGGAAGCGCTGGCGAACGTGGCCCACCATGCCCAGGCAACCATGGTCTGCGTCACCCTGGTCGATGCGGCCCGCGACATCACCCTGAAGGTGGAAGACGACGGCGTTTGCCCGGCCATCCAGCCGCAGCGCGGCAGCAGCCTGGACGGGATGCGCGAACGCACCGAGGCGCTCGGCGGCAGCATGCGCCTGGCCGCCGGCCGGCGCGGCGGCACAGTCCTGTCGGTCACCCTGCCGGTGCGGCGAGAGCCCCTGATGGCGTGAATCGAGGCCCCCGTGTCATGTCGGGCAGCTGTGTCCAGCCTTGCTCAAAATCAATAAGTTGATCCGCTTGCGGTAGCAAAATCGTTTCCTGTTGGCAGTCATTTCGGCTGCCGGACCGGAACCGCAGAGGACCTTATGATCAGTTCGACAATAACAAGCGCCGGCATCAACCTGCCTGCCGCGAATGCGCTCGTCAAGGACGATGCCTTCGTCGGTCAACTGATGGAAACCATCTCGATCCCGGTCTTCGTCCTCGACCGCCATGCGCGCGTCATGATCTGGAACCGCGCCTGCGAACGGCTGACCGGTGTTCCCGCCCGAGAAATCCTCGGCACCAGCGACCACTGGCGCAGCTTCTACGAGCACCGCCGCCCTACCCTGGCCGACCTGGTGCTGCAGAACAGCACCGACGAGGTGCGGCAGATCATCCCGCGCACCGCGCCGGAAGGCGCCGCGGCCAGCCTGTGCCTGGAGAGCTGGTTCGACATGCCGCGCGCCGGCCGGCGCCGCTACCTGGCGGCCGACGCCAGCCCGATCTACGATTCCGAAGGCGAACTGTCGGCGGTAGTGGAAACCCTGCGCGACCTGACCGAGGAAAAGATGGCCCAGGTGGCGCTCGAGCAGCTCGCCACCCGCGACGGCCTGACGGGCCTGGCCAACCGGCGCTGTTTCGACGATACCCTGCATGCGGAATGGGCGCGCGCCCTGCGCCAGGGCCAGCCGCTGTCGCTGCTGATGGTCGATGTCGACAACTTCAAGGCCTATAACGACGCCAACGGCCATCTCGGGGGCGACGAATGCCTCAAGCGCATCGCAAAAGCGGTCTCGAGCGAGATGCGCGCCAACGACCTGGTCGCGCGCTATGGCGGCGAAGAATTCGCGGTGATCCTGCCGAACCAGTCGCTCAAAGGCGCGGCCATCGTCGCCGAACGCATCCGCTGCCGGGTCGAGCAGCTGCAGCTGCCATCCACCGCGCCGACCCGGCACGTGACGGTGTCGATCGGGGCCGCCACCGCCATTGCCGGCCCGGACAGCACCGCCAGCCAGCTGGTCGCGATCGCAGACGCCGCCCTCTACCGCGCCAAACACCTGGGCCGCAACCGCATCAGCCTTCCCCTGAGCGAAGCGGCGTAAACCCCGGTGGCGCGGCATATATGCATGCCTGAATTCACTGGTCTTTGCCTGTCGAATATTCTATCCTTTGCGGTTAGCAATATTCTAATAAGGAGAGACCGTGTCGAAATCCATTCTGTCGCGCAGCCTGCTGGCGACCATCATCCCCGCTGCGCTGCTGGCCTTCGCGGCGCCGGCCCATGCCGCAGCGCCCGCCAAGGCGGCAACGGCCGCCGCCGGCGCGGACGTGCTGCCCTTCAAGGCCGTCGAGAAAACCCTGCCCAATGGCCTGAAGGTGATCGTGGTGCCGACCGGCTTCCCGAATCTGGTGTCGGTGCACATCCCGGTCCAAACCGGTTCGCGCAACGAAGTCGAGCCGGGCAAGTCGGGCTTCGCCCACTTCTTCGAGCACATGATGTTCCGCGGCACGCCGACTTATCCGCCCGAGAAGTACCAGCAGATCATCACCAAGGCCGGCGCGCGCCAGAATGCATACACCAGCGACGACCTGACCAACTACTACACCACCTTCGCCAAGGAAGACCTGGAGACCGTGCTGAAGGTCGAAGCCGACCGCTTCCAAAACCTAGCCTATCCAGTGGAGGCCTTCAAGACCGAATCGCGCGCCGTACTTGGCGAGTATAACAAGAACAGCGCTAACCCGATGCAAAAGCTGTTCGAAGTCCAGCGCGAAGCGGCCTTCACCACCCACACTTACCGCCACACGACGATGGGCTTCCTCAAGGACATCGAGGACATGCCCAACCAGTACGAGTATTCGAAGGTCTTCTTCGATCGCTGGTACCGGCCCGAGCGCACCGCCGTCATCATCGCCGGCGACGTCGAGCCGGCCAAGGCGATCGCAATGGTCGAGCGCTATTTCGGCGCTTGGAAGCGCGGCAGCTTCAAGTCGAACGTGCCGGTCGAACCGCCCGCGCGCGGCGCCCAGTACCGCCACGTGCCATGGCCAACCCCGACCCTGCCCCTGGTGACGGTCGCCTTCCGCGCGCCGGCCTTCTCCGAAACGAAGAAGGACCAGGCGGCGTTGTCGATGCTGCTCTCGCTGAGCTTCGGCCGCACGTCGACCTTGTACAAGCGCCTGGTGCAGGACGAGCAGAAGGTCGACCAGCTGTTCGACTACACCCCGAACCGGGTCGACGCCAACCTGGCCACGATCGGCGCGCGCGTCAAGAAGGCCGCCGACGCGGTCTACGTGCGCGACGCCATCCTGGCGACGGTGGCGAAGCTGCGCGACGAGCCGGTGACCGCCAGCGCCCTGGCCGACGCCAAGTCCGCCAACAAGTACGGCCTGATCCGCTCGCTCGACAATACCGAGGCGATCGCCTCGACCCTGGCCTCCTACGTGCACTTCGACCGTTCCTACGGAACCCTGAACCGCTATTACCGCGTGGTCGACAGCTTGACGCCAGCGGACCTGCAGGCTGCCGCCCGCAAATACCTGGTGGACGACTCGATGGTGGTCACCACCCTGTCGCATGACGCCCTGCCGGCGGCTGTCGGCACGCTGCCGAAGCTGGCCGATTTCGCGCCCAAGGCCGGCGACGCACGATTCGACGTGCTGGTGCAGAAATCAAGCCTGCCGCAGATCCGCTTCAAGCTGCTGTTCGCGGCCGGCTCCGCGCATGACCCGAAAGGCAAGGAAGGCCTGGCGGCGCTGACCGCTGCGATGGTGGCGTCCGCCGGCTCGCGCGAGCGCAAGATCGACGAAGTCACCAAGGCCCTGTTCCCGCTGGCAGCCAGCCTCACCGAGCAGACCGACAAGGAAATGACCACCTTCACCGGCACCACCCACAAGGACAACTGGGACCAGTACCTGGGTATCGCCCTGCCCTTGCTGACCGACCCGGGCTTTCGCGAGGAAGACTTCCGCCGCCTGAAGGACGCGCAGAAGAACGCGCTGGTGCTCGACCTGAAGGACAACAACGAAGAGGAATTCGGCAAGGAGCGCCTGCAAGCGAACGTCTTCGCCGGCACGCCCTACGGCCACCCGGTGCTGGGCACGGCCAGGGGCATCGAGTCGATCACCCTGGAGGACGTGAAGAACTTCTACCGCCAGGCCTACACCCAGGGCGCGGTGCGGATCGGCATCTCGGGCGACGTGTCGGAGAAGATGACGGCCTCGCTCAAGACCGCGCTGGCGCGCCTGCCCGCCGGCGGCGGACTGCCTGCGACACCCGCCATTCGTGGGCGCATGCCTGACGGACTGGAAGTCGAGATCATCGAGAAGAACACCCGCGCCACCGCGATCTCCTTCGGCCTGCCCCTGGAAGTGACGCGCTCGCATCCGGACTTCCCTGCCCTGTGGATGGCCAAGACCTGGCTGGGCGAGCACCGCGCCTCGAGCGCGCGCCTGTACCAGCGCATCCGCGAGGAGCGCGGCCTGAACTACGGCGACTATGCCTATATCGAAGCCTTCCCGCGCGGGATGTTCCAGTTCTTCCCGAACCCGAACCTGGGCCGCAAGGCGCAGCTGTTCGAAGTCTGGATCCGTCCGGTGGCCCCGCAAAACGGCCACTTCGCCCTGCGCGCCGCGCTGTTCGAGCTGGACAAGCTGGTGGCCAATGGCTTGAGCGAGCAGGACTTCGAGACCACCCGCGGCTACCTGATGAAGAACGTGTTCGTGATGACGGCCACGCAGGACCAGCAGCTGGGCTATGCGCTCGACGCCCAGTGGTACCGGACGCCGGAATTCACGCGCATGATGCGCGACGGCCTGGCCAAACTCACGGTAGCCGACGTAAATGCCGCCATCAGGAAGCACCTCTCGAGCAGGAAGCTCTCGGTGGTGGTGATTACCAAGGATGCGGCCGACCTGAAGGAAAAGCTGGTGAGCGACGCTTTCTCGCCGGTGAAATACGACGCCACCAAGCCGCAGTCGCTGCTCGACGAAGACCAGAAGATCGGGTCGATGAAGCTGGGGATCAGGCCGGAGGCGGTCAGGATCACGCCGGCGGTGCAGGCCTTTGCGCAGTAAGCTGACTTTTACACGCTTGTGAAATCGGCGCCCCTGGAGGCGCCGATTTTTTTTCCGCTACCGGCGGCCGGACAAATCAACAGCTCAGGACGTCATGCGGTCCCAGCCATGTCGCACCGCCGACTTCATCTTTTCCCAGGTCGATGGCCCGCCGCGGCTGTAGCGGGTGTCCCAGTCGGTATGCAGGTCGTTTTCCACCTCGCTCCACTGGCGGCCGCGGTATTTCTCGTCGCGCGCCATCTCCGAGCCATACGAATACGCCGGTTTGTACTCGTCGTAGGACGAGCCCTCGGTAGCGCTGCTGTAGGTGGCGTTCCAGTGGCGGCGGTAAGCGGTGTCGTCGTCGAGGTCCAGGCGATCGGCCGTGGTCTTGTGGCCGCCGGTCATGCTTTCCCAGCCATGGCGCACGGCTGCCTTCATCTTGTCCCAGGCTCCGCCCACGCTGTCGGTGCCGGTCGCACTGCCGGCGCCGGTGCCGTTCGCGATGCGCGAATCCCAGCCGCGCCGCATGTCGCCCTCGATATCGTCCCAGGGCTGGTTGCGGTACATCTGGCTCTTGCGCATTTCGGCGCCATACGAATAGGCCGGCTTGTAGTCGTCGTAGTCGTTGTCCGAGCTGCTCAGGTGGGTATCGTAGTGACTGCGGAAGCGGGTATCGTCATCGTCGGAGGTGCTGCCGCTGTCCAGGCTCGGGCTGGAACTGGCGGCTCCGGTCCCTGGCGAATAGATGCGCGACTTGCCGCGCTGGATTTCCATCGAGCCCATGCCGGCGCGCGCGTCGCGCTGCTGGGATGCCGCGCCGCCGCCCTGGTAGGCCGAGCCCTCCAGCGCCGAGCCGCGAATCGTGCCGCCCTGCTGGCCCGAGCTGTCGAACGACGCCGCGGTGCTCTGGGTGCCGTCGAGCGAGGAACCCTGTACCGAGTTCTCCTGCAGGGTCGAACCCTGGAAGGAGGTGCCGCCGGTGGCGCTCAGGCCGCTCTTGCCCATTGGTTCCTGGTAGGTCTGGCCCATCGGCTCGGCCTGGTTCAGCGATTGCTGGGCGAACAGCTTGCGGTCGCCCGCGTCGTCGAGTTGCTGGTTCAGGACAGGCGCCGCCGGCTGGCCGGCGGGCGGGGTGCCGGACTGCGCCGACATCGAGGCCGATTGCTGCATCCCGCCGGCGCCGCTCATGCGCATCGACTCCGGCATGCCCGCCATACCGGTGGCACCAGGACCCGAGGACTGCTCGTCGATGTCGGTCGGGCCGTAGCGCTCGACGATGTCGGCTGCGCGCTCGACCTCCGGCAGCGAGTCGGCGCGGACGGTGAGCACGTGGTGGCCGCGCGTGACCGCCCCTTCGTAGCGGCTGGCGCGTTCGCTGTTATCGGCCCCGAACAGGTCGGTGAAGAAGTGCTTGATGCTGGCGCCGATGCCCTCGCCGGTGCCGTCATTGGTGTAGCTGGGAGATGCCCCGGTCACGCTGTCGGTCATGCCGGTCGGGTCTGCGTTCGACAGGCGCACGTCCTGGCGCGAGAAATTCGAGGACAGCAGTTCGTTCATTGCATTCTGGGCGTCGGTCCGGTTATCGAACACGGCTACGAGAGTATGTTGCATGGTCGTACCTCCAAAAGGTCAATGTCATGACGCAGGCGAGTCGCTTGCCATGCGCCCGCCACGGCTGGGCGAATGGGTCGAGATTACTCCAAACCGGCAGGGGTGCGCGCGCGACTGCCGTGCACGGATCGCCGGGCCGGCAGGGTGCGTCTTGCAGACGCGGCAACCGTCCGGCGCCAGTAAAAAACGGCGCCATGAAGGCGCCGTTTCGGTCGTTCCGGGTGGCCCACGAAGGCCACCGGATTGTCGGTCTTAGTACGAGCGATTGCTGTTGTTGTCGTCGGTCATGCGGTCCCAGCCATGACGGACGGCGGCCTTCATGCGCTCCCAGGTCGACCCGGTCTTGCCGGCGTTGCGGGTCTCCCAGTCGGAGCGCAGATCGCCCTCGACATCGGCCCAGGCACGATCCTTGTAGCGGGTATCGCTGCGCATCTGCGAGCCGTAGCCATAGGCCGGCGCGTACTCGTCGTACGAACCGCCGGTGCTGCCATAGGTGCTCTGGAAGTGGTTGCGGTAGTAGGTGTCGTTGTCCATGCCGCCGGTGGCGCCCAGGCGCTCGACGTCCACTTCGGTGCGGCGCACGGTGTCGGTGATGTTTTCCTGGCGCTCGTTGACCTGCTTGCCGATCGTGACTTCCTCGACGATGCGCGCCGATTTCTCGACCACGGCTTCCTCGGCGCTCTCGCGCATTTCGATGGTCTGCTCCTTGAAGGCAGTGGCGTCAGCCGGATTGATCGGCTGGTTCACCGTACGGCGTTGGACGTCGACGTGCTCTTCGCGCAGGCCGATGGTTTCATTGACCGGGGTTTCCACGACGCGCGAGAAGATGCGCACGCCGCCGCGCTGGACTTCGCGCTTGCCCACTTTCAGCTGCTCTTCGACGACAGGAATCGACTGGGTGGAGGTGTCGCGCTGCTGCGAGGAGCCGGTCAGCGAACCCTGCTGCTGGGTCGAGGCCGACTGCGCCGACATCGACGACGAGGACATGCCGCTCTGGCTGCCCGACAGCATCGCGCCGGGAACGCCGGCGCTCGCGCCCGCGCCGCTCGAATGCTCGTCGATGTCGATCGGGCCGAAGCCTTCGACGATATCGGCGGCGCGCTCGACTTCATCGAGCGAATCGGCGGTCAGGGTGATGACGTTCTTGCCGCTGCTGACCGCGCCTTCATAACGGGTGACGTGGTCGTTGCTGTCGCCGAACAGGTCGCTGAAGAAGTTCTTGATGCCGCTGCCGAAGCCGGTATCGGTGCTGGTCGTGGTGCCGGTGCTGGTGCTGGTGCCGCTGTCGGAGCCGGACAGGCGCACGTCCTCGCGCGAGAAGCCGGAGGACAGCAGTTCGTTCATGGCGTTTTGTGCGTCGGTGCGGTTGTCGAATACAGCTACAAGAGTATGTTGCATGGTATTTCCTCCGTTAAGGGATAGTCATGGCGCCGGCGGATTGCCGGCATCGTCGAATCGCTCCACGTCGACGCGTTCCACTTTCAGCGGGACGGTCTCCTGGTAGCGTTCTTCGTGCCGGGTCCGGGTGATATGCAGTTCTTCCTTGATGCGAAGCCGCCGTTCGACGACCAGCACTTCCTCGAGCACAGGAACGATGAGGGTATCGCCTTCGTAGCGGTTGGCCGGCGCTTCGCCGGCCGCAACGATCCGGTCGATCGGGACGTGTTTCACCTGCACCTCGTCGCGCGACAGGCGCTCGTCGATGGTGACAGGCTGTTCCGATACCGTCTTGTGGATGCGGACGCCGCGGCCGGTTTCGACGACACGGGTTCCAAAGGCGAGCTGCTCTTCGATCACAGGAATGCGCAGGTCATCCTGGTCTTCGTGCTCGGGGGTGGTACTGGACATCAATCGGCTCCTCGGAATCGCTGCATGAGAGCGACGAGATTACCCCAATCGGCGAGCACCCTGCACACCCTTGACTGCTGGAATGATGAGCGAAAAAAAGGCCGCAGCCCTGGAAGAATTGCGGCCTTGCCTTTCGCGCCGACAGCCTCAGTTGAAGGGGTTGGAGACGGTCTTGACCTCGGGTGGCGGCAGCTGGTCGGGCAGCTCGCGCGACTCGAGCGCGGCGACAATCGCACCCAGCGTTGCGTGCAGCAGCTTCGCGCTTTGCAGGCCCTGTTTGTCGGCGGTCAGGTCGATGTCGCCCGACAGCGTGATGCGGTCGACGCGGTTCTCCAGCATCAGGTTGCCGACCTCCAGCACGTCGGCTTCGTTGGCGTAGGGCGTAAAGCTTTTTTTACGGGTCATCTCAGCTCCCAGGTTCAATGGCGGTTCTTGCGCTGGCGGATCTTGGGCAACGCCAGCATGCGTTCCTTCTGCTGCCGCGTCAGCGAAGGCAGCAGTTCGATCCCGACAATGCGCTCGAGCTCGGCCACGGGAATGGCATGGACCGGTGCGTCGCCCCGGTTCTCGACGAACCAGGCTGCGGCCGCTCTCTGGCGCGGGCTGTACACCACCTTGTACAGGTGGCTCGGCACCAGCACGTTGCCGACCTGGCGCAGATTCGTGCCCAGGAAAGCCGGGCCGGTAATGACGTAGAGCGCGCCCTCTTTCCTGGCCATCTTGCGCACCGCCCCTTCGATCGGGGCCCAGATGTGGCGGTTGTGGTCGCGGTCTTGCGGCACCATGTTCGCCAGCGAAAAACTTTCGCGCTGGGCGCGGCGGTCGGGCATGTCGCCGTTCGGCGCCAGGTGGCCGCGGTCGAGGCCGCTGCGCGCGTAATCGGACAGCTCGGCGCGCTGGCTGCGCGGCAGGCGCGGCTCGGCATGGAAGGCGTTGTCCCGGTCCAGTCCAGACGCCGCTTCCAGGTTATCCGCGCGCAGGAATTCGGCCGACCACAGCGCGGTGCGGGTTACCCCCGAATGCATCACGCCGAACACCTGGTAGCACAGCTCGCGCGTATCGACCGCCAGTTTGGGGTTGCGAATTTCGGGTGGGCGGCCGTCGAGGTAATGGGAGGGGCAGCCGGCGCCATGGACGGCGCCGGAGAGCAGCAGGGCTGCAGCCAGGCCCAGGCGGGCCAGGAGAGAACGAAACATGGTATGCAGGCGACATGAAAACAAGCTGCATTGTAGCCTGCCGGCCTTGATAGAGCTCAAACAGTTGTTTGCGCTATCTGCGCACGCTTGCACACAATTGAATGCCTTTCCGCAAAGAATGGTCTAGAATTCCCGTTTTCTTTTAAAGCTTCCTTTTGGGAAATTTTACCCTGCCCGAATGGACCGTTCACCCATCCCCGAGGACCTGCGCCGCTTTGTGTTGACAAGCGTGCCGTCCGTGCCCTTCCTGGAGGCGCTGCTGCTGCTGCGCGCCAATCCAGGCCAGCAATGGACCGGCGAGATGCTCGCCGGGCGGCTGTATATCAGCGAGCGCACCGGCCAGGGCCTGCTCGAGGACCTGTGCCGCGCGATGATGGCCAAGCCCTGCGCATCGCTGGATCCGCAGGCTCGCGCGCACAGTTACTGTTATGCCCCGTCGACCGAGGTGCTGCGCGAACGCATCGACCTGCTGGCCGACCTGTATGCACGGCACCTGGTCGACATCACCCACCTGATCCACTCCACCCTCGAGCGCAAGGCGCAGCAGTTCGCCGACGCTTTCCGCTTGCGCAAGGAACCCTAATGGGCGCACTCATCTACACCTTATGCATGCTGACCTCGCTGGCCTGCACCTGGCTGCTGTTTGCCAGCTACCGGCGCACGCGCTACCGCCTCCTGTTCTGGAGCGGCTTGTGCTTCGCGGTCATGACCTTCAACAATTTGTTCCTGATATTCGACAAGATCATCTTCCCGACTGTCGACTTCATGCCGGTCCGGCTGGGCAGCGCCCTGCTGGCCTGCCTGCTGCTGTTGTACGGCCTGATCTACGAGAAGGAGTAAGCCGATGAGCCAGATGATGTACGGTGCGATCTCGATGGCCTCGCTGACCATCGCCCTGTTCTTCCTGCGCTTCTGGCGCAGCTCGGGCGACCGCTTCTTCATGTATTTCGCGCTGTCCTTCTTCATCGAGGCGCTGCACCGTATTTATTCGGCTGTGCTCAATGAAACCGGCGAGGATTCGCCGCTGCATTACCTGGTGCGCCTGCTTGCCTACGGCCTGATCCTGTGGGCGATCCTGGAAAAGAACCTGCCGCACAGGGACCGGCGCAAGGATGGCGAGGGCTAGCGTGCGCCCGCGGCAGGGAGGCGGCGCGATAATGGGTCATGGAAAACCGCCAACAGGAGATCGACATGGCCATGCCAAACCAGCCGCAAGACAAACAGGAACCCGGGCAGAACAACCAGCAGCGAGCCGATCCCGGCAATCCGGTCGCCGGCGGCGGGCAGGAGCAGCGCTCCGATAATTTGCTGCCGGGCGAGGAAGGGGCCGAAGACGGCCGCTTCGACGTCGCCGAAGAAGTCAGCCTCGACCAGCACTCCGACGAAGCGCGCCGTATCGGCCAGCTGCCCGAGAACGGCATCGCCGATTCCCTCCCGGACGCGCTCAAGACCCCTGTGCCGTCCCAGCAGGTCCCGGACAAGCCTTGACGCCGCCCTGGCGCGGCCGTGTGAGAGCTTCGCCTGTTGCTCACCTATAATTGCTCCGTTAACCCGGGGATATGCAATATGGAGCAACTTCTTTCAAGCAAACTGCAGGCCCTGAAGGCCGATGTCGAGCGCGTCGTCGACGAGGTGGTCGCCCCGCGTGCCGCTGAAGTCGACCGCGATTGCCTGTGGCCTGCCCATTCGATGGCCGCGTTTGCCAGTGCCGGACTGACCGGCCTGCAGGTGCCGGTGTCCCTGGGTGGACACGGGCAAGGGCTGGCGGCGCTGAGCATGGCCACCGAAGCAATCGGCCGCGCCTGTCCCTCATCGGCACTGTGCTTCGGGATGCACTGCGTCGGCACAGCCGTGATCGCGGCCAAGGCGACGCCCTTCCACGAGGAGCGCTACCTGCGTCCGATCGCGCAGGGCCGCCACCTGACCACGCTTGCATTGTCGGAAAGCGGCAGTGGCGCCCACTTCTACCTGCCGGCCACAACACTGCGTCACGAGAATGGCTTCCTGGTGGTCAATGGAGTCAAGCAATTCGTCACCAATGGCGCGCACGCGGACTCGTATGTACTCTCCGCGAGCGTCCCCGGCGGGGCGGGCGATATCGGCGATTTCAGCTGCCTGGTGGCCGAGGAAGGCACGGCCGGGATGGCCTGGCAGGCGCCCTGGGAGGGCTTCGGCATGCGCGGGAACTCGTCGCGCGGCCTGGAGCTGCGCGGCGCACGCTTTCCGTCCAGCCAGCTGCTGGGCGAACATGGCGACCAGGTATGGTATGTCTTCGAAGTGGTCGCGCCCTTCTTCCTCATGGCCATGGCAGGCACCTATCTCGGCATTGCCCAGGCCGCCCTGGATGCCGCAGGCGAGCACCTGCGCAACCGCCGCTATGCCCACTCCGGCGAATCGCTGGCCGACGTCGAGACCCTGCAGGCGCGCTATGCCGGCATGTGGATCGCGGTCGAGAAGACCCGCGCGCTCATCCAGGGCGCAGCGCAGCGCGGCGACATGGGACATGCCGACGCCCTGCCCTTTATCCTCGCCTGCAAGGCCGACGCCGGCGACACCGCGGTGCAGCTGGCCAACGATGCCATGACGATCTGTGGCGGCGCCGCCTACCGCGAGAACAGCCGGGTTGCGCAGATGCTGCGCGACGCCCGCGCCAGCCATGTCATGTCCCCCACCACCGACCTGCTCAAGCTCTGGACCGGCCGCAGCCTGCTGGGGCTGCCGCTACTGTGAGCCTGCCTGCCGTACTCTTCGTTGCCGGCGCCGGCGGCGCGGTCCACCCGCCCCCGGATGGGAGCCGGACGCTCGACGAAGAAGGGCTCGCCGGCGCCGCCTTGCCGCAAGCCCAGGTGGTGGTGCTCGACGCGTCCGTGGCCGATCCCTTGCAGGCGGTGCGCAGCCTGCGTGCGGGCGGACTCGACGCCTACTGGGTATTCCTGCGCGCGCCCGCCAGCGTCGCGGCATTGCGCGCCAGCCTGCAGCGGGCCCCGCTGATCGGGCGCCGCTGGATCCTGCTGTCGCTCGACCAGCCGGACCTGAACGCGCGTATTGGCCGCGCCATCCAAGAAGCCGGACTGCGATCGCGCCTGCGGACCACCCTCGAGCGCGCCAACCGCCAGCTGGCCCAGCCAAAGCCGCGCGAGATGCCGGCTTACCGGCGGATGCTGCTGGCCGAGCATTATCTCGACAGTTTCCTGGCGCAGGCCAGCGATGCGATGATCGGGCTCGACCCGCAGCTGGCGGTGATCCACTGGAACGCGCGCGCCAGCGCGCTGCTCGGCATCGGCGAGCGCGATGCGCTTGCCTCGAGCGGCCCGCAGCTTCCCTGCTGGCAGCCGGAGCTCGCCTCGCTGCTGGACGAGCTGCGCGATGGCCGCAGCCAGGGCACGCTGCTGGCCGCCTGCGAAGTCGGCGGCGAGCTGCGTTACCTCGACCTGGCGGTTTCCAGCGTCCGGGCGCCGGACGGCGAACTGCTCGGCTACATGCTGGTCGTGCGCGACGTCAGTACGCGCGAGGCGGCGCTCCAGGCCGAACGGCTGGCCGGGCTGGCCGCGGAAGAAAGCAGGCGCGAGCTTGCCCGCCTGTTCGACCTGGCGCCAGGCTTCATGGCCATCACGCGTGGCCCGCGGCATGTCTTCGAGATGGCGAACCAGGCCTACGTGCGCCTGTTCGGCGAACGCGCCTACTCCGGCCAGGCCATGGCGGCGAGCTTTCCCGAGTTCGCCGAGCAACCCTTCCTGCGCCTGCGCGACGAAGTCTATGCAAGCGGCCGGGCGTACGTCGGGCGTGCGATCCCCGTGACACTGCGCCGCGAAGGCGGCGCGAGCGATGTGCGCTACCTGGACTTCGTGTACCAGCCAATTACCGGTGCCGGCGGCGCCGTCACGGGCATCCTGTGCCAGGGGCACGACGTCACCGAACACAAGCTGATGCAAGATGGCCTGCTGCGCCACCAGGCCGAACTGGAGCAGGAAGTGCACGCACGCACCGACGCCCTGCGCAGCGCCAACCTGGCCCTGCACCAGTCGCAGAAGCTCGAGGCGGTCGGGAAGCTGACCGGAGGCGTCGCACACGACTTCAACAACATCCTGCAGATCATCGCCAGCAACCTCGACCTGCTGGCATCGTCCTTGCCGGCGCCAAAAGAGGACGCGCCGCGCGCGCTGCAACGCATCGAGGCGACCAAAGCGGCCGTGCGGCGCGGCGGCAAGCTGGCGGCGGCCCTGCTGGCCTTTGCGCGCCGGCAGCCGCTGCAGCCGGTGCCCACCGACCTTGCGCGCAGCGTGTCCGACCTGGACGAATTGCTGCGCCGTGCCCTCGGCCCGGCCATCGACATCCGCGTCGGGATCGCGCCCGGGCTCTGGCGCACGCTGGTCGACCGCGACCAGCTGGAAAACGTGCTGCTCAATCTCGCCATCAATGCGCGCGACGCCATGGCCGGTAGCGGTCGGCTGACCATCGAGCTGGCCAACGCGGTGCTGGGAGGCCACGAACCAGGCATCAGCATGGACGTGGCGCCGGGCGACTACGTGCTGCTGGCCGTGTCCGACAATGGCAGCGGCATGCCGCCCGAGGTGCGCGAGCGCGCCTTCGAACCGTTCTACACCACCAAGCCCGAGGGCCAGGGCACGGGTCTGGGGCTGTCGATGGCCTACGGCTTCGTCAGGCAAAGCGGCGGGCATATCGGGCTCTACAGCGAAGCGGGCGTCGGCACCACGGTCAAGATTTTCCTTCCGCGCAGCCTGCAGGCTGCCGTCGAGACGGTGCAACCGGCCCTGGACGCGCTGCGCGGCGGCAGCGAGACCATCCTCGTGGTCGAGGACGACCCGGCCGTGCAAGCGGGAGTGGTCGATATCCTGGGCGGCCTGGGCTACTCGGTGCTGGCGGCCGGCGACGCCCAAAGCGCGCTGGCGCTGCTCGAGGCGGGGGCGCGGCCTGCCCTGCTGTTCACCGATGTAGTGATGCCCGGCGAGCTGTCGAGCATGGAGCTGGCGCGCCAGGCCCGCACCATCGATCCGCGGATCGCGGTCCTGTTCACCTCGGGCTATACGCGCGAAGCCATGATGCATGGCGCGCGGCTGGCCCCCGACGTCGAGTTGCTGAGCAAACCCTACGGCCGCGAGGACCTGGCCAGGCGGGTGCACCGGCTGCTCGACGCGCGGTCGCAGGCGCGCCATCCCGAGCCTGGGGCGCCCGTGCCCGCCCCCAGGCGCGTGCTGCTGGTCGAGGACAACGAGGACAGCCGGGTGATGCTTGGCGCGCTGCTGGACATGCTCGGCTACCGCTGGCACGGCTGCGCCGACGCCGAAAGCGCCCTGGCCGAACTCGGGCCGGCAGACCTGCTGCTGACCGATCTCACGCTGCCGGGCATGAACGGCACGACACTGGCGGCCCTGGCCCGCAAACGCTATCCCCGGCTGCCGGTGATCTTCTGTTCGGGCCGCGATGTCGATATTCACGCGGTTCCGGATGCCGGCCTCCTGCCCAAGCCATTCACGCTCGAGCAGCTGGGCCAGGCGCTGGCGCGCGCCGGAATGTCAACGCCGGCGTGACATCCTGGCCTGCGCCTCAGGACATTGTCACGCCCATCTTCAAGCCCTCGATCGTATGGGCCTGCTGGATCGGCTCGAGCCGTTCCACCACCCGGCAACTCAGGTGCTCGCGCACCTGCGGCGGCAGGCTGTCGTGGAAGGCGCGCGACATCTGCAGGTCGTGGCGGATGGCATTGGTCGCATCGGGCGCATCGGCGCCGACCACCAGCACCGGGCGCGACCGGTTCGACTGGTTGGCCGTGCCGCGGTGGATGGTCAGGGCCGAGCGCGCCGAGATGTCGCCCATCTTCGGCATCTTGCGCTCGGCCAGCGCCTCGTAGCGTGGCCACAGCGCAGGATCGGGGAACATCGGGTCGCCCCCGAACAGGTCCCACTGGGTGCCCGGCGCGATCTCGAAGGGGCCCATGTCTTCGGTGACGTCGACGGTAGTGATATTGAAGGCGAGCGAGCTCAGACGCCGGCCGCGCGCCGTTTCGGGCGGCGAGGCGAAGTCGCGGTGCCAGGGCTGGTGCATGGCGCCCGGGCCGGGCACGTCGAAGCCGACTTCGACCAGCCGGTAGTCCGGCCCCAGCACGGCGCTGCACACCGCCACCACCCAGGGGTGGCTGGCGATCGCCACGAAGCCGCGCAGGCGTTCCGGATGAACTTCGACATAGAAGCGGTTCGGGCCGCGGTTGAGCGCGCCGCCGGGCCGTGCCTGGGCCTCGCGGAACAGCAGGTCGATATCGGCGCCCAGTTCTGCGATCAGGCCGCGCTCGAAGGCGCCGCGGCAGGCGATGATGCCGTCGCCGTAGATGCCGCGCATGATGTCGGCCACTTCATGGCCGGTGGCGGGCAGTTGACTATCCATTATTTATCCTCCAAATACCTGGGTTGCGGCAGGCGCGCCGCGCAATTTCCATCGAGGCGAGCACACAGGGCGCCCATACTAGCGGCATTCGGCGCTTGGCGTCGCAAGGCCGCAGCCAGGCGCGCCGCCTACCAGGCGATCCCCATCAGCACCTCGCCCATGCGCGGCCAGCACAGGCCGCGCAATTGCTCGCGCCCTGCCCAGCGGTAGCCGTCCATCTCGGGCGTTTCCACCCCCGTGACATGGTGCGGGAAGGTGGTGCTGCAACGCAGGTGGGCCAGGCTCTCCAGCCCTGGTCCGCACTCCACCATGAACAGGTGCAGGCGCTTGTCGCGGCGGTAGGCGAAGGGGCCGAGGTCGCGAAAGCGCGCCGCTTCGAATACCAGCCCGGATTCCTCGCGCAGCTCGCGCATTGCCGCTTCCAGCTCGGTTTCGCCCGGGTCCAGCATGCCCTTGGGGATATCCCATTTGGGCGTGTGCGTGACATGGCACAGCAGCAGCTCGCGCTGCGGGTTCACTACCAGGGTGCCACAGGAAAGGGTGTGCTTGGCCATGCGCGCTTGCGTTGTAGGCGGCAGGAATGCCGCCGGTCGAGGCCGCAAAGCCCATTTGCGTGCCGATGAACCAATGTATCGATGCATGTGCCCGACTGTCAACTGTGCGCGCCCCAGCTTCCTTGCGCCGCACACTAGGCACTGTCGTCTTGCGGTAACGGGAGCCTGGGATGGAGTTTTTGCTGAACAATAATGAGCTGGAAAACTGGATGCTGGCGCTAGGCGTGTGCATCGGGACCACGGCCGCCATGGTCGCCGTGCGGCTGCTGGCACTGCGCCGCCTGGAAGATGCGTCGCGCCGCACCGTGACGCGGGTGGACGACCTGGTGGTGCGCATGCTGCGCACCACCTACCTGCTGCTGGTGCTGGCGATCGGCATCTACTTGGGCAGCATCTTCGTCGTCATGCCCGAGAGCTGGCGCCTGGTGGTCTCGCGCATCGCGATCGCTTCGTTGATCCTGCAGCTCGGGATCTGGGCCGACACCGGCCTGCGCGGCTGGCGCAGCCAGTTGCTGGCTACGCCGGGCGACGGGGCGCGCAAGGCATCCAGCACCATCGTGTTCTTCATGCTGCGCCTGGTGGTGTGGACCGTGGCCTTCCTGATGATGCTGGATAACTTCGGATTCAACATCACCGCCCTAGTCGCCAGCCTGGGCGTCGGCGGCATCGCGGTCGCGCTGGCGACCCAGAACATCCTGGGGGACCTGTTCGCCTCGCTCTCGATCATGCTCGACAAGCCTTTTGAAGTCGGCGACTTCATCATCGTGGGCGACGCCCTGGGCGAGGTCGAATACATCGGCCTGAAGACGACCCGGCTGCGCGGACTGGGCGGCGAGCAGATCGTGTTCTCGAACGGCGAGCTGCTCAAGAGCCGCATCCACAACCACAAACGCATGCAGTCGCGCCGCGTCGCCTTCGTCCTGCGGGTGGCCTACGGCACCTGCGAGGAAAGCGTCACGGCCATTCCCGGCATCGTGCGCGCCATCATCGCCGCGCGCAGCGACGTCGACTTCGAGCGCGCCCATTTCTTCCGCTACGGCGACTGGTCGCTCGACTTCGAGGTCGTCTACCACTTCCGCAGCCCGGACTACATCCTGCACATGGACGCCCAGCAGGAGATCCTACTGCGGGTCTACCGCGCCTTCCAGCGCGAGCGGATCCAGTTCGCGCACCCGCTGTCGGTGGTGCGCGTGGCCGATGCGGGCGACCCGGCCGGCGGCTGGCCGCCGATGCCGGCTGCCGCCAGTCTGGCGAAGCACTGAAACGGTGCAATGCGCAAGACCGGTCCTACGCGGCCGGGCTGGCCAGTCCTATTCACCTGCCGAGGCCGCTACCCTAAGATGGATTCACCTCTTCCGGAACACACCATCGCAAGACGCGACGGGAGCCGGACGGGATCCAACCAACTTTGTCATCAGATAAAGGAGACGATCATGGCATCGAACGACCAAGGCAAGAGCAAGCGCGGTTTCGCATCGATGGACGAACAGAAGCAGCGCGAAGTGGCATCGGCTGGCGGCCGCGCATCCGGCGGCAATTCGCAAAGCGGCAATGCCCAGAGCGGTAATTCGCAAAGCGGCAACCGCGGCGGCGCCCAGGGCGGCGGCAACCAGGGCGGCAACAGCCAGCGCGGCAACAGCCAGAGCGGCGGCGAAAGCAAGCGCGGCTTCGCATCGATGGACCCGCAGCGCCAGCGCGAAATCGCCTCCGAAGGCGGGCGCGCAGCCCATGCCTCGGGCAATGCCCACGAGTTCAACTCGCAGGAGGCGCGCGAGGCCGGCCGCATGAGCCACAAGAACGACGGCAACCAGCAAAGCGGCAACCGCGGTGACGCCCAGAGCGGCGGGAACAATGGCGGCAACGGCGGTGGGAACCAGGGCGGCAACGGCGGCGGTGGGCGCAGCAGCAAGCGCTAAGCCAGGCATCGGTCCCCCGCGTCACGCGCGGGGGGCTCGCCAGGTGAGCGGCAGTGTCCACCGGACCTGCCGCTTTTTTTCGCGCCTGCCCTCATCGACACGCGCATTGCTGCGTTGCGGGCGCGGAATCCGCCCTGCGCCGCGAAACGCGTGCGTAAAAAGACACGGCGGCGCTACCCCAAAGGGTAACGCCGCCGTGCAGTCGCCAGCCAGCGGGTTCGACACCCGCTGGCCGCTTACGCTGTCAAGCCTGTCGAGCGCATCAGGCGGTTTTCGCGATCGGCAGCGGGCTGGCCTTGGCCGCGGCCATGTCCGGCGCCGCCACCTCGGCCTTGCCGGCGCCCAGGCGCCGGGCCGTGGTGTTCGGGACGGCGCTGGTGATCAGCTCGTGCATCTTGGTGGCGGTGCGGTCCCAGGAGGTGCCGGCCACCACTTCGCGCATGCGCTTGGCCATGGCCTGGCGCTCGGATTCGCTCATTGCCAGCTGGCGTTCGCAGGCGGCGATGTACTGCTCTGGGGTATCGGCGATGGCCACCACGTCGCCGTAGGGGACCACGACGTCGGTGATCGGGGTCGAGACCGACGGCAGTTCGGCTGCCATGTATTCGAGCACCTTGGTCGGGCTGATGAACTTGGTCGAATCGTTCATGGCGAACGGCAGCAGGCAGACGTCCCAGCCGGCCAGGAACTGCGGCAGCTGGTCATAGGTGCGCTGGCCCATGTAGTGCACGTTGGGCTGCTTGGGCAGCGTGGCCGGGTCGATCTTGACGACCGGGCCCACCAGCACGATCTGCCATTCCGGATGGGCATCGGCCATGTTCGAGACCAGGTCGACGTCGAAACGCTCGTCGATCACGCCGTAGAAGCCCAGGCGCGGACCCGGGATATGGGCCTGGTCCGGGTGCGAGATGTCGCGGTCCTGGGCCTGGCGGAAGTGCTTGGCGTCGACGCTGCTCGAGAAGCAGTGGGCGTTGGCGTGGCGGTCGCGCTTGGACTGGTACAGGCTCGGGCCGCCCGTGAAGACGACATCGGCCATGTTCAGCAGCGCGCTCTCGCGCTGCAGCAGCTGCTTCGGCGAATTCTTGAACATCGCCAGCTCGTCCATGCAGTCGTAGACGATCTTGGATGGGTTCAGGCCCTGCAGCAACGGCAGCGCCATCGGGGTGTAGAACCAGACGATCGGCTGTTCGCCGGCCGGCACCAGGTCGGCCAGCAGGGTCTGCAGGGTCGGGATCTGGTCGTCGTGGAAGCCCGGTGCGTGAATCGGGGTATGGGGCTGGCAGACGGTGATATTCGGTGCGACGGCGGTCTTCTTCAGGAACGCCTGGCCGTCGGTATGGAGCGGCTCTTCGATGAAGACAATATCGTAGTGCTCGGCGAGACGGGTCATGAGGTGCTGCGGGCGCTGGAAGACGAAGTCCCAGCGGAGGTGGCAGAACACGATCAAGGTCGGCATGTTGATTTCCTTTCGCCTGCGTGGCGCTATAGTTGTTTGGGAATGCCTGGCAGGTTTCTCTCTCGATGCCAGTCTCCGGCCGAGCTAGAAGCCGACCGTACCCCGAGATCGTAACATGCAATTTTCCCAACTTTTTTAGTGGTGCGCCGCAACATTTCCTGCTCGAAACGTTCGCAGCTTGTCCCCGCAGCTTCCCTCATAGGGAAGAGCGAGTGTGAACAGGCAACCTTGTAGGTCGCCGCCTACATAAAAGAGGGAAGTTTAACTACGAATAATCGCCGAGATTTTTACCGCCCACAGGCTCGGGCACGCCCTGCTGGAGCGATTCCACGGATGCCTTGTAGCGAAAGCGGCGAGCGTAGACCACGGCGGCGGATGCCCTGGCGAACCCTGTCCACGAATCGTAGGAAACCGACCCGCCCTGCGTTACGCCCGGGCGGCCATCATTCGTCGCGATAAGGCTCGGCGCCTTCGGCGTGGCCGTCCGGGCTGAATCCGGTGGCCACCGAGACCCCTTCCAGGCCGAGCGAGAGCAGCGCGTCGCACAGGTTGTCCATCTCCGCGCCGAGGTCCGCGGCCAGGTCGACCGGCAGCTCCACGCTGCCCCAGGGTGTGCCGCCATCGAGGGCGTACAGGTTCACCCGCAGCACGATATGCTCGCCGGCGTCGATCGGCGCCACTGCCGCATGCACCTGGTCGGCCTCGAGCTCCTTGGCCGCCAGCGTGCGCGCCACTTCGGACAGGGTGCCCAGCGTCGTCAGCTCGGCCACGCCCTGCTCCTTGGCGCCGTAGAACAGGTCCTGGTAGAGGAAATCGACGTGCACGCTGTCCGGATCGGCCGCGAGGCAGCGGCGCACGGCCGGCGCCACCTGCACGGTCCAGGCGCGGTAGCGCTCCGCGCGCGCGCCGTACCAGGCGTCGGCCGCCGTTTCGTCTTTCGGGACGGCGTAGAACGGATCGTTCGCGCGCTTGAGCGAGAAGCCCAGCAAAAAGCGCAGTTCCATCGCCGACTCGTCGGGCGCGAAGCGCTCGCCGGTCCAGCCACGGATGCTGGCCTCGATGGTCGGCGCCGGCTGCAGCTTCTTCTCCAGCAGCGACGCGGCCGCCTCGCGCAGCATCTCGTGCAGGGTCGAGAACGCGACATGGTCGATCTCGGCCAGGTCGTAGGCATGCTGGATCAGCACCAGCTTGGCGTCCTTGCCCTCCAGTCCCGCCAGGTGGAAGCTGTTCGACAGTTCCTCGAAAGCGTCGGCGTCCTGGAAGGTTTCCTGGGCCACCAGGCCACCCTGGCTGCGCACGAACAGCGGCACCAGGAAGGCGTCGATCTCGATGTCGCTGCCGTCGTCGCGGCGCAGGCGCAGGGTCGCGGCTTCTTCCTCGATGCGCCCGCGCAGCAGGCGGCAGGCTTCCGGATCGGTGTAGCGGGCCTGCTCGATCGCCTCGTACAGCACCTCGTCGCGCTTCTTGCGCAGCAGCTTGCGCACCGCGGCCACCAGTTCGGCCTCGCGTTCGCCGTCGCCCCCCGGGCCAGGGAGCTCTTCCTGCTCGGCGATGGCGAGCGCCAGTTCGGCCAGTTCGTTGGCCTGGGAGCCGGCGTCCTCCTCGCGCGGGTTGTTCGAAGTTCGGGGCAGCGGGCGCTTATTCTTTGGCATGGCGGCGGTTCGGTAATGAATGAACCGCCATGTTAGCGCATCGGCATCGCGGGCAGCACGCCGACGCATGCCGGCCGGGGCGCCCCAAGCGCACGCGCGCCTGTCCAGTGCAGTGTTATGCTTCAGGCAAAACAAGCAGGGAGCCACGAATGCTCGACAAATTCTTCAAGCTCAGCCAGAGCGGCACGGACGTGCGCACCGAACTCCTGGCCGGGCTGACGACCTTCCTGACGATGGTCTACATCATCTTCGTCAATCCTTCCATCCTCGGCGACGCCGGCATGCCCAGGGAAGCCGTGTTCGTGGCCACCTGCCTGGTGGCGGCGCTCGGCACGCTCGTGATGGGGCTGTACGCCAACTACCCGATCGCGATGGCCCCGGGCATGGGACTGAACGCCTATTTCGGGTACGCCGTGGTGCTGGGCATGGGCATCGCCTGGCAGGCGGCGCTGGGCGCGGTCTTCATTTCCGGCTGCCTGTTCATCCTGGTCTCGGTGCTGGGCCTGCGCGGCATGATCGTCAACGGCATCCCGCGTTCGATGCGGGTGGCCATCACGGTCGGCCTGGGCATGTTCCTGGCCCTGATCGCGCTGAAGAACGCCGGCATCGTGGTGGCCAGCCCGGCGACCCTGGTCAAGGCGGGCGACCTGCACCAGCCGCCGGCCATCATGGCCGTGATCGGCTTCTTCGCCATCGTGGCGCTGGACCGCCTGCGGGTGAAGGGCGCTATCCTGATCGGCATCGTGCTGGTGACGGTGCTGTCCTTCTTCTTCGGCGGGAATACCTACAAGGGCATTTTCTCGGCGCCGCCCCCGATCGACCCGACCCTGCTCAAGCTCGACATCCCCGGCGCCCTGTCCGCCGGCATCCTGAACGTGGTGCTGGTGTTCTTCCTGGTCGAGCTGTTCGACGCCACCGGCACCCTGATGGGCGTGGCGCGCCGCGCCGGCCTGCTGGTCGAGGGCAAGATGGACCGCCTGAACAAGGCCCTGCTGGCCGACAGCGGCGCCATCGTGGCCGGCAGCCTGCTGGGCACCTCCAGCACCACCGCCTACCTGGAGAGCGCCTCGGGCGTGCAGGCCGGCGGGCGCACCGGCCTGACCGCCGTCACGGTGGCGGTGCTGTTCCTGGCCTGTTTGTTCATCGCGCCGCTGGCCGGCGTGGTGCCGGCCTATGCGACAGCGCCGGCCCTGCTGTTCGTGGCCTGCCTGATGCTGGGCGACCTGGGCGATGTCGACTGGAGCGACTCCACCGAAAGCATCCCGGCCGCGGTCACGGCCCTGGTGATGCCGTTCACCTTCTCCATCGCAGAAGGCATCGCGTTCGGCTTCATTACCTATGCGGTGCTCAAGCTGCTCACGGGCCGGGCGCGCGACGTGGCGCCGGTGGTGTGGGTGATTGCCGCGCTGTTCACTTTCAAGATCGTCTATATCGGCACCTAGCGCCAATTGTGTCGGAAAGCATGGGTTCGCGCTGCCTTTGGGATACAATGTCCGGCATCCTGCAAGCGCCCCCCGTGGCAACGATGCTCATGAAATCATTCAAACCCCTTGCGATCCTGGTGCTGTGCGCCCTCCATGGCGCGGCCCGGGCCGAGCCCGACCTGCCGATGGTCGGCGATGTCCACGCCCCCTTGAGCGTGGCGCTGCCCGAGATTCCCGAAGGCGGCTGGTTCACTTCCGCCGAGCTGGGCGCGATCACGACCTCCGGCAATACCAGCGGCACCTCGATCACGGGCAAGATCGACGCCCGCCACGAGACCGCCGCATGGAGCCACGAATTCGTGGTGAGCGGCTTCTTCAAGGAAGACGAATACGAGGACGACGAGGGCAATATCGAGAAGAGCAAGTCGGCCGAGCGCTTCGCCGCTTCCGCCAAGGCCTCGCTCAAGCTGCTCGGCGAAGGCAAGCGCGCCTTCATCCTCGGCTCGCACGTCAATGACCGCTTCGGCGCCTACACCCGCTATTCGTCGGTGTCGGTGGGCCATGGCGCGAACTGGTTCAATACCGGCGACAAGTCGCTCGACGTCGAGATCGGACCGGGCTATTTCGCGGGCGAGCGCGCCACCGGCGAGGACGAGAGCGGCCTGACGGTGCGCGGCGCGGCCCAGTTCCGCTGGCGCGTGAGCCCGTCGGCTTATTTCGCCCAGAGCGTGAGCGTGGAAAAAGGCACCTCGAACACCCATTCGGTGGCCGAGACCTCGCTCAGCACCAAGATCAACTCGACCATGCAGATGAAGGCGGGCTTCTCGGCCCGCAACGACAGCAGCGTCCCGCCGGGCAAAAAGAACCTGGATACCCAGACCTCGCTGACGATGGTCTATTCGTTCTAGGACGCTGCTATAGCTGGAACCCGCCGGCCGTCTGCGTGAACGCATTGATGCCGGCGCTCATGGCCGTGACCATCGCGCGCTCGGCCGCCGACAGCGCCGGGTGCCAGATGTCGAAGATCAGCACCACGCGGACCTGCTCGCCGTTGTTCCAGGCTTCGTGTTCGATGGTGTCGTCGAACACCCAGGCCTTGCCCTCTTCCCATTCGCGGGTGTCGTTCCCGACCCGGAAGCCGCAGCCGGGCGGCACGATCAGCGGCACATGGGTTACCAGCCGCACGTTGCTCACGCCAGTGTGCGGCGGGATGCGTGTCTTCGGCTTCAACACGGAAAACATCGCGCTCGGCGTGCGGCCCGGCTGGTCCGGCTGCGGCGCGCCGGCCAGCAGCGCCATGGTGCGCGGGCAGCGTTCGGCATTGCCTGCGACGGGCGCGCCATCGTCGATCAGGCGGAAGGCATTCCAGCTGCTCGAGCGGTTCAGTTCCGCCCACTGGGCCAGCGGCTGGTCGTCGCCGTAATTGATATAGGGCGAGAAGCCCTCGTCCGAGCCCATCACGCCCAGGTATTCATCGCGGATGTCCCCGGTCGCGGCCTCGAAGGCATCGAGCCAGCCAAACCGGGCGCGATCGAAGAAGCTGACCGGCGCCAGGCCCTGGAAGTGGAACAGCGCCGGCTGCGAGTCGTAGCGGCGCTTGCGCCCCACCATGACGTCGAGCGAATCGCGAAAGCGCCGCAAGTCTTCCCCTCCCAGGTCCTTGAGGTGGGGCGCCAGGTAGTCGTCCAGGTAGCTGCCGAATTCGCGGCTATAGGCCTCGTGCCAGGCCAGCGCTTCGCGCACGGCCGGCTGCAGGTCGGGCGCCAGCGTGTGCAGGGGCGGCGCCACGGCAGCCACCGCGGCGCAGGCCGAGGCCGCGGCCTGGCGCTTGCCCTGGCGGATGTAGAGGCGGCTGCGCATCAGTAGCGCAACCAGGTCGTAGGGGTCGACCGTCAAGGCGCCCCGGATCGCGGCTTCTTCGCCGGCGTCGTCCTGCATCGCCAGGCAGACCACGGCCAGGTTCAGCCACTGCTGGATGTTGCGTCCATCGACACTGACGAGGCGTTCGAGCAGCGCACGGGCCTTGGCCTGGTTGCCGGCTTCGAAGGCCGCGTGCGACAGCGAACGCAGCGCGCGCGGGTGGTCGGGCGCCTTCGCGAGGATGCTTTCCCACAAGCGATTGGCGCGCCCGTGCTCGCCGCGCGCACCGGCCTGCAATGCCTCGCGTTCGATTGCTGCGATCTGGGCAGCATCTGGCTGCCGGTTAGTTGCCTGCTGCACGTCTGCCCCGGGATGTAAGTACAAGCCAGCCATTCTGGTGCAGACATATGCATATTGGCAAGCAGTATTTACTTCAGGCCATCTTCTCCCGCACGCCGGTACCGCGGCTGTTCTTCCCGATCGCCAGCAGCGCGAGCAGGCTCAGGAGCGCGGCGGCCGACAGGTAGTAGCCGACCCAGGCCAGCCCGTAATTGGTCGCCAGCCAGGTCGCCACATAGGGCGCCAGCGAGGCGCCCAGGATGCCGGCCAGGTTGAAGGTGAGCGAGGCGCCCGTATAGCGCACCTCCGGCGGGAACAGCTCGGCCAGCAGGGTGCCCAGCGGCCCGTAGGTGAAGCCCACGAGGCACATCCCGAGGACCATGAAGGCGCTCACCGAGAGCAGGGTCCCGGCGCCGAACAGCGGCCCGAACAGCAGGCCGAACAGGGCGATGGCCGCGCTGACCAGGATCATGGCGGCGCGCCGGCCATGGCGGTCGGCCAGCAGCGCCGACGGCGGGATCGTCAAGCCGAAGAACACCACCGCCACCAGCTGCATGGTCAGGAATTGCTGGCGCGAGAAGCCGAGCCTGGTCGTGCCCCAGCTCAGGGCAAAGACCGTCATCAGGTAGAACACGACGAAGGTCGACACCGCGATGATGGTCCCCAGCACCAGGGCGCGCCGATGGTCGCGCAGCACCGCCAGCACCGGCACCTTGACCCGCTCGCCGCGGTCGATCACTTTCTGGAAGTCGGGCGTCTCGGTGATCTTCAGGCGCACGTACAGGCCGACGATCACGAGCAAGGCGCTGGCCAGGAAGGGAATGCGCCAGCCATAGCTGAAGAAGTCGGCGTCGCTCATCACCTGGCCCAACAGCAGGAAGGTGCCGCCCGACAGGAAGAAGCCGATCGGCGCGCCCAGCTGCGGGAACATGCCGTACCAGGCGCGCTTCGATGGCGGCGCGTTTTCGGTTGCCAGCAGCACCGCCCCGCCCCACTCGCCGCCCAGGCCCAGGCCCTGGCCGAAGCGGCACAGCGCCAGCAGCAGGGGTGCGGCGGTGCCGATCGAAGCATAGGTCGGCAACAGGCCGATCAGGACCGTGGAAATGCCCATGGTGAGCAGCGCCGCCACCAAAGTGGCCTTGCGCCCGACGCGGTCGCCGAAATGGCCGAATACGGCCGAGCCGACCGGGCGCGCGAAGAAAGCGATGGCGAAGGTCGCCAGCGATTGCAAGGTGGCGGCGGCCGGGTCGGCCGCGGGGAAGAACAGCCGCGGGAACACCAGCACCGCGGCGGTGGCATAGATATAGAAGTCGTAGAACTCGATGGTGGTGCCGATCAGGCTCGCAAACAGGACGGTGCGCGGCTTGTTGGCCGGGATGGGGCTCGCTGCCGCCGTCATGCGGCACCGGCCTGGGCCAGGGCCACGCGCACTTCGTCGGCCGAGACCGGGCGCACCACGCGCGCGACTTCCTGGCCGTCCTTCATCACGACCACGGTCGGCCACAGCTTGACGCGGAAGGAACGCCCCAGCGCGCGCCCCGGGCCGTCCTCGACTTTCACGTGACGGACGCCGCTTGGCTTGAGCGCTTCGTCGATCAGCGGTTCGGCGGCGCGGCAATAGCCGCACCAGTTGGTGCCGAAATCGAGCACGGTGGTGCCGGGCAGCGCATCGATGGCGCTGCGCTCGGGCTGGGCGGTGTCGTAGGTCATGGGGGTCTCCTTGATAATGCCGATATGGCAAGCGTAACCCAAAACCCGCTGCCGCGGCCAGCCCCGGCACCGCCCTGCCCTCAGTGCGCGTGCCCTCCCGGCTCCTCGCACCTGGCGGGCGCCTCGCGGCACAGGCGTGCCTGCGCCGCCAGCGCCTCCGCGCGCGCGGCCAGCTGCTGCGGGGTGCGCGCCGGCGCCAGGATCTCGTCCTGGGTATACACCCGGCCGTTCTTGACGACCAGGCGCACGTCGGCGGCGGCGCGCAGGTCCTGCAGCGGGTCGCCGTTCACCACGATCAGGTCGGCCAGCTTGCCCGCCTCCACCGTGCCCAGGTCCTTGTCCACCAGCGCGATCCGGGCGGCGTCGCGCGTGACCGAATACAGGGCGGCCAGGTTGCCCTGCACCATGGCCGCGCCGCGCATGTTCAGGTGCAGCGAGATGCCCGGCACCACCAGCGGCGAATCGGTCCCGTTGGCGACCAGGGCCCCGGCCGCGCGCACCTTGGCCTGCTGGGTCGCGTCATTCATGATGGTGGCGATCTGCGCGGCCGTGGGCGGCTGGGCGTTCTGCAGGCCGGTGACGAAATTCGGCGGCACCAGGACGAAGCGCGGGTCGGTCACGATGCCGGGGTCGAGCCCGGCCAGCGCGCTGCTCGAGAACAGCGTGTCGATCAGGCGGAAGTCGCCCTTGCCGTAGACGTCGGCGGCGTCCTGGTAGGTAATCGCGCGCGCGAAGGACTTCGACCAGCCATAGCCCATGCGCTGGGTGGCCGACAAGTGGGTGGTGCCGGCCAGGCCGGTGGCGGCGCCCGGCTGCACCATGTGGGTCCCGCTCGGCACGCCCAGGTCCAGCGCGCCTTGCGCGATGCGCTCCATGACCGGGATCGGCGCCCGCACATAGCTCTTGAGGAAGTCGGCGTCGAGCCGCTTGGCCTTGTCGATCTCGATATCGGCAATGCGGGGCGTGCGCAGCGTGCGCGCGAAACTGTAGAACAGGCGGTTGCCTTCCCACAGCGGGGGCGAGACGAACAGGCGCGGCCCGACGAGGTTGCCGGCGTCCAGCGCCTCGCGCAGCTCGACGCTCTGGTGCAGGGGTCCGGCCACCGACTGGGCGGTCGTAATCCCGTAGGACAGCATCAGCTGCGCGATCTGCCCGAACTGGCCGCCCTGGTACAGGGTCAAGGGATGCAGGTGGGTTTCGATCAGGCCCGGCATCACGGTCTGGCCACCCGCATCGACAATGCGTGCACCAGCATGCGCCCCGTGGTCGGCATGCGGCGTGACCGACACGATGCGGTTACCCTCCACCACGATGTCGACGTCGCGGCGCAGGCTGGTGCCGACGCCATCCCACAGCGCGCCGGCGTGGATCACCGTGCGGCCTTCGGGGACTGCCTGGCGCCACTGCAGCTTGATGGGCAGGTCGCGCCGGCCGCTGCCGTCGATCCGCACGCTGCGCACCCGCTCGGCCGACTTGTACAGGATGGTCCGGGAGTCGCCGCCCCAGGACGGCAGGTCGGCCATGTCGTCGCCGACCTGGCGCGCCGGCCCGGTCGGCGCGCCATCCGGGCCCACGGGAATCACGTGCAGGCGCGAATCCATGATGAAGGCTACCCGCCGCCCGTCGGGCGAGAGCACGGCCGCGCCCTCGTCGCGCTCGGCGATCTGGCGCGGCTCGGGCGCCACGTCGTAGAAGCGCGCCGTGCGCGTGGCCAGGTCGATCACACGCAGCTTGTTATAGCCCTCGCGGAAACGGTTGTTGATCCGCTCGTTATCGACCAGCAGGATGCGCTGGCCATCCGGCGTCCACTGGGGCGTGCTGACCTGGGTGCTGACCGACGGCAGGATCACATCGAAGGTGCCGGTGGCGACCGCCAGCTGGCCGGCGTTGCCGCGCTCGGACGAGAAGTAGACCGCGCCGCCGTCCGCCGTCCACTGCGGGTTCAGGTCGCGGTCCGGATCATCGGTCAGGCGGCGCGGCGCCTCGCCGATGCGCATGGTCCAGATGTCGTTGAGCGCGCCGAAGGCGATGCTGCGCCCGTCAGCCGAGAGCACCGGCGCGCTGATGCCGTCTACCCTGCGCAGGCGGCGGTTGTCGAACTGGCGGTCCTTCGGCCTGGCGAATACGGGACGGCGCAGCAGCAGCTCGGCGCGAAAGGCGATGTCGGCCGGCGCGCTGCCGTCCAGCGCGCGGGTGCGGATCTTTCCGTCGGCCGTGTACAGGAAGCGCCCGCCAGGGAGGAAGCGCACCGGGAAGGGAAAGATGTCCTCGTCCTGGGTCAGCACCGTGCTGCCCGCCACCAGCTGGCGCGCCGCGTTCTGGTAGACCAGGGCGGCGCCGTCCGGCGTCCAGTTCGGCGCGGAGCCGGGCGCGACGATCGTGGCCGGGCCGCCCGCGATCGGCGCGGTGACGACGTTGGGGCCGTCGACATAGGCCAGGCGCGTGCCGTCGGGCGAAACCACCGGGTTGCTCTCGGCACCGGGGCCGGTCGTGACCTGGCTGGGCGCGCCGCCGGCAAGGCTGACGCGCCAGATCTTGTACTGGCCGTCGTCGCTGCGGTCCGACGAGAACACCAGGCCGCTGCCATCGGGCAGCCAGGCCGGTTCGCGGTCGTCGAAATGCCCGGTGGTGTGCTCGCGGGCGTCGCGCCCGTCCGGGCTGATTGTCCAGATATGGAAATTGCCTTCCGGGGCGTAGTTCTGGAAGGCGATGCGGCGGCCGTCGGGCGACCAGACCGGCGCGGTCGGCTCCAGCCGGTAATCGGTGATGCGCACGGCGCGCCCGCCCGTCGCGGGCATGATCCACAAGGCGCCCTGGGCGGAAAACACGATGCGCCGGCCGTCGGGCGAGGGCGCGGCGGCCATGTTGGTGCCTTCGCGCAGTTCGACCGCCAGGTCGCGCGTGGGGCCGCGCAAGTCGTTGAACTGGTCGACACGCGAACTGCCCGGCCACTGGCAGCCGGCCGCCAGGCTTGCGGCGACGGCCGTTGCCAGCACGGACCGCACCAGGGGTCGCGAATGGGACAAGACGCTGTGGGTTTTCATGTTTGCCTCCAGGATTGGTTACCAAATTGCACCAATATGGTGCGCAGACGACCTCATCGATGCTCGGCCGGGCGCCTTACGCCAAACTTACCGACGAGTTCGCATGGAAACGGATGGGAAGCAAACGCGACAAGTCCTGAGCGCGATCAAGACACCCGCAATCCAGGAAGGAACTTTTTCCGCGACGCATGGCACCACAGAACTGCGTCATGGAATGCGTGCGAAAAATACAAGCGATAGGTGAAATGCCTAACTGACCATGGTTTGTACCGGTGTCATAGTCGGATCAAACTCGTCAACAGGAGGCAACGATGGCCGATAATCTGCAAAAAGCCGGTGCGCAAGACCGCAGCCGCATCAACGTGCACGAAGAATGGGAAGTGCGCTACTGGACCGAAGCGCTGGGCGTGAGCAAGGAACAGCTCGAAGAGGCCGTGAAGCAGGTCGGCCCGGTCGCCGACAAGGTCCGCGAACACCTGAAGCGCCGTTAAGTCTCGTCACGCGCCAACCCCCGATGCGGCCTGTGCCAGGCGCAGGACGCATCCCGCAATGCCCGCCCGGGGCCACGGTCCCAGGCTCGCGCAGCACCGACCCGGTGCGGCTGCCTCCGCGCGCCGCCTGCCGCCTGCCCACCCCTTGAGCCGCCTCTCGAGTCCGGCGCACGCGGCCGGCGCCGGTCCATCCGAAAGGAGCCCCGGTTTGAATAGAATCACTGTCTTTTTCCAATCCCTGGACATTTCCCTTGTCAACGGCCTGTTCGCCCTGGGCGCCGCCGTCGGCAGCTACGTGCTGATGCACGCCGCGTTGATGCTCTTCCGCAAGCGCTTGGGCAAGCTCAGCGAAGAACGGCAGCACCGCCCGGTCGCCCAGGTCCTGATCAAGACCCTGGCGCGCACCGGCACCTTCGCCATCTTCGCCACCGCGGTGCTGATCGGCCTGTCCGTGCTGGACCTGCCCGAGCCCTGGAACAGCCGCATCAGCCACCTGTGGTTTTTCACGCTCGGCATCCAGCTCGCGATGTTCCTGCACCGCGCGGTCAAGGTCGGCTCGCGCCGCTATTTCCTCAAGCACAACCGCAGCGGGATCGACCAGCAGGTGACGGTGGCCCATACCGTCGTCATCTGGCTGCTGCAGACCACGGTCTGGGTGGTGTTCGTGCTGGCCATGCTGTCGAACCTGGGCATCAATGTCACCACCTTCGTCGCCAGCCTGGGCATTGGCGGGGTCGCCATCGCGCTGGCCGTGCAGAACATCCTGGGCGACCTGTTCGCCTCGATGTCGATCGCGGTCGACAAGCCTTTTGAAGTGGGCGACTCGATCACGGTCGACAAGTTCTCCGGCACGGTCGAGCACGTCGGCCTGAAGTCGACCCGCCTGCGCGCGCTCGGCGGCGAGCAGATCATCATCTCGAACGCCGAGCTGCTGCGCCAGACGGTGTTCAACTTCCGCCGCATGACGACGCGGCGTATCCAGTTCACGCTGCGCGCCAGTCCCGGCACCCCGCGCGAGCTGGCGGCCCAGGTGCCGGAGCGGGTGCGCGCCATCGTCGGCAAGCACGAAAAGGCGCGCTTCGACCGGACCCACCTCAAGACCGTGGACCAGAACTGGATCGAGTACGAGGTGGTCTACACCATGCTCGACACCGACTACGGCCTGTACATGGATACCCAGCACGCGATCAACCTCGACCTGATGGAGATGTTCGACGAGCTGGGCATCTCGACGGCGCCGCGCCCGCAGCACGTGCTGTTGCACGAGGCCGGGACCCACGGCGAAATCCGGTCCGACCAGCAGCCGGCCGCCAACGAAACCACGCCCGGCGCCCTGCGCCCGCGCTTGCTCACCCCTTGAGTGGAGAACACGATGAACCAACCTAAACAGCAACAGGAACCGCCGGGCCTCGAGTCGCAACTCGATCCGCAGGCCGACCATGGCGAGGCCAGCTACCAGGGCTCCGGCAAGCTCATCGACAAGGCGACCATCATCACGGGCGGCGACAGCGGTATCGGCCGCGCCGTGGCGCTGGCCTTTGCGCGCGAAGGCGCCGACGTGCTGATCGCCTACCTCAACGAGCACCAGGATGCCGAGGAAACCGCGCGCCTGGTGCGCGAAGCCGGCCGCAAAGCGGTGCTGATCCACGGCGACCTGGCCGAGCCCGCACACTGCCGCGCCATCGTCGCCAAGGCGGTACAGGAATTCGGCCGCATCGACGTGCTGGTCAACAATGCCGCCTTCCAGATGTCCCACGATTCGCTCGAGGACATCCCCGACGCCGAATGGGACTACACCTTCGCGGTGAATATCACGGCCATGTTCCACATCTGCAAGGCCGCCGTGCCGCACATGAAGCCCGGTTCGTCGATCATCAACACCTCGTCGGTGAACTCGGACAATCCCAAACCGACCCTGCTGGCCTACGCCACCACCAAGGGCGCGATCGCCAATTTCACCGCCGGGCTGGCTCAGTTGCTGGCCGAGAAAGGTATCCGCGCCAATTCGGTCGCCCCCGGACCGATCTGGACGCCGCTGATCCCGGCCACCATGCCGCCCGACCAGGTCGAAAGCTTTGGCCAGCAGGTGCCGATGAAGCGTCCCGGCCAGCCCGCCGAGGTTGCGCCGGTGTACGTGCTGCTGGCATCGGACCAGGCCAGCTATATCTCGGGAGCGCGCATTGCGGTGACCGGAGGCACGCCGATCCTTTGACCCGGTCTTGCAGGGCCATGGCGGCGGCCAGCGCAGAAGAAAACTTTTCGCCGGGATAACAACCTGTTAAGCTTGCGGATATTGCCATTTTACAATTTTGGCAGCATTCCTCTTCGCGACCCGACCACCGCCATGCCTGCATGAAGACCCGTACCTACCTGTTCCTGATGGCCGCCGCCATCCTGGTGCCGGTCATGCTGGTATTCGGGATCGGGGTGTCCATGCTGCTGGACTGGGAACGCGAGTCGCGCATCCACCGGGTGCAGGAAACGGCGCGCGCCACCGCGCTGCTGGTGGACCGCGAGATCGCCGTGGCCGAAGCCCTGCTGCGCACCATCGCCAATTCCGAGAGCCTGGGCGAAGAAAACTATGGGCGTGTCTATCGCCTGGCCAGCCGCATCAATGCGGGCAACCCGCAATCCTGGACCATCCTGGTGGACGACAAGGGACAGCCGATTTTCAATACGCGGGTGCCCTTCGGTACTGTCCTGCGCGGCTCCGGCGCGAATTACGCGCCCGGGGTGCTGGAAAGCGGCAAGACCCGCGTGTCGGGGTATTTCTTCGGCCCGACGGCGCAGCGTGCGGTGGTGTCGGTCGACCTGCCCTCGCCGGCCGGCGCGCGGCGCCGCTACGTGGTCAGCCAGATTTTCGACGCCCGCTATTTCGAGCGCGTCTTCGCCAACGGCGCGCTGGCGCCGACCTGGCTGGTCGGGATTTTCGACGCCAAGGGCGTGACCATCGCGCGCAACCGCGATGGCGTCCATTCCAGCGGCAAGCCGATGCATCCCGAGATGCGCGCCGCCACGCTGCACGCCGGCAGCGGCGTGCTGCGCCACGTCACCCACGAAGGCGTCGAGGTCTACGGCATCTATACGCGTTCGGCGGTGAGCGGCTGGAGCATCGTGATCGGGGTGCCGGTGGCCGAAATCGAATCGGCCGCGCGCACCGCCGCCACCTACGCCACCCTGGCCCTGATCCTCTTGATGGGCCTGGCGATCCTGGTCGCGCTGTCGCTTGCCAACAAGCTGTCGGCCGCGCTGCAGCAGGCCGGCAGCGTCGCCAATTCGCTGGCGCGCGGGGCGATTGCCCGGCCGCGCCCGACCAAGGTCGACGAGGTCGACGCCCTGCTCGACGGCCTGCATTTCACCAGCGAAGCGCTGTCGCGCGAGAGCGCGGCGCGCCAGGGACTGCAGCACGAGCGCGAGCAGCTGCTGCTGAGCGAACAGCGCGCGCGCCGCCTGGCCGAGGCGCAAAGCCGCGCCAAGGACGGTTTCCTGGCCATGCTCGGCCACGAGCTGCGCAACCCGTTGGCGGCGATTTCCGGCGCCATGAGCGTGCTCGAGATGCCCAACCTGAAACCGGGCCAGGCCGACAATGCCCGCGCGATCAGCCGCCGCCAGATGCGCCACCTGACCCGCATCGTCGACGACCTGCTGGACGTGCAGCGCATCCTGTCGGGCAAGATCATGTTGCAGGCCGCCCCCGTCGACCTGGCCGAAGTGCTGCGCAGCTGTGTCGACGCCAAGCGCCTGGTCGATGCCGGCAGCCATGGCTGGGAGCTGGCGCTGGAACCGGCCTGGGTCGACGGCGACCGCACCCGGCTCGAGCAGGTCGTCGACAACCTGCTGCACAACGCCATCAAATACACCCCGGCCGGCGGCAGTATCGCCGTGCGCTGCCGGGTCGAGAGCGCCCAGGCCGTGCTCGAGGTCAGCGACACCGGCGTGGGCATCGCGCCCGAACTGCTGCCGCTGATCTTCGACGTGCTGGTGCAGGGACCGACCAGCATCGATCGCGCCCAGGGCGGCCTCGGCCTCGGCCTGGCCCTGGTCAAGGAACTCACTGCACTGCACGGCGGCCAGGTGGCGGTGCATAGCGAAGGCCAGGGCCGGGGATGCAGCTTTACGCTGCGCTTCCCGCTGCGCGCGGCCGGCGCGCCCCAGGACGGACAGGCCGCGCCGGCCCGGACCTCGCTCGACCCCGCCTGACCCCTGTCAATCCGGGTTTTCGCCCCCAGTTGCTGGGTATTGCTTCCTGGATGCGAGCCCATGCGAACCTTGTTGCGCAGCTTACTCATTGCCGTCCTGCTCATCGCAGCCTGGGGCCTGCTCGGTCCTTGGCTGCGCCACGGGCTGTACGCCATGCGCCTGGCCTCGCTGCCGGCGCCTGCCGCGCTGGCGATGCCGGTCGAGGGCGTGCGTCCCAAGGGCTTGCGCGATACCTGGCATGCCGAGCGCGGCAATGGCCGCCGCCACGAAGGCATCGACATCTTCGCCAGACGCGGCACGCCGGTGCGCGCGGCCACCGAAGGCATCGTGCTGCGGGTCGGGACCAACCGTCTGGGGGGCCAGGTGGTGTGGATGCTGGGGCCGGGCAGCCAGCGGCATTACTACGCCCACCTCGACCGGTTTTCGGACGTGGCGGCCGGCATGCGGGTGGAACAGGGCCGGGTGCTGGGGTATGTGGGCAATACGGGAAATGCGGCGGGCACGCCGCCGCACCTGCACTACGGGGTGTATGGGGCCGAAGGCGCGCTCAATCCCTATCCCCTGCTGCGCGCCGATCAGGAAAGGCGGCAGGACAGGGACAAGCGCGCCGACGCTAGATGATGTCGTCCTCGCCGGTCGGCGGCGGAGGCGGCGGCGCCGGGATCACTTCCTGCACCGACGGCGGCTCGATCACCTCGACCTCCGGTTCCTCGGTCTCGATCTGGGATTCCGGCGGCTCGTCCTGGGCCGGATCCTGGACCTCTTCGAACTGCAGGTCGCCTGGTCCTTCCTCGATTTCCTCGCTCGGCGCCTCCATCTGGCGCGGGATCGGCACCCGGGCGCCCGGCAGCAGCGCATTCGGGTCGAGCTTGCCGGCATCGAATGCGCCGCGCATGAAGTCGCCCACCAGCAGCAGCGCGTTGTGGCCGCCTTGCCCCCAGTAGCTGCTGCGCATGGTCACGCGGTTGTCGTTGAAGCCCACCCAGGCGCCGGCCACCAGGTTCGGGTGCATCAGGATGAACCAGCCGTCGGTGTTGTTCTGGGTGGTGCCGGTCTTGCCGGCCATGTCGCCGTACAGGCCGAAGCGGTAGCGCACGCCGCCGCCGGTGCCGCGGTTGACCACGCCGCGCAGCATGTCGATCAGGTTCAGGGCCGAGGCCTGCGACAGCGCGCGCTCGGGCGCATCCGGCACGAAGTCGGCAATGACCTTGCCCTCGCGGTCGGTGATGCGGCGCACGAACACCGGCTTGCGGTATTCGCCCTGGGCGGCGATGGTGCTGTAGGTGGTGACCATTTCCAGCAGCGTGACCGGGCTGGTGCCCAGCGCCAGCGAAGGCACCTGTTCCAGCTTGCTCTGGCGGATGCCCATGCCCTGGGCCAGGCTGACGATGGGCTGCAATCCGACTTCCTGCATCACCTGCGCCGTGATGGTGTTCTTGGACAGCACCAGGCCGTCGCGCATGCTCATCATGGCGCCGCTGCTGCCGTTCATGTCGGTGGGGCGCCAGGCCTTGCCGGGGCCGATGCGGATGTCCTGCACCGCGTCGCGGTAGGTCTGCTCGGGCGAAATGCCGCGCTCCAGCGCCGCCGCGTACACGATCGGCTTGAAGGTGGAACCCGGCTGGCGCGAGGCCTGCGCAACGTGGTCGAACTGGTCGCGTTCGAAACTGCGGCTGCCGATCCAGGCGCGCACTTCGCCGGTATTCGGGTCCATCGCCACGAAGCCCGCTTCCAGGCGCGACTTGGCGGCCTTGAGCTCGGTCATGAAGCTGCGGTCGCCCTTGAGGCGCTTGAGCACCGCGGCGGGCGCTTCGCCGTCTTCCACGGCGCGCCGGTAGTCGTTTGATTCGCGCACGAAGGCGTCCAGCTCGCGCGCATGCGAGGCCCAGTAGTACGAGAAGGGGTTGACGTCGCCGCGCATCGACGCGTACATGCCGCTCGAGGTCGAGCGCGGCATGCTCGCAGACGCCCATTCGACGTCGGCCACTGCCTGCAGGGTGTTGGCCTGGCGCTCGACGGCGCGCTGGGCCGCTTCCTGCAAGCCCTGGTCGAGCGTGGTGTGCACCACCAGCCCGTCGAGCTGCAGGTCGTAGTCGTTCTCGTCGGCCCACTCCTGCAGCCATTTGCGGACATGGGCGGTGAAATGGCTGTCCTTGCCGCTGCGGTCGGAGAGGCGCGCGAAGCGCACCCGCAAGGGGCGCTTGGCCAGCGCGCGGTAGCGCTCCTCGCTGAAGGCGCCGTGCCGGGCCATCTGCGACAGCACCACGTTGCGGCGGGTCTTCGAGCGCTCCGGATTGGACACCGGGTTGTAGTAATGGGTCCCCTTGAGCATGCCCACCAGGGTCGCCGATTCCAGCACGTCCAGCTTCAGGGCCGGCTTGCCGAAATAGGTGCGCGCCGCCATCTCGATGCCGTAGGCGTTGTACAGGAAAGGCACGGTGTTGAGATAGGCCTCGAGGATCTCGGTCTTGCTGTAGGTGTTCTCGATCTTGATCGCCGTGATCAGCTCTTTCATCTTGCGGTTGACGCTGCGCGCGCGCCCGATCTCTTCGGGGAACATGTTGCGCGCGAGCTGCTGGGTGATGGTCGAGCCGCCCTGGGCATCGCCCTTGACGGTGGCCAGCATGGCCCCGCCGATGCGCTTGAAGTCGACGCCGTGGTGGTCGTAGAAGCGGTGGTCCTCGGTCGAGATCAGGGCTTTCACCACGTGCGGCGACACCTGGGACAGCTTGACGCGCTCCTGCAGGCCTTTTTCGAAGCTGCCGAGCTCCTTGCCGTCGGCGGACAGGATGATGCTCGGGCGCGCGGTGCGGGCCTGGTGCAGGTCGTCGATGCCGGGGGTGAGCGGAATCAGGACCAGCAGGTAGATGAAGAAGGCGGACAGCAAGGCAGCCAGCGCCCACAGTCCGACCAGCAGGATTTGTTCCGGCAGCGGCCGGTCGCGCAGGCGTGCCTGGGCCATCGACATGCCGCTTCGGGCCTGCTTGCCGACGCCCTCGAACAGGCGCTGTCCATGCTGCTGGAGCCGCGTGCGCGGCGTATTGCCGGTCTCGTGCTTGATGTCGGTCTTGTCTTCCTGGTCCACTATATCGATCCTTGCTGCCTGTTACGGTGATGAGCATTGCGCATGGCGCCTGCGGCAAGTATAGCTGACCGGTACGGAATACCGCCGCGGGGATCGTGTGCCGGGGCCGCCTGCCGCGCCGGCGCGCGCGCGGGCCGCCGGCGCCGGCTCACACCGGCTCGGGCGTGGGCTCCATCCGGCCCATGCGCAGCAGCGGCTCGACGTCTTCCACCCGGCCCGGGCGGCCATAGATATGGCCCTGCACCTCGTCGCAGCCGCAGCCGCGCAGGTAGTCGAGCTGGGCAAGGGTTTCCACGCCCTCGGCGATCACGTGCATGCGCAGCCCGTGGGCCAGCGAGATGATGGCGTCGACCATGGCCGCGCCGTCCGCGCTGCCGACGATGTCGCGCACGAACGACTGGTCGATCTTGAGCACGTCCACGGGAAAGCGCTTCAGGTAGGCCAGGCTCGAATAGCCGGTGCCGAAATCGTCGATCGACAGGGTCACGCCCATGGCCTTCAGGCAGCGCATGGTCTCGATCGCCGATTCGACGTCGGCCATCATCATGCTCTCGGTCAGCTCGATCTCGAGCGAGTCCGCGCCCAGGCCCGTTTCGTCGAGCACCTGGCGCACGGTCTGCACCAGGTCGGGCTCGGAAAACTGGCGCGCCGACAGGTTCACGCCGACCCGCAGCGGCCCGAAACCGGCGCGCTGCCAGTCCTGGTTCTGGCGGCAGGCCGTGCGCAGGACCCAGGCCCCGATCGGCACGATCAAGCCGGTCTCCTCGGCCAGGGCGATGAAGCGGTCCGGCCGCACCGTGCCCAGGTGCGGGTGGCGCCAGCGGATCAGGGCCTCGGTGCCCACCACGCGTCCGCTGCCCAGGTCCACCTGCGGCTGGAAGTACAGCTCGAACTGGTCCTTGCGCAGCGCCACCCGCAGCGCGCCCTCCAGCGCCAGGCGGTCGTTGGCGTGCGCGTTCATGTGCGGCGCGTAGAATTGCACGCCGTTGCGGCCGGTTTCCTTGGCGCGGTACATCGCCACTTCGGCATGCTTGACCAGGGTTTCCGGATCCATGCCGTCGACCGGGTAGCCGGCCACGCCCGCACTGGAGCCGAACACCAGCACCTGGCCGTCGATCGGCAGCGGCTCGGCGATGGCCTCGCGCACGGCCTGCACCTGGGTCGCGGCCTGGCGCTCGTCCAGGCAGTTGCACAGGACCAGCATGAAATCGTCGCCGCCGGAGCGCGCCGCGGTATCGGCCTGGCGCATGGCGCCGGCGATGCGCGCCGCGATCGCGCGCAGCGCCTCGTCGCCGCGCTGGCGCCCGAGCGTGTCGTTGATCAGCTTGAAGTGATCGATGTCGAGCGCCACCGTCCACACCGGGCTGCCCCCGGCCATCGCAATCGCGCGCTCGATGCGGTCGGCCAGCAGCGCGCGGTTGGCCAGGCCCGTGAGCGTATCGTAGCGCGCGCGGTGCGCCAGCTCGGCCTCGTAGCGCTTGGCCATGGTCACGTCGTAGGTGGTCAACACGAAATGCTCGGTGCGGCCCCCCTCGTCGTTGACCGGGGCGAGATACACCTCGCTGACCAGTTCGCGCCCGTCCCTTGTAGCATGGCGTACGAGCGCATGGCCCTTGCGCCGCTCGTCCAGGGCCTGGCGCAGCTCCTCGACTCCCGGCTCGTCGCTGTCGCGGCGCGCCAGCATCCCCAGCGGCATGCCGGCCAGGCCGCCCTCGGGATAGCCCAGGGTACGCTCGCAGGCCGGGTTGGCGTATTCGATCGGGTAGCCGGGACGGGTCGCGCTGATCAGGAGGATCGGGTTGGCCGCGGCCTCGATCGCGCGCTGGTGCAGGCGCAGCGCGCCCGCGGTGGTGGCCAGGTCGGCGGTGCGGCGCTCGACCAGGGATTCGATGCGGCGCGTGCGGGCGCCGCGCCGGTGGACCAGCCAGCCCGCGGCCCCGCTCAGGAACATGCCATACCCGAGGATGGAGATCGAGCCGGCCTGGGTGTCCAGGCGCCGCGTCAGGCGCTGCGCCTCGAACTCCCAGCGCGCCCCGGCGACCTCGATGCGGCGGGTAATCGTCGCCGGGCCGCCGCCGAACCAGCGCTCCAGCGACGACAGGGGGGCCGGCGCCCCCGGGTGGCTGAACACCGGGACCCGCCGGCCATCGTTGGTGTAGCCATACAAGATGAGCTTGTAGTCGCCCATGGTCAGCAGGCGCGCCGCATGCAGGCTGCCGCCGACCAGCACCGCCGCGTCGAGCACCACGGTGGTGCAGCCGAGCGTGGCCGCGCGCCGCCCCTCGACGGAAAACAATTCGCCGCCCGGGCGATAGACCGGCATCGTCACGAGCACGCCGCGCAGGCTGCCGTCGCCCTGCACCAGCCGCAGCAATGGGCTGGCGGTCGGCTCGCCGGTGTCGATCGCCTGCTGGGTGAAGCGCCGCTGCTGCGGATTGGACCAGGCGTCGAAGCCGAAGACCGGAGCATTGGAGGCGATCGGGACGATGTAGTCGGCCACCAGGTAGCGCGGACGCGGCGCTGCCGGAACGAGTCCGTTCGGGCCACGCTCGCGGATCGCGAAGCCGGGCCAGTAGCGTGCCCGCTCTGCCTCGAAGGCGGAACGCTCCGCGTCGCCCACGAAGCGGTGGTATTCGAGGGCCAGCAGGTAGCCGTTGCGCGCCGCCAGCGGCTGGGCGAAGGCGTCGAAGGCCTCGCGCGAGACGTCGCCGCCGTTGGCCGCGAACAGCAGGTTCAGCGAGCGCAGGTCGGACACGGCTTCGGCAAACGCGCGGGTAACGGCCGCGGTGCGCACGGCGGTGCGCTGGTCAAAATCGGCGCGCGCGCTGTCGGCCTCCAGTTGGCGTGCCACGCCAAACAGGACAGCTGTCAGCGCGAGCCCGGCCAGGAAGGTTGCCACGGCGGCGCGCGACACCATATGCCAGCGCCGCAAGAGCGGTTTTGCCAGCAGCCGAATCATGGACCCATGCTAGCGCAAGTCCGCCGCCGCCGCACCACATTACGCACGCGCAAACGACGGGCCTGCTTCTGCGCGGCAATTGCGTTTCCGCTAAGATGGCGCCATGACAGAGCCGACGCCCGATCCCCGCCCGCCCGCCGCCGACGACACCTCGATGCGGGTGCTGCGCCAGTTCCGCATCGTCTTCAATGCCGTCAAGACCCATTTCCGCCAGGTCGAGCGCGAAGCCGGGGTCGGCGGCGCACAGCTATGGGCACTGTCCGTGATCGAACGCCAGCCGGGCATCGGCGCCTCCGGCCTGGCGCGCGAGCTCGACATCCACCAGTCCACTGCCAGCAACCTGGTGCGCGCGCTCGCCGATCGCGGCTACGTGGCTACCGCGCGCGAAGGCGCCGACCGCCGCAACGTGGCGCTGCGGGTGCTGCCCGATGGCGTGGACGTATTGCGCCGGGCGCCGCTGCCCTTCGCCGGCGTGCTGCCCGACGCCCTGGCCAGCCTCGATACGGCCACGCTGGGACGGATGGAAGAGGACCTGGAACGGCTGATCAAGGTGCTCGACGCCGACCGCGAGGCCGGCAAGCTGCCGCTGGCCCAGCTCTAGGGCGCGTGCGAGGCGCGGCGCGCGCCGAGTTTCCAGCCGATCCAGGCCATCGGAAAAATTGGGCACTATCGCAGCGCGGCGCGCGCCACGGCGATTGCCGTCGGCGCCCTGCTCGACGGCATTCCCGAATCCATCGTCATCGGCCTGTCCATGCTCGGCGGGAATGGCGTGAGCATGGCGGCAGTGGCGGCAATCTTCCTGTCGAATATCCCGGAAGGCTTGTCCAGCGCAGCCGGCATGAAACAGTCGGGCCGTTCGGTGCATTATATTTTCGGCATCTGGGGCGGCATTGCGCTCGCATCGAGCCTGGCCGCCCTGCTCGGCTATGCCGTCTTCCGTCATTTCTCGCCGCAGATCGTGGCGGCTACTACCGCAGTAGCGGCCGGCGGCGTGCTGGCGATGCTGGTCGATACCATGATTCCGGAAGCCTTCGAGGAAACCCACGATTTTGCCGGCCTGATCACGGTGACAGGCTTCCTGGCGGCGTTTGCGCTGAGCAAACTGGGCTGAAACGGAAAACCAAGGAATGGTTTCATAAGATTATCGGAATCTTATAAAAATGAATTGGCTAATGAATACCGGATCTTATCGACTTGTCTTATCAAGTTAATCAAGAGTTTCCAACTTGATTCCAATTCTTATCAAGACATCCAGAAATTTACATCTATTTTGTTACGAATTGATTTTATTTTCGTAGATTCGGAACGTTTTTAGGTATTATCTCGGCTCGCTTTGTTCAGAAACTCCCAGTCTTCTGTTCGGCACTGATTTTCTTCCTGGTTTTCCCTCCTTCCGATTCTTCCTATTTAGGTGAAAATGATTAAATCAGCCTTATCGGCCACCGTGGCCGGCGCTTTCATTTGCACGACTTTCGCAAGCATCGCCCTGCCCTCGACCGCAATAGCCGCTCCCGTCCCGAAAGCTGCAGCCAATGCACCGGTTCCGGCAGTCGTCGAGACATCCGACGCGATCGGCAAATATGCCGAGAACCGCCTGGTGGTGGTGCCGGCAGCCGGCCTGTCGCCGTCCAACCTGGCCGCCATCGTGGGCGCCCACGGCGGGCGTGCCCGCAAGATCGGCAAGAGCAGCCTGAACATCGTCGACCTGCCTGCAGGCGCCTCGGCCAAGGCCGTGCTGGCCCGCCTGGCCAAGCATCCCCACCTGAAGCGCGTCGAGCTCGACCGCAAGGTGAAGCCATCGTACGTGCCGAACGACCCGTATTACGCCAGCGCCTATCACCTGGCCAAGATCGGCGCCCCGACCGCATGGAACAGCACCCAGGGCGCCGGCGTCACCATCGCCATCCTGGACACCGGCGTCGATGGCAGCCATCCTGACCTGGTTGGCAACATGGTGCCGGGCTATAACTTCGTCGACAACAACACCAACACGGCCGATACCTGCGGCCACGGCACCGCGGTTGCCGGCAGCGCCGCTGCATCGACCAACAACGCCATGGGCGTCGCGGGCGTGGCAGGCCAGGCCAAGATCATGCCGATCCGCATCGGCGCGATGGACGCGGCCTCGGGCGGATGCACCGCCTACCTCAGCACCATTGTCAGCGCCATTACCTATGCCGCCGACCGCGGCGCGCGCATCGTCAACGTCAGCTTCGGGCCGCTTGCCGGCAGCGCCTCCATCCAGAACGCTGCCCAATACCTGAAAAGCAAGGGCGGCCTGCTGTTCGTCTCGGCCGGCAACAACGGCGTGGATTCCGCCATCGCACCGACTTCGTCGATGATCGTCGTGTCGGCAACCGATGCCGGCGACAGCCGCACCAGCTGGTCGAACTTCGGCTCGGTCGTCACGCTCGCCGCACCGGGCGCGGGGATCTGGTCCACGACCAAGGGCGGCATCTACCAGCAGTGGAACGGCACCTCGTTCTCCAGCCCGGTCGCCGCCGGCGTGGGCGCCCTGGTCATGGCCGCCAATCCGTCGCTGGACAACCAGACGGTGGAAAGCCTGCTGTATTCGACGGCGGTGGACCTGGGCGCGGCCGGCCGCGACACCTATTTCGGCCATGGACGCGTGAACGCGGCAGCTGCCGTGGCGGCAGCGGTCGCCAAGCGCACCACCGCCGACACGCAGGCGCCTGTATCTGCGATCGGCTCGCCCGGCAATGGCAGCAGCGTCAGCGGCCTGGTGGCCGTGAGCGTGACGGCCAGCGACAACGTCGGCGTCAACCGGGTCGAACTGAAGGTCAACGGCACCACGGTCGGGGTCGACCAGGCGGCGCCTTACCAGTTCTCGTGGGATTCGGCAGGCGCGGCAAACGGCGCGGCCACCCTGGTGGCGGTCGCGTATGACCTCGCCGGCAACGCCGGGTCGTCGGCTTCGGTCGGCGTGAACGTGGCCAACGCCGCTCCGCCCGCGACCGGCGTTACCTGGACCAACTGCGCGACCGAAGGCGGCGTCTGCAGCTTCAGCAATACTCGCCAGGTGCGCTATGGCGCCAACAACAGCTACGCAACGCTGACGGCCACCGGTTCGATCGCCTGTAACAACAACGTGTTCGGCGACCCGATGCCGGGCATGGCCAAGACCTGCCAGTATGCGAGCGCGTCGACTGTCACTGCGGCGCCTGCGCCTGCACCGGCGCCGGTTGTCGAGACCTGGACCAACTGCGGGACCGAAGGCGCGACCTGCTCCTTCACCGGCACCCGCGAAGTGCGCTATGGCGCATCGGGCGTGTACGCGAAGAAGATCGTGGCGGGCGCAACCGCCTGCACCAATGCGGTGTTCGGCGATCCGATCTCGGGCGTGCTCAAGTCGTGCAGCTATTCGAGCGTGACGCGCTGACCCGTTTCATGCGGGCGTGACGCCAGCTACTCAAGACAATGCCGTCCGGTACCCGCTGGACGGCATTTTTTTGGCGCCTGCGCCGCGATTGCCTGGCTCAGTCGAACAAGCCGGCGCCATCCCAGCGCGGCAGCGTCTGCGCCGCGCTCGCCGTCACTGCCTTGCCCGCGTACGCCGGCCCCAACTTGGCCAGCAGCCGCGGAAAGGCGCGGCAATAAGTGCTCTGGATGCCTGCCAGCGCGGCCAGGTCGCGGTAGGCGAGCACGCTGCCCTCCGGCACGGCCTCGAGCACCTGCACGACGCGCGCGCGCCAGTCGTCCGACCAAGGCGTCAGCCGCTGGCCGAGATCGCGAACCGGGTCGCCCGCACGCATCCATCCTCCCGTGAGCACGCGCGCCAGCATCCCGCGCCGTGCACGCACCTTGCCGGCAAGGCCGGGCCGCTGCAGGTCGAGCTGGCCGCAGGCTTCGCACTGGAACATCAGGCGCAGGGTGACCTCGGGGCCGATCTGCAGGATGGTGCCGGATGCGAGCTGCGCGGTATCGAAATCGACCAGCAGGTTTTCGCGCAGGGTGTGCTGGGGGAGCGCGAGAGACGCATACATGCTTGCGCTGGCCAGCAGCAGCTGGCGCGGCGAGCGTAGGTTAGCGTGCCTGTCGTCCGCTAATCCCATCTCAGCCATGGCTAGCGCGGCATCGACGCGGCGTGGAGCGGCGCTGCGACGCGCGCGGACAGCAAGCGACTCAAGTTTCCCGATGGTAGAACTACTGCAGGCGGGCACCCGGAGCAGCGCTTTCGGAGAGTGTGGCAATTGGCTAGGCGCCTCTCTTGGCCTTGATCTTTTCTGCTTCGATGATAAGGTTGTGCACTGAATCCAGTAGGGCGGAAATATTGCGTTTGAGTGTGCCCCGCAACAGTTCGAGCGCAGGCATTTGATCTGGCGGGGCCATGAAAGATTCGATACTCGCACTGGCGGCGCAACTTCCAGTCAGCATTTGCGCCGGCACGAATACCTTGGACGCCTTGCAACTGCCGTTTACGGTGTTGATTGCTTCGAACAGCTCCTGCTTGCTGATCCCCATTAGCTCAGGCGTCGCGAAATTCGGGAAGATCAGCATCATGAATTCGGGATCCGTTTCCGCATCGATGCTGAATGCGAGCGTACCGAATTCCGCCTGAAAAATCACATCGCCGTCCTCGTCGACCTCTCCGTCGACACCCAGTTCTTCCTTGAGCAAGCTGAGGTACAACGATTCAAGTGTTTTTTCGCTCATGTTATTAGCTCGATAGGTTAATTGATATTATTCTAATGGTGACCATGTCCGCCGCCGTGTTCGGCAGCGGGCTTGCGAATCGCAATCCACGCTGTCAGGACACTGACGATGATCGTGATCGTCAACAGCCAGCTATGAGCGTACAGTTCAGGCTGATGAAACCTGTCCGCGAATTCCTGATTGAAACCGGGGGCGGTCGAGCCGGTAATGCGCCCGTCCGCATGGCCGGAGTCGATCCGCAGCGCCGTCCCGCTGCCCACCGGGTCGATACCCGGTAGCGCGTCCGGCCGCGGAGGGCTCGCCTCGCTTTTGGCGGCGGGAACGGCTGGTCTGGTCGCCCCCTGGGCCGGCCCGCTTCCTGCGGCTGAGGACAACTCAACCACCCTTTCACCATGGATTGCCGCGCGATCCTGCATGACATTTATTTGCATTTCGTAGGAGGTCGATTGCGCCGGAATCGTCTTGCTGTCGCTTCTCGCCATCAACCATTCCAGCATCGCCTTGCTATCTTCCCGATGCGACACATGCAGGAATTCCATGAAAGACTCGCCGACCTCGTAGGTGAAAAAGCCGACAAAAATGCCGCTACCCGCCGCAATGGTGCTGCGCCTGACCCGGTTGCGATGCCCTTCCAGGTGCTTGATGCCGTTCGAGACGTGCACTTCACGTGCCTTGATCACGCCTTCGACCGATACCAGGCGCTCTTTCAGTTGCAGCACCCGATCCATTTCATGCAATAGCAATTCGGACGCGAATCCTCCAGCCGGATACGGTGAGAGATTGGCGGCTGCCACATTGGCATTTGTCTGGACGAGATTGACGAGCGTCCCGTTCAGGCGCTCGACAGTTTCCTCGTGCATCGATTCTTCAACCTTCAGTTCCAGCGTCTTCAGATTGAGCGCGTTAAGCAATATCAAGGAGCTTGCGATGATCAAGGCCACGAACAGGAGCCAGCCAAGGATACTGGAGGCCCAGTGACTGTAGCCGAGCAGGTGCGGCAGCCATACCCACACGATGGCCAGCACAACCCCAATACCAATTGTGCTAGACATGCGCGTCTTGTGGTGCTGCATGAACTCATGGGTGTGGTGCACCCACGTCGCCAGCGCGTTTTCCAGCAAGATTCGGCGTGGCAGGCGCTTTTCATGCCTGCCGTGGTGGTGGTGCTCCTTTGCCCGCTGTTCTTGCAGGAGTTTTTCGAGGGCGGCACGCGCCTGCGCATGCTGCGCCGGATCCGAGCCTGAAGCACTGCCGGTATTGGTCATTGCCAGGCGACTGCGCAAATCCGCCGCTTCCCGCAACGCTACTTGCATTTCGAGCCTCGCCGCAGCGATCTTGGTCAACATGAAGACCCTGGCGACCATTGCAGCATCGTCGGCCCGCAGCACAAGCGACCCGATGCCCGCGCCTAGCTCGCCAGGACGCTGGTAGACAATACGGAATTGCTCACCGATATGGTCGAAGGAGATACTGGGCGGCGCGTCGCGGCCGGGTTTGCCGGCGCGCAAGACAAGGGTTCCCATGGGGGTTCCTTCGCAATTCGGCAATCTGTCGTCGAGGCGCTGACCATCTCCGAGGCTGATCGGATTGCCGGCAGCAAGCATCCGACTGATCCACAAGTCACGCACAAGCTGGTTGTTTGACCGTTCCTTGACCGCCTTGACGGTTTGCACATTGGGTTTGCCCGGCATAGCCTCAGCTACGGCGGCGGGAGACACCGTGTCGGCTTGATTGATACGGTGGACCTTAGCCAGCTTCTTGCGCTTGCTCCTTTGCGTCGGCTGGGGCTCGATCTTCACTTCGCAAATTGAAATGAAGTACCCACCCTTGATCAACTGATGCGCGGTAAACGCGAATTCGATTCTGTCTTGCATGCCAAATCCAACAAATAGTCTGCCCGTGCAACCATGAACACGCGCGCGTTAGTCTATCAACAATTGCCTAGAATTAACAGTTGGATCGGCACTGGCAAAAGACCCAGCATGGGTAACTAGCTAGTTCGGCGAAGGGTGGGAGCGCAGGTAAGCCACCAGGTCCGCGACCTGGCGCTCGTTGCCGATGCCCCAGAAGCGCATCTTGTTCCCCGGGACCATCGCGTCCGGGTCGCGCAGGAAGGCTGCCAGCTTCTGCTCGGTCCAGACGAAGCCGGCCCGCTTCATCGCGGGCGAATAAGCATAGTCCGGGACCGAGCCGGCGCGGCGGCCGACAATGCCGTTGAGCTGGGGTCCGAAATTGCTGCGCGCGGTGGGCCCCACCTGGTGGCAGTTGGCGCAGCGCTTGAAGGCCTGGCGTCCGGCCGCGAGCGGATCGGCCGCTTGGGCGCCGCAGGCGGCCAGCAGGCATAAAGCGGCGATGACGGCGCGCATGCTCATTTCACCCGCTGCTTCTCGAGCTTGCGCGCCAGCGTGCGCCGGTGCAGTCCGAGCCGGCGCGCCGCTTCCGAAATATTGAAGTCGGTCTCGGCCAGCACGGCGTGGATGCGCTCCCATTCGAGGGTCTTGATCGAGGTCGAGCGCGCGGTCAGCTCCACCTCGGCATTGCCTGCCACGTGCCCGAAGGCGGCTTCGATGTCGTCGGTGTTCGATGGCTTGGCCAGGTATTGCACCGCGCCGAGCTTGATCGCCTCGACCGCGGTGGCGATGCTGGCAAAGCCGGTGAGCACCACGATCAGCATGTCCGGATCGTGCTCGTGCAGCAGCTGCACGCAGGCCAGGCCCGAGGTGTTGCCCTTGAGTTTGAGGTCGACCACCGCATAGCCCGGCGAATGCGAGGCGAGCAGCGCGGTCGCTTCGTCCGGGCCGTGGGCGACCAGCACGCGGTAGCCGCGCCGCTCGAAGGAGCGGCTCAGGGTGCGCGCGAACGCTTCGTCGTCCTCGATGATGAGCAGCAGTCGTTCAGGGGTGTCGGTCAAATGCGGTCCTCTTCCAGTTCGATGCTCGACAGCGGCAAGGTAAGCGTCACCTGCGCCCCGCCCTGCGTCCGGTTCACGGCCGTCACCGAGCCGCCCAGTTTGCGCACCACGTTCACCGCCAGGAACAGGCCCAGGCCGTGGCCCGGCTGGGCCTTGGTCGACTGGTAGGGCTTGCCGATCTGGCCCAGCATGTCGGGCGCGAAGCCGGGGCCGCGGTCCTGCACCACCAGGAACAGCACGCCGTCCTCGATGCTGGCGTCCAGGGCAACCCAGTCGGGCGAAGCCTCGAGCGCGTTGTCCAGCAGGTTGTCGATGGTCTGCTTCAGCGCAGAATCCGACGCCACGGGAAGGTCGTCGACGATGCGGTTATTGTACTGGAAGCTGCCCGCTTGCCGGCTGGCCTGCCAGGACGCCACCACGCCGTCGACGAAGCTCTTGACGGTGGTGCGCACCGCCGATTCGCCGCGCGCTTCGCCGGCCGACAGCAGGATGCCGCTGACGATCGATTTGCAGCGCTGGAGCTGGGTCTGCATCTCGGTAATCTCTTCCAGCAAGCCTGGATCGTTGCGGAACTGCGGCATGCGCTTCCAGTCGCCCAGGATCACCGAGACGGTTGCCAGCGGCGTGCCCAGTTCGTGGGCGGCGCCCGAGGCCAGCAGGCCCATACGGACGATATGCTCTTCTTCGACCGCATGCTGGCGCAGCGAGGCCAGCTGCGCGGCTTTTTGCCGAAGCGTGTCGGAAATGCGCGAGATGAACATCACCAGCAGCGCCGCGTCGAGCGCGAAGCACACCAGCAAACCCTGGATGTACAGGCTCGAGATGCCGCGCGCATGGTCGAAGGGCAAGGCCAGCGGCTGCGCATACATGGCCAGGCCGGCCATGCAGCCGATCGTGGTCGCCACGATGGTCCAGGTCCAGACCACCTCGAGCAGCACGGCCGACAGGATCACCTGGAGCAGGTAGAGGAAAGCGAAGGGATTGGTGATGCCGCCGGAGAGGTAGAGCAGCACGGTGAGGCTGGCCACGTCCACCAGCAGGGCCATGAACATTTCGCCGTTCGACACCGGCCGCCGCTCGTGCCAGCGCAGGTGGCTGGCGATGTTGAAGGCGATCAGGCAGGCCAGCACCTGCAGCATGTGCACCAGCGGCAGCGCGATATCGAAAATCAGGATGGCCGCGGCGATGGTCGTGACCTGCCCGATCACGGCAATCCAGCGCAGCTCGATCAGCTGCAGCATGTTCTTGTGCCCGGCCGCGAACTCCACATTGGCCGCGGCCGCCTGGGGAGAAGAACGCGCCGCCTTGGCGAAGAAATCGAGGGGGGATTGCATCGATGTCCGTGTATGCGTCAGTCTTCGGTCCCGGCGCCGTGCCGGCGGACCCACCACCATGCTCCCAGCACCATCAGGGCCAGAGCATACCAAGTCAGCGCATACACGAGGTGGTTATTCTGGAAAGCGATGACGGTCAGGCCGCCCACGGCGCGCTCGGGGGCGCCGGCCGGGTCCTGATTCTTGCCGGCATCGACGAAATACGGGGCGACGTTCGACAACCCGCGTGCTTGGGCCAGCAAGGCCACGTCGCGCGAATACCAGCGGTTGTTCGCCGGGTCGTTCTCGCGCAGGAAGCCGCCGCCCGGCTCGCTGATGCGCAGCAGCCCGGTGAGCTCGACCCGCTCGCCGCCGGCCGCGCAGGGGTTGCCCTCCGCACGGCGCGCCGCATAGGTGCCCGGTTTATTCTCCGCGCCGGGGATGAAGCCGCGGTTGATGAAGACGATGTGGCCCCCGTCCGTGCAGAACGGCGTGAGCAGCCAGAAGCCCGCACCAAGCTCGCTGAGGGCTTGCACGGGCGTGGTGAATGGGTAGAGGTAGTGCCCGGCCAGGCGGACGCGCCGGTATTCATCGCTCGCCTTGGACACCTGCGCCCAGCGCGCCGCGCCAGGCGCGGGGATGGGGGCGGCATGCACGCGTGCGTCGACGCGGGCAATCAGGTCCAGTTTCCACTGCAGGCGCATCACCTGCCAGGTTCCGAGACCTGCAAACAGCACGGCCAGCAGCAGGGCCACCACCGCCACCGCGCGGCGCGCAAAGGCGCTGCGTGGCGGGTGGGTGTCTGGTCCTGCTGGCTGGCGGCGCTGGTCCTGCATCACGGCATGTCGTGGGTGCCGTGGGTGGTATCGCTCGCGCCGCCCATGGCCGGCATCATGTTGGCGTTCATGTGGTACATGACCCAGATGGAGCCGGACATGACGATCACCAGCAGCACGATGGTCAGGATCAACGCCATCATGTTCCAGCCGTCCTCGGACTTCGAGTTCAGGTGGAGGAAGTAGATCATCTGCACCACCACCTGCACCGCGGCGAAGGCCAGGATCACGATGCGGGTGGTGTTGGGCGGCAGTACGTTGCCCATCACCAGCCAGAACGGGATCGCGGTCAGGATCAGCGACAGCACGAAGCCGATCGCGTAATCCTTGGCGCTGTAATGGGTCACATAGGTTTCGTGGCCATCGTGGTTGTGGCCGTGTTCGTGGTGTTGCACGCTCATGGCAGCACTCCCAGCAGGTAGACAAAGGTAAACACGCCGATCCAGACGACGTCCAGGAAGTGCCAGAACAGCGACAGGCACTGCAGGCGGCGGAAGTTCTCGCCGGTGAGGCCATGCTTCTTGAGCTGGACCATCAGCGTCACCAGCCACACGAAGCCGAACAGCACGTGCAGGCCGTGGGTGCCGACCAGCGCGAAGAAGGCGGTCAGGAAACCGCTGCGCTGGGGACCGGCGCCCTGGTGGATCAGGTGGTAGAACTCGTAGATCTCGAGCGACAGGAAGGCCAGGCCCAGCAGGCCCGTCACGCCCATCCACAGGACGGTCTTGCCGACATTCTTGGCTTGCGCCGAGATCATCGCGAAGCCGAAGGTGATCGACGACATCAGCAGGAAGGCGGTGTTCACCGCGATCAGCGACAGGTCGAACAGTTCGGCGCCGGATGGACCGCCGGCGTAGTTACGGCCCAGCACCGCATAGGTGGCGAACAGGGACGCGAAGATGAGGCAGTCGCTCATCAGGTAGATCCAGAAACCCAGCAGGGTGCCGTTTTCCGGATGGTGCTCGCGCACCAGGTAGCGCGAGGTCACCTCGTCGGCGCTCAGCGCGCCTGGCATAGTGGCTTTAAGTTCAGACATGGCTTTCCAGCAAACGGGTATGCGCTTCCTCGGTACGGGTCACTTCCTCGGCCGAGATGTAGTAATCGCGCTTGTAGTTGAAGGTGTGGATGACGATCGCGGCCATCATGGCGACGAAGGACACCGCGGTCAGCAGCCACATGTGCCAGATGACGGCAAAGCCCACCACCATGGCCAGCGCCGAGATCCCGAAACCTGCCCAGGTGTTCTTCGGCATGTGGATCGCGACATAGTCCTTGAGCGGACGCTGGTAGCCGTTCTTCTTCATGTCGGCGAAGGTGTCGTTGTCGTGCACCACCGGCGTGAACGCGAAGTTGTAGTCGGCCGGCGGCGAGGTCGTCGCCCATTCCAGCGTGCGGCCATCCCATGGGTCGCCGGTGACGTCGCGCAGCTTGGCCCGGTCTTTCCAGGTGAAGAAGATCTGCAGCAGCAGCGCGCCGATACCGCCGGCGATCATCAGGGTGCCCGCGAACGAGATCTGGAACAGCCACTGGATCGACGGATCCTCGAAATGGCTCACGCGGCGGGTCACGCCCATGAAGCCCAGGATGTACGGCGGGGTGAAGGCGACCCAGAAGCCGATCGACCACAGCCAGAACGAGACCTTGCCCCAGAACTGGTTCAGCTTCACGCCGAACATCTTCGGCGCCCAGTAGTTGAAGCCGGCGAACAGGCCGAACAGCACGCCGCCGATGATCACGTTGTGGAAGTGGGCAATCAGGAACAGCGAGTTGTGCAGCACGAAGTCGGCCGCCGGGATGGCCAGCATCACGCCGGTCATGCCGCCGACCGTGAAGGTCAGCATGAAGGACACGGTCCACATCATCGGCAATTCAAAACGGATCCGGCCGCGGTACATCGTGAACAGCCAGTTGAAGATCTTCGCCCCGGTCGGGATCGAGATGATCATCGTGGTGATGCCGAAGAACGAGTTGACGCTGGCACCCGAACCCATGGTGAAGAAGTGGTGCAGCCACACCAGGTAGGACAGGATCATGATCACGACGGTGGCGTACACCATCGAGGTATAGCCGAACAGGCGCTTGCCGCAGAAGGTCGAGACCACTTCGGAGAAGATGCCGAAGGCCGGCAGCACCAGGATGTAGACCTCGGGGTGGCCCCAGATCCAGATCAGGTTCACGTACATCATGGCGTTGCCGCCCTTGTCGTTCGTGAAGAAGTTGGTGTCGAACAGGCGGTCCATGCCCAGCATGCCCAGCACGGCGGTCAGGATCGGGAAGGACATCACGATCAGGATGTTGGTGCACAGCGAGGTCCAGACGAAGACAGGCATCTTCATCAGGCCCATGCCCGGTGCGCGCATCTTGATGATGGTGACGATCAGGTTCACGCCGGACAGCAGCGTGCCCACACCGGCGATCTGCAATGACCAGATGTAGTAGTCCACGCCCACGCCGGGGCTGGCGAGGATGCCCGACAGCGGCGGATAGGCCAGCCAGCCGGTACGCGCGAATTCACCCACGAAGAGCGAAGCCATCACGAGCACGGCGCCCATGGTGGTCATCCAGAACGAGAAGTTGTTCAGGAACGGGAAAGCCACGTCGCGCGCGCCGATCTGCAGCGGCACCACGTAGTTCATCAGGCCCGTCACGAACGGCATCGCCACGAAGAAGATCATGATCACGCCGTGGGCGGTAAAGATCTGGTCGTAGTGGTCCGGCGGCAGGAAGCCGTGGTTGTTACCGAAGGCAAAGGCCTGCTGGGCGCGCATCATCAGCGCATCGGCGAAGCCGCGCAGGAACATCACCAGGCCCAGGATCATGTACATGATGCCGATTTTCTTGTGGTCGATACTGGTGATCCAGTTGTTCCACAGGCCGCCCCACTGGCGGAAGTAGGTGATCAGGGCCACCAGGCCCAGGCCGCCCACGATCACGCCGGCGAAGGTAGCCAGCAGGATCGGCTCATGGAAGGGAATCGCGTCCCAGCTGAGCCGACCGAAGATAAGCTTCGTCAGGTCGAATGAGTCTTGCATGATTACTTTTTCACAATAGTGTTAGGAGCGGCGCCGGCAGGGACCGGCGTGACGCAGACTTCCGCTTCCGCCATCTGGGCAGCGCTCGATTTCGGCAGCTGCTTGATCGCGGCGGCGATCTGGGCGCGCTTGTGGTCGTCCGCCATCTGCTGGTTCATGCAGACGGTGCCGTCGGCCACGCAACGGTTCAGGATGCGGTTGAACAGTGCCGGCTCGACAGAGCCGTAATGACGCACCGGTTCGCGCGAGGTCGGCTTTTCCAGCTCGATATAGCCGGCGCGGTCCAGCGCGCCCGGGGTGGCCTTCATCTGCGCGACCCAGGCGTCGAACTCGCCGGCGGTGACGCCCTTGTAGTCGAAGCGCATGTGCGAGAAACCTTCGCCGCTGAAGTTGGTCGAGCGGCCGTAGTAGTCGCCGGTCTTGTTCAGCACCGCGTTCAGGGTGGTTTCCATGCTCGGCATCGCGTAGATCATGCCGGCCAGGGTCGGGATGTAGAACGCGTTCATCACGGTCGACGCGGTGATCTTGAAGCGGATCGGGGTGTCGATCGGCGTGACCAGCTGGTTGACCGAGGCGATGCCCTGCTCCGGATAGATGAACAGCCACTTCCAGTCCAGCGCCACCACCTGCACCTCGATCGGCTTGGTCGAGGCGGCGATCGGACGATTCGCATCGATGCGGTCGAGCGGGCGGTAAGGGTCGAGCTTGTGGGTCGAGACCCAGGTGATCAGGCCGAGCACGATGATGATCAGGAGCGGCGCGCCCCAGATCACGAGCTCGAGCTTGGTCGAGTGGTCCCAGTCGGGTTCGTACTTGGCGTTCGCGCTCTTGCGGTAGCGCCAGGCGAACAGGACGATCAGGATCATCACCGGGACGACGATGATCAACATCAGCAAGACCGACACCGTGATCAGGTCGGCCTGCTGTCTTGCAATATCGCCGTTGGGATTCATCACTACCGTGTTGCAGCCGGAAAGCAGCGCAAGCAGGAGCAAAGGCAGTCCGCGGCGGACAATTTTAGGAATCATGCTAGGTATCTAACGTTACATGGGAATAAGAACATGCTACTGTACTGCCAACGGCCTACGGGAACCATTGGACACTTTGTCCCACCCATGCCGTATTGCAATAAATGCATTGCGGTAAGAAGCAACCCTTGGGCCGGGTAGAGATCAGCAACAAGAACGAAGAATCAGATTCAGGAATCAGGAGAAGATATGCAAAGCTCGACCCAGTACGGCGGCGCAGGCGCCGCTCCCATCAGCCACCCTGCCAGCGGCGCCCGCAACATCAATGCCCGCGACGGCGAAATCCACCCGGCCGATATCGCCGTCGGCGTGGTCATCGGCCGCGCCTCGGAATATTTCGAATTCTTCGTCTACGCGATTGCGTCGGTGCTGGTTTTTCCGGCGGTCTTTTTCCCATGGGCTGACCGGCTCGAAGCCACACTCTACTCGTTTACCGTTTTTGCGTTCGCATTTATCGCGCGCCCGATCGGCACCGTGCTGTTCATGGAAATCCAGAAGCGCTACAGCCGAGAAATCAAGCTGACCATCGCCCTGTTCCTGATGGGCACCTGTACTGTTGTCATTTCGTTCATCCCGACCTATGGCCAGATCGGCGCCGCCTCGATCGTGGTGCTGTCCCTGATGCGCATTGGCCAGGGCGTGGCCCAGGGCGGTTCCTGGGACGGCCTGCCGTCGCTGCTGGCCCTGTCCGCCCCCGAGCACAAGCGCGGCTGGTACGCGATGCTGGGCCAGCTGGCCGCCCCGATCGGCTTCCTGATCGCCGCCGGCCTGTTCGCCTTCCTGCTCTCGAACCTGTCGCAGGACGATTTCCTGGTCTGGGGCTGGCGTTATCCGTTCTTCTGCGCCTTCATGATCAACGTGGTCGCGCTGTTCGCCCGCCTGCGCCTGGTGTCCACCAGCGAATACTCGCGCCTGCTCGACTCGCATGAACTCGACCCGGCGCCGGTCGGCGAGCTGGTCAAGTCGCAAGGCAGCAACATCGCCATCGGCGCCCTCGCCGCCCTGGCCAGCTATGCGCTGTTCCACCTGGTGACCGTGTTCCCGCTGTCCTGGATCCAGCTCTACGACACCCGCCCGATGAACGAGTTCCTGCACATCCAGATGTATGGCGCCGTGCTGGCCGCGCTGGCCATCCTGGCGTCGGGCTTCATCGCCGACAAGGTCGGCCGCCGCACCACCTTGGGCACCCTGGCGGCGCTGATCGCCATCTTCTCGGGCTTCGTGCCTTCGCTGATGGACGGCGGCGAAACCGGCCAGAACATCTTCATCCTGGTCGGCTTCACCCTGCTCGGCCTGTCCTACGGCCAGGCGGCCGGCGCCGTGACCTCGAACTTCAAGCAACAATACCGCTACACGGGCGCTGCGCTCACTTCCGACCTGGCCTGGCTGGTCGGCGCGGCCTTCGCACCGCTGGTGGCGCTGGGCCTGTCGGCGCACTATGGCCTGGGCTATGTGAGCCTGTACCTGCTGTCGGGCGCTGTCGGCTCGCTGGCCGCCCTGAGCCTGAACCGGGCGCTCGAGATCAAGGACTGATTCCCTCTCCCCGCGCGGCCCCCCGGCCGCGCCCGCACGACGCCGGCACTGCGCAAGCACTGCCGGCGTCGTCGTTTCCAGGCCCGCTTCTTCGCCACGGCGATCCTGCCGCACCGATGCACAGGGCGGATTTACACGAATTTACGCGCCGGCTTGGACGCGGACAAAGGCCGTTCGGCGGCGCAGGCTAGCATGTGTGGAATGGCTGGACTGGCCGGCTTCCTCAATGAAACAGGTTTGCGGCGCCGCAAACCGTCCGGGTTGTGGATGCGTTATCACAACCATTGCCCCATATCGAACACGGAGACGACGCTGCGACACCCCGCCAGCGACCAGGACGTGCGGCCCGGCCCGCACGATGACGGCCCTGCCCCGGCAAGGGCCTTCGGTACGCCCCTGCGCCTCCCGGCGCGCACGGGCAGGCATGGCGCGGCAACCGTCCACGGCCTGCGCTGGTGATGTTTGCCGGTCAGCATATGTAGACGGTGCCTTCATGAGCATGCCACGGTCGGGCTTCTGGAAAAACGTCGCCACGGTGCTGGTCGGATCGACCGGCGCCCAGGCCGTGCCGCTGCTGGTCGCCCCGCTGCTCACCCGCCTGTGCACGCCGGCCGAGATGGGCGCTTTCAGCGTCTGGCTGGGCGTGATCGCGGTTGCCTCGATCGTCGCCACCCTGCGCCTGGAAGCCGCCATGGTGCTCGACCACGCCAAGGAACAGCAGCGCCTGTGCTTCGGCGTGATCGCCTATTCGGCCACGCTGCTGGCCTTCATGATGACGGTCTTCGCACTGGCCGCGCGCGCCCTCGGGCTGCCCATGGTGTGCGCGATGTCGTGGTTCGAGCTGCTCACGATCGGCCTGGGCACCTGGCTGACCGCCACCATGCAGGCCTCGCTGGCCTATGCGGCTTCCCACAACCTGTTCGCCAAGGCCGCCAAGGCCAAGGTGCTGCAGGCCGGCACCATTGCCCTGGCCCAGGTGCTGCTGCTGTACGCTGGCCTGAACAGTACCGCGCTGATGGCGGGACAGCTGATCGGGCTGGGGAGCGGCCTGCTGGCCGCTCGCCTGCTGCTGGCGCCGCCAAAGGCCGGCCTGCGCCTCACGCTTGGGCAGGAGCAGCGCGCCTACCTGCTCAAGCACCAGGCCTTCTGGCGCTTTTCCCTGCCCTCCAGCCTGCTCAATACCCTGGTCGGCCAGCTGCCCCTGTTCATGATCGGCCTGCACCATGGCGCCCTGGCCGCCGGCCTGTTCGCCCTGGCCCAGCGCGTAATCAGCGCCCCCACCGCCCTCATCGCGGTGTCGGTGCTGGATGTGTTCAAGCGCGAGGCGGTGCACGAATTCGAGGCGGTGGGCAATTGCCGAGACATTTACCGGGCGACCTTCAAGGCCTTGCTGGGATTGGCGCTGGGCCCGGCGCTGGTGCTGTTCCTGTTCGCGCCGCAGCTGTTCGCATGGGTGTTCGGCGCCGGCTGGCGCGAAGCGGGGGAGCTTGCCGCCCTGCTGGCGCCGCTGTGCTTCCTGAATTTCATTGCCAGCCCGCTGAGCTATGTGTTCTTCATCGCGGGCAAGCAGAAAGTGGAACTGGCGTGGCAGGTCGTGCTGTTCGCGATGACCCTGGCCGTGTTCCTGGCGCCGCTGTCGCTGCACGAGAGCCTGGTTGCCTACACCATCGGCCGCTCGCTGCTGTACGTGGTCTATCTGTTCATGTCGCACCAGTGCTCGCTGCCCCGGCGGGCAGCGGCCTAGCGCGATGGAGGCCTACGCTAGGACAGCGCCGTATCGAGCACCGTCATCAGGATGAAACCGAACACCAGCGCGATGCTGGCCCAGGTGCCGTTGCCGCTCTGGCGCGATTCCGGCACCACGTCGTTGACGATCACGAACAGCATGGCGCCGCCGGCGGCGGCCAGCGCGAACGGCAGCATGCCGGCCGCAATGCCGATCAGGGCCACACCGAAGGCGGCCGCGACCGGTTCGATCAGACCCGAGGCCACGCCCATGCCCACCGCCGTCAGGCGGCCGTAGCCGACCGTGCGCAGGGCCAGCGCCACGACCAGGCCTTCGGGCACGTCCTGGATCGAAATGCCGGTAGTCAGCGCATGCGCTTTTTCCAGGTCGATGCCGGCGTGGGCCACGCCGATGGCGAGCCCTTCGGGCAGGTTGTGCAGGGCCACGGCCCAGACGAACAGCCAGGCGCGGCGCAGCGAAACGCCGGCGTCGCTCCCGTCGAGAATACCCTCGGTGCGCACGGCGCGCCCCATCAGCAGGATGGCCCCGGCGCCGGCCATGATGCCGGCCCCCGCCATCAGGCTGGCTTCCCAGTTGCCGGCGCCGGCGGACTTGGCCGCGGCCAGGGCTGGAATGATCAGGGAAAACGCGGTCGCGCCCAGCATGACGCCGGCGCCAAAGCCCAGGAAGCAGTCGTAGGTACGTTTCGAGAAATTCTGTGCCAGCAAGACCGGCAGGGTGCCCAGCGCGGTAGCTGCGGCGGCGATCGCCCCGCCGGTCAGGGCGCGGTACATCTTGGGATTGGAGGTGATGAGCTGCTCGGCCAGGCTGCCCAGCAGCAGCAGGCAACCGATTGCGCAGACGAGGAAACCGACGATGTGGCGCAGGGTCAGCGCACGCAGGAAACCGCGTGCGGAAAATAGCTTGTTGCCGTGTGCGTGTTCTGTACGAAAATTCATGCAATGCCCGGGAAAAAGGCCGCGCGGCGGCGCAGGAACTGCCTGCCGCGCGGCGCTGGCTTACTTCTTCATTGCTTTCGTCGACTTGGCGGTGCCTTTGTCGGATGGTTTGCTCAGGCCGGTGTCATCGAGCGGACCGCCCTTCGATGCGCCGGTCGGCTCGCCCATGGCATTGCCCGATGTTCCAGCCATCGTACCACCACCAGCGGACTGCATGCTCATACCGAGTTCGGCGCCGGTGCGCGGGGACGACATCGGGTCGGACATGGTGCGCATGGCCATCTGCTTGAGGATGTCGATGTCGCCGCTGGGCAGCGCCACTTCGGCTTCGCCCGAGCCGCCGTCCACGGCCTGCTGCTTCTCGCGGTCGGTGACGAAGTCCCAGTCGGCGCCCTGGTTCCATGGGCCGCGCGTCTCGCCCGGGCCCTGGGACATGTTGTAGTACACGCTGGCAAAGCGCGGATCGGCCGGCATTTTGCCCGGAGGGAAGTTCGGCTCGATCGCATACAGCGCCTTCTCGAAGGACTTCTGGTGCGCCACTTCGCGCGTCATGAGGAAGCCCAAGGCCTCCTTCACGCCCGGGTCGTCGGTCAGGGCGATCAGGCGCTCGTAGACGATCTTGGCGCGCGACTCGGCCGCGATGTTCGAACGCAGGTCGGCGGTCGGCTCGGTGATCGAGTCGATGTAGGCTGCCGTCCATGGCACGCCGGCCGAGTTCACCAGCGGGGTTCCCCCGCCGTAGAGCACCTGGGTAATGTGGCTGTCGTTGCCGGCGCCGGTGATCGACTTGTACATCTCGGCTTCGCTGTCGACGGCTTCCGACAGGCGGCCCTTGGCGCCCTTGTTGAGCATGGCCACGATATGGCCGATGATCTCGAGGTGGCTCAGCTCCTCGGTAGCGATGTCGAACAGCATGTCCTTGCGGCCTGGATCGTCTTCCGATACGGCCTGGGTAAAGTAGCGCATGGCGGCTGCGAGCTCGCCCTGCGGACCGCCGAACTGCTCGAGCATCAGGTTGGCCAGCCCTGGGTTGGGGCCGCTGACGCGGACTGTGTATTGCAGGCGCTTGTTATGTGCAAACATGGACTCGTTCCTCCGTGGGTTGAACACGTGGGCGGCGCGCAGGGAGCGCGCCAACCCTTCAGGTGGCCGCCGACGGGGTCGGCAGCCGAATGAGTCCATCTTGGCAGGCCTGCCCCGTCGAGGTAATCAGGTGTCGGCGCGTGCGGCTGTAGGACTAGAGTGACATCTTGTTAATGGATGTAAACATAATGTCGGTTGAGAAATCTTTTAACAGGCTCGGCAGACTGCACGTCCCGTCAGACCGCCGCATGCGATCCGCACCGACACAGGTACGGCGCGCGCGCCTACAGTAAAGCCGGGCAAGCCAGCACTAACATGTTGAATAACTGACCACAGGAGACCGACCATGTTTTCACTTAATAAGCTGAGCCCGACAATCACCAACATGATCCGCTTCGACCATTCCCACGTAATGGTCACCTTCCACCAGTACGAGAAAGACAAGCGCCCGAGCGTGAAGAAAGCGCTGGCCGACACCATCTGCGACGCGCTGGAAATCCACGCCACCCTGGAAGAAGAAATCTTCTATCCGGTCATGCGCAAGCGCGACGCCGGCGAGCCCTTCATGCACAAGGCCGAGCCCGAGCACGACGAGATGCGCCGCCTGATCGCCGAGCTGCGCCGCACCAGCGGCTCCGACCCGCGTCACGACAAGCTGGTCATGGAACTGATGCGCGACGTCATGCACCACGTGGCCGACGAGGAAACCACGCTGCTGCCGCATGCCGAAGCCATGCTGACCAAGGATGCGCTGTCCGAGCTGGGCGCCCAGATGACCCGCCGCCGCATGCAGCTGGTCGGCCCGAAGGCCGGCAAACTGGCCAAGAGCCACGCCGTCGGCTTCTCCGGCAGCGGCACCGCCCTGCTGGTGGGCCTGGCCAGCGCCGTGTTCGCGGCCAAGGCCTTCGCGCCAAAGAAGTCCTGGAAATCGACCCCGGCCTGACGCACCATATCAGCCGCAGTTCGTAGGGTGGGCAGCTCCGCCCGGCACGGCATCCCGCCGCGCCGAGTGCGCTGCCCACGCGTTCAACAGCCTGACGCTTTGGCCGCAGCCACGCAACATCGGCGCACACCTCTCAAGCAAACCACCGCATCACCATCGGCGCCAGCCACGGCGCGATCAAGGCCGTCATCGCGCCATTCAGTCCCATCGCTAACCCGGCGAACGCACCCATCTCCGCACTGACCTGGAAGGCACGCGCCGTTCCTATGCCATGGGCCGCGAGGCCGAGCGCGAAGCCGCGCGCCGCCGGCGAGCCGATGCGCAGGGCGTCGAACACGTAGCGCGCGACGATTGCTCCGAAGATGCCGGTGCCGGCCACCAGGGCCGCAGTAAAGGAAGGGATGCCGCCAAGGCGCTCCGTCACCGCCATGGCGATCGGCGAGGTGGCGGATTTCGGCGCCAGCGTGGCTGCCAGCTCGGGCGTCGCCCCCAGCAGCACCGCGACCGACACGGCCGACACGATGGCCGTCACGCAGCCTGCCAGCAGCGCGCAGGCCAGCGGCAGGAAGGCGCGCCGTAGCCGCGGCAGCTGGCGCACCAGGGGCACGGCCAGCGCCACCGTCGCAGGGCCGAGCAGGAAATGCACGAACTGGGCCCCGGCGAAATAGCGGCCGTAGGACATGCCGGAAAACCACAGCGCCAGCGCGATCAGTCCGATCGCGATCGCCACCGGGTTGGCCAGGGGCGAGCCGCCGAAGTACACGAACACGCGCTGGGCCGCCAGGTAGGCGCACAGGGTCATGGTCAGCCCCAGCAAGGGCGAGGCCGATAGATAGACCCAGAACTGGCCCAGGCCCGTGAAGTCAGGCATCGTCTGCTTTCGTCCCGGCCTCGAGGCCGCGCAGCAGCAGGCCGGTGACGGCCAGCGTCAGCATCGTGCTGGCGACCAGCGACGCGAGGATGGCGAGCCAGTGCCCGCTACCGCTGCCGACGGTGGCGACGATGCCCACGCCGGCCGGGATGAACAGCAGCGACAGGTGCGACAGCAAGGTGTTGGCGCCCTGCTCCACGGCGTCCATCAAGGGCGGATGGGCGACCAGCGCCGCCATCAGCAGCAGCATGCCGGCCACGGGCCCCGGCAGCGGGAGGCCGAGCATGAAGACGATGCCTTCGCCGAGGCATTGGAACAGCAGGAGGATGGTAAATGCGGGCAGCATGGGCGCTCCTTGGGGATCGCGCTCAGCATAGCAAATGGCAGTGGCGGCGTGCGCCCAAACCTGGATCCCGGCCTTCGCCGGGGCCCAAGTGGACCTTCTGCAAAAGCCGAAACCTTACGCTTCGGCCGCAGCCCCCGCGATCGCCCCGCGCCGCACCTGGTCGCGCTCGATCGACTCGAACAGCGCCTTGAAATTGCCCTCGCCGAAACCGTCGTCGCCCTTGCGCTGGATGAACTCGAAGAACACGGGTCCGAGCTGGGTGGTCGAGAAGATCTGCAGCAGCAGGCGCGGATTGCCGTCCGTGACGCTGCCGTCGAGCAGCAGGCCGCGCGACTTCAGTTCGTCGGCATTCTCGCCGTGGCCCGGGATGCGGCCTTCGAGCATTTCGTAATAGGTTTCCGGCGGCGCGGCCATCAGCGGCACGCCGGCGGCGCGCAGCGAGTCCACCGTCTTCATCAGGTCGTCCGACAGCAGGGCGATATGCTGGATGCCTTCGCCGTTGAACTGCATGAGGAATTCCTCGATCTGGCCGCCGCCCGCCTTGCCTTCTTCGTTGAGCGGGATGCGGATCATGCCGTCCGGCGCCGTCATCGCCTTCGAGGTCAGGCCGGTGTACTCGCCCTTGATATCGAAGTAGCGGATCTCGCGGAAGTTGAACAGCTTCTCGTAGAAGTTGGCCCAGAAGGCCATGCGGCCACGGTAGACGTTGTGGGTCAGGTGGTCGATGATCTTCAGGCCGTGGCCGACCGGGTTGCGCTCGACGCCCTCGATGAATTCGAAGTCGATGTCATAGATCGACTTGCCTTCTTCGAAGCGGTCGATCAGGTACAGCGGCGCGCCGCCGATGCCCTTGATGGCGGGCAGGCGCAGTTCCATCGGGCCGGTCGGGATCTCGACCGCCTGGGCGCCCAGTTCCAGCGCGCGCGCATAGGCCTTGTGCGCGTCCTTCACGCGGAAGGCCATGCCGCAGGCCGACGGGCCGTGCTCGGCGGCGAAGTAGGCTGCGTAGCTCTTGGGCTCGTTGTTGATGATGAAGTTGATGCCGCCCTGGCGATACAAGGCGACTTGCTTCGAGCGGTGCACCGCGACTTTGGTGAAGCCCAGCTGCGCGAACACCGCTTCCAGCACGCCCGGCGTCGGCGACGCGAACTCGACGAACTCGAAGCCCATCAGGCCCATGGGATTCTCAAACAGGTCTGCCATTGTTCTTTCCTTGTATGTCGTTGATCAAGCCGGCCGCCGTCTGGTGCGGCCGGGTCATGCGTGTTCTCTCGCTTGTTGCTTATTCTGCGAATACTTCCGCCAGCAAGCCGCGCAGCCACTGGTTGCCCGGGTCCTGGTTGTAGCGCCGGTGCCAGAACACATTCGTCTGCAGCGGCGGCAGTTCCAAAGGCGGCACCATCCATTCGAGCCCGAACGGCGCCGCGGCGCGCTCGGCCAGTTTTTGCGGCACCGTCACCACCAGATCGCTCGTGCCGACGATATACGGCACCGCGGTGAAATGCGGCACCCGGAAGCGCACCGAGGGGCCCACGCCGGCCCGTTCGAGCAGCGCGTTGACGCGCTCGTACGGGCTTTCGCCGGACGCCACCAGCACGTGCTCGGCGCGCACGAAACGCGCCAGCGTCATCGGGCCCTTGCCCAGCGGATGCCCCTTGCGGAACATCGTCACGTACGGCTGGCGAAACAGCTGGCGCTGGTACAGCGCTTCCGACACGTCCTCGAACGGGCCGATCGCCAGGTCGACCCGCCCGCTTTCCATCTCTTCCTTCAGCGCCGCCGCCGCGGCCCGCACCGAGCTGATTTCCACCAGCGGCGCCAGTACGCGGCAGCGCTCGATCAGCGCCGGCATGAAATAAATCTCGCCCACGTCCGTCATCGCCAGCACGAAGCGCCTGCCGCTGGTGGCCGGATCGAAGCGGCTGCGCTGGTTCAGGGCCAGCGCCACCTGCGCCATCGCCACCCCGATCGGCTCGGCCATCTGCGTCGCCAGCGGGGTCGGCTGCATGCCGGTCGCCGTGCGCACGAACAGCTCGTCCCCGAAGCTGCGCCGCAACCGCGCCAGCGCATTGCTCACTGCCGACTGGGACAGTCCCAGGCGCTTGGCGGCCGCGGAAATCTGGCGTTCCCGGTAGACTTCCTGGAAGACCGACAGCAGGTTCAGGTCGATGGCGTGCGGTTCGATCATGGGGTCTCGGCGTGCATTGTGGGCGCGGGGCTCGCGCAGGAATAGCAGTATTTGCTTGATGAATAGTCTACATTTCGCTATTCATCTCGTAAAGTAGTGTGAATTCTTCTACAGTAGCCCGCGTTACCTCAACGACCCCGCAATCCAGGAGATTCCAGCATGAGCCAGCACCCAGGCTACCAGTCAGGCTTCGGCAACGAGTTCGCCACCGAGGCGCTGCCGGGCGCCCTGCCGCAGCACCGCAATTCGCCGCAGTGCGTGGCCTACGGCCTGTATGCCGAGCAGATCTCCGGCACGGCGTTTACCGCGCCGCGCAGCCACAACCGCCGCTCCTGGCTGTACCGGATTCGCCCGGCCGCCGTGCATGGCGCCTTCGAGGCGATGGATGCGGGCCGCATCGTGAGCCGCTTCGACACCCCGGCGCCGCCCGACCAGCTGCGCTGGAGCCCCCTGCCGATGCCGGACGCCCCCACCGATTTCCTGGAAGGCTGGGTCACCATGGCCGGCAACGGCTCGCCCGAAGCCATGAGCGGCTGCGCGATCCACCTGTACGCGGCCAACAAGCCGATGCAGGGGCGGTATTTCTACAGCGCCGACGGCGAACTGCTGGTCGTGCCCCAGCTCGGGCGCCTGGCCATCCACACCGAGCTCGGTTTGCTCGACGTCGCGCCGCAGGAGATTGCCGTGATCCCGCGCGGCGTGCGGTTCAGGGTCGATCTGCCTGACGGCGAAGCACGCGGCTATATCTGCGAGAATTTCGGCGCCCTCCTGCAGCTGCCCGACATGGGCCCGATCGGCTCGAACGGCCTGGCCAACCCGCGCGACTTCCTCACCCCCGTGGCCCGCTACGAAGACATCGAGGGCAATTTCGAGCTGGTCGCCAAGTTCTGCGGCGGCCTGTGGAAAGCATCCATCGGCCACTCGCCGCTGGACGTCGTCGCCTGGCACGGCAACTACGCGCCCTATAAATACGACCTGCGCCACTTCAACGCGATCGGCTCGATCAGCTACGACCACCCGGACCCGTCGATCTTCCTGGTGCTGCAGTCGCCCAGCGACACGCCCGGGGTGGACACGCTGGACTTCGTGATCTTCCCGCCGCGCTGGCTGGTCGGCGAAGACACCTTCCGCCCGCCCTGGTTCCACCGCAACGTGGCCAGCGAATTCATGGGCCTGATCCACGGCGCCTACGACGCCAAGGCCGACGGCTTCAACCCGGGCGGGGCCAGCCTGCACAACTGCATGAGCGGACACGGGCCGGACGCGGCCACCTTCGCCAAGGCGAGCAGCAGCGACACCTCGCAGCCGCACAAGGTGGCCGACACCATGGCCTTCATGTTCGAGACGCGCCAGGTGATCGTGCCCACTCCCTATGCGCTGGCCTCGAAACAGCGCCAGGCCGATTACCAGCAGTGCTGGGCCGGTATCCAGAAGAACTTCCGGCTCGCGCCTTAAGGCGCCAGGAAGCGGGTGGACTCCCGGCCGTCGGCATTGTGGTGCACGATGCGCACCGGGCGCCCTTGCGCGTCGAGCCACACCTGGCCGATGCCGGCCCCGTTCCAGACCCGCTCGCCGTGCCGGCGCCCTGCGGGCAGGTGCGGCGTGAAGGTCAGGTCGCGGCGCTGGGTGAACCAGTTCAGCGGCGAGCGCGGCGAATACAACCAGCGGTTGAGGCGGTCGAGCCAGTCGAGCAGGCGGGGCGGGAATTCGTTCTTGATGCCGCTGCTGGTGATCTGCCAGATATGCGGCGAGCGCTCCGAGCCACGCACCTCGACGTCGTAGGCAAACGAATAGTGCACATCGCCCGACAGCACCACGTAATTGCCCGGCGTGCGCGAGTGGCGGAAGATATTGAGCATGCTGCTGGCAGCGCCCCGGTGCGCCATCCAGTTCTCGGCGTCGACCGTCAGGGCCAGGCCGGCGAAGGTAGCAATCCGCTGCACCACCTCGATCAGCTTGACCCCGAACATGGGCGTCGGCGAGACGATGACGGCGGCCGTCTCGTCCAGCAGCTCGTGCTGCAGCTCGCACAGGGATTCCCAATCCATCAGGCCCGAAGGATGGCCGGGCCGGCGCCGGTTGCGCCAGCGCCGGGTGCGGGTGTCCAGCACGATGATCGTCGGCTTGGTGCGGATGACGAAGTCCCATTGGCGAAACGCCAGCAGGCGCGTGACCAGCGCGTCCTGCAAGGGCGCGTCCAGGCGGCCGTCGCCGGCTGCGGTGGCAGTGAGCCGCGCCATCGCGTCGAGCATCGTCCCGAACACCTCGGGGCGGTTGCCCCAGCCCTGGCACAGCATGTAGGCGATCAAGGCATTGCCCACGATGCGGCGCGAGAACGGGTGCCCGTAGGCGGTGGTCTCCCACTTGGCTGAGAGGTTCCAGTCGTCGGTGATGTCGTGGTCGTCGAAGATCATCAGGGTCTGCACATGCGCCAGCAGCCGCGCGGCACGCGGCAGATCGCGCCGGAAGCCCGCCAGTGCGTGCGACTCGCGCGCCCAGCGCTGGGCATGCGCCTGGTCCATCCGGGGGGCCGGCGCATCGGCCACCAGTTGCCATGGTACGGGCGACCATACCAGCAGATACATGGCCATCACCTCGGCCAGGGTGACCAGGTGGTTATGGGCGTTGGCCGTGGTGAAGATCGGCTTTTCGCTGCCCCCGAAAAAGCGGTCGCGCAGCGCCTCGTTGGACCTGACCGCGGGCAGCAGCTCCACGCGCCGGTAATAGCTGGCCGGATGGGCGTACAGCGCCTCGCTGTCGGCCACCACCGCGCCCTCGAGCGTCTCGCCATACAGCCCCAGGCGCCGCACCAGCGCATGGATCGCCGCCAGCATCGGCCCCGCCACGTCGTCGGCATACACCTGGTCGCCGCACAGCATGAGCATGGCGGGCCGCTCGTCGGCTTGGTGAAGGTGTTCGGCGATGATGGCATCGGCGCGCGCCAGGCCGTCGCGCGCCGGATGGTGCGGCTTGCGGCAGGAGCCGTACAGGATGTTGTCGCTGCGGCTGCGCAGCACCAGGTTCGGCCGGCTCGCGCCGGCATGCAGCAGGTGCGGCGCATAGTCGCCGATACCGATGGCGGCGCCATCTTCCTGGGCAAGGAGCAGGTCGTATTCGATGACCATGTCGAGCGGCAGCGCCTGCGGCAGCGCGACGTCGATCAGGTGCACCCAGGCGTGGCGGCCGACCGGCAGGACGCGGCAGCTCTGCGCGTCCAGCTGCAAGCGCCGGGACGCGCCTGCCTCGGGCGCCAGCACCAGGATCAGGTCGAGCGGCGCGCTGCCGACCAGCCACAACACCAGGCGGCCCGGCTCGAGGCGGCGCAGGATCGGGCCGGCAAGCACGGGCGGCAAGGCATCGGAGACAGGAAGCTGGGGCAATCGCGGCGCTGGGCTGGTTGAATGACCAAAACAGTGTAGCAGACAGGGCCGGCGGCCCGAGCACGGCGCGGTCGATGGGCTAGGCCATCACCTCGACCGCATGCATCGGATCGGTATATTCGCGGACCTCGAGGATCTTCCCTTCACGGAAGCGAAACAGGATGTGGTACTCGTTTGCATAGCGCTTTCCGGTTTTCGTCATTCCATGCGAGACCACTTCGGCCGCGACGCTGTCTCCCTCTCCGATCGCACTGTTCACTTCCATTTTCAAGCCGCCCTCGAAGAAGGAAAACAGCGCATCGAAAACAGACTGCATCTCCGCCTTGTGCTTCAAGCCGGCAAACGGGAACAGATGCGGCTTGCCGTTGACCCACCAGCTGGCATCCTCGTCCATCATCTCGAGGATGTGGTCGGTCCGCGCGCTGTCGAAGCAAGCGAGAAAGCGGCCGACCAGATGTTTGTTGGTATTCACATCCATGGAATTTCCTTTTCAAAGCACGCCAAGCGGGGCTGCCGCCGCGGTACACATCAGATCGAGGACGCTCGCGCATCGTCGATGTGGATCGACAGTCCGGACTGGCCGGGCAAGATGGCGGCCTTTAACGTGAGTGCCGGGATCTCGTAATCGCCCTTGTTCTGAGGACGAAACGCGATCGGATCGGCGCTGAAGAGCGTATCGAGCCTGTTCCCGAGTTCCTCGCGGATCTGCGCGAACCGGGGCGCATCGATGCTGCCGGTGCGGTACACCACGAAGGGCGGCATGACGTCGAAGCCCGGATAGAACAGGATGCCGTGGTTGATCGGATAGAGGATGTCGTCCATCGGGCCGTTGATGCCGCGCGGAGCGTAATGCGATTCCCAGCCACCGGCCGTGACCATCAGCATGGCGCGTTTTCCGGCCAGGGTGCCCTCGCCGAAACGGTCTCCCCAGTGGGTATCGGAATGCTCGCCGACGCCGTAGGCAAAGCCGCAGGCATAGACCCGCTCCACCCAGCCCTTGAGAATGGCCGGCATCGAGTACCACCACAAAGGAAACTGGAGAATGACCGCGTCGGCCCACAGCAGCTTTTCCTGCTCGCTGGCGATGTCCGGGCTTTGATGGCCGTTTTGGAAGGCATGCATCGATTCGGAGGCGACACTGAAATGGGAGTTGGACTGCGGCCGGGTGCTGTCTTGCGCGCTGATCGAGGCTTCCCACTCCATGGCGTACAGGTCCGACACCTGCACTGCATGCCCGGCGTCTTGCAGCCTTTGCATGGTGAATGCTTTCAACGCGCCGTTCAAGGATTGTGGTTCCGGATGCGCATATACGAGAAGGACGTTCATCGCTGGTCTTTCAATGGTTGGAAAAATTCAGGATAGATCCGCAACTGGTATATTGGAAATGAATAATCCACATACAAGCTATTAACATGCTTAATTTGCGTAAGCTCGACCTGAACTTGCTGGTGACCCTCGACGTGCTGCTGGCCGAGCGGAACGTCACGCGTGCGGCGCGCCGCCTCAACCTGTCGCAGCCGTCCGTCAGCGTGCATCTCGCCAAATTGCGCGATATCTTCGGGGATCCGCTGCTGCTTCCCGGGCCGCGCGGGATGCGGCCCACCGCGCGCGCGGAAGAATTGCTTCAGCCGCTGCGCGAAGCGCTCGAAACGCTCGAGCTCGCCGTCGCGCCGGCCCGGCCGTTCGACCCGGCGCAGTCCGACCGTACCTGGCGCATCGCCGCCTCCGATTCCAGCGGATCGTCGATCCTCCTTCCTGCGATGGCCGGCATGCGCTCGCTGGCGCCGGCAACCCGGCTGGCCGTGCTCGACCTGGTCCCGGCCCACATAGCCAGGCAGGCCGAGCAGGGCGAGATCGATCTGGCCCTGCATACCGCCGAAGGGTCCCCGTTAGGGCTACGCCGCCGTTTATTGTTCGCCGAGCGCTATGTGCTTGCCGGCAGAGTGGGCCACCCGCGCCTGGGGCCGCGACTGACGCTGGCGCAGTTCTGCGAACTCGAGCATGTCATCGTGTCGCCCGACGGCGGCGGTTTCCTCGGGGCGACCGACGCGGTGCTCGCCAAGGCGGGCGTGGCGCGCAAGGTCGTGCTCTCGGTCCCGCACTTCCTGTTCATGATGTCCGTGCTGGCCAGTACCGACCTCGTCGCCATGCTGCCTTCCCGGCTGGCGCGCAGCACCCGTGCGCTGCAGATCGTCGCGCCCCCGGTCGATGTCCCCGCCTATGACATGGTGATGCTGTGGCATGAGCGCTCCCACCGCGACCCGGCTCACCAGTGGCTGCGCGAGACCATCGCCGGCTCGGTATGACGCAAGCTGCCGTGCGGCAGAGCGCCACAGGCCGGATCGGCGCCACGCTCTTGTCTTGCTTGCAACTGAGACATTTTGTCCGGATGCAGGAGGCCTGCCTTTCCGTACAATGGCCATCACGCCGAGCAAGGGCTCCCGGCATGCTGAAAGCTGCCGTGCCCCTGTCTCATCCGTATGCGGCACGTCACCCGGAAGTCTTCATCATGGATTGGTTCCCCATCGTCGCCGGCACGTTCAAGGTTCTCGCCTTGGGCACCGGCATGTTCTTCGCCATCAAATGGCACTTCGATCAAGCGAACAAGGAGCAGGCGATGGAAAAGCGCGCCGTGCTGCGCGCGGCCGGCAAGGCGGCAGCCCTGTTCGTGCTGTCGCTCCTGGGCCTGGGGCTGGCCACCTTCTTCATCCTCGGCCAACTCAGCCTGGACATGACCCTGCCTTGACGGCAAGGAACAGCTGGCCGGGCCGCCGGCCAAGCCGCAGGAAACCGTCGAATTAGCCTTTTGTCATGATCGTGCGGCAGGTTTGGGGCCCGGCAGGCTATGATGTGCCGTGCGCAATCCCCGCGCGCCCGGACACGGCCCGGCTTGCCCGCGAAAGGCCTGTGCGCCAGTGTTGACCGACATATTGATCATCTCCATCCTGATTCTGATGAACGGGGTGTTCGCCATGAGCGAGTTGGCGCTGGTGTCGGCCAAGCGCATGCGCCTGGAACGGCGCGCCGAGGAAGGCAGCCGCGGGGCGCGCGCCGCGCTCAGGCTGGCCGACGATCCCAGCCACTTCCTCTCGACCGTGCAGGTCGGGATCACCCTGATCGGCATTTTCAACGGCGCCTTCGGCGAAGCCTCGCTGGTCAGCCACCTCACGCCCCACCTCGAGACCCTGCCCGGCATCGGCCCGTATGCGCGCGAAGTCGCGCTGGCGATCGTGGTGCTCGTGATCACGGTGGCCTCGATCATCTTCGGCGAACTGGTGCCCAAGCGGATCGCGATGGCCTACCCGGAGATGGTCGCCACCCTGATCGCACCGCCCCTGCGCACGCTGTCGGTGCTGATGTCGCCTTTCGTGAAGTTCCTGTCGCTGAGCACCAATGCCATCGTACGCCTGATGGGCATCCACCAGGCCAAGGAAGAAGCACCCACCGAAGAAGACATCGCCGGCATCATCAAGGAAGGCGCCGATACGGGCGTGTTCGAGAAGACCGAATACGACATCGTCTCGCGCGCCCTGCGCCTGGACGACCAGCACCTGAAGTCCCTGATGACGCCGCGCGTGGACCTGGTGATCCTCGACCTGGCCGAGGACCGCGCCGCCAACCTCCAGACCATCGTCTCCCAGCCCTACAGCCGCTTCCTGGTCTGCCGCGGCGACCGCTCGCACATCCTGGGCTACGTGCTGGCGCGCGACCTGCTGGCGCAGGCGGTGCAGGTCGGTTCGATCGATGCGATCGACATCGACGGCGCGGTGCAGGACTTGCTGTATGTGCCCGAGACCGTGGGCGCCATGGTGCTGCTGGAGATGTTCAAGAAGAACCGCGCCGAACTGGCCCTGATCGTCGACGAATACGGCGACATCCAGGGCATGGTCACGCTCTCCGACATCATGAGCGCGCTGGTGGGCGACGTGGCGGTCGGCGGCGAAGAGCACGATGCCGATGCGGTGCAGCGCCAGGACGGCAGCTGGCTGCTCGATGGCGGCGTCTCGCTCGACCGCTTCCGCGACCTGCTCGCGGCCAACGCGACCTTCCCCGGCGAAGACACCGGCGCCTACCACACCCTGGCCGGTTTCCTGCTCTACCAGCTCGGCTACATCCCGAAGGGGGCCGACATCGTCGAGTGGGACAGCTTCTGCTTCGAGGTCATGGACATGGACGGCAACCGGATCGACCGCATCCTGGTGACGCGCCGCGATCCGCCGCCGGCGCCGGAACCCGAGCTGGATTAACCATCTCTTAAGCGTTCTGCGGTAAGCTCCCGCCAACTCAACAGCGGGAGCAATGCGGTGGACGTCGTCAAACTCGGACCGGTCTTGCTTCCCGTGGCCACCCTGCTGGTGCTTGCCGCCATCCTGGCCGCCAATGGCGTGGCCGAATGGCAGCGCCGCCGCCACGGCCTGGACGCCGGGCCGCTGCTGTGGAAGATCCTTATCGGCGGCTTCCTCGCCGCCCGCGCCGTGTTCGTGCTGCGCCACCACGACCTGTTCCTGGCCAGTCCCCTCTCCGCCTTCGACATCCGCGACGGCGGCTTCGACCGCGGCGTCGGCGTGATCGTGGCCTGCGCCATCGCCGCCGAACTGACCCGCCGCCATGCGCCGCTGCGGCGCCCCTTGCTGCTGGCGACCCTGGTGGGCGGCGCCGTCTGGCTGGGCGGCACCGTGATGCAGCGCGCCATGGCGCCGGCGCGGGCCCCGCTGCCGGACCTGGTGGTGCGGCGGCTCGATGGCGCCGAAGTGGCGCTGCGCAGCTACCAGGGCAAGCCGCTGGTGGTGAACCTGTGGGCCACCTGGTGCCCGCCCTGCCGGCGCGAGATGCCGGCCCTGCACGCCGCGCAGCTGGCCAATCCGGGCGTGGCCTTCGTGTTCGTCAACCAGGGGGAATCGGCGGCCACCGTCACGCGCTATCTGGCGGACCAGGGCTTGAAGATGGCGAACGTGGTAATCGACCCGGCCGCCCAGGTGTCGGCGCGCACCGGCTCGCCCGGCTACCCCACCACGCTGTTCTACGACCCGCGCGGCATGCTGCAGTCGCGCCACGCGGGCGAGCTGTCGGAAGCCACCCTGCGCGACAAGCTCGCGGCGATGGGAAGGTAGGCCAGGCTTCCCGCACGGCCGCGCTTGTGGTACAACAGCGCGCACCCAGGAGAGCCCATGCAAGCCACCCCGATCCAGCTGTTCGACGCCGAGTCGTCCACCTACACGTATATCTTGTGCGCGCCGGACAACCGCGACGCCGTCATCATCGATCCGGTCGACCGCCACTGGCAGCGCGACCTCGGCCACATCGAGCGCCTTGGCCTCACGCTGACCCACGTGCTGGAAACCCATGCCCATGCCGACCACGTCACCTCGGCCGGCAAGCTGCGCGCGCTCACCGGCGCCAAGGCCTGCGTGCCGAGCGGATGCGGCATCGGGCCGGCCGAAGTGCAGTTCGAGGACGGCGACGTGGTGCGCTTCGGCCGGCGCGAGCATATCGCCGTGATCCACACGCCCGGCCACACCGCGGGCAGCATGTGCTACCTGTGGCGCGGCAACCTGTTCACCGGCGACACCCTGCTGGTGGACGGCTGCGGGCGCACCGATTTCCAGGGCGGCAGCGCCGGTGCCCTGTACGACAGCGTCACCCTCAAGCTGTTCGCGCTCGACGACGCCACCCGCGTCTGGCCCGGTCATGACTACAAGGGCCAGTCGCTGTCCTCGATCGGCTGGGAGAAGCGCCACAACGCGCGCCTGGCCGCGCGCTCGCGCGAGGAATTCGTCGTGCTGATGGCGGGCCTGAACCTGCCGCGTCCGAAGCTGATGGACGTCGCGCTGCCGGCCAACCGCAACCTCGGCCTGGCCCACGGCGCCTGAAAGGCGGCCGGCGCCGCGCCAGGCGCGACAGTAGAACAACACCTCCATTCAAGGCGCATGACAGGAATCGATACTTAAGGTATCCTGTTTCCTTTAGTTAATACGTAGTGCGCAGAAGTAACTATTCATGAAGCGATGCGTACCAGGGCCGCTGAATGAAACAGTTCTACGACATTGCGCAATGGCGCCTTCGGATCTTCACCAAGCTGATGTCGACCGTGCTCGTGCTCGGCACGGTCGCCGCAGTGCCCAGCGCCACGCTGGCGCTGAGCCAGGGCATGTGGCAGATCGCCGTCATGGATGCCATCGCCCTGAGCTGGATCTTCGCGATCTGGTCGTACGACCGCCTGCCCTACACCTTGCGCGTCCTGAATTTCCTCGCCGTGCTGTTCATGGTCGGCACCGGCCTGATGCTCACGGTGGGCGCCGTCAGCCAGATCTTCCTGATGGCGCCGCCAGTGCTGGCGGTGATCCTGCTCGGCACCCGGCAGGCGCTCGCCGCCCTCCTGCTCAGCGCCGCCATCATCCTCGGCCTGGGGCTGTCCGGGCACGCCGAGCTGGTGGTCAGGGGCCTGGGCGGCGGCACCCTGCTGCCGTCCCTGATCGTCACCCTCAACTACCTGTGCGTGGGCGCCCTGATCACGATCACCTGCGGCACCCTGCTCAAGGGGCTGTCCCAGACCCTGGGCGAGATCCAGGGCTTTGCCGAATCGCTCGAAGCCAAGCAGGACAAGCTGCACGAGCTCAACGCCGAGCTGCGCCTGACGTCGGCCGCGGTGGCGCGCCTGAACGACCTGGTGGTCATCGCCCAGGCCGTCGACGAGCCGGGCGCCCACCAGCCGATCATCTTCGCCAACGAAGCCTTCGAACGCCGCACCGGCTACAGCCGCGACGACATCATCGGCCAGAGCATGCGCATCCTGCATGGCCCGGAAACCGATCCGCGCGAGCTTGACCGCATCCTGGACGCGGTCGCGCGCAACGAGTCCGTCACCGCGGAGCTGATCAACTACACCAAGTCCGGCGAGCCGTTCTGGGTCCAGATGGAGATGGTGCCCTTCGCCAGCGAGGCCGGCCGCAACACGCACTGGGTGGCGGTCGGGCGCGACGTCACCGAGCGCCGCAATTCCGACACCAAGATCCACCGCCTGGCCTTCTACGACGTGCTCACCGGCCTGCCCAACCGGCGCCTGCTGACCGAGCGCCTGGATACCCTGGTCGCCACCCGCAATGCCACCGGCATGCTCGGCGCCGTGCTGTTCATCGACCTCGACAACTTCAAGTACGTCAACGACGCCCGCGGCCACGCCACCGGCGACGCCCTGCTCAAGCACGCCGCCGCGCGCCTGGGTTCGGTAGTGCGCAAGCGCGACACCGTGGCGCGCCTGGGCGGCGACGAATTCGTGGTCCTGCTGGGCGACCTGGGCGAGAACACCGATGCCGCCACCGCGACCGCATTGGCCGTGGCCGACAAGGTGCTGGCGGCGCTGGGCGAAGAAGTCACCATCGACGAGCATACCTACCGCTGTACCGGCAGCGTCGGCGTGGCGCTGCCGCTGCTGTCGGGCCACTCGGCCCACGACCTGCTGCGCGAAGCCGACACCGCCATGTACCAGGCCAAGGCCGGCGGGCGCAACGGCGTGGCCCTGTTCGAGACCAATATGCTGGCCGAGGCCGAGCGCAAGCTCACGCTCGAGCGCGACCTGGCATCCGCGCTGGAAAACGGCGAGCTGGCGATGCACCTGCAGCTGCAGGTCGACAGCAACCAGCATCCGGTCGGCGCCGAACTCTTGATGCGCTGGCGCCGCGCCGACGGCGTGCTGGTGCCGCCCGACGTGTTCATCCCGATCGCCGAGTCGAGCGGCCTGATCGTCCCGCTGGGGAACTGGGTGCTGCGCGAAGCCTGCGCTTCCTGGCTGCGGCTGGAAGCGGCCGGCCACCCGATCCCGCTGTCGATCAACGTCAGCCCGGCGCAGTTCCGCCAGGCCGACTTCGTCGAGGGCGTGCGCAGCATCCTGCGCGAGACCCGCGCCCCGGCCGGCCAGCTGATCTTCGAGGTCACCGAGGGCCTGCTGGTGCAGGACCTGGACGAGACCATCGCGCGCATGCACGAACTGGCGGCCCTGGGCATCCGCTTCTCGATCGACGATTTCGGCACCGGCTATTCGAACCTGGCCTACCTCAAGAAGATGCCGCTGTACGAACTGAAGATCGACAAGAGCTTCATCCGCGACACCCCGAACGACGTCAACGGCACCGCGATCGTGCAGTCGATCCTGGCCATGGCCGACCACCTGGGCCTGCGCGTGGTGGCCGAAGGCATCGAGACGGCGCAGCAGGCCCAGTACCTGGCCGAAAACGGCAGCCCCTGCATGCAGGGCTATCTGTTCTCGCGTCCGGCGCCGCTCGACGACCTGCTGGCGCAGCTGTCCATCAAGGCGGCTTGAGCGCCGGCGCCGCCGGCAGGCTCAGGTAGCAAGCAAGCGTCCGGCACTTTCCTTCAGCCCCGCATCCGGCAGGAACTGGTCGGAGATCGTCAGGATCGCGTACAGGTTGCGCTTGAGTTCATCGGCGGGCAGCTCGCCTTCCCGCAGCGCCGTCTGCAGCAGGTGCAGCGCCATGTCGGCCAGCAGGATGCGCTGCTTGCCGGCCCATGCCGCGTCGCCGCGCGTGGCCGCATGCCGGCGGTAGGCCGACTCGGTCAGCGCATGCGCCTTGTGGCCCAGGGCCGCGATTTCAGTCCGGGTCGCGTTATCCATCGTGTTCATCCTGTTCAAGGTAGTCGGTGCGTCCTGCAGGCAGCAGTGTAGCCCACGCGATGGGGAAGCAGCCGGGACGCGATCGGTGGATAATCATGGCATCACCAAGCACCCGGAGACAAGCCATGGCGCACCAGAGCATCCTCGACTTTTCCACGCCGGGGCGCGGCACGCGCGACATCACCGAAGCGGTGGCGGGCGTGGTGCGCGCATCCGGCGTGCAGTGCGGCCTGGCCCACGTGTTCGTGCAGCACACCAGCTGCTCGGTCTTCATCACCGAGAACGCCGACCCCGACGTCCGGCGCGATCTCGAGACGATCCTGGCGCGGCTCGCGCCCGACGCCGACCCGGCCTACCGCCACGATGCCGAAGGCCCGGACGACATGGCGGCCCATGTGCGCACCATGCTTGCCGGGTCGGGCCTGACCGTGCCGGTGGGCGGCGCGCGCCTGCTGCTCGGGACCTGGCAAGGCATCTACCTGTACGAGCACCGCACTGCGCCGCACCGGCGGCGCGTGGTGGTCACGGTGATGTGATTGCGCCATATGTATCCGTTTGTCGTGGACAGCGCGGGCAGCGCTGGGTAAGCTGCGGTGTCATTCCACGCCAGAGGAACCGCGATGTCCCGCCTGCTCACCGCGCTGCTGACGACGGCCAGCCTCCTGCTATCCTTGAGCGCCTGCCAGGCCACCCCGGCAGCGGCGCCAGGCTCGCCCGCCGCCGACCACCACCAGCACCTGTTCAGCCCCGGCATCATCGCGCTGATCGCGCCCAAGCCCGGCCCGGACGCGCTGGTGGAAATCCCGGTGACCGACCTGATTGCCTACCTCGACGAGGCCGGGATCGGCCGCGCCGCCGTGATGTCGGTGGCCTATATGTACGGCCGCCCCTCGCGCGTGATCGAGGACGAATACGCCAAGGTGAAGCTTGAAAACGACTGGACCGGCGCCCAGGCCGCAAAATATCCTGGCCGCCTGCGCGCCTTCTGCGGCTTCAACCCGCTGAAGGACTATGCGCTGGCCGAACTGGAACGCTGCGCGGCCCACCCGCAGCTCAGGCACGGGATCAAGATGCACTTCGGGAATTCCGACGTCCAGCTCGAGAACCCGGCCCATATCGCCCGCCTGCAGGAAGTCTTCCGCGCAGCCAACCGGCACCGCATGGCGATCGCCGTGCACATGCGCGCCTCGATCTCGCTCAAGCGTCCCTATGGCCAGGCGCAGGCACAGGCTTTCCTCACGCAGCTGATGCCGCTGGCCACCGACATCGTGGTGCAGGTGGCGCATCTGGCCGGCGCCGGTCCCGGCTACGAGGATCCGCCGGCCAACGAGGTGATGCGCGCCTTTGCCGAAGCCGCGGCGCGCAAGGACCCGCACACCCGCAACCTGTGGTTCGACGTCGCCTCGATCGCCACGCCGGCTATCACGCCCTTGCACGCGCGCGAAATGGTGGAACGCATCCGCCAGGTCGGGGTCGACAGGATCCTGTACGGCTCGGACGCGGCCACGCCCACCAACATGAAGCCGCGCCAGGCCTGGGCGGCCCTGCGCGCCCTGCCGCTCACGCCCACGGAAATCGACCGCATCGCCAACAACGTGGCGCCCTACCTGCGCTGAGCAGCGCCGCCGGCGGCGCGGCGGCGGGCCTGGCGCCACCTGCCGCGCATAATCGGCGCAGACAGGCACGTTTTCGTGTCAATTGTGAGTTTTGTTGAATTTCGGGGCCACCGGCGGCTGCTATGCTCGCGGCCTTCGCTAGCCTGCACGCACCCGCGCGCGGCCGGCGCCGCAGACAATACCGCAGTCGACACCGAACGAATGACACCCAAGAACACCCTGTGGGCGCTGCTGGCGCTCATGCTCGCCAGCGGCATGGCCGAAGCGCTGTACGCCGCGGCCCATATGCAGATGCCGGCCTGGTGGATCCTCCTGACCGCCTTCCTGCTCAACTTCCTGCCTTATTACTGGTACCGCCAGGACAGCGAGGCGCGCATGTTCCGCCGCTCGCGCTGGATGAATGCCTTCGTGGTCGGCATCGGGCCGGTCGCCATCCCGGTCTACCTGATCCGCAGCCGCGAGAAAGGCCGGCGCCTGCGCTCGCTGGCGCGCATGTCCGGCTTCGTGCTGGCCATGATGGGGGCGACCGTGATGGGCGCGATCGCCTTCTTCCTGATGCCGGGTTGAGGCCGCAAACCATGCGCGCCGGGTAATTGCATGGCCCGGACTCCCGGCGCCGCCTCCCCTGCCTATAATCCCCGCACATTCACTTCAGGACCGTCATGCGCCCACTCCTTCCCGTCCGTCTTGCGCGCCCTCTGGGCTGCGCCCTCTTCGCCGCCCTGCTCGCGACCGCCGCATCGGCCCAGTCGCTGCCGCCCGGCTGCGTCCTTGGTGAAGTCGCGACGTTGCCGCTCACCTTCCACGGCGACAGCGTGCCGGTGGCCGAGGCCCGCATCAACGGCAAGCCGGTCGAGGCCCTGATCGACAGCGGCGGACAGCATGCGACCGTGCTCGACAAGGACACGCTGGAGGCCATGGGCGTCAAGGTGATCAGCTCCGAGACCAATTACGCCGGGGTCTACGTGCTGAACGCGAATATCGAGCATATCGCCATCGGCGCCACCGAATTGCGCAAAGCCTGGTTCGCGGTCGACAAGCTCACCGACGAGGGCGTCGGCGCGCGCATCGGCGCCAACTACCTGTTCCGCAACGACGTCGAACTCAACCTGCAGGACCGCTACCTCAAGTTCTTCAAGCCCACCGGCTGCCTGCGCGCGCCGCTCGCCTACTGGGACCCGAAGACGCCGTCGGTGCCCTTCCAGGTCCACCCGCAGCGCAAGGACCTGCGCCCCTGGTTCAAGGTGCGCATCAACGGCGAGGACGTCAACGCCGTGATCTCGACCACGACCACGCACTCCTACCTCGATTTGTTCACGGCCAAACGCATGGGTCTGACCCCGGAATCGCCCGGCGCGACGCGCGGGCAGCCCGGATTGAAATGGAATGACCGCGACTCGACATTCTGGACCGTTCCCGTGCCGCAGATGGCGATCGGCAAACTGGAGACGAAAGACTTCAGCCTGCGCCTGGTGAACATGGAACGCTCGGGCGAGATGCTGGTGCTGGGCACCGACTTCCTCAAGCGCTACCGCGTGTACGTCGCCATGAGCCAGAACCGGATCTATTTCAGCCAGGTGGCGCAGGCTGCGGCGGGTGCTGCCGCACCTTGAACCCCTTCCGCAGCAACGAAAAAAGGCGCCGAGGCGCCTCTTTTCATTGCCGAAGCAGGACGCTTCAAGCCTTGCGGCGGCGGCGTGACAGGCCCAGGCCGGCGATGCCGGCGGCCAGCAGGCCCAGCGATGCCGGTTCCGGCACCTGGTGCAGGCGCACGGCCAGCGACTCGTTACAAGCGCCGGCGCAGCCGCCACCGACGTCGCCATCGAGCAGGCTCCACTGGCCAACCTGGCCCTGGCCCCAGTCGATCCAGGTGTGGCGGGTGAACCATGGGGTGGCGACAGCCACGTCGAACATCGGCGCGCCATTGACCACGTAGTCGAGGCGTGCGCCGCTGGCTTCATCCAGGTTGTTGCCGGTCTTGTAGTCGACATTGGCGCCCACGAACGAGAACTGGTCGGCGTCCAGGCCGCCGATTTCGTTGTAGATGGCCTTGGTCATCGCGCCCCAGCCGTACTTCGACTGGATGGAGAAATCGATGCCGCTCGGCGTAGTCAACTGGCTCCATGGCGAGATCCAGGCGATGTCGTATTTGCCGACGGTGATGTAGGCATTCTTCGGCAGTTCGGTGGTCATCAGCGGCGCGGCTGCGACGCTATTGCACAGTAATGCTGCCAGGACGGCGATCGAGCCAGTGATTTTTTTCATTTCAGGGTTCCCTTGGTTATATTTTGAACTACGATGATGTTCATATGCAATCTCTATGCCAGCAATGCAACATATTGAATCTTTAGGCAATTTTTCTCATCGTAAATACTGAGTGTAAAAAGATCCGACAGGCATTGCTTAATCGCGGGCAGCGCAGCGCCGGTCCAGGCTCGCGCCGCCTTCGCGCGCCAGCAGGTAAGCTGTCTCCATCGCAGCGTGCACACGCTGTCTATCCAATGGAGAACAAGATGCGCAAAATGATCATGATGGCAATTGCAGGCTTCCTCTGGAAAAAACTCGGCGGCAAATCGGTACGCCGTTCGGGCTATCCACGCAACTACCGCGGCTTCTAGGCACGCGCCATGGACGGGCACGGGCAAGTTTTCGCCCGCTGCGCCGTCCTTGCAGTAGAATCGCTGGCTTTAAGGCAACTGTTGCCTTCGGACCCAGAGGCCAGCGATGAACGAGCCGCAGCACCAAGCAAGTAACGAACTCAAGCGCGGTCTCAAGAACCGCCACATCCAGCTGATCGCCCTCGGCGGCGCCATTGGTACCGGCCTGTTCCTCGGCGTTGCCCAGACCATCCAGATGGCCGGCCCCTCGGCCCTGCTCGGCTATGCGTTCGCCGGCCTGATCGCCTTCCTGATCATGCGCCAGATGGGCGAGATGATCGTCGACGAGCCCGTCGCCGGCTCCTTCGGCTATTTCGCCGCGAAATACGGCAGCCCCATGGCCGGCTTCATGTCGGGCTGGAACTACTGGGTCATGTACATCCTGGTCAGCATGGCCGAACTCTCGGCACTCGGCATCTATATCCAGTACTGGTTCCCCGAGATTCCCACCTGGATGTCGGCGCTCGGCTTCTTCGTGCTGGTCAACCTGCTCAGCCTGATGAACGTGAAGGCTTTCGGCGAGCTCGAATTCTGGTTCTCGATTATCAAGGTCGCAGCCGTGGTCGGCATGATCGTGTTCGGCGTCTATCTCCTGGTGAGCGACACCGCCGGCCCGCAGGCGGGCGTGGCCAACCTGTGGCGCCACGGCGGCTTCTTCCCGAGCGGTTTTGCCGGACTGGCGCTGTCGATGGCGGTGATCATGTTCTCCTTCGGCGGGCTGGAAATGATCGGCATCACCGCCGCCGAGGCCGACAATCCGGGGCGGACCATCCCGCGCGCCATCAACCAGGCGATCTGGCGCATCGCGATTTTCTATGTCGGCGCGCTGGCCGTGCTCTTGATGCTCTACCCGTGGACCAAGGTCGCGCTGGGCGGCAGCCCCTTCGTGCTGATCTTCGCCGCCCTCGACAGCAACGTAGTGGCCAATATCCTCAACCTGGTCGTGCTGACCGCCGCGCTGTCGGTCTACAACGGCTGCGTGTATGCCAACAGCCGCATGCTGTTTGGCCTCGCGGAACAGGGCAATGCGCCGCGCGCCCTGATGAAGGTGAACCGCCGCGGCGTGCCGCTGGCGGCGCTGGCGGTGTCTGCGTTCGCTACCGGCATCTGCATCTGTATCAATTATTTTCTCCCGCGCGAAGCCTTCGGCATGCTGATGGGCCTGGCCGTGGCGGCCCTGGTCATCAACTGGGGCATGATTTGCTGGAGCCACCTGCGCTTTCGCCGCCGCAAGGATGCGGCCGGCCAGGCCACCGCCTTCCGCAGCCCGCTGTTCCCGCTGACGAACTACCTGTGCCTGGCCTTCCTGGCCGGCATCGTAGTGGTGATGTATTTGACACCCGGCCTGCAGGTGTCGGTGTTCATGATTCCGGCCTGGCTATTGCTGCTGGGCCTGGGCTACTGGATGCGCCAGCGCAATAGGGGCGCGCAACGGGTTGCCCCGGCCTGACCGGATGAAGCGACACGCAGTCAAGAATCAAGCGGGAGGAGTGCACTATGGGTTTCGTTGAGGCGCTCGACCGCATGAAAACGTACGCGTTGATCGCCTTCCCGCCCATGAAGGCGACGCTCGCGGTGTTGCAGGCGACCGATCCCCTGAAGACTGCCAAACAGCAACAGCACCCGTCGTACGGACTCCCGATCGCCATCGGCTCGGTCATGTTCATCACCATGTTGATCATCGTGTCAAGCGAGGGCGCGCCCTTCGTGAATCCGTGGGATTCGCTGTGGACCTTCAAGCTGGCGCTTCAGATCAAGCCTGAATTGCAGCTCGCCGTGCTATTCCGGTGCAGCTTGTACGTGCTGCTCGCAGGTGCGGTGGGCTATGGCACCAGCATGCTCGCAGCCCGGCAACTCGGAGCCGGGTCGGCTGCGACGCGCAGGGCAACGCGCCGCCTGGCAGGCTACGCCGCACTGGGCGCGACAGCCACGTATGCGCTTGTCTCCCTGTTGATCGTCGCCGCCGGATGGCTTCTGGACGTGCTGAATATTTCCTTTTTTATCTTCGGATGGGTCACGGCTGCGTCCGTCGTCGTGCTTCCTCTAACAACCTGGGGAATTTCCAGGGTGTTCAGACGAACCGGGCTACCCGCCCGCATGCATATCCTGCCGCCGCTAGCGATCAGTATGGGAGCGGTGACCACCTGCATGATTGCCAGCTTGTTCATCTGGGATGAGCTCGAAGACGCATTCCTCATGCGAGGCCGCGAAGTCAACCGCGTACGGGCCGCGTCGATGTCCGCGCTGGTTCAGACCTGCACGAAGACACCGCAGGACATCGCATGTGCGGTCACCCTGTTCCCTGTGAAGTGGCAGGATTACGAGCTGATCGGTCCTTGGACGCTCGGCGAGGCGCAGCGCACCGGCTTTACAGCCCGGTTGCGGTGGCAACCGGCGAAAGAATCGGACCACGCTTTTGCCTACATCCGAGTCGAGCCCGGCAAAGACATCACTGTAGAAATCCGCATTGCAACGGAGGTAGCCTGCCATGCACAAGGGACACGCCTGACCGATATGGATCGCTTCTTCTCGGTACGGGGACGCGTTCTCGGGGAACAGCGCACCGATTCGCGCGACATACGCATGGTGGTCAACAATGCGGCGCCAACGTTCGCAGACATCCTGCAGCAAGCCTGCCTTGCGGGCGCCGGCCCATAGGCCCGCTTCGCATCCGAGGCGCAGCAGGCCTTTCCCGCGAGGCTGAGCCCATCCGGTCGTCCCCGGCGTCCAATCAGCTGGCCTGGGCCAGGCTGGCCCCGGCCTCTTCCATCTCGGCGATGCGCTGGACCACGTCGGCGAAGGCCATCGACTTGCCGTACAGCCAGCCCTGTCCATACTGCACCCCATGCTTGCGCAGGAAGTCTTCCTGCGCCTGGCTCTCGATGCCCTCCGCAATCATCTGCAGCCCGAGGTCTTTCGCCATGCGGATGATGTGGCCGACCACCTGGCTGGTCGGCGCGCCGGTGCCGATCGCTTCGATGAAGCTGCGGTCGATCTTGAGGTAGTCGACTTCGAGCGTTTCCAGGTACGACAGGCTCGAGTAGCCGGTGCCGAAATCGTCGATCGCCACCGCGAAGCCCTGGCGGCGCAAGGCGCCGGTGGTCTGGCGCGCCACCACCGGGTCGAGCATGCCGCGCTCGGTCACCTCGAGGATGATGTTGCCGGGCCGGGCCTGGATGCCCTGCACGGTCGCGCGCAGGCTGTCCAGGAAGCCGCTGGAATGGAAGTCGGCAGGCGCGACGTTGATCCCGACGTGGAACTCCGGGTGCGCGGCCAGGTAGGCGCCGGTATCGCGCGCCACCATCTGCAGCAACTGCTGGGTCAGGCGCTCGATCAGGCCATTCTGCTCGGCGATCGGGATGAACAGGTCGGGCATCACGATCTCGCCAGTCGGCCGGCGCCAGCGCAGCAAGGCTTCGACCCCGATCCAGGCGCCGCTGCGCAAGTCGACCAGGGGTTGGTACTCCAAGAAGAACTCGCGCCGGCGGATCGCGACCTTGACCGCCACCGGCAAGGACAGCTGCTGGCGCCCCAGGTACAGGATCGCCATTGTCAGCATGACGCCCGCGGCCAGGCCGGCGGGCACCAGCCGCAGCGACACATCGGCCGAACGTCCGTTCAGGTAGCGCACCGGCAGCGCCGCGACCGCGACCGTGCGGTAACGCTGGGAGCGCACCAGGGCCACCAGGTAGTCGCCGTCGACGAATACGGCCTCGCGCGCGGCGAGCCGCTTGATCCAGGCCGTCTCGACCGGGCCGCGCGCAATGATGGGCACCGGATTCTCCAGCGATAGCACGGCCAGTGCCACGTCCGGCTCGCTCTTGGCGGTATCGATGGCCAGGCGCTTGTGCAGGATGGCGGCAAAGCCGTTCCTCCCGACCACGATGAAGGAATCATTGGGTGCGAACGGGAAGCGCACGCTGCGCCTGATCTCGGCGCCGGCGGCGGTGACGTAGTCGACCGGGCCCAGTTCGAGCACGCCGGAAGGTCCGGCAATCGAGGAGCACAGCATGCGGTTGCCCACGACATGGCCCACCGCCTGAATGTAGCTCGAGGACAGGTCGGCCTGGCGCATGACATCGATGCTGGCCGGCGCGCACGGCGCCTGGCCGTGTTCCCTTGCAAGCCGGGCGGTTGCCGCGGCTACCTGGTCACCGGTCTCATCGGCCCGCATCATGACGTCGCGCGCATAGCCGAGGGCGTGCACGCTGACCGCATCGAATGCCTGCCGCTCCGACTCTTCGATGGCTACCCAGATCGGCAAGCCGATACCGGCAACGGCCACCAGCAGGGTCAGGATCACGGGAAACGTCTTTTTCATGGTTCCCTGCGGCGGGCATCAGTTGGCGGGCAGGCTGCGTTCCATACTACCGCTACCCGCCACGCGTAGCAAACACCACCGTCGCTGGGCGGCACATGTCGTGGTGATATTTCTTTACAGCATTTTTATGCTGCATAGCATCATGAAAATACTTAGCCGGCACTCCCGTGCACCGGCCCATTCGCCTTATCATGCTTGCCGCAAGTCACCTTACAAAGGGGTAGCGTTTATGAGTCAGAGTAAGCCTCTGTCGCTGCATGTACCGGAGCCTACCGGCCGCCCGGGCTGCAAGACCGATTTTTCGTATCTTCAATTAAGTCCAGCGGGCTCCGTCCCGCGTCCGCCGATCGATGTCGCGCCGATCGACACCAGCGGCATCGCCTCGTCCCTGATCAGCGTGCTCGACGCGGACGGCAACGCCGTCGGCCCATGGGCCCCCGAGCCGGACCGCGAGCTGTTCCGCTTCGGCCTGCGCACCATGATGAAGACCCGCATCTTCGATGCGCGCATGGTGATCGCCCAGCGCCAGAAGAAGATGTCCTTCTATATGATCTCGCTCGGCGAGGAAGCCCTCGGCACCGCCCAGGCGCTGGCCCTGCAGGACGGCGACATGCATTTCCCGACCTACCGCCAGCAAAGCCTGCTGTTCGCCAAGCAGGTGCCGCTGGTCGAGATGATCTGCCAGCTGCTGTCGAACGAGCGCGATCCGCTCAAGGGCCGCCAGCTGCCGGTCATGTACTCGGTGCGCCGCGCCGGCTTCTTCACCATTTCCGGCAACCTCGCCACCCAATACCCGCAAGCGGTGGGCTGGGCCATGGCATCGGCCATCAAGGGCGACACGAAGATCGCGTCGGCCTGGATCGGCGACGGCGCCACCGCCGAATCCGATTTCTCCACCGCCCTCACCTTCGCCCACGTGTACCGCGCGCCGGTGATCCTGAACGTGGTCAACAACCAGTGGGCGATCTCGACCTTCCAGGCGATTGCCGGCGGCGAGAGCGTCACCTTCGCCACCCGCGGCATCGGCAGCGGCATCGCTTCGCTGCGCGTGGACGGCAACGACTTCCTGGCCGTGCTGTCGGCCTCGCGCTGGGCCGCCGAGCGTGCGCGCAGCAACCTGGGCCCGGCCCTGATCGAATGGGTCACCTACCGCGCAGGTCCCCACTCGACCTCGGACGATCCGTCGCGCTACCGTCCGGCCGACGACGTCTCGCGCTTCCCGCTGGGCGACCCGATCGCGCGCCTGCGCCGGCACCTGACGAATCTCGGCTGGTGGTCGGACGAAGAGCACGAGGCCGTGCAGGCCGAACTCGAGGCCGAAATCCTCGCGGCCCAGAAGGAAGCCGAAAGCTACGGCATCCTGGGCGACGAGCGCGCGCCGAGCGCTGCGACGATGTTCGAGGACGTATACAAAGACATGCCGGAGCACCTGCGCCGGCAGCGCCAGGAACTGGGAGTATGAACATGGCACGCGACGATCAAACTCAAGACGTGGCCACCATGCCGATGACCATGATCCAGGCGCTGCGCTCGGCCATGGACGTCATGATGGAACGCGACGGCAACGTCGTGGTGTACGGCCAGGACGTCGGCTATTTCGGCGGCGTGTTCCGCGTCACCGACGGCCTGCAGGCCAAGTACGGCAAGTCGCGCGTGTTCGACGCGCCGATTTCCGAAGGCGGCATCGTGGGCACGGCGGTCGGCATGGCCGCCTACGGCCTGCGCCCTGTCGTGGAAATCCAGTTCGCCGACTATTTCTATCCGGCGACCGACCAGATCGTGTCGGAAGCGGCGCGCCTGCGCTACCGCTCGGCCGGCGAATTCACCGCCTCGATGGTGATCCGCATGCCTTGCGGCGGCGGCATCTGGGGCGGCCAGACCCACAGCCAGAGCCCGGAAGCCTTCTTCACCCACGTCTGCGGGCTGCGCACGGTGATGCCGTCCAATCCCTACGACGCCAAGGGCCTGTTGATCGCCTCGATCGAGAACGACGACCCGGTGATCTTCCTGGAACCCAAGCGTTTGTACAACGGCCCCTTCGACGGCCACCACGACCGTCCCGTCGTGCCCTGGTCCGGCCAGGCACTGGGCAACGTGCCGACCGGGTATTACACGGTCGAGCTGGACAAGGCCAACATCGTCCGCCCGGGCAATGACGTGACGGTGCTGGCCTACGGCACCATGGTGTGGGTGTCGGAAGCGGCGGCGCGCGAATCGGGCGTCGATGCCGAAGTGATCGACCTGCGCAGCATCTGGCCGCTCGACCTCGACACCATCGTCAAGTCGGTGCAGAAGACCGGCCGCTGCGTGATCGTGCACGAAGCAACCAAGACCAGCGGCTTTGGCGCCGAACTGGCCGCGCTGGTGCAGGAACACTGCTTCTACCACCTGGAGGCGCCGATCGAACGCGTCGCCGGCTGGGACACCCCTTACCCGCATGCGCAGGAATGGGCTTACTTCCCGGGGCCGGACCGCGTCGCGGCGGCCCTGAAGCGCACCATGGAGGCGAAATAAATGGGCATTCACGTCATTAAAATGCCGGACCTCGGCGAAGGCATCGCCGAAGTCGAAGTCGTGGCCTGGCATGTCCAGCCCGGCGACACCGTCAAAGAAGACCAGGTGCTGGCCGACGTCATGACCGACAAGGCAACGGTCGAGATCCCGTCGCCGGTGGCCGGCACCGTCACGAGCCTGGGCGGCGCGATCGGCCAGGCGATGGCGGTCGGCGCGGAACTGATTCGCCTGGAAGTCGCCGGCGCCGGCAACTATTCCGGGGACAAGGCCAGGCAGGAACCGGTCAAGACCGCAGCCGCGACGGCGCCGGCCGAAGAAGTCGGCGAGCCGCAGCTGGCGGCCGTGGCGCTGGCCGAAGCCGCAGCGCCTGCGCGCGCCCCGGCTCCGGCGCCGGCCCCGCAAAAACCGCAGCAGAAGGCGCACCAGCACGCCCCAGGCATGCGCGCGGAAGGCGACAAACCGCACGCCGCGCCGGCCGTGCGCCAGCGCGCCTGGGACCTGGGCATCGAGCTACAGTTCGTGCACGGCAGCGGCCCTGCCGGGCGCATCACCCACGCCGACCTCGACGAGCACGTCGCAGGTCGCCGCCAGGGCGGCCAGGGCGGCGGCAGCGACAACCGCTATGCGCAGCTGCAGGGCGAGCACGCCACGCCGATCATCGGCCTGCGCCGCAAGATCGCCGAGAAGATGCAGGAAGCGAAACGCCAGATCCCGCACTTCACCTATGTGGAAGAGATCGACGTCACCGAACTGGAAGCCCTGCGCGCCCAGCTCAACGCCCGCTACGGCGCCGACCGGGGCAAGCTCACCCTGCTGCCGCTGATCATGCGCGCCGTGGTGCTGGCGATCCGCGCGTATCCGATGATGAATGCGCGCTACGACGACCAGAACAACCTGCTCACGCAATACGACCCGGTCCACCTGGGCATCGCCACGCAGACCGAGGCCGGCCTGATGGTGCCGGTGGTGCGCCATGCCGAGGCGCGCGACCCCTGGGCCAGTTCGCAGGAAGTGGCGCGCCTGGCCGACGCCGCGCGCAACGGCAAGGCCACGCGCGACGAGCTGACCGGCTCGACCATCACCATCACCAGCCTGGGACCGCTGGGCGGCATCGTGACCACGCCGGTGATCAACCGGCCGGAGGTGGCGATCATCGGCACCAACCGCATCGTCGAGCGTCCGGTGATCCGCGACGGCGCCATGGTCGCGCGCAAGATGATGAACCTGTCGTCCTCGTTCGACCACCGCGTGATCGACGGCCAGGTGGCGGCGAAGTTCGTGCAGGCGATCCGCGCCTATCTCGAAACCCCCGCCACCATTTTCGTGGAATAGACAAGGCATGGAAACACTCAACACTACCCTCCTGATCATCGGCGGCGGTCCCGGCGGCTACGTGGCCGGCATCAAGGCCGGCCAGCTCGGCGTGCCGACCATCCTGGTCGAAGGCGCGCAGCCCGGCGGCACCTGCCTGAACATCGGCTGCATCCCGTCCAAGGCGCTGATCCACGCAGCCGATGAATTCTGCAAGGCGCGCAGTTACGCGGCCGAGACTTCGCCGCTGGGCATCACCGGTTCCGACCCGCGCATCGACCTGGACCAGACCGTGGCGTGGAAAGACGGCATCGTCAAGAAGCTGACCGGCGGCGTCGGCGCGCTGCTCAAGAAAAACGGCGTCAAGCTCGTCAACGGCTGGGCGACCATCCTGGATGGCAAGACGGTCGAAGTCACGCCCGACGGCGCCGGCGAAGCCACGGTACGCATCCGCTGCGAGCACATGCTGCTGGCCAGCGGCTCGGTCCCGGTCGAGCTGCCCTTCATGCCCTTCGGCGGCCCGGTCATCTCGTCGACGGAAGCGCTGTCCCCGGGCGGCGTTCCGCAGCGCCTGGTGGTGGTCGGCGCCGGCTACATCGGCCTGGAGCTGGGCACGGCCTACCGCAAGCTCGGCTCCCAGGTCACGGTCGTGGAAGCGGCCGACCGCATCCTGCCGGCCTATGACGCCGACCTGGTGAAACCGGTGGCCTCGGCCCTGGGACGCCTGGGCGTCGAGCTGCGCCTGGCCACTTCGGTGCTGGGGATGGACGACAGCGACGGGCAGACCCGGGTGCGGGTGCGCGACGCCTCCGGCGTCGAATCCCTGCTCGAGGCGGACCGCGTGCTGGTGGCCGTGGGCCGCAAGCCGCGCACGGTCGGCTGGGGCCTGGAAAACCTGATGCTCGACATGAACGGGCCCGCCATCAAGGTCGACAACCAGTGCCGCACCTCGATGCGCAACGTGTGGGCGATCGGCGACCTGGCCGGCGAGCCGATGCTGGCGCACCGCGCGATGGCCCAGGGCGAGATGGTGGCCGAGATCGTGTCGGGCAAGCGCCGCGCGTTCGCACCGAGCGCGATCCCGGCGGTATGCTTCACCGATCCGGAGATCGTGGTGGTCGGCATGTCGCCGGCGGACGCGGACAAGGCGGGCATCGAGATCGTCACCGCCAGCTTCCCGTTCTCGGCCAACGGCCGCGCCATGACCATCGAGAGCACCGATGGCTTCGTGCGCGTGGTGGCGAGAAAGAGCGACCACCGCATCGTCGGCTGGCAGGCCGTCGGCGGCGCCGTCTCCGAACTGGCGGCGGGCTTTACCCAGTCGATCGAACTGGGCGCCCAGCTGGAAGACATCGCCGGCACCATCCACGCCCACCCGACCCTGGGCGAGGCGGTGCAGGAAGCAGCCATGCGCGCGCTCGGCCACGCCCTGCACATCTGAGTTGTCCTGCTGCCGCCCGCCCGGGCGGCAGCATCTGGCCTTCCTGCCTGCCCGCCCCAGCCTGCCTACACGAGGAATTCGGGATAACCGTCCTTGAGCCTTATCCCATTTGCATAAATAGCGTGCATACCGAATAATATTGGCATACGCACGCGTCGCGCCGAATTTGCGCATTTCACCATGCCATGCAATAATCGCGGCCCTGCGAAGTCCGCAGGAAAAAAACAGAAAAGGTTTACATCATGTTCAAGCAAATCGCAGCTGCAGCAGCCCTCGTCATCGCTTCGTCGTCGGCCTTCGCCGCCGAACCAGGCCGCTTCTACGTCGGCGCCGACGTCGGCAAGACCAAGATCGACGACGCATCGGGCCGCGCCACCAGCGCCGGCGTGTTCGCCGGCTACACCTTCGTCCAGAACGTCGCCGTCGAAGCCAGCTTCCGCCGCCTCGGCGAGTACACCGTGACCGCCTTCGGCGTGTCGGGCGACCTCGACGTCGACCAGGCCGCTCTGTCGGTCGTCGGCACCCTGCCGCTGAGCAACGGCTTCAGCCTGCTGGGCCGCCTGGGCTACAACCACCTGGAAGCCAAGGTCAACGTGCGCGGTTCGCGCGCCGATGAATCGACCTCGGGCGCCGTGATCGGCCTGGGCGTCGGCTACGCGTTCACCCCGGCCGTGTCGGCTCGCCTGGAACTGCAAAAGCCGGCCAGCGACACCACCAACCTGAGCGTTGGCGTCGCCTTCCAGTTCTAAGCAGCATCGAGCAAGCGCTGCCCATGTGGCAGCGCCGGCACCAAGAAAAAAACCCGGCTCGCACCGGGTTTTTTTCATGCGGCCGCGAGTGCGGCCCTGGGCCGGCGCGCCGTCGCCAGCACGGCGCCGAGCGTGAGGGCCGAGTCGACCACCGCCTCGATGCCCGGCCGGTAGCCGTCCTCGATCCAGCGCAGGGCGATGTGGATCACGCCGCCGACCACGCCGGCCTGCAGCAGCTCGTCGTGCGGGGCGCCCGGCGGCGCCACGATGCGGGCGACTTCGCGGCCGATCGCGCGCAGGGCCGCATCGAAGGCCAGGTCCACCGCCCGGCTCACGCCGCGGATCTCGACCAGGAAGACGCGCGCCGATTGCGGTTCGCGCTGCAGGGCCGCGAAATACGCGTGCAGCATGGCGCGCGAGCGCGCGATGCGCCCGCGCCCTGCCGCCTCGGCGGCGCGCGTGATCTCGCCCAGCACGGCATGCGTGACGGCGTTGAAGGAATCGATCAGGAGCGCCTCGCTGTTGGCGAAGGATTCGTAGAAGTAGCGCTCGGTCAGGCCGGCCTGATCGCACACCGCCTTGACGGTGGCCTGGTGGTAGCCGCGTTCGCCGTAGACGGCAATGGCGGCCGCCATCAGGCGCGAGCGGCGCTCGGCGCGCCGTTCGTCCTGCGACAGGCCCCGGTAGGAGCGCGTGGTGGTCAGCTCAGCTTTCATGCCGACATTCTACACAGAAACTTGTCATATCAATTATGACAATGCAGAGTGTCAGCATCGGGCTGCCGGCAACCGCGATTCAGCGCCTTACCGGTCGGTGATGGGCGCCATGCCGGCGCGGAGGTAGACCAGCACGCCCGGCGCAGGTGGGCGCGATGGAATCAGCGTTGTGGGTTTGCTTCCTTGTCCGCGCGCCCGCCCCCGTCTTCCTTGCCTTGGCGGTCCTCCTGCCCCGATTGGCGGTTGCCGGCGCCGCTGCCGGAACGGCTGGCGATGCCTTCCATGCCGGTCTGGATCTCGCCGCTGAAACTGCCGCCGCCGAAGCCCTGGTCGGCTTCCTGGTCGGCGGTATCGCCGGCCAGCAGGTCATCGGTGCGGCTGTCGCGCTGCTCCGAGCCTTGCTGCTCGAGCTTGCCCGCGTCGCCGGTGCCGCCCACGCCCATGCTGCCTGCGCTGCTGGTGCCGTTCTTGGTGACCTGGTCGTAGTTGCGCCCTTTGGCGTCCTTGCCTTCGCTTTGCATCGACATGCTGGCCTCCTTTAATGAATTCAGAAGGACATGATAGTCCTGCACGGGGCGCGCACGAATAGGCCCCGGCCCGCGCCGCCTGTAGGATCAGGCCGTCCCGGAAGGCTCGCTTCCGGGGCCCGGCGGCCGTAGGAACCTGGCACGCGCCCAGGCTGCGATTACGCGGATCGTACAGCTTGGCAATGTCGCAATGTACAATCCGGGTTTCCCTCCCTTGCCTTGCTGCCCATGACTTCAGACCTGCGCGCCCTGGTCGTGTTCGCCGACCCTTCGCTGCACCGCTCGCGCATCAGCCGGCGCGTGGCCGACGCCATTTCCAGCCTGCCCGGCGTGACGGTGCAGGACCTGTACCAGCTCTATCCCGATTTCTACATCGACGTGCGGCGCCAGCGCGAGCTGGTCAAGGCCGCGCCCCTCATCGTGTTCGTGTTCCAGTTCGGCTGGTATGCGATGCCGGCGCTGCTCAAGGAATGGTTCGACACCGTGTTCAAACCCGAATGGGCGTTGCGGCAACCCGGCCCGCTGGCGGGCAAGGCTGCCTGGGCGGCGGTGGCCGCCAGCGGCGCGCCGGACGACTACCGCGCAGGCGGCGTGCATGGCCGCGCGCTGCCGGACTACCTGGCCCCGCTGGAGCAAGTCGCGCGCAGCTGCGGGATGCGCTGGTTCGAGCCGCATGTGTTCTACGGCGCCGACCGGAGCGACCCGGACGCCGCCGCGCGCCATGCGGCGCAGTTGCATGCGCAGCTGGCGCTGCACGCCGGCATCGACCTGGATGCACCGGCGGGAGGCGCGCATGGAGCATAACCTCCTGATCAACGCCCTGGTCTACCTGCTCGCGGCGGTGATCGCCGTGCCGATCGCCAAGCGCCTCGGGCTGGGCTCAGTGCTCGGCTACCTGCTGGCCGGGATCGCCATCGGTCCCTGGGGACTGGCCCTGATCCGCGAAGTCGAGACCATCCTGCATTTCTCCGAATTCGGCGTGGTGCTGCTGCTGTTCGTGATCGGCCTGGAGCTCGAACCGACCCGCCTGTGGGCGCTGCGCCGCTCGATCTTCGGCTGGGGCGCGGCGCAGGTCGCCGGCGTGACGGTGCTGCTGCTGCTGGCGGCGGTGCTGGCGGGGATCGGCTGGAAGACGGCCTTGATCGCCGCGCTCGGGCTGTCGCTGTCCTCGACCGCGATCGCGCTCACCACCATGCAGGAGCGCAACCTGATCCCGACCCCGGCCGGCCAGGCCGGCTTTTCGATCCTGCTGTTCCAGGACATCGCGGCGATCCCGATGATCGCCCTGGTCCCAGTGCTGGGCGTGGCCGATTCGCATCCGGACGCCGGCTGGATGGGCGTGCTCAAGGCAGTGGCCGTGATCGGCGGCCTGGTGGTCGGCGGGCGCTACCTGGTGCGCCCGATGCTGCGCTTCATCGCCCGCACCGGCATGCGCGAGATCTTCACCGCCTTTGCCCTGCTCCTGATCATCTCGATCGCCCTCCTGATGGCGTCGGTGGGCATGTCGATGGCGCTGGGCGCCTTCATGGCCGGCGTGCTGCTGGCCGATTCCGAATACCGCCACGCGCTGGAAACCGACCTCGAACCCTTCAAGGGCCTGCTGCTGGGCCTGTTCTTCATCGCGGTGGGCATGTCGGTCGACTTCGGCGTGTTCCTGGCCCAGCCCATGCTGATCGTGCTGGCGGCGCTGGCCTACCAGGCCATCAAGCTGTTCATGCTGTGGGCGCTGGCGGCCCGCTTCGGCATGGCCGGGCGCCAGCGCGTGCTGTTCGCCTTCCTGCTCTCGCAGGGCGGCGAATTCGCCTTCGTGGTGTTCGGCGCGGCCGCCACCGCGCGCGTGTTCGACGAGCAGACCGCGTCGATGCTGGTGGTGATCGTGGCCCTGTCGATGATGGCCACGCCGCTGCTGCTCATCTTGTACGACCGGGTGCTGGAGCCGCGCTGGCAGCGCCTTCACAAGCGCGAGACCGACGCCATCGACGCCAACGAGGGACATGTGATCATCGCCGGCTTCGGGCGCTTCGGCCAGATCGTCGGGCGCCTGCTGCACGCCAACCAGGTGCCGCTGACCATGCTCGACCACGATCCCGACCAGATCGACACCCTGCGCGAATTCGGTTTCAAGGTGTTCTATGGCGACGCCACCCGCACCGACCTGCTGCATGCCGCCGGCGCGGCCCATGCGCGGGCGCTGGTGCTGTCGGTGGACGGCATCGAGGACAGCCTGAAGCTGGCCGCGGCCGTGCGCGCGGAATTCCCCGACCTGCCGATCCTGGCGCGCGCCCGCAATGTCACCCACTGCTACCAGCTGATGGACCTGGGGGTGACGATCGTGGAACGGGAAACCTTCGAGTCGGCCCTGATGCTGGGCCGGCGGGTGATGGAGGAACTGGGCTTCGGCGCCTATTTCGCGCGCCAGGCCGCGATGCGCTTTCGCGAGCACAATATCAAGAGCGTGCACGAGGTCTATCCCTACTACCGGGACCGCGAGCAATTCGTCTCGATGGCGCGCCGGGCGCGCGAAGAACTGCATGCGATGTTCGAGCGCGACTTCGTGGCCATGAAGCGCGACCGCGACGACGAGCGCGACCAGTAAGCCCGGCGCCGGGTCAGCGGGTCGAGGACACGTCCTGCAGGGCGCCGTCCGGCGCGGCCGCCATCACCCGGTCGCGCCCGCCGCGCTTGGCGCGGTAGAGCTGGGTGTCGGCCAGCGCGATCAGCGCCTGTACGTCGAGCGGAGCGCCGGCATCGATCATGGCCACGCCCACGCTGACCGTGCAGCCCCGGGGCAGCCCGGGCAGCGCCGCGGTACGCGCGGCGAAGCGCTGGCGCACCAGTTCGGCCAGCTCGAGCAGCGAGCGCCGGGTGCAGGCTTCGGCGACCACGCAGAATTCTTCGCCGCCCCAGCGCGAGGCGGTGGCATGCGCATCGCTCACGCCGAGCAGCACCGCGCCCATCGCGGCCAGCACCTGGTCGCCCGTTTCATGTCCGTGGGTGTCGTTGACCTTCTTGAACTCGTCGACGTCGAGCAACAGGATCCCGACGGCGCCGCGCTCCCCCGGCTGGCGCGCCAGCAGGGCGTCGAAGGTGCGCCGGATGCCTCGCCGGTTCAGCAGGCCGGTGAGCAGGTCGTGGTCGGCCGCGGAGCTCACCTCCGACACCAGGCGCAGCATGATGAGCAGCATCAGCATCGAATTGCCGATCACGGCGCTGAGCAGCGCCCCGGCCCAGCTGATGGTGTTGGCGATCGGGAGCTGCGGCGCGCCGTAGTCGAAATCCAGGGAACTGGTGACGACCAGGCCGCCCTGGGCCAGGGCCGTGAAACCCTGCAGCAGGGCCACTGCGCCGGCCACGTAGAAGGCCTTGCGCGAGAACGCATCCGGATAGCGGAACATGATCCAGGCCGAGCCCAGGTTGAACACGGCCTGGTAGGCGCACAGGGTGCCGATGCGCCAGGCCGTATCCGGATGGACGAAGGTGAAGGCGACCGTCAGCACCACCGCCACCGCGGCCGCCGCCGGCAACAGCAGGCGGCTGTGCGAATGCCGGCAGAAGTCGAGCGTCCCGGTCAGCATGTAGGCGTGGCCGATGCCGAAGGGGATGTTGAAGAACAGCGACGCCCAGCGCCAGTCGTCGATCAGGCGCGGGCCATCGAGCACGGTGGCGAAGCCGAAGGCCAGGCAGCCGACCGCCCAATAGCGCACGCCGGCGATCTGGCGCGCCAGCACGCCGAGCGCGAAGAACATCGCGCTGGCGGCCAGCGACACCAGGCCCAGTACCGTCGTCAAGGTTGGCTCGTCGATCGTCATCGCCACGTGTCCCGGAAAATGTCAGCTACTCCCTGTCTACCAGACTAGACCTAGTATGCGACAGGCGCCCATTCCGCCCCGCCACGTTGGCAAAACACTACTGCGGCCGCGCTGGGCGGACCCAGTACACCCGAAACAGCGCGCCAGGTGTCGTAATTTCGCCCAGCATGGGTAGTTTCCATCGGGAAATGGTTATACTCGGACATGCGCCCTTGTCACACACACGCTCCCGATCGTTTCCAGGCGGCCCGCGCCGCGCACCTGCCACTACCGTGAACCTCATCGCCCCCCTGCCGGACGCGCTTGCACTGCTCGCCGCCGAGAATTCAGCGCTGATCGACAATGCGCTCGACCTGATGGTCGTGCTCGACGCGGGCGGGCGCATCCAGCGCGCGAATGCCGCCGCGCGCGCCTTGCTCGGCTATGCGCCGGAAGAACTCGTGGGCCGCCACTACACCGACCTGGTCCACCCGGAGCAGCATGCGCTGGGAATCGCCTTCGAAGGCGGCCTGCGCACCGTCGATCCCGAGCGCTCGAACGTCGCGGTGCGCGTGTGCCGCAAGGACGGCCGGGAGGTGCTGATGTCGCTGTCGGCGCGCTGGTCGCAGGCGCATGGGCGCATGTACCTGTCGGCGCGCGACATCACCGATCAGCAGCATGCCCGCAAGGCCTTGCTGCGCTCGGAGGCGGCGCTGGGCAGCATGCTGGAAAGTATCGGCGACGCCTTCTTCGCCGTCGACAGCAACTGGCGCCTGACCTACGCCAACCGCAAGGCGGGCGACTTCGTCGGCGTCGACCCCGCCGCCGTCATCGGACGCCAGCTGCTGGAGGTGGCGCCCGACCTGGAGCATTCGCAGGCCCTGCCCCGCTACGTGCTGGCGATGGAGACGCGCCAGCCCGACACCTTCGAGGTTTACTGGGAGCCGCACGCGCTGTGGATCGAAGTGCGGGTCTACCCGAACGCGGATGGCATCTCGGTCTATTTCCACGGCATCGACGCCAAGCGCCAGGCCGAGCAAGCGCTGCGCAAGAGCGAACAGCGCTTCCGCAACCTGTTCAACCAGGCCGGCGACAGCGTCATGATCGTCGATGCCGCCCTGCGTATCGTCTCGGTCAACGACCAGGCCTGCGCGCGCTTCGGCTATGGCCGCGACGAATTCCTCGGCCGCCAGGTCACCGAGGTCAACTTCGGCTTGCCCGGCGGGCATGCGGTGCTGGCCGGGCTGCGCGCCGGCCAGGCCCAGCTGCTGCGCATGGAGAAACGCTGCAAGGACGGCAGCCGCTTCCCGGCCGAAGTGCAGATCTCGCGCTTCGACGACGACGGCGAAGAATTCTTCCTGGCCGTGATCCGCGACCTGAGCGACCGCGAACACGCCGAACGCCAGCTGCGCGAGAGCGAGCAGCGCTTTCGCGAAGTGATCGAGATGACCCCGGCCGGCTACCTGGTGGCCAGTCCCGACGGGCTGCTGCGCGACGTCAATCCCGCCCTGTGCGCCCTGGCGGGCTATCCGCGCGAGATGCTGCTGTCGCTGCGCTTGGCCGACCTGTTCGTGTCCTTCCCGCTGGCGACCCTGGGCGCCGACGAACCGGCCACGGTGCAGGGCCTGGAAGCGGTGCTGCGGCACCGCAATGGCTTGCACATCCACGTCCTGTTCAACGGCAGCATCAAGCGCGGCGCCGACGGCCAGGCGCTGGCGCTGACCGGCCTGATGACCGACATCACCGGGCGCAAGGCCGCGGAGACCCGCCTGCAGCAGCTGGCGACCCACGACACCCTCACCGGCCTGCCCAACCGCGCCCTGCTGGGCGAACGCGTGCAGCAGATGCTCGACGGATGCGCCTACGGCGGCGCGGTGGCCGTGATGTTCCTCGACCTCGACCGTTTCAAGGAGGTCAACGACTCCTTCGGCCACGAGATGGGCGACGTGCTGTTGTGCGAAGTGGCCGCGCGCCTGCGCCGCGTGATCCGTCCGGACGACATCATCGCGCGCCTGGGCGGCGACGAATTCGTGGTGGCCGCCTACTGCGCCACCGGCCAGCCGGCCGCCGCGCGCATCGCCGACAAGCTGCTCGAGGTGCTGACCGCGCCGGTAACGGTGGGCGGCATCGACATGATCATCGGCGCCTCGATCGGCATCAGCATGTTCCCCCGGGACGCGCAGACGCGCGAGATGCTGTTTCAGACCGCCGACACGGCGATGTACCGCGCCAAGGGCTCGGGGCGCAACCGCTACCGTTTCTTCGAGCCGGAAATGACGGTGGCCACCCAGGTGCGCATGGCCCTGGAAGTGTCGCTGCGCCCGGCGCTGGCGCGCGGCGAGTTCGAGCTGCACTACCAGCCGCGCATTGCGCTGGCCGGCATGGAGCTGGTCGGCATGGAAGCCCTGATCCGCTGGAACCATCCGGAGCGCGGGCGCGTGCCGCCGCAGCAGTTCATCGCGATCGCCGAGGAGACCGGCCTGATCGTCGATATCGGCCGCTGGGTGCTGTTCGAGGCCTGCACCCAGACCCGGCGCCTGATGGATCAATACGGGCGCCCGATCGCGGTGTCGGTCAACGTGTCGGCGCGCCAGCTGGCGCAGCCGGCCTTCGTCGACGAAGTGCGCGCCGCGCTGGCGCACACCGGCCTGCCACCCGATTGCCTGGAGCTGGAGCTGACCGAAAGCGCCCTGATCGAAGACATCGAGCACACCGCGAAGATGCTGCGCGAACTCAAGCGCCTGGGCATCGGCCTGGCGGTGGACGACTTCGGCACGGGTTTCTCGAGCCTGGCCTACCTGCGGCGCTTCCCGATCGACGTCCTCAAGCTCGACCGCTCCTTCGTGACGCAGCACGACGAAGACGTCTCCAGCTTCGACTTCATCAAGGCCTTCGTGGACATGGCGCACGCCCTGAACATGGCGGTGGTGGCCGAAGGCGTGGAAACCGGCGAGGTGCTGGACCTGCTGCGCGCCGCGCGCTGCGACCAGGCCCAGGGCTACCACCTCGCCCGCCCGATGCCCCTGTCCGAGCTGCGCACCGTCATCGAAGCAAGCAACGCCCCACCAGCGCCGACGCACTAACACCCCCCGGGGTCAGGTCTGACATTCGGACACGGACTCAGCTGACACAAGACGCGGCTCGAAAAGCCCTCCACCCCGGGGTCAGGTCTGACATTCGGACACGGACTCAGCTGGCGCAAGGCTGGGCTCGTGTCCGAATGTCAGACCTGACCCCGATTGGCCGATTGGTTCAATGAGGAAGTGTTGCCGCGCAATTTTCATGGCTTAGGCAGGGACAGCTCGCGGGTTCGTAAGAATTGACGAGGCCTCGCCTCAGCATTCCTGAAGCAAGGCCCTCCGAATCTACCGATTGGTATCGTTTCCCCTGCCGGCGACACAAGCACCACCTGGAATCGTTGTACGATGCGCCATCGAGTTCAGGCAAGGATGGCATATGAAAACGAAGATGGCGGCGCTGGGTGGCAGCCGGCTGGAAGCGATGTTGCGCCCGGCCGGCGAACCGCCCTGGATGCCGGTCAGGCCTTGAAAAGGATCCCGGCGATGCCGATGCCTGTCGACGCCCGCATGGTCGAGGACTTGCGGCGCTTTAACCGCAAGCTGGCCCTCATGCCGCGCGTGCGCTACCGCCACCGCATCACGCCCTTGCTCGGGCAGGCGCTGCTGCGCCTGACCCAGCTCGGGGCCGACGCGCGGCTGCGCCGCAAGGGCATCCGGGTGCAGTCCCACATGGCCTGGGCGGACGGAGTGCAGGTGCCGGTGCGCGTGCTGCGCCCTGCCGGGACGCCGCGCGGCGTGGTGCTCGACATCCACGGCGGCGGCTGGGTGATCGGCAATCCGGAAATGAACGATGCGCTCAACGCGGACATCGTGCGCGCCTGCAATGTGGTGGTGGTGTCGGTCGGCTACCGGCTGGCGACCCAGGCGCCGATCGCGGCAATGATCGGCGATTGCCTGGCCGCCGCCACCTGGCTGCTCGGGGACGGGCTACCCGGCTGCGCAGGCCTGCCGCTACTGGTGTTGGGAGAATCGGCCGGCGCCCACCTGGCCGCGGCCATGCTGCTCGAACTCAAGAGCCGGCCCAGGCTCCTGCACCGCATCGAAGGCGCGGTGCTGTATTACGGCGTGTACGACCTGGCCGGCAGCCCGAGCGTGCGCGCGGCCGGGCCGGACACCCTGGTGCTGGACGGCCCGGCCATGCTGCCCGCCCTGCACCTGCTCACCCCCGGCATGAGCGACGCGCAGCGGCGCGCGCCGCCGCTGTCCCCGCTCTACGGCGACCTGGAAGGCATGCCGCCGGCGCTGATGTTCACCGGCGGGCGCGATCCGCTGCGCGACGACACGCTGCAGATGGCGCAGCGCTGGTCCGCGCATGCCCCGGTCGAACTGGTCGACCTGCTTGAAGCGCCCCATGGATTGATTCATTTCCCCACCGAGATGGGCCGCGCGGCCTGCCTGCATGCGCAGGCCTGGATCGATGCGCGCCTGGCGCAGGCGCATGGCGCCCAGACCGGGCACGCCCGCGCGGGCTAGGCGGCTAGGCGACCAGCCCCGCCGGCGCCGGCTGGCGCGTGAAGGTCGGCCCGACCGTCGTCGGCCGGTCGCCGTTCCATACCAGCCGGTCGATGCACATGCGCCGCCCCGTCATGGCCGTATCCCAGGCGTGGTAGACGATCCAGTCCTGGCTGCCGTCGGGCGACTTGGTGAAGGAGTTGTGGCCCGGCCCGATCACCTGGCCGGGCCGCGAGCTCATCAACAAGGCCGCTTCGCTGCCCTCGGGACGCGTAAACGGCCCGAGCGGATGGTCGGCCACCACGTAGCTCACGCCATAGTTCTCCTTTTCCCAGGCCCCGCCGCTATAGAAGCAGTAGTACCTGCCGCCGTGGATGAGCACCGAGGCGCCTTCGACCGTATGCCAGTCGTAGACGGCGTCGTACATCGCCCGCCCCTTCTTGAACAGATGCCAGTCGGCATGCGGGCGCGCGACCGTCACCGGCTTGCCTTCCAGGCGGTCCATGGCCAGCAGGCGGTCGACCACGATGCCGGTGCCGATGCGGTGGTCGCTTTCGAATTCCAGGAAGTCGACGCAGTAGTACAGGTACCACTGGCCGTCGGCGTCGCGGAAAGGATGGGCGTCGATCGAGAACGGCTGGTCGGGCACCAGCGGCACGCCGCAATCGGTGAACGGGCCGATCGGGTCGCTGGCCACCGCCACGCGCAGCTGGTGGCGCTTGCCTTCGCTGTCGCCGGACGAGTAGTACAGCCAGAACTTGCCGTCATTGAAGGCGACTTCCGGCGCCCAGAAATGGTCGTCTCCCGCCACCGACAAGGCATAGCCGGCGCGGTGCCAGTCCACCAGGTCGTTCGACACCAGCACGGGGAAGCGTCCGCCGCCGGGGCCGTCGGGCGCGGTGCCGTAGGCGAAATACCGCCCCTCGTGCTTCAGCACGAAGGGGTCGGCCATGATCTCCGGGAACACCGGATTGCTGTAGGTCTTCTGCATCGTCTTGCCTTTACAACTGGTAGCGCAGGCTGACCCCATAGGTGGTCGGGTTATAGCGGATGTCGCGCGGACGGATCGGGTCGCCCAGGTAGCTCTCGTAGCGCTCGCGCGTGAGGTTGACCGCGTCCAGGTGCAGCGACAGGTGCTTGCTCAGCGCGTAGCCGATGCTCAGGTCGACGTAGGTCGATTCTTTCACATATCGGTCCTGGCCGAAGCGCGGTTCGGCGATCTGCTCAACGTACTTGCCGCGGCGGGTGGCCGCCAGGCGCCCGGTCCAGCCGCTGCGCTCGTACAGCAGCGCGAAGTTGAAGCTCTGGCGCGCCACGCCGACCAATTGAGTGGTCGTGAAGGCGCCGCTGTCGAAGCCGGTGCGGGTCTGGTTCTCGCCGTCGATCCAGGTGTAGTTGAACTGCGCGCCCAGGCCGCTCCAGGCCCCCGGCAGGAAGTCGAAGAATTTCTGGATGCCGAATTCTACGCCCTTGAGCTTGCCCTTGCCCGAGTTCTGCGGACGGTTGACCCGGTAGTTTACGCCGTTGATGCTCTCGTTCTGCTCGAAATTCTGCAGGTAGCCGTCGATATCGCGGTGGAACAGCGCGACCTGGACGAAGCCGTTGTCCGGGAAGTAGTACTCGAGCGTGGCGTCGCTGTTGATCGACTCGGTCGGCGCCAGGTTCGGGTTGCCCGACGATCCCGTGCCCGGCGCATTGACGGTCGGCGGAATCAGCGACAGGGCCGGGTTCAGTTGCGAGAACTCGGGACGGGTAATGGTCTTGCCGATGCTCAGGTGCGATTGCAGGCGGTCGGTCCAGTTCACTACCGCCGACACGTTCGGCAGGAAGTTGGTTTCATCGCTGTCGACCTCGATCGGGGTGACGACGTCGCCGATCCGCTGGTTGCCCTCGAGCTTGCGGTCGACCTTCACCAGGCGTCCGCCGATATTGCCGGTCATGCCGATCGACCCCAGCGCGGCCTTCCAGCGCGCGCCCAGGTGCAGGGTGGCGGTGCGCTCTTCCTGTTCGAACAGGCGCATCGGGTCGTCCGGCACCCGGCCCAGGGGCTGGCCGTAGAATGCGCGCACGGTGTCGGCCTGGTGGATCAGGAATTCGCGCGAGGGGGTGTACCAGGGACCGGCCAGGCGGTCTAGGCCCGGCACCAGGGTCTGGAAGCTGGGCCCGAAGGCGGCGATCGGCGACGGGCGCACGGCGCCTTGCAGGTCGTTGGCACGCTCGCCGCTGTGGTAGCTGACTTCGCGCGCGGACAGGCGCACGCCGCCGGTCAGTGCGGTGAGGAAGCCGTCGCCCTTGAAGCGGTAGACGGCGTCGCTGCGGAACTGCGCCTGCTCGCCGCGGTTCTCGCCCCAGCTCTGCACCATGCCGCGCAGGACGAACTGGTTCGGGTCGCGCAGCGCCGCGCTCGAGGTCGGCGTGGTGATGCTGTTGTAGCCGCCATGGCCGTCGCGTCCGTAGGTGTAGACGGAGGAACTGGCGCCGGGGATCTGCTGGTCGACGATCACCCTGTCCTCGATGAAGTCCGAGCGCGTGAAGGCCAGGTTGGTGTCGACCGACAGCGGACCCTCGCGGTATTTCAGGCCGAAGTTCAGGAAGTGCGTATCGGTGCGCTCCTTGACGCCCCAGGTGCTGGTGGCGGTGTACGGGTCCCAGTCGTAGGGGCCGCCGAAGCGCGCGGCGGGCGCGCTGGCCGCCTGGATCGGGCAGATCACCCCCTGGCGCGTGTTGCAATAGTCGCCCTGCGGCGCCAGCACCACATTGGTCAGGCGCGGGGTCCAGGTGGCGATGTTCAGGATGTAGTCGACTTCGTGCTCGCCGCGGTAGCCCATGCCCAGGTACTGGGTCGAGAATTCGAGCGCAGGGCTGATCTTCCACTGGAAGGCCGCATGCAGGCTGCCGCGTTCGCGGTCGCCCGCGTTGTAGATGCCGCCGATGTTGGGCAGCTCGCCCAGGCGGTCGCCTGCGCGCAGCGGCGCGATCGGCTGGTCGTCGTTCAGGCGGGTGGCGGTGCCGTCGGGGCTGACCGAGAAGATGCGGTCGGGCCGGTCCACCCACTGCACGGGGAAGGTCCAGCTCTCCTTGTTGTAGGCCAGGTCGACCAGCACGCCCATCTCGCCCACGCCGGTCTGCCAGCGGTTGCTCAGCAACAGGCCGCCGCCCGGGTTGTTGTTCTTCTTGCTGCCTTCGCTGCCCTCGACCTGGCTGCGGCGGTTTTCCAGGAAACCGGTGACCGTATAACCCTTGAAGTCGAAGGGCGCGCGCAGTCGGATGTTGACGGCGCCGGCGATGCCGCCCTCGAACTGGTTGGCGGTGGCGGATTTGTAGACATCCAGGCCCGCGATCGACTGTACCGGCAAGTCCTGGTAGGACAGGCGGCGGCCGGTGCCGGTGAAGATCTCGTTGCCGTCGATGGTCGTGGCCACGTCCGGCAGGCCGCGGATGATGACGGAATTGGTCTCGCCGCGGTCGCGGCCCACCTGCACCCCGGCGATGCGCTGCAGGGCGTCGCCCGCCGCGCGGTCGGGGAACTTGCCGATGTCGTCGGCATTGATCGAGTCCACCACCTGCTCGGCATCGCGCTTGATCTGCTCGGCCGAACGGATCGCGCTGCGGATGCCCGTCACCTGGACCGTGGCCACCGTGCCGGCCGGCGCAAGCGCCGCGGCGCCTTCCTGGCCGGCCGTGCGCGCGGCTTCCTCGGCGCGTGGTTCGGCAAGCGGGTCGCCCGTCGCCTGGGTGGTTTGGGCGCCGGCGATACCGATGTGGGCGCACAGCAGCAGGACAGCCGCACAGACTGGGCGGACTTTCAAGGTGGTCATCGAGGTCTCCTGAGATTCTTGGCCGTACCTGCGTCCACCGGGGTGGCGGACGGGCCTGCCGATATTGGATTCATTATTAGTCATAATTTATGACCAATATGACAAACCTAGCCGAAAATGCACCGCGGTGGCGCACTCAAGAACCGGGTCAAACCGCGGGGTTTGGGGCCACCGAATCGCGCTCCACCAGAGGGCAATCCATCTTCATGCTGGTGCGCCGGACCACGCCGCCATTGACCTGGGCGATCAAACTTTCTGCGGCCCATCTACCCATTTCGTAGTTTGGTAACAACACTGTCGTCAGCGGCGGCTGGGTGTAGCGCGCGATGTCCTGGTCGTCGTAACCAACCACCGAGACCTGCTGCGGCACCTCCAGGCCATGCTCGCGCACCGCTTCCAGCGCGCCTACCGCCATCAGGTCGTTGGCGCAGAACAGCGCGGTCGGCGGGTCCGGAAGCGAGAGCAGCGCCAGCGCATGCGCGTGGCCGGTGCTGACCTGCCAGTCGCCTTCCCGCACCAGGCTTGCGTCGAACGGGATGTCGCGCGTCGACAGGGCCTGGCGATAGCCCTTCAGGCGTTCGGCCGCGGCCTCGATCCAGCCTTCGCCGTTGACCAGCCCGATGCGGCGGTGGCCGGCGTCGAGCAGGTGCATTGTCGCGGCATAGCCGCCCATGACTTCGCTGGGCACCACCGAGGAATACTGGCGGTCGCGCGTATGACAATTCAGGAGCACGGTCGGCACGGGCGCCAGCCGCGCCGGCACCGTCACGGCGCGCGTGAAGATGGTGGCGTAGACCACGCCCAGCAGCGCGGGACTTGCCAGCAGCCGGTTGAGCACCGCGCTTTCGTATTCGGGGTCGCTGCGGGTGGCGAACACCGACAGCAGGCAATCGTGCTCCCAGGCCGCGTCGCGCGCGCCGTCGATGGTCTGCATCGCGTGCGGACTGGTCGATAGCTCGTCGGTGAGATAGACGATCAGGTTGCGCGCCAGGGGCGGCTCGGCATGGCCGTGGCGATCGACCGGGTAGCCCAGCTCGCGCGCGATGCGCAGCACGTTCTGGCGCGTCTCGCTGGAGACCTTGGCGCCGCTCATGTGGTTGATCACGAGCGACACCGTTGACTGCGACACGCCGGCCAGCTTGGCGATGTCGGTCATGGTGGGGCGCCGCGCGCGGCCTCCCCCGCCGCCCTGGTTCATCGCTCAGCCCCTGCCGGGCATGCGCGGCAGCGCCGCGCCGTCGGCGTCGAACAGGTGGCCGTGGCCCGGATCGAAGGCGAGCAGCACGCGCGCGCCGTGGCTTGGGGCCGGCTCGTCGGCGCGGCACTTGACCGACACCATCTCGGGCACGCCGTCGGCCTGCACATACACGATGGTGGTGTCGCCCAGGTATTCCACCAGGGTGACGGTCGCGGGAATGCCGCCCTCGACGCCATCCCGGGTCTCGATGCGCAGGTGCTCGGGCCGCACCCCGAGCGTCACGGGGGCGCCCGGCGCGGCGCGGGTGGCGTCGGCCGCGACGTGCACCATCGCGCCGCTGGCCAGCCGCACATAAGCGGCATGACCCTCCTCGCCCGCCAGCGCGCCGGGCAGGAAATTCATGCGCGGCGAGCCGAGAAAGCCCGCCACGAAGCGGTTGGCGGGACGCTCGTACAGATCCAGCGGGGTGCCGGCCTGCTCGATATGGCCGCCATTGAGGACCACGATCTTCTGGCCCAGGGTCATGGCCTCGACCTGGTCGTGGGTCACGTAGATCATGGTGGCGCCCAGCTCGCGGTGCAGGCGCGCCAGCTCGACCCGGGTCTGTCCGCGCAGCGCCGCGTCGAGGTTCGAGAGCGGCTCGTCGAACAGGAAGACCTCGGGCTTGCGCACGATGGCGCGGCCGATCGCCACGCGCTGGCGCTGCCCGCCCGACAGCGCCTTGGGACGCCGCTCGAGCAGATGGCCGATCTGGAGGATCTCGGCGGCGCGCTCGACGCGCTCCCTGATCTCGGTTCGCGGCACGCCGGCCAGCTTGAGGGCGAAGCCCATGTTCTCGGCCACCGTCATGTGCGGGTACAGCGCATAGCTCTGGAACACCATGGCGATGCCGCGGTCGGCAGGCCGCACCTCGTTGCAGACGCGCTCGCCAATCTCCACCGTGCCCTCGCCCACGTCTTCCAGGCCGGCCACGATGCGCAGCAGGGTCGACTTGCCGCAGCCCGAGGGGCCGACCAGCACCACGAATTCGCCATCCAGAATATCCAGGTCGATCCCCTTGAGCACGGGATTGCCGTCGTATTGTTTGGTGATGCCTTGCAGGCGTACAGATGCCATCGAATCTCCGTAATCTAGCCTTTGAGGCCGGTGGCGGCCAGGAAGCCATGGGTCACGCGGCGCTGGAACAGCACATAGGCCAGCGCCACCGGCAGCGCGCCGAGCAGGGCCGCCGCCATCAGCTGGGCGTAGCGCACCCCGAAGGCGTCGTAGGTTTGGGTCAGGCCCAGCGGGATCGTCATCATGTCGTTCGAGGTGACGATGATGAAGGGCCACAGGAAGTTGTTCCAGGCCCCGATGAAGGTGACAATCGCCATCGCCCACACGATGTTGCCCGACACCGGCAGGTAGACGCTCCAGAGGATGCGCAGCGGTCCCGCGCCGTCCATCACCGCCGCTTCGCGGAAGTCCGCGGGGATCGCGTCGAAGAACTGCTTGAACACGTAGATGACCACCGGCGCGACCACCTGCGGCAGCACGATGCCGGCATAGCTGTTGATCAGGCCGAGCTGGTTCATCATCCGAAACAGCGGCACCAGGAGCGCTTCGAAAGGCACCAGGAAGGCCAGCATGGTCAGCCCGAAGACCAGGCTGCGGCCCCTGAAGCGCAGCTGCGAGAAGGCATAGGCGGCCATCAGGGACAGCGCCATCGTCACCAGCGTCACCAGGAGGGCCACCAGGGCGCTGTTGAACAGCCAGCGCCCGACATTGCCGGCGGCGAGCACCTTGGCGAAGGCTTCCAGGGTCCATTGCTGCGGCAGCCAGTGGAAGACGGCGGAGACGGTTTCGTGTTCGGGTCGCAGCGCGGTGCTCATCGCCCACAGCAGCGGCGCCACCCACATCGCGGCCAGCAGCAGCGCTGCAAAGGCGCCGACCAAGGTCCAGCCCAGGTTCGCGCGCGCCTTCATGCGTTTCTACTCGCCAGCCAGCGCACCAGGCCCGCGTGCGCCAGCGACAGCGCCACCACGATCACGACGAAGGCCACCGCGATCGCCGCCGCATAGCCGGCATCGCTCTGGGTGAAGGCGGTTTCGTACATGTAGTGCAGGGTCACGCGGGTGGTGTTGAAGGGTCCGCCCGTGGTCATGATGTAGGTCTGGCCGAAGATCTTCATCGACGCGATCAGCTGCAGCACCAGGGCCATGCCCACCACCGGGCGCAGCGCCGGCCAGGTGATGGTGCGAAACAGCGTGAAGCCGCGCGCGCCATCCAGGGCCGCGGCCTCGTACAAATCAGCCGGGATGTTGCGCAGGCCGGCCAGGAACATCAGCATGTTGAAGCCCACCGTCCACCAGATGGTGCCGATGGCAACCATCGGCATGGCCCAGGTGAGGTCGGCAAACCAGGCGCGCTGCATGCCGAGCACGTAGTTCACTACCCCGGAGGACGGCTGCAGCATCCAGTCGGCGATCAGGGTCATCACCGAGATCGGCAGCACGAAGGGCAGGAAGAATGCGCCTTGCAACCAGCTGCTGGCGCGGGTGAAGTGGTGCACCAGCAGCGCCATCACCAGGCCCAGCACCGTGAGCGGGATGACGGTCAGCAGCGCGAAATAAAAGGTGTTGCCGACCGCCGCCCAGAAGGATGGGTCCTGGATGAGCGTGACGTAGTTGTCGATGCCGATGAAGGCATTGGTGCGGGTCAGGCTGCTCTCCGTGAGGCTCATGTAGAACGTCTCGAGCGCGGGCAGGAAGAAGAACAGCAGGAAGGTGACGGCGAAGGGGGCCAGCAGCAGCGCCGCCGGCAGCGCGTCGCCGCGGCGCGCCCCTGGCTGGGAATGGGAAGCTGTCATCGACGCTTTCAAGGCTTAGTACCGGGGAGCGCGCTTGCGCACCAGGCGCGCCGCCTCGGTCTCGAACATGCGCAGTGCCTGCGCGGGCGTGAGCTGGGACGACAGCGCAGCCGGCAGGAATTTCGACGCCATCGCCTCCAGCGGCCCGGCCGCACCCATGTACCAGGCGTCCGGATCGTAGATCACGTGGCGCGGCACCTCGGCATACAGGCGGTTGGGCATCAGGGCCATGGCCGCTGGCGACTCGGCCACCGGCCGGTAGGCCAGCACGTGGCCGCCCTCGGCCCAGCCGAAAGAGTTTTTGCTGACAAACGCGACGAAGCGCATGACCGCGCGCGCCTTTTCCGGCGACATGGGGCGGCCTTCGCTGGCGGGAATGGCAAAGGCGTGCGAATCGGCCCAGACGCTGTCGTTTGCGTACATGCGCGGCAGCGGCACGATGCCGTACTCGAAGCCGAGCGTGCCCTTCCGGGTCGCGCGCACCATTTCGGGCACTTCCCACACCCCGTTGATCATGAAGCCCGCATTGCCGCCCATGAACTGGCTGGTCGAGGCCGGATAGTCCAGGCCCGGCTGGGCATAACCCTGCTGGAACCAGTACGACACGCGCGCCAGCGAATCGACACCGGCCGCGCCATAGGTGAAGCGGCCGTTCTGGATCAGGGGCACGTTGCGCTGCGCCAGCATTGACACCCACAGGCGCCAGATCGCATACGAACTCTGGCTGCTTTCCATCGTCATGCCGGGGCGTCCGGTCGTTTGCCTGACGGCGCGGAAGGCATCGGTCAGCGCGTCGATCCCCTGGATGGGTTTGAGGTTGCCCGAGTCGTCCAGCAGACCGGCCTTGCCGACCAGCGTCTTGTTGTAGTACAGGACCAGCGGGTGCAGGTCGAGCGGCACCGCATAGGTCTTGCCCGCGTGCTGGGACTTGTTCCACTGCCGGGGGTAGAAGTCTGCCGGATTCAGGCCGGCGTCCTGCAGCTCGCCGGCTTGAATAGGCCGCAGTACGCCGCCGCCGGCCAGGTTGGTCATGCGCGAGAGGTGGACGGTGGCCAGGTCTGGCCCGGCGCCGACCACCGAGGAGGTGATCAGCTTGGTGTAGAAGGGCTCGCCCCATTTGAGCGTGGTGCTGACCACGCGCACCTCGCGCTGGCTGGCGTTGAAGCGCCCGACCAGGTCGGCCATGCGCGCGCCGTCGCCGCCGCTGAGCAGCGTCCACATGCGCGCTTCGACCTGCGCGCAGGCCGGGGCACTGGCAAACACCGTCGCGAGCGCAATGCCGGCAAGGCGCACCGTGGTTGGGGTCAAGCTTGTCTCCTGGTCGTTCCGGGCCGATGCCTGTTGTATGAATTAATACTAACAAATAATTATTAGCCGTGGGCGTCTTCCTGAACCGCCGCGGACAGCCTGGCGCGCATGCATGCGGCATGAAATGCGGCCGGCCGCGCTGTTGCCGCCCGCCAGGCGCTATGATCCTGGCTCACCCTGCCCTGGAGTTTCGATGCGCCTTGCCTGCCTCGCCCTGCTGTCCGCCACCCTCTTCATCTCCCCTGCCCGTGCCGACCGCCTGGACGACGCCCTGCTCCAGGAAATGAAGCGCCGCCATGTGCCGGGCCTGTCCGTACTCGTGCTCAAGGACGGCAAGGTGATCAAGGAACGCGGCTATGGACTGGCCAATGTGGAGCACCAGGTGCCGGTGACGCCGCAAACGGTGTTCCAGTCCGGCTCGGTGGGCAAGACCTTTACCGCGGCGCTGATCCAGCTCCTGGAGCGGGACGGCAAGCTCACGCTCGACGACCCCATCTCGCGCCACCTGCCCGCCACGCCGGCCAGCTGGGAAAAGATCACGATCCGGCACCTGCTGTCGCATACCTCGGGACTGGGCGACCCCTACGAGATCATCGACTTCCGCAAGGACTACACGGACGACGAACTAATCGCCCTGGAAGCGACCGTGCCGGTGCGCTTCGCCCCGGGCGAGAAGTGGGCCTACAGTAATATGGGCTACCACCTGCTGGGCTTCATCGCCAACCGCGCCGGCGGCAAGTTCTACGGCGAGCAGCTGCGCGAGCGCATCTTCGCTCCGCTCGGCATGTCGACCCGCGTGATCAGCGAAGCCGACATCATCCCGCACCGCGCCGCCGGCTACGAATGGAAGGCAGGCGCCCTGCGCAACCAGGCCTGGGTCGCGCCGCGCCTGAACACGACCGCCGACGGCAGCCTGTATCTGACCGCGCGCGACCTGCTGCGCTGGGACCAGGCCCTGTATGGGGACACCATCCTCGACGCGCGCCTGCGCCAGGCCACGTTCACCCCGGCCAGGCTCAACGACGGCAGCAACGCGCCCTATGGCTACGGCTGGTTTGTCGATACCGTGAAGGGACGACGCCACATCTCGCACGGCGGCGCCTGGCAAGGCTTCCGCGCCCAGCTGTGCCGCTACGTGGACGACAAGCTCACGGTGGTCATCCTGGCCAACTCGGATTCGGCGCGGCCGTCGAAGTTCGCCGACATGGTGGCGGCGCATTACGTCCCGGCGCTGTTCGATGCGCCGCCGAAGGCGATTGCCGATCCAGAGCCAGGCCTGACGGCCTCGGTGCGCGAGGCCATGGCCAGCCTGGCCGCGGGCAAGACGCCTGCCGGCGCGAATGCGCAACTCGCGGCCAAGCTCACGCCCGCCGTGCTGGCGCGCGTGGTCGAAGCCCTGGGCGAAGCCGGCAAGCTGGGCTCGGTCGAGCTGCTGTCGCGCAACGAAGAAGCGGCGGGACGTCGCTTGCGCTACCGCTTCGGCTACGACAAGGAGACGCTGTTGGTGTCGCTGGCGGTGGACAAGGATGGCAAGTTCAGTGCGCTGAACTTTTCGCCGGAGTGAGGACCTGGCGGATGTGGCGCACTCATCCAGGTCGTCACTAACCAAAAACTATGTCATGACGCGATAAGCTCACAAAATAAGCAGGGACAAGCGGCCCGCTGCGACTTATCCGGCACCAGGCGCTAGGATCGTGGACTGCGCCAGATCGGTTGAATCCAAGGCCATGCGCGGACATTTACGCACGATGCGCACCGCCGTGCGCAAGGCGGGGGGAGCCAGCAGGCGACAGGCCCAAGTGGATGCGCACTCCAATCCATGTGCGCGATCCCGCGGCCGGCTGACCCGGTATTGTCGAGGAATGAAAGGTCCGCAGTCATGACGGGCGGGGCGTTGGGGACGGTTCGATTCTACCTGTCCAGGCACCGCGCCGTGCTTGCGAGCGTGCGTGGCGCTGCGTCGCGAGGACCGGCAAGCACGATTGCGCAACCCCAGGGCTGTCCGGCCCTTGCTTACACCTCGGCGGCGAGCCACTGCGCCGCGTGTACCCGGTTGCGGCCACTGCGCTTGGCGCCGTACATCAATTCATCGGCTTGCGCGATCAGGACATGGCCCGCCATGGCCGGCGCGCCGCGGGCAAAGCGCGCACTGACCACACCGAAGCTTGCGGTGGCGGAAATCCGGACATGGCCGTGCAGGCTGGCTGCCTCGGACACGGCGACGCGCATGCGCTCCGCGAGCGCGTGCCCCTCGGCGGGCCCGGTGTCGGGCAGGATCAGCAGAAATTCCTCGCCGCCATAGCGCACGACCGTATCGATGCCCTCGCGCGTCATCGACAACAGCAGCGCCGCAAAATCCTGCAGCAGCACGTCGCCGGCCTGGTGGCCGTGGGTATCGTTGATGGCCTTGAAGCCATCCAGGTCGCAGATGATGAGCGTCAGCGCGCCGCCCTCGGCGCGGGCGCGGTCGATTTCGTTTTCCAGCAGGCCGGTGTTCAGGTAACGCCGGTTGAAGGCGCCTGTGAGGGGGTCGCGCACGGACTGGTCGATCAGGGTCTGCTGGGTCCAGTACTGCCGCCGCGCCGCACGTGCATCCCGGTATGCAGCGGCGGCGCCGAACAGGTTTGCCAGCAGCAGGAGCAGCGCCATGGTCCCCAGATGGCGCGGGCTGACGGTGTCGACGGCATACGCAACGGCGAGGAAACCGGCGCTGGCCCCGACCGCAACGACGGTGGCGTTGACCAGGCGGTTCGGGATGAACAGGTAGACGATCGTCAGCATGATCGCCATCGACATGCCGTGGAGTTGCAGTTCACCGCGGGAGTACGTCACCAGCAGGAAGGACAGCATGGCAAGGGTGGTGAACGCGGTGGCCGCGCGATAGCCGGTAGCGGCGGGATTGGCGCTGCGGCGGGTCAGCACGATCCCGGCCAGGGCGACCAAGGCAATCGTCAGGCGCGCGATGAACAAGGCCAGCGTCTGCCAGCTGCTGCCGAGGTGGGCAACGTCGACCAGCGCGAAGACGAGATAGAACACTGCGCAAAACGACAGCGTACGCGTCAGCTCATGCTGGATGACGCCGCCCTGGTCGCGCAGGAAGGCCGATTCGAGGCTGGGGGAAGCGAATTCACCACGCCAGCGGGCGATGGCGTCGGGAGACTGCAAGGTGGACATTGGGGGGAAGGCGAGCGACGGGACAGGCCGACTGTAGCGAGTTCTTGCCTTGCTGTAAAGAAATTCGTGTAAGTTTCAACGCAACAGTCAATCGATTGTTGCAACAATCACTTAAGCCGGAACGCGGCGCTCTCCGGCGCTGCGGCCAACGCCAAAGCAAAGGCAATCGCATCCCGGCCGGCGCGGTAGAATCGCTCCTTTGTGCTGGTGCGACGTATGTGGATGGGTGTGCTGTGCGGCCTGCTGGCCGGTGCGATGTGGGGGCTGGTGTTCATCGCGCCCGAATTCCTGGGGGCCTTCTCGCCGCTGGAGCTGGCCGTGGGCCGCTACGTCGCCTATGGCGCCATGGCCTTCGGCCTGCTGCTGCCGCGCCTGGCGTCCCTGTTCGCCACCCTCCTCCCCGCCGACTATGCCGCCCTGCTGCGCCATGCGCTGGCCGGGAACCTCGTCTATTACATGCTGCTGGCGATGGGCGTGAAGTATGCGGGCGTGGCGCCGACTTCCCTCATTATCGGCATGCTGCCGGTCGTCGTCACCCTCCTGGGGCGCAACGACCACGGCGCGGTGCCGCTGCGGCGCCTGGCGCTGCCGTTGCTGCTGGTCGGCGTGGGCATCGCCTGCATCAACGTCGACACCTTCAGGCACGCCGGCGCCAGCCAGTCCAACGGAGACATCGCGCTGGGCGTGCTGTGCGCGACAGGCGCCCTGCTGTGCTGGAGCTGGTACGCCGTCGACAATGCGCGCTACCTGAAACGCAATCCGCAGTTTTCCAGCGCCCAGTGGTCGGCCTTGTATGGCTTGTCGACCGGCGTGGTCGCGCTGCTGCTCGGCGCCGGCGCATTCGCGTGGACGCTCGCCTCCGGCGACATCCAACCGGCTTCCCCGGAACGCAACTGGACCCTGTTCTGGACCTGCAACGCCCTGCTCGCGCTGGGCGCCTCGGTGATCGGCAACCACCTGTGGAACGTGGCCAGCCGCCGGGTGCCGGTCACGCTCTCCGGGCAGCTGATCCTGTTCGAAACCCTGTTCGCGCTGCTCTACGGCTTCCTCTACCGCGGCCACGGCCCGCGGCCGCTGGAGATCGCGGCGATCGCGCTGCTGGTCGCGGGCGTGACCTGGTCGGTGCGCCTGCACGCCGGCGACCAGGAAGCGCTGGCCTTCGAGGCCTCAGCGCTTCAGGCGGGACACGGCGACCTGGCCGAAGGTGACGGCGTGGCCGGCGCCGCCCATCGCCACCAGTCCTAGCCTGGCGCCGCTGCCCAGGCGGTGGGTCCAGGTGCCGCCCTGCACCCAGGCCTGGCCGTCCTGGCTGGACCAGGCGGTGTAGCGCTCCTCGTCTTTCGACCCAGCCGCGGCGCGCCGGATGTCGATCCGCAGCCAGGTCCATTCGCCGGGCGTGCCCACCACCGTATTGCCGTAGCGCGGATAGCCGGGCCCGACCGGCGCCAGCTCCTTGCCGAACTCCACCTGGCGCAGGCCGTCGTGGGCGAGTTCCACCAGCTTCACGTAGTTGTCGTCGTCGCGCATGACCACCAGTCCCGCCTGCACTGGCTTGCCGCAGCATTCGAGCGGCGCGTCCAGCCGGATGCGCGCCTCGATGCGCAAGTCGCCCTCCGGTAGCGCGGTAGCCAGCACCGTGGCGATATTGGTGTCGACGTGCAGGTCGGCGTCCTGCGTGGCCATGCGCAGGCCGGGCTGGCCGCCGGCGACGCTGCCGGCGGCGCCGGGACGCACCCAGCTCCAGCGCGCGTCGAGCCGCTCGCCCTCGAAGCGGTCCTGCCACAGCAGCGTGGCGGCAGGCGCGGCTGGCCGCGGCGGCGGCGCGGTCAAGGGACCGGGCCGCACTGCCGGCCGCGGCTGCGCGCTGTCGGACGGCCCCTGCCCGCCATTGATCACGGGCCAGCCGTCGACCCAGTCGATGCGGTCCAGCAGCAGCGGACGCCTGGTGAGCTTGTCCTCGACGCTGAAATAGCCCTTGTCGCGGTCGACCGCATGGTAGAAGGTCCACCACTGGCCGGCGGCATCCTGGAACACGGTGTTGTGGCCGGCGCCGATCCAGCGGTTGCCGTTCTGCGCCAGCACCGGCGTGCCGCCCACGCGGGCGGCGGCCATGTCGTTGCCCTGGCGGTCCAGGAAGGGGCCTTCGGGGCTGGCGGCGCGCCCCACATACAGCGCGTAGCCGGTCAGCGGTCCGCGGCAGCAGTCGGTGCTCGACGCGAACAGGTACCAGTGGCTGCCATGCCGCACCACCTCCGCGCCCTCGTAGCGGTTGGCCGCGCCGATGCGCACCGGATCGCCTTCGACCTTCAGCCCGTCGCGCGCGAGGCGCTGCACGTAGATGCCGCCGCCATAACTGCCGTAATACAGCCAGCGATCGCCCTGGGCGTCCTCGACCACATCCGGGTCGAAGGTCCAGTGGAAGTTGCAGCCCGCGCTGGAGCGGCGTGGCGGCACCACCAGCTGCGGCGCGGCCTTCCAGGGCCCGGCCGGCGAGGCGCTGGTCGCAACCGCGATCGCGCTGTCCGATTCGCAGCCCTTTTCCGGACTGTGGGCATCGGCCACGTCGGTGACCGTGAAATACAGGTAGTAGCTGCCGTTCTGGTAGACCGGTTCGGGCGCCCACAGTCCGGCCTTCGGGGCTGCGATGCCGCTAGGGCGCTGGTCGAAGGAATCGCGTACGAAATACCAGTTCACCAGGTCCACCGAGCGGTAGACCGGCATCATGTGGAACTTCCATCCCTTGCCCTCGCGCTCCTTGTAATTCACCGGGTCCATCGTGCAGTACATGTACCAGGTCGCGGGCGAGGTCGTGCGGTCGCGCAGCAGCGACGGGTCGGCGCAGCTCTCGGCCAGGCTGCCGTCGCCCAGGCGCAGGGACACGGGATTGGTGTAGGACTTGCCGGCGGCGGGTGCGGCTGCTTGCGCAAGGGCGGACAGCGCGGTACAGCCGGCCAGGATGGCGGGCAGCGCCACGTATTTGCAACGCAGGTACAGGGTCAAGGCGGTCTCCTGTGATCGATTCGTTCTTATTGGCAAAAAATAATCGATTCGGACGTGCTACGGCGCACGGGTGACAGGATGATGACCCGATTGTTGCTAGGCAAGCATATTTTGTAAATTGAAACTCATGTAGGACTATTGCCCGTAATCATGTGCTGATAGACTTACACGCTCAGCATTCCCGGCGCGTCTACCGTCTGCGGTCCAGACGAGCCCGCCGGCACGCACCCCGTCATTCATTCCGGTGCGGGTATAAAAGAAGATCAGGGGCAGTTTCATGAGCAAGAAAGAGTTTCGCCTGAAGCCGACGCTGCTGGCAGCGGCGGTGGCAGGCATCGTGTCGGCCAATGCGGGCGCGCAGCAAGCCACGGGCACCGAGGCACCGGCCGAAGTCGTCGTCACGGCCACGCGCGTGCCGACCCTGGTGTCGCGCACGCCGCTGGCCCTGAGCGTGGTCGGCGGCGAACAGCTGGTCATGGAAGGCAGCGACAGTCCCGCCCAGCTGGGCAAGCGCCTGCCGAATGTGCATCTCGACCAGGCCGCCGAAGGCCTGCGGATCACGATCCGCGGCGTGACCAGTGCCGATTCCACCGACAAGGGCGACCCGTCGGCGGCCTTCCTGCTCGACGGCGTGTACATCCCGCGCGGGCCGGCCCAGACCTTCGCTTTCCTGGACGTCGACCGTATCGAAGTGCTGCGCGGCCCCCAGGGCACGCTGTACGGCCGCAACACCACCGCCGGCGTGATCAATGTCATCTCGAACCTGCCGACCGCGCGCCTCGAAGGCAGCGCCGGACTGGAAGCCGGCACCCATGGCAGCCGCAAGTTCAACGCCACCGTCAACGTCCCGGTCAGCCCGGCGCTGGCCCTGCGCGCGGCGGTCGCCGGCCAGCGTCACGACAGCTACCTGCACAATGCCCAGGGCACGCCCTATGAACTGGGACTGGACCGGGACGAGCGCAGTGCGCGCCTGTCGGCCCTGCTCGCGCTGGGCCAGGATGCTTCGCTGCTGCTGCGCTACGACCATGGGCGCGCTTCCGAGAACAACGACCGCTTCGTGCCGGACACGAATTTCTACGACGGCATCTCGACCGGCGCCCCGACCTGGCGCGCGGGCAGCACCGACGCGCGCCTGACCAACGCCTTCCGGCCCCCGTACGCGGCGCCGGAACAGGGTTACAACGAAAAGCGCGCGCGCGGCATCGGCGTCCAGCTCGAATGGAAGCTCGGTCCGGCCACCCTCACCTACCTGGGCTCGCACCGCCGCTTCGACCAGGACATGCTGGTCAATTACTATTACCGCGTGGCCCCGGGCTTCGCGCTGGGCGTGCACAACCTCTACACCGGCAAGAACCGGGCGGACTCGCATGAGCTGCGCGTGTCCACCGACACGGCGCGCCGTCTGAGCGGCCAGGCCGGCCTGTACTATTTCAGCGAAGAGTCGCACACCACCTATGGCTTCCGTGGACTGCAGCCGCTTGGCCTGCCGCCGTACTACGTGTTCCCGTCCGGCCCGACGAAAGCCGACAGCCGCGCCGCCTTCGGCCAGCTGACCTGGCGCGTGGCGGACTGGCTGCGCGCCACCGCGGGTGCGCGCACCACCCACGACGACAAGTCGCGCATCGGCTCGACCAACTTCCAGCTGGCCGCGACTTTCAACCCGGCCACCGACCTGCGCATGCTCAATGCGGCGCAGATCTCGACCAGCAAGACCACCTGGCGCCTCGGCCTGGATGCCGACATCGGCGCCAATACGCTGGCCTGGGCCAGCATCGCCACCGGCTACAAGGCGGGCGGCTTCAACGACGGCTGCGCGGCCGGCAGTGCGGCCCTGGGCATCGCCTGCCCGGCGGCGATCGCGGTGCCGTCCGCGACCCTGTTCTACCAGCCGGAGACCCTGCGCTCGATCGAGATCGGCGCCCGCACCCGCTTGCCAGGCGGGCGCGCCACCCTCAATGCGGTGGCCTTCGACTACGACTACACCAACCTGCAGCTGTCGGGCGTGGCCATCCTGCAGGGCGCGCCGCGCTTCGTGACGGGCAACGCGGGTATTGCCAGCGTGCGCGGCCTGGAGCTCGACGGCGCAGTACAGGTGCTGGCCAAAGGCAGCCTGGCCTGGAGCCTGACCCTGCTCGATGCCCACTACGACGCCTACAAGCCGGACGGCGTGCGCTCCTGGGCCGGCCGCAAACTCGACCGCGCGCCGAGCCGGGTCGCGACCCTCGGCTACGACCACCGCTTCGCCGTCGCGGGCGGACAGCTCACCGCCGGCGTGTTCGCGCGCGCAAGCAGCGACTATGTCATCGCCGTCCCCACCCAGGCCCTGAGCTACCGCATCCCCTCGCACACCGCGACCGACCTGCGTCTCGGCTGGCAGCCGCAGGGCGCTGCCTGGAACGTGCTGGCGCGGGTGCGCAATCTGGAGAACGACGTGCGGCCGATCGCCATCGACAGCTTCGGCATGACCACGCCGAGCGACCCGCGCACAGTCGACCTGAGGATCGATTACCGCTTCTGAGCAGGCCGCACCACTACGACACGTCGCAACACGTCGCGCGCGGGCAGCGCGCAGAGAGGAAACACCGATCATGCAGTCACCGAAGCTCTTGTCCCGCATCGCCGGTGGGGCGCTGGCCGCCTTCCTCCTGACGCTGCTCCTGCGCGGCTGGAGCGGCACGACCCAGCTGATCGTGGCCAGTTCGCTCCTGATGTTCGGCTGCTGCTGGGCCAGCGCCGCCCACCTGCTGGGCGCGCGACCGGCACTGCGCTTCGTGGCGATCGCCGTGATCGTCGGCTGGTGCGCCGAGCAGCTGGGCACCACCTACGGCTGGTTCTTCGGCAGTTATACCTATACCGAGGTGCTCGGGCCGCGCGTGGGCGCGGTGCCCTTCGTGATTCCCCTGATGTGGTTTGCACTGAGCTATGTCGGTTATGTGCTGGCCAACCTGATCGTGTGGCAAACCCCTTGCGACGGCGCCGCGCCGCTGGGCCAGTCGGCCACCATGTCGCTGCTGGCCGCGCTGATCGTCACCGCCTATGACCTCGGGGCCGATCCCTACATGGTGTACAAGCTCAAGGCCTGGACCATGACCATGAAGGATGGCGACTGGTTCGGCGAGACCGTCCAGGGCTTCGCCGGCTGGATGCTGGTCTCCTTTGCGATCGTGTTCCTGTTCCGCCTCACGCTGCGCAAGTGGTCGGCCACACGCCCGGGCGCGGCGCACACGAAGCGCGACGTGCTGGTGCCGCTTGGCCTGTACGGCGGCCTGATGCTGTTCCAGGTGGCCGTGGGCGACCCGGTGGAAACCCGCACCATCGCGCTGTTCGCCATGGGTATCCCGCTGCTGTCGGCGCTGTGCGGAATGGGACGCTGGCGCGGCGCGCCAGGAGGCGCGGCATGAAGCGCGACCTTCCGGCGGCCACCGCCCTGGCCGCGCCGGCCATGCGGGCCGACCCGCTGGCCGACGACTCCATCGCCCGCATCCTGGCCGGCGCCGATCACGAGCAGATGATGCGCCGCATCGGCGCCGTCAACCGCGCACTCGGTGGCTGGGACAGCAACGCCACGCTGGACGGCTGGCGCGCCGGCAGCGACTGCGATCCGGCGATCGCGGCGGCGCTGGAAGCCTATGTGCGCGAGGCGCGCCTGCTGCCCGCCTGGATGGATGCGGCGGCGGTCGCGCGCGCCGAGGAGGTCTTCATGGACACCAGCATGCTGTCCTGCACCCTGCTGTTCTGCGCCAGCCTGCCCGAATGCTATGTGCTGCCCGACCTGTCGGCCGTGCTGCATGCGGCCGGCCAGCTCGAGCAGCATACCGACTACCGCATCCGCTCCACCGCCGCCATGATCTTCCCGGTCATGCTGCGCGGCGGGCTGGGAACGCCCGCCGGCGCCGGTGTGGCCCAGGCCATCAAGGTGCGGCTGATCCATGCGACCATCCGTTACCTGATCCTGCGCGGGCCGGTGCCCGCCGCACCGGAGAGCCGCCCGCCCCTGGCGCCCCAGGCGCCGGCCACCCACGGCATGTACGCGGCCCTGTATGCGGGCGGTTGGGACAGCGCGCGCGACGGCCTGCCCTGCAACCAGGAGCAGTTGGCCTACACGCTGCTGACCTTCGGCTATGTCTTCCTGCGCGCGATGCGCACGCTGGGCCTGGGCCTGCCCCAGGCCGACGAGGAAGCCTACCTGCACGCGTGGAATGTGCTGGGCCACGTGCTCGGCATCGACCGCGGCCTGATGGCCTCGACGATGAACGAGGCGCAGGTGCTGTTCGCATCCCTGCAGGCCCATGGACGCGCGTCGAGCCTCACGCCGGACCCGCGCCCGCAGCTGGCCGCCGCCCTGATGCAGGAGATGGAGCGGGAGATCCCGCTGCGCCTGTTGAAGCCTTTCCCGGTGCTGCTGACGCGCCGGCTGTGCGGACCCGCCGCGAGCAGCGACCTGGCGCTGACCCAGCGCGTGTCGCTCCTTGCGCGCGCGTTGTTCGCGGCCGGGATGGGCGCTACGCGCCTGTTCGATGCGCTGGTGCGCCTGGTCGTCCCGGGCTTTTCGATTTCCCGCATGCTCACGCGCGCCTTCGGCTACCGGCTGGTGACGCGCTTCCTGATGGACCAGACCCGGCCCCTCAAGCTGCCCGACGCCCTGCTCGGCCAGGTCACGGCCGTCACCTCTGGTTGGCGCCATGACCCGCAGGCCCCAGGATGGCTGAACAGGCTCGAGGCGCGCCTGGCCGGACGGCCGGCGCCAGAGAAAGGACAAGCATGAACTGCATTGCACGCCTGGTGCGCCGCTGGGCCGCCATCCACCTGCTGGCACTGGTCGCATGCTGCGCCTTCCTTGCGCCGCCGGCGCAGGCCGCATCGGCGCTTGCGCCCTTGACGCTGGGCGCCGGCGCCGACAAGGTCGAGGCCTGGGACCGGCTGTCGGTGCTGAACGACCCCGAGGGCAAGCTCGATCCTGCCGCCGCCCTGGCTGCGCTGGACGCCTACACCCGGCCGCAGTCGGCCCGCGCCACGCTCGGCGTGCTCCCCGGCGTGGTCTGGATGCGCATTCCCGTCTTCGCTCCCGCCAATGCCCCGGACACCTGGGTGCTGCAGGCCGATTTCGCCCTGATCGACCGCATGGACGTCTATGTCGAGACCGGCGGCAGGCTGCGCCATGTGGCCGTCACCGGCAAGAACCAGCCGGGCGCCGGCACCGCGCTGGGCGGGCCTTCGCCCGCGCTCGCGGTGCGCTTCGCTCCCGGCATGGCGCACACCGTGCTGCTGCGCGTCGACACCGAAGGCCCGAAGATCGTGCCTGTCACCTTCTGGCAGCCCAACGCCTTCCATGGCGCCTCGCTCACCGAGCAGCTGCTGCAGGGGATGCTGTTCGGGCTGGGCTTCACGATGTTCCTCTACAGCCTGGGCCAGTGGATCAACCTGCGCGACGCGCTGTTCGGCAAGTACGCGCTGCTGGTCGGCAGCGTCACCCTGTATTCGGCATGCTGGTTCGGCATCGCCAACCAGTATTTCTGGCAGGGGAACGTGTGGCTGAACCTGCACGCGGCCGGCATCCTGTCGCTCATGGCGTCCTGCGGCGCCTACCTGTTCATCGACCACCTGCTCACGCGCCCCGGCATGGACCGCGTCTTCAGCCGCCTGATGCGCATGGGCGCCCTGGTGTGCGTGATTGGCGCCGTCGCCTTCGGCGCGGACCTGATCGGCCACAAGACCCTGGTGGTATTGGTGAGCAGCCTGGGCATCCTGCCGATGCTGCTCGGCCTGCCCGGCGCCTACCGCCGCATGCGCGGCGGCGACTCGGTCGGCACCTACCTGCTGGTGGGCTGGGCGGTGAGCTTCGGGGCCGCGCTGGTGTCGTCCCAGATGATCAACGGCACACTGCCTGCCAACTTCTGGACCATGCACGCGCTGCAGTTCGGCGCCACCTTCGACATGGTGGTGTTCATGCGCATTTTGGGACTGCGCACCCAGGCCATGCAGGCCGCGATGCTGCGCGCGGAAGCGGGCACCCGCATGAAGTCGGAGTTTTTGGCCAACATGAGCCACGAGATCCGCACGCCGATGAACGCGATCATCGGCATGAGCCGCCTGGCGCTGATGGCCGAAACCAACCCCAAGCAGCGCAACTACCTCGGCAAGATCCTGGGCGCGAGCGAGCACCTGCTGGGCATCATCAACGACATCCTCGATTTTTCCAAGATCGAGGCCGGCAAGCTGGCGCTCGAAGCGGTGCCGTTTGCGCTGGACGACCTGCTCGAGCACCTGGCCAACATGAGCGGGCTGCGCACCGACGCCAAGGGCATCGAGCTGGTGTTCCGGGTCGGTCCAGGGGTGCCCGAGCGCGTGGTGGGCGACCCGCTGCGGCTCGGCCAGGTGCTGCTCAACCTTACCGGCAACGCCGTCAAGTTCACCGAGCGCGGCGAGATCGTGGTCTCGGTCGAGCTGCGCCGGCGCGAAGGCAATACGGTCAGCCTGCTGTTCGCGGTCAGCGACACCGGCATCGGCATGGACCAGGAGCAGGTGGGCCGGCTGTTCCAGTCCTTCAGCCAGGCCGATAGTTCCACCACCCGCAAGTACGGCGGCACCGGCCTGGGCCTGTCGATCTCGAAGCAGCTGGTCGAACTCATGCAGGGCAGTATCAGCGTGGCGAGCACACCCGGCCAGGGTAGCCGCTTCAGCTTCGAGCTGCCGCTGGGCGTGGCCGATGTCCCGGGGCCGGTAGCCGGTGCGGTCCCGCGCAGCGCCTCGCTGGCGCAGCTGCGCGCCCTGGTGGTGGACGACTGCGCCAGCGCGCGCGCGGCGCTGGTCGAGATGCTGGGCGGCTTCGGCGTCAACGCCGACGCCGCCGGCTCGGGCGAGGAATGCCTGGCGCAACTGGCATGCGCGGCGGCGACCGGCACGCCCTACCAGGTGGTGCTGATGGATTACATGATGCCCGGCCTGGACGGCGTGGAAACGATCCGCCGCATCCGCGCCGGGACCGATGGCGCGGCGCCGGTGGCGATCCTGATGGTCAGCGCCTGTTCGCGCGAATCGGTGCAGCAGCAGGAAGGCGAGCTGCCGCTGGACGGCTACCTGAACAAGCCGGTCGGCCCGGCCCTGCTCTACCACAGCCTGCTGCAGGTGCTGCAGCCCGCCGCGCACGCGCACCCCGTGCATCCGCTGCCGGTGCTGCCCGCCCGCGAGCTGCCGCGCCTGGACGGCGCGCGCATCCTGCTGGCCGAAGACAACGCCAACAATCGCGAAGTCGCGATCGACTTCATGGCGGCAAGCCGGATCCAGGTCGACGTCGCCCTGGACGGTGTGGAAGCCGTGCGCATGGCCGCCGCCGGCGACTACGACCTGGTGCTGATGGACATCCAGATGCCCGAGCTCGACGGCCTGGGCGCCACCCGCGCGATCCGCGCGATCGAGTCCCTGCGCGACTTGCCGATCGTCGCCATGACCGCGCATGCCTTGCCCGAAGACCGCGCACGCAGCCTGGCCGCGGGCATGAACGACCACGTGGTCAAGCCGATCGACCCCGACCTGCTGCTGTGCACGCTGCTCAAGTGGATCGACCCGGCGCGCCTGGCCGGACGCAGCCTGCCGGCGGCGGCAGCGGCCGCCCCGGCCTTGGCGGCCGCGGACAGCGCGTGGCCGCCGCTGCCGGTGGTCCAGGGCATCGACTGGCAGGCGGCGCTGGCCGGCGTGGACGGGCAGCGCAAGCGCCTGGAAAAGCGCGCCGGCAGCTTCGTGCGCGAGTACGGCAACGCCCCCCATATCCTGCGCGAAGCCCTGGCCTCGGGCGACTATGCGCGCCTGCAGTCGCTGGCGCACAACCTGAAATCGAGCGCGGCCTATGTTGGCGCCTTCGAACTGTCGGCCCAGGCCGGCCGCGTCGAGCAGGACCTGCGCGCCGGCCAGCTCGACCTGCTCGGTGCGCGCGTGCCGGTGCTGGTGCGCTCCAGCGAGACGGTGCTGAGCGGCCTGGCGCGCCTGGCCGCGGTGCCGCTGCAGCCCGATGCCGGAACCGACGGCCTGCGCGACGTGATGGCGCGCCTGGACAGCTTCCTGGCCGACGACGACGCCCGCGCCGAGGATGCATTGGCCGAGCTGCAGCTGCTGCTGGCCGGCACCGCCCATGCCGAGGCGCTGGATGCGATCCGGCGCGCGGTGGAAGACATCGAATACGCGGCGGCGCGCCCGCCGCTGTCCAGCCTGGCCCGCGCCCTGGACGCCCGCGAGGAGGACCGCGCATGAACGGTAGCGACATGCAAAAAGTGCTGGTGGCCGACGACGACGCCATCAACCGCGACGTGCTGGGCGAACTGCTCAAGCCCGAATACACCCTGCTGCTGGCCAAGAACGGCGCCCAGGCGCTGGAGCGGGCGGCGCGCCATGCGCCCGACCTGATCCTGCTCGACGTGATGATGCCGGACATGGACGGCTACGAGGTGCTGCGCCGCCTGCGCGCCGACCCGCAGACCGCGCACATCGCCGTGATCTTCATCTCCGGCCTGGACCGGCCCGAGGACGAAGCCAATGGCCTGAAGATGGGCGCGGCCGACTACATCACCAAGCCGTTCAACCCGAGCGTGGTGATGGCGCGCGTGGCGGTGCACCTGCAGTTGGTGCGCCAGCGCAGGATGCTCGAGCGCCTGGCCAACATCGACGGCCTGACCGAGCTGGCCAACCGCCGCCGCTTCGACGAAGTGTACGAGCTCGAATGGCAGCGCGCGCGCCGCAACGGCCAGCCGCTGTCGCTGGCCCTGCTCGACATCGACGCCTTCAAGCAGTTCAACGACCGCTACGGCCACCCGGCCGGTGACCGCGTGCTGCGCGCCGTGGCCCGCCTTGCCGCTGCCGGCATGCGCCGTCCGGCCGACCTGGCGGCGCGCTACGGCGGCGAGGAACTGGTGCTGCTCATGCCCGAGACCGATGCCGAAGCGGCGCAGTCGGTGGTGGCCGGCATCTGCGCCAGCATCGCCCAGCTGATGATCCCGCACGAGGCGTCCGGCGTGGCGCCGGTGCTGACGGTGAGCGTGGGCGGCGCGACCCTGCTGGCGGACAGCCGCGAGCAATCGAGCGAGCTGTTCGAGGCGGCCGACACCCATCTCTACCGCGCCAAGCAGTCGGGACGCAACCGCACCGTCTGGCGCAACGAGGTCCAGGCTCCGTAGCGCTCAGCCGCGGCAGACCAGGCCGAAGCGGGTCGCTTCGCAGCCGCGCTTCATGCAGGCCGCGGCGTGGTAGCCGGCCGCGCGGCACAGGCGCAGGGTTTCCGACAAAGGCGCCTCGGCGCCGGCCTGCTGGCCCTGGGGCGGCGGCGGCTCGGGCTGTTCGCGCGGCGCCGGGCGCGCAGGGGTGCTCGCTGCGCGCGCCCGGGTCTGCGCCAGCAGGCGCTCGCGCTCGCGCTCGGCCCACGACAGGTCCGGCGCAGGGCGCGCCTTTTTCGGCGGGGCGGCGGCAACACGGCGCTCCGGCTTTTTCTTGGCTGGAGCAGCGGCGGCACGGCGCTCGGGGGCGCGCTTCGCCTTCGGTGCAGCTGCGGCTTTCGGAGCAACGACGTCCGGCGTTTCTTCAAGACTGGGCGGGTCAGCAACCGGGGCCGCGGCCACGGCGGGCGCCTCTGCAGCTGGCGTGGCAGGCTCGGTGGACGGCGGGAGCATGCGCAGCGGCGGCGGGGTCCAGGCAGGCGCGGCTTCCGCGACCGGCGCGGGAGCAGCCGGCACGGGCGCGGGCGCGGCAAGTTTGACGGGCGAATTCCCGGCCACCACCGCGAGCGTGGACTGGACCTGGGTCTCGCGAACCATCCAGGTGGCGGCGCCGGCCACGGCCATTACGGCGACGGCGGCCACGCCCCAGCCCAGCGCCTTGCGGCCCCAGCGCTCGAACCAGGGCGCCGGCTCGCCGGCGGGCGGGATCGGCCAGTCCGGCTCGCGGCTGGAAAAGGATGCGGGCCAGGGTGGGATGCCGGCGGCGCGCGGCGGCGGTACAGGCGGTACCGGTGCGGGCGGCTCGGGCGCCGCGGCCGGTTCGGCCAGATCGGGCGCGGCTGCCGGCCGCAAGGTTTCGCGGCTGCGCCAGACCGCGGCCCGCGCGCGCGGCTGCGGCGCAGCCTCGGGCGGCGCCGGCTCCGGTGGCGGTTCGGGCGGCGGCGCGGCCGGCCGCAGCCGGCGGACAGCCTGTGCCGATGGGCCGGACTGGCTGTCGCCGATGTCTTCCAACAAACGGTTTTTCATGGCGGTGGCCTGCTGTGGAACAAGCCGAGTGTAGCCCAAGGCGCGCAAGCGTGGGTAGTCGCGTGCGGCAGGCGCGCCACAGGCCCCGTCTTCCTCCTGTGCGGCGCTCAGGCCTTGGCCGGGCGGTGGGTCACCACGCGGTAGAGATACCAGGCCAGCAGGACGCCGAAGATGATTTTCGAGACCGGGTCGATGTATTTACCGATTTGCTCGTAATTACTCTCCAGCAGGAAACCGCCGGCCGTTAGCACCCCGGTCCAGGCCAGCGAGCCGATCGTCGAATACAGCAGGAACTGGCCGAGCGACATGCAGGCAAGGCCGGCCGGTACCGAGATCAGGGTACGGATGGCGGGAATCAGGCGCCCGAACAGCACCACCGAGCGGCCGTGGCGGTCGAACGCGGCAATGGCCTTGTCGACATCCTCGGCGGTCACCGTCATCCAGCGCGCATGGCGGTCGGCAAACTTCTTCAGGCGTTCCTTGCCATAGATCCGGGCGCCGTAATACCAGGGCAAGGCGCCGGCGATGGAACCGGCGGTGCCGGCGATCAGCACCCCGGCCAGGCTCAGGTCGCCCCTGGCGACAACGAAACCGGCGAACGGCATGATCAATTCCGACGGGATGGGCGGGAAGATGTTTTCCAGGGCCATCAGGGCGAACACGCCCAGGTAGCCGCTGGACTCGAGGAACTTGGTGATGAATTCGAACATGAGGCAAGACTCCACTAACGGTGCAACCCGCAACATACCATCTTGTCAAGAACGCCTGCGCTCGCCAGATGCCGGTCAGGCAATGGCAGAGTTGCCACAACTTCGGTACCATGGGCGCTTGACCACCCTAGGGACTGCAATTGCTCAAGCTTAGCCTGGACGCACTCGAGATCGTCGAGACCATCGCCCGCAAGGGTTCGTTCGCGGGCGCCGCCAAGGAATTGTTCCGGGTGCCGTCGACCATCTCGTACACAGTATCCAAACTCGAGGAGGACCTCGGCGTGCGGCTGTTCGACCGCTTCGGTCCGAAAGTGGCGCTGACCCCTGCCGGCAAGGAATTGCTCAAGGAAGGCCGCTACCTGCTGCGCGCCGCAGGCGACCTCGAGTCGCGCGTGCGCCGCGTCGCCTCCGGCTGGGAAACCGAACTGGCCATCGGCATGGATTCGATGCTCGGTCCCTCCGCCCTGCAGCCGGACATCGAAGCCTTCTATGCGGTAGCCGACCAGACCCGCCTGCGCCTGGTGCGCGAAGTGCTGTCCGGGACCTGGGATGCCCTGCTTGACCGCCGCGTCGACCTGCTGGTGGGCGCGGCCGGCGAAGGTCCCTCCGGAGGCGGCTATACCGCCGAACCGATCGGTTCGAGCGCCTTCGTGTTCGCGGTGGCGCCCTGCCACCCGCTGGCTGCGCTGGCGCACCCGCTGGACAAGTCCGACCTGCTGCCCTACCGCGCCGTCGCCGTCTCGGACTCCGCGCGCCAGCTGGGACCGCGCACCGTGGGCCTGCTGTTCGGCCAGGACACCTTGACCGTGCCCGACATGGAAACCAAGTACGCCTTCCAGCTGCAGGGACTGGGTTTCGGCTTCCTGCCCGAGGCCTGGGCCCGGCCCGCTATTCAAAGCGGGCTGCTGGTGGAAAAGGCCGTGGTCGAGCCCAAGCCGGACGAGACCTTCTACCTGGCCTGGCGCAGCGGCGAGGAAGGCGCGGCGCTGTCCTGGTGGCTGCAGCGCATGCGCGCCGATTCGCCCTTTACACGCATGATCGCGCGGCCCTGCGTGCAGGTTCCCGGCTGATACCCTGCCCGCTTCAGGCAGGACGGGCGAAATAAACGAAGGTGCTTTTCGGGTAGACGTGCCGGTACAGCGGCCGCGCCAGGGCCTTGAGCGCCGCCTTCGGCTCCATCCAGCCGGAACTGCCGTTATAGAGCTTGCGCAGCGAAGGACGCAGCGGCGCCAGGCCCGCTTCGCGCCCCATCGCCACCAGCGACGCATGGGTGAAGGCGTTGATGTGCTCGAAGGGTGCGAGCGGCATGATGTCGTCCTTGCCGAGGGCGGCAAAGGTCTTCGCGTCCAGCAGCTTGCGGATGGCGCGTCCGGCGTCGGGCACGCTGATCTTCACCAGCCCGCCCGGACGCAGCGCCGCGGCGAGCTGCCTGAGCACCCTGCCCGGCTCGAGCAGGTGCTCGAAGACCTGCTCGGTATTGATGAAGTGGAAGGCGCGCTCCGGCAGGGCCTCGCCGTCGACGATGCGGATGCCGACCGATTGCGCATACGCGATGCGCACCTGCGACAGTTCCGCGCCGCAGACGTCGACCCCGTAGGCGCTGGCCATCTTCGACCACTCGGCCCAGCCGAAGCCGAAGTCCAGCGCCTTGAGCTCGGATGGCCGCAGGCCGAAATGCGCCAGCACGAATTCGACCTGGCCGGCCAGGTAGCGGTAATCGTCGAGGGCAAAGCGGGCGGCCACCGCGGCGCGCTCGGTAGCGGGCAGCCAGCGGTCGTAGATCTCTTCGAGGAGTATGGCAGCAGGCACCAGGGCCTGGTAGGCCAGCGAGCAGTGTCCGCACCGGGCCAGCTGGTAGTCGTAGCCGGCAAATGCGCGCTCGACCCGGCCCTCGTAGTGCTCCTGCATGTAGCGGCGGATGGCGGGGCTGTCCAGCGGCTCGCTGTAGAGCAGCTTGCCGGCGTCGCGCTGGCAACCGGGACAACGGTCGCGCTGGACCAGGATCGGTTGGGTCGAGTCTGGCATGCCGCTCTCCTCTGGCTCGTGGAGTCGATGGGGTCCTTGCCCGGGACTGGGCAATAGTAGTCCAAACGGCGCAGCCATGCCAATTCAGGAGGAACGCGGCGGGCGCGCCCCTCCTTCCCTGCTTACTGCGGCAGGTCGAACACCAGGATCTCGGCGTCCCGGGCCCCTGCCAGCTGCACGGCCTCTTCCGCCGTGACCTTCAGCGCATCGCCCCCGGCGAGGTCCACGCCGTTGACGCTGGCGCTGCCCCGGATCACGTGGACATAGGCCTGGCGGCCAGCAGCCAGCGGGTGGGTCAGCACATCGTCGCCGTGCATGATGGCGGCGTAGATCGACGCATCCTGGCGCATCGACACCGAGCCGTCGCGGCCGTCGTTGGAAGCGATCAGGCGCAGCCGGCCCTGCTTGGAGGCGGCGTCGAAATGCTTCTCTTCGTAGCCCGGCGCTTCGTTCACCGTGTTGGGCTCGATCCAGATCTGCAGGAAGTGCACGCCCTCCGTTTTCGAGTGATTGAACTCGCTGTGCACCACGCCGCTGCCGGCGCTCATGCGCTGCACGTCGCCGTAGCGCAGCACCGAACCGTTGCCCATGCTGTCCTTGTGCTCCAGCGCGCCATCGAGCACATAGGAGATGATCTCCATGTTGCGGTGGCCGTGCGACTCGAAGCCGCGGCCCGGGGCCACGTGGTCTTCATTGATCACCCGCAGCGGGCCGAAACCCATGTGCTTCGAATCCTGGTAATGGCCGAACGAGAAACTGTGTTGGGATTTGAGCCAACCGAAACTGGCGGCGCCGCGCTCATTGCTTTTACGTACGTTCAACATGGTGTTCTCCTGGTATGGGGTTGACCATCGAACCGTTCGATTATCGCGGGGCTGTCTTGTCTGCTGCTGCCCCGCGGCCGTTTGTTCGATGCGATGGAGTCATTATGCGCGGCGCGGGCGGGCTTGAAAAACGGATAATTTCAGGGGCTTTGATCGAATTTTTCGATCATGGGGGTGATGAAGACATCCTGGCGCCGTCGCTGTCCCGTAGGGTGGGCAGGTTTCCTGCCCAGGCGTTCAAATCACGGTTGAGCAGCAAGAGCGATTGCTCATCAGATGGATAGGCGCGTGGGCAAGGGACTTGCCCACCCTACGGGTTCAGGCAGCTTCAGCAGCCTGGGCGCCGGCCAGCGCATTGCTGCGCTCGACCTGCTGCCGGAAGAAGAACAGTCCCACCAGCATCAGCGCGATCGGCACCAGGGTCAGGTAGAACGCGAACTGCCCGTCGTAGCGCCCGAACACATAGCCCGTCACCATCGAGCCGGTGGTGCCGCCCAGCGCAGAGAAGATCACCAGGAGGCCCGTCATCGGCGCGTGCTGGTGCTTCGGCAGGGAGCTGAGCATCACCGAATTGATGCCCGGGTAGATCGGCGCCATGAACAGGCCGATCAGGGGGAAGACGAAGGCGGCCAGCGGCGCCGTGGTCCAGCCGACGTTCGGGTCGTGCGCGATGTTCTGGGCCAGCGGCAGCGCCATCAGCACGGTCGCGCCCATGGCGATCACGCAAAAGACCATCACCGGGAACCAGTTCAGGCGGCGCATGACGACGCCCGCCGACAGGCGGCCCACGGCCAGGCACAGGGCGAAGATGCTGGTCACCTGCACGCTCATCGCCGCAGGCAGTTTCAGGATCTCGTTGTTGAAGGTCGGCAGCCAGGTGCCGACCGCCTGCTCCACCAGCACGTAGAGGAAGGCCGTCATCACGAACACGCAGACCAGCGGACGCAGGAACAGGCGCAGCATGTCGAAGAAGTCCGCCACCGGCCCGCGGCTTGCAAGCGGGATCGCCTCGCTCTCGTCGAAGGCCGTGAACAGCACCAGGACGAAGGTCAGCGCGCACAGGCCTGACAAGAACCAGTAGACGTTCAGCCAGCTGGTCGAGGCCGGGTTGGTCGAGTCGATGAAGGCGCCGAAGATCCAGTAGGCGCTCAGCACGCCGACCATGAAGAAGCCTTCCAGGCTGTTCATGATGCCCGCGTGCTGCTTGCGGTCCTGCGCGACCAGGCCGACGGTGGAATACACCGACACCTTCACCAGCGCGAAGGCCACGCCCACGCACAGGAACAGCAGCTTGGCGGTGGCAAAGGCCGGCACCAGCGGCATGGCCAGCGTGGCGCAGGCGACGATCGCCAGCGCGGCCAGCATGGCGCGCTTGTAGCCGATGCGCTGCATGCTCGAGGCCACCACAAAAGACACGATCGCGATCGGCAGGTCCTTGAAGCCTTCGAGCATGCTGGCCGAGGCCTTGTCGACCCCGTAGTTGTTGATCACCTGCAGGATCACCGTGCCGACGCTGTTGAGCAGGATGGCGAACACGAAGTAGATGAGGAAGAGCGCCAGCAGTATCGGACGCTGGCCGGTTTTATTATTCACGCTGTCTCCTGAATGGTTGTCATTATGCGTGGATTAGCTACGAATTCTTAATAATCGTCGAGCCTGAACTGCGCCATCGAGGGGATCACGAAGTCGGCCCGGCGCAAGACTTCCGGACTGCCTACGCCTACCGCGACCATTCCGGCGTCCTTGATCGAGGCCACGCCGGCCACCGCGTCTTCGACGCCCAGGCAGTCCGCGGGCGCGACGCCGAGCTGGCGCGCCGCGGTCAGGAAGATCTCCGGGTGCGGCTTGCTGTTGGCGATCAGGGCGGCGTCGACCACTTCGTCGAACCGGTCGCGGATGCCCAGCTTGTCCAGCACCGTGAAAGCGTTCTTGCTGACCGAGGCCAGCCCGATGCCCAGGCCGGCGGCGCGCACTTGGTCCAATGCGCGCAGCACGCCGGGCAGCACGTCGCTTGGAGTCATGGTGGCGATCAGCTCCACGTAGTGGCGGTTCTTGGCCTCGGCCAGCGCCAGTTTTTCATCCTGCGTATAGCTGCGCGAACCCTGGGCCAGGATCAGTTCGAGCGAGCCCATGCGATCGACGCCCTTCAGGTGCTCGTTGAAGGCTTCGTCGAAAGGAAGGCCTTCCGATTCGGCCAGGCGGCGCCAGGCCAGGTAGTGGTAGTGGGCGGTGTCGGTGATGACGCCGTCGAGGTCGAAGATGACTGCCTTGTACTTGTTCATGCGGACTCCATGCGCTGGAAGGGTGCTGCCTGCGACAGCGCGACGTGCGCGCCGTGATGGGTGAACGCGAGCGCCTCGCCGCTGACCAGGCGGTAACTGGTGGCGGTGGCGTCCACCGCCACTTCCAGCAGCCCCCCGTGCACGTGCACGCGGAAGGCGTAGCGCTGCCACTTGGCCGGCAGCGCCGGGGCGAAGCGCAGGCCATCCCTGGTCAGGCGCATGCCGGCAAATCCGTAGGCCACGCCCAGCCAGGTGCCGGCCATCGCCGCCGTGTGCACGCCGTACTGGGTGTTGGCGTGGGTGTTGTCCAGGTCCAGGCGCGCGGTCTCGAGAAAATACTGGTAGGCCTTGTCGGCATAGCCCACTTCGGCCGCGATGATGCTGAAGATGCAGGTCGAGAGCGACGAATCGTGGGTGGTCACCTTCTCGTAGAAATCGAAGTCGCGGCGCTTGTCGTCGATCTGGAATTCGTCCGACAGCAGCAGCAGCGCCAGCACCACGTCGGCCTGCTTGCAGACCTGGTGGCGGTAGATCACCAGCGGGTGGTAATGCAGCAGCAGCGGATAGTTCTCGGCCGGCGTATTCGCAAAGTCCCAGGGCTTCTTCGACAGGAAGCTGTCGTCCTGCTCGTGGATGCCGAGCGCCTCGTCGTAAGGCAGGCGCATGTCGGCGCAGGCGGCGCGCCAGGCCGCGATTTCAGCGTCCTCCAAACCGATGGCGGCGGCGATCCGCTTCCAATCATGCGGACGCTCGGCGCGCAGGCGTTCGGCGACGTCCGCCGCAAAGGCCATGTGCATGCAGGCCATCGCATTGGTGTAGTAGTTGTTGTTCACGACCGCCGTGTATTCGTCGGGGCCGGTCACCGCATTGATGCAGAAGCGCCCTTCCCGGTCGTAGCTGCCGATGCCGGTCCAGATGCGCGCCGTTTCCAGCACGATCTCGGCGCCGTACTGGGCGATGAAGTCGAAGTCGCCGGTCGCCATCAGGTACAGGCGGATCGAATAGGCCACGTCGGCATTGATGTGGTACTGGGCGGTGCCGGCCGGGTAATAGGCCGAGCATTCTTCGCCCGCGATGGTGCGCCACGGGTAGAGCGCGCCCTTGGCGTGCGACATCTGCCGGGCCCGCTCGCGCGCCTTCGGCAGGCCGGCGTAGCGGTATTGCAGCAGCGCGCGCGCGATCTCGGGCTTGGAGAACAGGAAGAACGGGAACACGTAGATCTCGGTATCCCAGAAATAATGCCCCTCGTAGCCTTCGCCGGTCACGCCCTTGGCGGCGATATTGGTCTTGCCGTCGCGGCCGACCGATTGCAGCAGGTGGTACTGGTTGAAGCGCACGCCCTGCTGCAGCGCGTCGTCGCCCGCGATCTCGACGTCGGCCTGGGCCCAGAAGTCGGCCAGGTAGGCTTGTTGTTCGCTAGCCAGGGCGGCGAAGCCGTCCTGCAGCGCGCGATCGAGTTCGCTGCGCACGAGGGGCGCGACATCGTCGCGCGCGACGTCGCGCGAACTGGCGTAGGCGATGTACTTGTGGACGGTGAGGGTCTCGCCCTGGGCCAGGCTCGCCTCGAAGGCGCGGCCATCGGCGCACGCCGAGCCGGCGATGGTGGCGACGCCGGATGCGGCGCAGGCGATGCCGGTGCCCAGCAGGAAGCCGCTGTTGCGGGTGCGCTGGGTGATCACCAGGCCGCGATCGGTCGCTTCGCGGCCCTCGTCCAGCAAGGCCGAGCCGGTGATCGCCGAGCCGACGCGCGGATCGTCGCCCGCCTGCATGTTGGTCACCGCGGCATCGATGCTCGCTTCGATGCGCACGGCGCCGCCGAAGTTCAGGGGCGTGACACGGTAGTCGATGGCAGCCACGTGCTTGCGGCCGAAGCACACCAGGCGCCGGCTCTCGATGCGCAGGCGCTTCCCGCCGGCGAGCTCCCAGTCCACCGTGCGCACCAGCACGCCCTGGCGGAAGTCCAGGCTGCGCGCGTACGAAACGATGCGGGCGGTTTCCAGGCCAAGGCGCTGGCCGTCCACGCTGACCGCCATGCATTTCGCGTTCGGTACGTTGAGCATGAACTCGTTGATGCGCGCCAGGCCATAGGCGTTCTCGGGATAGTGGATCGCTTCGGTCTCGTGGAAGCCGTTCAGGTAGCTGCCTTCCAGCGTGCTGCCGGGCTGGCCCGCCATGTCCTCGTGCGTGCCGCGCATGCCGATGTAGCCGTTCCCCAGTGCGAACAGGGTCTCGTGGTGAAACGCCCGTGCCGGATCAATTCCATCCTCGCGGATGCACCAGGGATCCGCTCGCAGCGAGCCTACTCCGATGTTATCGATAACATTTTCCACTTCAGTTTCCTCGTCTCGGCCGCACCCAAAGGCAGCGGCAATGGCTGTACAGGTTAAGCGTGAATAGTCAGGTATGCCGGACGATCAGCGTCGTCGGCAGCATTTCGGATTGCACCTGCTGGCCCTCGATCATGCCCAGCATTTTTTTCGCGAGCAGCACGCCGCCGTCGCGCAGGTACTGGTGCACGCTGGTAAGCGGCGGCACGAAGCTGGCCGCGCCGGGCGTGTCGTCGTAGCCGATGACGGAGATATCGTCGGGCACGCGCAGGCTCGCTTCGGTCAGGGCGCGAATGGCGCCCATGGCGAGCAGGTCGCTGGCGGCGAACAGGCCGTCGCAGGCCAGGCCCGGCTTTTTCTTCAGCAGGGTCGAGACGCTCTCGAAACCCGATTCGAAGGTAAAGGCCTTGGGGCGCAGGATATGGACGGTGGCGCGCCCCGCCAGGGCGTCGATGAAGCCGGCGCAGCGCTCCTGAACCTCGGCGTGGTCGACGTCGCCCAGGAAGATCAGCTTGCGCCGGCCCTGCTCCAGGAAACGCTCGGCCGCGCTGGCGCCGCCCTTGCGGTTGTTACTCCCAACCACGACGTAGTCCGAGCCGGCTTGCGGCGCGCCCCAGACGACCAGCGGCAGGTTGGTCTGCTGCAGCGCCTTGACCGCCTCCCCGTGCGAGCCTTGCCCCAGCAGGATCAGGCCGTCGGCGCCCTGCACCGGGGCGGTATCGAGCAGCTGCTTGGAAGTCAGCACCACGCTGTAGCCGGCCGTGGTCAGTTCCTGGGTGATCCCGCCCAGCAGCTCGAGCGGGTATGGGTCCGACATCGGGCGGCCCTTCACCGGCGTCATCTCGACCACCACGGCCACCGAATACGAACGGCGCATGCGCAGGTTGCGCGCGCTGATGTTCAGGCGGTAGCCCTGCTCGGAGGCCAGCTGGCGGATCTTTTCGCGGGTCTTTTCCGTCACCAGGGGGCTGTCGCGCAGCGCGCGCGAGACCGTGATGGTCGAGACGCCGGCCAGTTTGGCCAGGTCTTCCATCGTTGGTCCCGGATCGCCGGGCGTCTTGCCATGTTTTGCTGGTGCCATCTGGACTGGTGACCGATTGCCTGGAATTGATGAGTTGCCGCTGAACAGTAAGCATTATGACAGGTTTACATGCGCTGTCGATAGCAAATGACATCGATAACAATGTCGTTGACATCGATAACATTCGATGTTTCAATGACAGCACTTTCTTTACCGAACATTTTTTCGGTAAGGCAGCCGGGGAGGAGACGCCCCGCCAGTAGCCGTATTTGACAACAACGAGAGCCTACTCACATGAACCAGTCCAAGCAGTTCCCGCAGCTGTCCGCCATTGCCCTCGCCGTGCTGGCCCTGTCCGTCCACTGCCAGGCAGCAGCGCAGGAAGCCAATGCCGCGCCAAGCACGCCGAGCGCCGTGCAACAGGAAATCCAGCAGGTCGTCGTGACCGGCACCGCCTCCGCCAGCGGCACCCGCAAGATCGACGCCGCCTTCAGCATCACCACCGCCAGCGAAGAGCAGCTCAAGATGGCCGCGCCGATCTCCACCGCCGACATCATGAAGCTGGTGCCGGGCGCGTATGCCGAGCCGACCGGCGGCCAGTCGGGCGCGAACATCCAGGTTCGCGGCTTCCCGTCGGGCAGCGACTCGCCGTTCGTCTCGGTGCAGCTCAACGGCAACCCGATCTACCCGGTGCCGGTGCTGTCCTTCTTCGAGGGTTCGTCCTCGTTCCGCCTGGATGACACCATCGAGCGCGTCGAGGTGCTGCGCGGCGGCCCGAGCACCATTTACTCGGTGGGCCAGCCCGGCGCCACCATGAACTTCATCCTGAAGAAGGGCACGGACACGCCGGAAGGCAGCATGCGCTTCACCGCCGGCACCGGCAACCTGCGCCGCGTCGATGCCGTCTACAGCGGCAAGGTCGCCGACGGCTGGTACGGCATGATCGGCGGCTTCTACCGCGTCACCGACGGCGTGCGCAAGTCGGGCTTCCCGGCCGACGACGGCGGCCAGCTGTCGGCATCGCTCACCCGCAAGCTGGACCAGGGCGAACTGACCTTCTACGCCCGCACTACCGACGACAAGAACGCCTTCTACACCGGCGTGCCCCTGATTTCGTCGGACCAGGGCCGCTCGATCAGCGCCTTCCCGGGCTTCGATCCGCTCACCGGCACCCTGATGAGCAACGAGCTGCGCAACTTCACGGTGGAGGCCGCGCCTGGCCGCACCCTGAACTACGACCTGGGCGACGGCCGCGGCCTGAAGTCGACCGTGTTCGGCATCGACTTCCAGCAGAACCTCAATGGCTGGCAGGTCTCGAACAAGTTCAACTACTTCAACGGCGACCTGAATACCATCGCCATGTTCACCGGTAACAACCCGCTGAGCGCCGCCGACTACCTGCAGGCCGCGATCCAGTCCGCCAACGGCAATGCCGCGACCCTGGCCGCGGTCGGCGGACGCCGCGCCACCACCGGCGCCATGACCTATGTGAAGGGTGGCGCCGTCAGCCCGAACCAGCAGGTGGTGCAGGCCGGCCTGTGGGCGGTGGAGAAGAAGCTGAAGTCGTTCACCGACGAATTGCGCGTCAGCCGCGACATCGGCGCGCACACCGTGACGGCCGGCGCCTACGTGGCGAACTATTCGTCGCGCGACACCTGGTTCCTGGGGAACAGCCACCTGATGAGCGCCACGCCGCAGGCTAGCCTGATCAACGTGCGCCTGGATAACGGCGTCGTGGTGTCCAACAACGGCAAGGACGGCAACATCTTCTACGCGCCGGTCGCGTCCTACGACGGCGACAACACCGCCCTGTACCTGGCCGACGAATGGCGCATCGGCGAGCGCATCAAGCTCGACGCCGGCGTGCGCCGCGAGAAGCAGCGCCTGAACGCCTCGGTCTCGAACCTCGGCTCCGTCGACCCGGACAACAACCCGCTGACCGTCTACAACAACGGCACGTCCAGCCCGACCGGCAGCTTCACCGCGCTCGAACGCGAAGACTCGGTGAACTCGTTCACCCTGGGCGGCCTGTATAAACTGTCGAAGGACTCGAGCGTGTTCGTGCGCGCCAACCAGGGCCACACCTTCATCTACTTCGACGACATGCGCAACGCCGGCAGCCAGGCGGTGCTGGACGACCGTTCGCGCGTGCCGACGCCGAAAGTCAAGCAGTTCGAAGTGGGCTTCAAGACCGCGACGCCGCTCTACAGCGCCTACGTGAACGCGTTCTTCACCGACTTCACCGGGATCTCGTTCCAGCAGATCACCACCACCGGCGTGCTGTATTCGGTGAGCGGCTCGGAAGGCAAAGGCGTCGAATTCGAACTGGCCCTGCGTCCCCTGGCCGGCCTGCAGCTGCAGCTGACCGGCAACTGGCAGGATTCGGAGTACAAGGACAACCCGGCGATCGCCGGCAATACCGTGCAGCGCCAGCCGAAGTTCCAGTACCGCTTCTCGCCGAGCTACCGCCTGCCGATCGGCGACCAGGCCCTGCGCGTCTACGGCACCTACTCGCGCATCGGCAGCCGCTGGGCCGACCAGGCCAACCAGCAATTCCTGCCGTCGTACGAGACGCTGGACCTGGGCGTGCTGGCCGAATTATCCAGCAAGCTCGAGCTGCGCGTGTCGGCCACCAACGTCACCAACGAGCTGGGCCTGACCGAAGGCAACTCGCGCCTGACCGGCGGCAATGGCACCGGCCCGATCAATGCCCGCCCGCTGTTCGGGCGTGCGGTCGAGGCCTCGCTGACCTACCGCTTCTGATGTAGTACCCGGCGGCTTGCCGCTTCATTGTTCTCCCCTTTTCGGCGGGACTTCGGTCCCGCCGTTTTTTATGGGGCTGTCCCCGCAAGCTGTAGAAATTCAACTGTCGAGCTCCGATGTGGTCCAACGATGATCTGATCGAATGTCGGGTGCGGCATGAATGGAGTCCGTTTTAGCAGTTTGCTGAGGAAACTGCCTTCGCTGACGCGGCGCCAGCGGGGGCAGCTGCTGGATGCCTTGCGCCCGGCAATCGGGTTCGAGCGCGTCTGCGCGGTCATCGCCCAAGCCAGGCCCATGCCTTGTTGCCCTTCGTGCCAGGCTGAACGCCCTTATAGTCGCGGATTGGACCGCGGCCTCCAGCGTTATCGTTGCCGCGCTTGCCGCAAGACCTTCAACGCATTGAGCGGTACGCCGTTGGCTCGCCTGCGCCATCGCGCCAAGTGGCTCGATTACCTCTCCAACATGCTCGAAACCAGAAGCGTGCGCGCAGCTGCAAAGGCCATCGGCGTCCACCGCAACACCAGCTTTCGCGGGCGCCACCGTTTTCTATCGCTGACCAAGCACGACCGGGCCGAGCGCCTGGCCGGCATTGCCGAAGCAGACGAGACGTTTTTATTGGAGTCGCAAAAAGGCTAGCGCACCCTCGATCGTCCCGCCCGCCGCCGAGACTACCTGGGCTGGCGCTGGGCGCTCGACGGCGAACGCATTACATCGCCGGGAAGGCTGATGCGAGCGGCGCTGGGCGTCTTCCACACCTAACGGGCACAACGCCTTTCGGTGATGAGCAGAACAGCGGAGAGTTTTCTAACTGGTATGAGTAAGCGCTTCAAACACACCATGAAATTTACCCATGCAGATGTACTACAGCGTTCATTCCTGGATGATGAATCGTACGCAGGTGCACGTGGTCGTGAAGGTGCTTGACGACCCATTCTCGCTCTGCCCGTACTGCTCTGCCTCAAGTCCAAACGAACCAGCAGGCGAGTCAGGGACTGTCCAGCGCATTGTTGAATGCAGTACGACCGGTGTGCCCGATTTGAACACCAGCTCACCGGGCAACTGTGCAATGTCGCGCTGTCGATCGGATCCCAGTTATCGATAGCAATTCGCAAACCCAAGAACAAGTAACTGGAACTATACTCCTCGCTATTACGATGTTTTACATACATCATATCAGGAGGGTGTCAGATGAAGTATGCATTGGTGTTGGAAGCCTGCGCTGAAACCTGCAATTCCACATCAAGCCTTCTAGCGTCCATGGGGTATCTGATTACACCGGTATTTAGCCCAACAAAAGCATTGTGCGCAGCCCGTATGATTCAGTTTGACCTGATCATTACGTGTCTATCGGAGATACCTGGTGATCGCCGTTCGCTGACGAGGGAGCTGGCACGATGCGCCCCGGAGGCTTCGATCATCTATCTGGCAGATGTAGAATCGACAGTTGCCAACCATGGCGCTAGTGCCTGCGCCATTGTGCGTCGGCCATTAAACGCCCAGCATGTCGACGCGATCGTTGCGCACGAATCCAAAGACGCTTTCCAATCGCACTATGTGCCTGCCAAGGAAGAGAGACGGGGAAAGCTTGTCGGCTGATCGCATGCGCTCTGCGTGCGGAGCCTGCTACAGCATCGATTAACGCTAAACTCCAAACGTCCCCAACGTCCGACGTACGAGAGGCTCGCTATGCAAATCATGTCAGTCAAGGAAGGTGGTGGCAACGTGCCACGCCCCAACGTTGCTACCGGTGAGAAGCATGAAGGATTGAGCAAGATGCCGCGCCATCTTTTGCTTGTTGATGACGAAGCCGACGGTGCCGAGTGCGCCGCCGTCCTGTTGCGTTCGCATGGCTTGCAAGTCCTGGTCGCGCATTCGGCAGATGAGGCCTTACAGGTCCTTGAGTCGGCAATGGGCATCGACGCCGTACTAACGGATGTGAAGATGCCCGGTATGGATGGATTGCAACTGGCTGATGCCATCCACGAAAACTATCCGGCAATTAAAATAATCGTCGTGTCGGGATGTATCTCGACTGGTGCAACTGTACAGCGCGAGCAACGCTACCTGTTTGCCAGCAAACCCTACAGGATTGACACCATCATTACTCTGCTTGACAGCTGAGTTCCCAAGCGCCGACTGGATGGAAACGCCACCTCAGCGGTTCCGATTCATTCAACGCAGCGTTTAGCCGCTGGCGACATCCCTCTGGCCCGCCTGGATAGGCAATGCCGATGAAGGACTCCCGAGGGCCACGCCCAGAATCAACGCTCCATGGGCAATGGTCAGCAAGCGACATCGTCAATGCTTGGTTCATCTGCTCGCATACTCAGGGTATGTTTGCGCTGCGTCAAAGTCGACTCGTGAGGATTAACGAAAATCAGCTGAGGAATCGCAAAACGTTCATGTAACTACTGCTCGCACTGCGCAAAACGCATCGTGCAGCATGACGTCGGGGCATGGGTAATGATGAAGCATTGGCGCTCCGACTGCATTGCAATGCATCCTTACCTGCAGATTCGTTGCCACTTTAGAAACAATGGATTTTCCATGGAAACCGGGGTGCCAACTTTTCAGGATCGTGTCTCGGTCGAAATCTTCCAGAAAGAGATTCCACCCTTTATAGGCCCAGAGCTGGCGAGGCGCTACGAGACCCTGCATGCGTCCTTGCCTTTTTTTAGTGCGTTCCGATCCCTGCACAACGTCAGTTGCTATGTAGCACGAGAATGGGGCAAGGTAACCGATATCCTCGTGTTTCGCGTAGAACGTCGGCGCATCGTGGTCCTCAACGAAATGCTTCATATCGATGCCCACGAACTGACACGCTTTGTGCAATCCGTTTTCAATGCATTCCAGCAGATCGACGTGGTCAGTTTCGAGGCGCTCTCCTGCCGCATGGAGCGGTTTGAGTATCCTTTCCAGCAATACGAGGCAAAGGATACCTACGTCATATCGCTGCCGGCCACACCGGAAGAGTACACGGCGGCACTCGGAAAAACGACACGCACAAGCATCCGTCATCAGTTGAATACGGTGCGCAAGACCTTTCCCTCGTTCACAATGACCTTCCTTGTAAACGAGGAAATCGACGAGGAAACGGTCCGTTTGATCGCACAGCTCAGCGAACGAAGGATCACCAGCCGTGGAGCCAGATTCAGTCACGATATTGGGCGCGTCCTGTCCTTGGCTAAGGAATGCGGTTTCGTCTCGCTATTGTGCATTGATGAGAAAATATGCGCCGGTTCGGTCAACTACCAAGTCGGGAAAAGTTTTTTCGGGGACATCACTGCATTTGCGCCCGACTATCGGCATTACGGTGTTGGGAAGCTGTGCACTTACCTGACCATTTGCGAGACCATCCGCCGTGGCGGCACCAGATTTTATCTGGGTGGTGGCGAATTTGAATTTAAGCAACGTTTGCTCGGGCAGAAAATCGTTATGGACCAGCTGCAAGTGTACCGTTCGACAACCAGGCTGCTTGCCAATCTGGATTGGGCGCTGGCGGCGTACGCACGTGGACAACTGCGGCGTCTGAAGACTGGCTTGCACCAGCGTAAAACCAGCCCGGCAGGTGGATTGGCCTTGAAGGCTTTACTGGCCATTAGAAGCAAAATAGCCAAGCAATAAGCCTTTACAGCGCATGCATGTCGCTTCTGACCTCTCTTCTTTCACGCTGGCAGCTGCGCCGGCGGTTCAGGGCTAGGTACATCGTGACTGAGCGCTCACCCAACCTTGATCTCCTGCGGACAATGGCAGTTAGCTTCGTTGTAAGCAGTCATTTGATGCTCGAACATTTTCGTCCACTTATCGGCCGCTTCCACGTCCAGTCACTTGGTACTCTGGGCGTCATGATTTTCTTCGTACATACTTGCCTCGTACTATTGCAATCTATCGAACGCCATGCATCGGACCATGGTGTCCCACTGAGCGCGCCCTCCTTCCTGGTCGCCCGCGTCTTCCGTATCTATCCGATGAGTATGGTGGTTGTTGGGACGCTGGCCCTGATACAACGGTTCGCGACAGAGACCGAACCCGACTTAAGCACCTTACTGAGCAACCTGTTTTTGGTCCAGAATCTGACTGGGGACGATAACATCACACCAGTTCTCTGGAGCCTGCCGTTTGAATTACAGATGTATCTATTTCTTCCTGCCTTGCATACCATTGCGAGCGCGCCGCTCTGGCGCTCGGCGCGCACCGTCGCCTTCCTGTGGTGTGCTTCCTTGGGGTTGATTTGTGTTTTCTTACTGCTTGGATGGAACACCAATCTCATCAAGTTCTACCCGTGTTTCTTACCTGGCGTACTCGCTTACGCAATGCTCGGCGCCCGGAAGACCTGGGGCCCACGCGTGCTGTTTGCATATGTTGGTGCGCTGGCCCTGGCCTACCCAGTCCTTGTGGGTTTGGGGTTCAGTGCAACAGCGCTGGCCTGGATCAGCTGCCTGTTGCTTGGATTGCTCATACCCCGCTGTGGGCAATTACAATCGAGGTGGCTGCAGTCCTGCAGCAGCACGATCGCCCGATATTCTTATGGAATCTACCTTGTCCATGTTCCGGTCATGTATTTGTGCTTCAGCTACTTCGACAGTTTCCCCCTGTATCTGTCATGGATCTTTTTCTTCGTTGGCGTCGCTGGGCTCTCGTATTTCGGATACCACTGGGTTGAGAAGCCAGGCATCGAATATGGGCATGCACTGATGCGCCGGATGAACGCGCGGTCAGCGAAGCCAGTGCGGTAGCTCCGCTGACCCGGCTCGCCAGCCAAGTCGGTAATACCAGTGCAAACAATCCCGCTGGTGGCAGGCGCATATAGCCGGATTGACGAGAGGCATCGATTACCGCCGCGTGCATCCATTCCGTCCGGATTCCATTTCGAACAGCATCCCGGACATCAGGACTGCTTATCTTCTGTGGACAGTTCGATCCGTGCTTCGCCGATACCGATTGCGGGCCCGCGGGGCGCATTTTCGCCGTTCACACGGACAAACGACACGCTGACCATCCCGATCTGCAGGCTCGAGGCGCTAGCCAGTTTTCTGCCTATCGGATACATGAGCTGAACAGCGCCATGTCCATGGTGGCTTGCTCCGGCCACCTGAAATGCTCCCAGGGTCCCGATCAGTACGGAGGCTGGCTTGCTCGACGGTCCGATTTCTGCGGGAATATTCAAGTAGACCTCATAATAAAATCCGCCCTTCCTGCCCGCCGCCGCAAGTTCGACGTCATCGAGTACCAGCGTGACAGAGCGATACCGCTTCGAATTGCCCGGTATAGTGGCCGCATTGCCACGCATGATTTCCTGCACTGCGCTCCAATGCGACGAAAGGATGGGCAACTGGGCACTCACCGACCGCTCGTCCAGGCCAATCAGGCGCGCGCCGCCGATCGAAAATCCGGTGTCGCTGGTGGCCCTCCCCGTAGTCACTGGGAAAGTGCCTAATGGCGGCAGGGTCGCCAGCCTTTGCCCTGACTCCGCTTGCACTAACTGCACGCTTGCCTTTGACAGCGCCGCAACCGGAAGCCCGGTTGGCAGCGTCTCGTTCGCGTAGGCGTATTGCAAGTTGCTACGGGTATCAAAGGTCGAGGAACGCGGCATGCTTAATGTCGTCGCATAAACGTGGTTGCCTGACCAGTACGCGCTCCTTTTTGAAGGCATGGTGCGTCCGCCTCCAGCAGCTACCCATGCGACCCACAAGCGATCCACGTTTGCATGGTGCAGCCAGAAAACCGGATCAACCGGCGAACGCATGGTGGCCATCGCATTGCCGATGATGTCGTGTACCGGGTTGTGCGGCGCGCTTTCCAGATTCGGTTCGAATGCATTCACCATCCCACGCGGAAAATTTGTCACCGTTGGCGAGAATGGTGCCATTGTCAATGCCTGCCGAATATTGGTGTTAACGCGCTCGACGTACAGGGGATTTGCCGTACTGGGGTTCGTAAACTCGGCCGGAATTGTTGCAGACATATAGTAGTCCCAATAAGGAAGCGTCAACCGGGGGTCTCCCGAGACAGTTCTGAGCTGCCGTTCGAAGTAGTACAGATATCCCCGGTGCCAGGCGTAAAAGTAAGGCACGTTATGTGGACAGTAGTTGATGTGTACAGCCGTCCAGTATTCCCAGCTATTCGGATCGGCGGGGTTGGTATTGGCCTTCATCCGCGTGATTGCAGTGAGCAACGAATCGTATTGCGTCGTGATCTTGAACGCCTGCCATTCGAGGCGACGCTGCAGGTTTTTTTGTGCCAACGCGTCTGTCATGAAGGCGGGCATGGCAAGGCTGAGTGATGCGCTACGCAGGAACCTGCGTCGAGTATTTTCTTGAAGCATTGTCTTCTCCATTGTGCGACTGCGATTCGCGGCGCCATTCACTGGAACAACACCATTCTCGTCTGCAAACCCAGTCGTTACGATCCGATTTGAGCTGGCGCAAATCAATGTTAATTCGGCAAAGAATTGAAGGCTTGATATGCGTCATGGGTAGAGTCTGTTCTTACGCAAAACGCTTTGATTTGGATTACGTATTGCCACAGGGGACGTGCCCCCTGTCCCTTTCTTCATGGACTAACCCAGTTATCCCTGATCTTGCACGACGCGCTGCACAGAAGTAATGTCTATCGCTCATTGACCGATATCAAAGCCGGTGTTGAGATAAAGCGAAGAATGGTTGAAAAGGCGAGCAGAACCGCAGTGTAAGGGTCGCGTTGAAGAGCAATTCGTTTCCCGGTTGTCAACAACGCAGTGTGGCCCAACCGTGCAACGTCATGCAGCAAACACCAGCCCCTTGGATGCACCGTGCGCGAGAACAAGCTTAGACGCGCGCACCCAGCATTACTCGTCGTTGCCCGCACTTGTCACGCTTGGCGAACGGTCCAGAAGACCACTGCAGACAGTCATGAAGAGTAGAAGGGAGCTCGACCTGGAACTCGTCAAAGCGGCGCAGGCTGGAGACATGCGCGCATTTGACGCGCTGGTCAGACGCTACCAGAACAAGCTGACTCGTTACCTCGGCACCTTCCTGCGTGACCAAAGTGAAAGTGAGGACGTTGCGCAAGAGGTTTTTATCAAGGCGTATCGGGCGCTACACACCTTTCGCGGCGATTCCGCGTTTTCCACCTGGTTCTTCCGCATCGGGATCAATACGGCAAAGCGCACGATTGTCCGTAACAGGTTGCGTTTTCCGCAAGCTGCCGAGCCTGCCGGGGAGCAAGGTGGCAGCCAGCAATACGGGACCGCCGAGATGGATTTCGATACCCCGGAAGCGAAACTGGAGTCCAAACAGATCTTCGATTTGCTCGACCACACGCTCGGCGAGTTGCCCGAGGAACAGCGTACTGCCCTGGTCTTGCGCGAGTTGGAAGGCTTGAGTTACGAAGAGATCGCAGAGCAGATGCATAGCCCCGTCGGGACCGTCCGTAGCCGCATCCACCGCGCGCGGGACACGATCGCTGCGGCCTTGAAATCCGATTGACATCACGTGGCTCGCTGCACTCAAAAAAAAGGCCCGATGCGACGCATCGGGCACGGGAACCATGAGCCGGCCCCGAAGGACCGGTCATTGTCAGCAGACCTTACGGCGCCACGCCGACCGTATGGTGCAGTTTATTGAAACCCGTAGTGGCTTCCCAGGTGTTGGCATTGGCCATCTGGATTGCATACTCCGGACGGCTGCTCAGCGAAGCTTGCGGGTCAGGCAGGTTCAGCAACAGCGTATAGGAGCCCCTCGGCATGGTCGCCGGCAGTGTCACTGACTCGTTGATCGTCACGGTCTGGCCTGCCTGCCACTTGCGCGGATCGGCGTTGAGCTTCACACGGTAGAGGGCGTTAGTTGCGGTGTCACGGAACACGAGTTCAACGTTGCGGCTGTTGAACGGCGAGGCCCAGCCCGTGTTCTGGATCGACAGGTTGACGGCAAATGCACCGCCCGGCTTCGCGGTACCCGAGAACGAACCGCCCTTCATGACGAAGCGATAGCCCAGCTTTTGTTCCACTTCCGTAAAGCAGCCCTGCGACCGCCACGCGTTCAATACCGTGGTGTTGTAGTCCATGTTCAGGTAGGACCAGTGGAATCTGGACATTTCACCAATTGCCGTTGGACAGTCGCTGCGCGGCGGGACGTAGGCGCAGGTTTCGCCGCCAGCCGCCACGTAGTTAGTTTCTGTCGCAAGATACGGATACTCTACCGACTGGTTGATATAGGTGCCGTAGTCCGACGAGTTCGACAGGAAGCAGTCGTTGTGGTGGCCGAGGCGTGCTTTCGCGGTTCCCGTAAACGCTTCGCTGCTGGTGAGCGCCGTCGGGCTATAGAGCTTCATCTTAAACAGTGGCATGCGCAGCTGTACCATGCGTTCGGCTGGAACGACTGCCAGGAGCTTGTCCACCACCGCCTTGCGGTCCGCGATGTTTTGGGCGGTCATGTTATAGCTGTCGCCATAGCTTGCGGTATTGCCCCATTCGCCCCAGGCGCCGATCAGGCCGGCCTGGACGACGGTGATGACATCCTTGTTTGCGGCAAGGTAGGGTTGTAGCTGGGTCAGGTGGGTCGCTACCATCGCCGGCTTCGCGTCGGCCGGGTTGTTGTTGTCGTTGTACGCAAATCGCACAATCGCTTTCAAACCGGACTTGCGAATCGTGTCCATTTGCTGCTGGAACAAGCTCAGCGTCGTTGCGCTGATTGGCGAGTTCACGTAGTTGCGCAGGTAAAACACGCACAGCACCAAAGTCTCGCCGTCAGCGGTTCGGAAGTTCGTCAGCTGCGTCTGGCTGAGTGGCGTTTCGCACCCGACGTGGCGGTAGAGACCACGTTCGGGGTTCGCAATGGTAGTCGTGCTCGCGGCGTAGTTGACCGCGATGGATGTACCCGGGGCTGGGGCTGGGGCTGGAGCTGGGGCTGGAGCTGGGGCTGGGGCTGGGGCCGGGGCTGGGGCTGGGGCCGGGGCTGGGGCAGGCGTCGGCGCCGGTGCGGGTGCCGGCGACGACGTGGTCGCACCAACCCAGCAGTACTTGATTTGGCCCGGCACCGGATCACCGAAGACCGCATTGTTGCAATTGACCGGACCGGTCAGTGTCTTGGTGACGTAGGTGGTCGAGGTGCCATAACGTACCTGGGCGCTGCCGCTGAACGAACAGGTGCCGCCTTCAGTAGCGCATTGGGTCCAGCCGGTCGGGCTGGTAGGGCTGGTCGGGCTCGTCGTCGAGCTCGTCGCGAGCGCAATCACCGACGAGATACGCACCGGCGCTTCGCTCTGGGTCACTACGTTGGCGCCGGTGGGCGAGCCGATGTCGGCGCTTGCTACCTGTACGGTCGCCACCCCGTTGCTCGAAACCGAGCTGACATTCTTGACGAACGTCCATCCCCAGCCGCCATTTGTCCCGGTGTGGCGGTACAGGCGGCCATTTTCGATCAGATAGGTCGAACCGATGTTATTAGCGCGGTAGCCAGTCGTCGCATTGCGGTCGGTGTCGAGGTAAACACGTACCCAGGTCGGGGTAGTGGTGTAACCCATCTTGACGGTGACAGTGCTGCCGTTGCTGGTTGCAGTGGACGCGCTTTGTGCCAGTGCGAACGGGCTGGACACGAGGCCGGCCAATAACATCAGGGCGTGAATGTTGCGTCGGGCAGGAAATGGGAATAGCTGTTTAACTTGCATGTAGTCGTGTCTTTTCTAAGATGTTTGAATAACTCGGGACGAAAACGTCCAGCCGTCGCTCTCGGTCGAGTGACGGGATGTTGATGAGTTGGGAAAAGGTGCTGCCGGCCTTAGGGCTGGTCAGACGGTCGCTGGGAGCTGCGCTGCGTCAATTAGCAGATCCAGGGATGTGACTGCGAAGCCTTGGCTGTGTCACTACGCGCTTGCTGGGTTGTGCCGAAAAATTACCTTGAAGAAAATTACTCTTCAGCTGGACTGATTTGCGTGTTTCCATAAAGCTCCTCATTTTCCGTTGGAAAGTACACGTTAGACTTTCTTTTCGGCGACTAGTTCCGCAAATCAAAAAAAAAATTACTTTTGCGAAATTTATAACTAGCGAGAAAGAGCATAAAACACAAGTTTATTGCGACTCGTCTATCGAAATGTATAAAAGCGCAACGATAAACCGAATTATCGCTGCGCCTTTGACAATACAGTCCACTTGGCGTGGTTGGGCAGGGCTCAGACTAGCGGACGCCCGCCGGTGCCGCTTTCAGATGAATGTTCACCATTATACTTTCCGCGGGGAACAATCGGATTGCCGAGCTGCTCGAATAGCTCGGCCCACATGTTCGCAATCTTGCTCATCGAAAAACGCTCGCGTGCCTCGACTGCGCGTTGCGAAAACATCATCCTCAGTTGGCTGTCTCCCATCAGCCGTGATAGAGATTCTTCAAGGCCCTGGCAATCCCCTGGTACTACCAGATAGCCGTCGATGCCGTGCCGGATAATATCGCGCGGTCCGGTATCGCAGTCGAAACTCACAGCCGGCAAGCCACAAGCCAGTGCTTCCACGAGGGTATTGGGAAAGCCTTCGAACAGCGAGCTCATTGCATACAGGTCGGCGCGCTCATACCAGCTACCGACATTGCCTACCCGGCCAGGGAGGAAAACACGGCCTGTCAGGCCAGCATCCGACACCTGTGACGCCAGTGCGCCGCGCTGGGGACCGTCACCCAGGATGACGAAGTCCCAGCCAGAATGCCGTGCCGAAAGACGGCCGAACACGTCGACCAGGACATGAAAATTTTTTTCCTCGCTGAATCGCCCGACGGCGAGCACGATGCGCCGGCCCGGCAGGCAGGCGGATACAGGTTCCACCCGGGGTTCCTGTTCCGCCAGCGGCCAACTCACGGGGTTCGGGATAACAGGTGCAAGGCGCGCCCGCGTTTGTGTCTTCAGCCACGAGGCAGATTCCTGAGTCAGGGCGACGATGGCGTCCAGCCCGCCATAAGCGTAGTAACGAAGACTCTCGCGCGCCAGACCGAGTGGCGCCTTGGGAGGAAACGTATGCTCGGAACCAAGCACCCGCACCCCCGGCACTTTCCAGGCTGCGAGCGCAAGGACCACGCTCGCGGTCTGCATGGCGCCCAAAGCGAAGTCCGGCCGCAGCTCACGCAGCCAATGCCGCAGGGCGTGGACGCGTCTTACGGTGCGTAGTCCCCCTGATAACAAATCCTCGCCGCCACTCGACATGTCCATGCAGACCCGACGGACAGCCGGATCGAGCGCATAAAAGTCCGTTGATCGCGCAGCAACGGTCAGTACCGTGATATCCCAGCCGGTCGAGGCCCAGTGATTGGCAAGGTTCGCCACGACGCGTTCGGCGCCGCCATTCTCGAGCGAGTGGACATAGATGAGCAGTTTCATGGATGTCATTGATGCGGCCCAGGCATTGTTCAGGATGGCCGGACCCGGAAGTTCGTGCGCAGCTTCGCATTGCGAATCAATCCGGCCAGGCTACGGTCCAGGTAGACTGTACCGGGCGAGCTGGTGACCGTAGGGTTGGACACTACCTTCCCTTTGAACGGACCGGCCACCTTGCCGTGCAAGAAGATCCGGTCCCAGGCGCGCTCAGTTCTGGCTCTGACCCCGTCGGCCTCGTGGTCGAAGGTAAATATCGATTGCGCCCCGTCGACGTGAAGGAGATTGACGGTCGCATCGATGTCATGCATGCTGCCCTGTTTTTCCGGCCCCTGATGGTAGAAATGCACGTAGCTTGCGTGGATACCTGCGCCGGTCGCGTCCACCCGGACCCTCACTCGCTCCACATTCCCGGCGCTCCCCCCTTCGGATACCAGTGCGACTAGCCCATTGCTTCCCGGCCATTCCGACGTGCACGACACCCGAACAGCGATGTCGGCATCCTTCAGGCCATAGGCAATGAAGGCGCGCCGCACGTTGTGGCAGGACAGGTCGACTTCAACGCCGCTGCGAACATAATTCGCGCCAACCCCGTAGTAGGAATCGCGCACCTCGCCGGACACCTTAATGTCAGACAAGTAGTGACGCGTGGTGGCGCTGTTATTCGATGCCAGCAGCCCCAATACACGTTCGGCGCAGCAGTCGATCATGCGAAACCCGCTGCTTGCGGCATCGGCCTGGAGCCCTACGCAGTACATGCCATGCCAGTCCACCCTCGGTTTGAACCCGGTATCGATGAAGCGGGCGCCAGCCAGGGTCAGGTTCGAAAAATTGAAGAAGTAGAACAGACTCGGCACCGCCCTGGCCTTGGTGGCTGCCCGAAAGGTCGCTCCATATGCAGAAATCGCCACGTCGCGCGCATTACGGCACAAGACCATGGGGGAAGCATCGCGGCGGACCCCGAAGTCGTACTCGCCCGGCGGCACCAGTACGGTGCCGCCACCAGCATCGGCCAGGATGCTGAAGGCCCGTTCGAACGCGTGCACCAGCACCGCCGGTGCGGCGCCCGGTACGCCACCGTGATCGGCCAGGCTGACGACCAATGGCGGAAGCTTGGCCCCGCCACTGGATCCGACCTTATCCATATCCTGCGGCCTGGCAGGTGCCTCCACTGTCCCGGCCGGGAGAATGCCTGCGATGCCCGCACCGAGCCCGCCGAGCAGGAAACGGCGGCGCGTCACCAAGGGCAGCGGCGCTGGCGGCATCATGGCGGTCCGCTTTCCGGCGCCGTCGTCGTCGCGCGGACGTCAAGGATCAATGCACTCTCCTGCTCTTGAAAAGATAAAAGTAGTGGAAGACGAGTCTGGCCAGCACGTGGCTCCGATTCCGATGCAATATTTCCTTCGCCGCGCGAATGCGCGCGGCAAGCATCATGCCGACTGCCCTGGGCAGGTTTGCCAGCATCCGCGAGTGCGAGCGGTAGATCGTCAGCTCATCCATACACATGAGCTTTCCTCCCAAATGCTGCTTGTACTCGAAGTGTCCGCCGCCCAGATAGCAGCGCCTGCCGCCGCGAGAAGCAATTTCGCGAACCGTCTGGTAGACACAAACCGTGCCCATACTGTATTTCTGGAACTGCTTGTCATAGCCGAGCAGTTCGATGAAAAAATTCGATCCGCACTGGTACCCGATCATGCCCGCGGCAATGCGTTCATTGACCAGGAGCACGCTGACGAAACCACAGCGCTTGGCCATTACCACGATTTTATCGCTGTCATGATGCATCTTGAGTCCGCGCGCTGCAATGCCCTCCTCGCTCAGGCGCATGATCTCCCGCATCCATGCCTCGTCGACTTCGCTGGCAGGGCTGAACTCCATGCGGAAGCTGGGGAAGGTCTTCCTGATCCGATTGCACTTGCGCTTGACGCTACTGCGTGTGGTGGGGCCAAGGCTCGCTGTGTAGGCGTCAGCCGTCTCCGGCAACGAAATGCAGTAGGTGTATTTCGCGGCACATTGCTGTGCGGGGAATTCAAGTTGGCGAAGCTCGGTCTTCAATGCCCGAAAGCGGATAAGGTCGATCTGCCCGAAGCGGGCGAACACCAGTCGCGTGAACCGCGTGATTTCTTGCTGGTCCACCTCGATCATTTCGTTCAGCATCTCCAGGCAATTGTCGCGGACGACGAACAGAAAGATATGCGCCGGCAGCGCGTCTCGCCAGGAAACGTAGCAATGCGCCCCTTGCGTGGATCGGAACAGTTCGAAGAACGGCAGAGACGAATGCAGGGTCTCGTATAACCTGGTGAGCTCGGGGCCGACGAATGCGGGGATCTCGTCCACGTAGCAGGAGCCGAAAGCGCCAAACGGGTCGTTGCATGGAGTGCTCTGTTTCATGATCACGGCTCCCACAGTTGGGATGTCGGGAAAGGATTCGGCAGCCCGGCGGCCGGTTCGTCCGTGTCCGCGAAACCGCTGTCCACGAAGGCCTGAAGCAGGGCCGGGGTCAGGTCGCAGCTGCAATAGAGAAATCCCTTCATGCCCTGTCGCTGCAGATCGTACAGCAACTGCTCGAGGAAGCCGCGTACGCAGCCGCATTCGGCCGCCTGGCGTTGCACATACAGGTAGGACAACTGCATGTGCCCTCCCGGTCCTGGCGTTAACGAGCAAGCCAGCACAAGCTTGCCTTCCAGCACAAGGGTATAAAGGTCCTGCGAGCGTTCCATGTGTTGCATGGCTTGGCGCAGAAATCCCCAATAGGCATATGGGGCAGTGGCGTCGCAGCACAGCAGGTCCGCCAGCCGGTTCTTCGCCACTGGCACGTGGCGCGGTTGGCGTATCGACCCATCGATGCGACATCGCAGACCGCCTGCCGCAGGGCCCCGCGGCGCGTGCAGGACCGCAGCAGGTCCGCGCATGCCGCCGCCACGGCCGCCGCGCTTGAGCGCAGCCAAGGCCGCCAGCACGTCCGTGCTGCGGTAGCCGGCGGCGCGCAACCCGGCCTTCGCCCACGCTGCAGCGCGCATGCGCGTTTCCGATGCCATCTTCTGGCGAGCGTTGCCGTACACGGCCAGCTCGAAGACCAGGTCGTGGCCAGTCGCGAACAGTTCCTTGTACGTGTCCCCGCCGGCCGTCAGGTCGAACAGCGGCACACCTTCCTGCGCCAGGTGCTCCCCCAGCATCGCCAGCAACAGCTTGCCGGGCGAGTGGGCCGCGAAGTCAGGCGCGTGGGTATTGACGCCGAGGTGCAGAGCGTGTCCGCGGGTGAGCAGCCCCAGGTGCGATGCCGCCAGTTTGCCCCCGACGGTCAGGATCGTCGTATGCAGCAGCCCGCGCCTGTGCAGCTCCAGGAAGAAACGCTTCTTCGCCGGGTCGCTCAGAAAAGGAGTCTGGCGATACAGTGCGGCTTGCCTGAAGTCGTATTGCAGGCAGATGTCCTCGAAAAGAGAAGCAAATCGCGTCTCGGAGTGCACCTGCTCGAAAGCCACTTCGCCGATCCTGCTCAGCCGATTGTAGTTCTGGCGATGGTTCTTCTTGTTGCGCTGGCGTGCCATCGCGGCGGCGTCACCGTGCATCAGGGGTCGGCGGTGAGGACGCAGGACAGTGTGGCGCGTACAGGGTCCTGCCCCAACCGTCCAGTCGAGGGGAACCCCAGGCGGCAGGTACCGCAAGCATACGTCGACGCCGCAGAAGTCAGCCTGCAGGCTCGACATCGCCGCGCAGATGAAGGCGTCGCCATCGCTCGGTCTGGCGAGCCAGGACTGGTATTCGGCCTGGCATGCGCCTGCCCCGGTGATGGAACCACCGGCATGCCGCCTGGCCAGGGTCAGCAGGCCCAGCAGCTGGCCGCTTGCGGACCGGGCGAGTACGATTATTGGAAGGAAAGCCATGTCGTAGGCCACATACCAGGGCAAGACGAAGTCCGGATGCTGGCAGGCGGTCGCCCAGGGGCAGCGCCCGTACAGCGCGAGCCAATCGTCGCGGAACGCCGGCGACTGAACCGCTCGAACAGCTTCCCTTCCGGTCAACAGTATAAGATCCATGCGCTAAGCTCCAATAGCCGCCGTCGTCGACGCTCAGGTCGCGGGCGACATGGTCCGCCAGGTCAGGTCGCGCTGAACCGACTCGATCTGCTCGATCGCCGAAAGGTACTTCGCAATGACGATCTTCTCGTCGAATTGCGCCGCCATTTTCTCGCGGCCGTGCTCCCCCATCTCTATCAGCCGTTCACGTGGCAAGCCTGCCATGCAGACCATCTTCTCGGCCAGGTCGATGGCGTTTTTTGCCTGGCACAGGAAACCGTTTCCGCCATTGTCGACCACATCCCGGCACCCGGCCACATCGGTGGCAATGATTGGACGCGCCATCGCAGCAGCCTCGAGCAGGGAGTGCGGCACTCCTTCGCGGTAGGAAGGCAGCACGATGCAGTCGGCCTGCGCCATGTAAGGCCGCACGTCGTCCGCACAGGCCAGGTACTCCAGCGTGCCGCGTTTCTCCCATTCCCGGATACGGTCCAGCGGGACCGCATTCGGGTTGTCTCCATCGACCGCGCCCAGCAGCTGGAAGCGGACGCCTGGAATCCGGCGATGTACAAGGTCCGCGGCGGCCGCATACTCCTCCAGGCCCTTGTCTCTCAGCATCCTGCCTACCAGAAGGAAGCGAAAACCGGGCGCGGCAGGAGGAGGCGGCGCTGGCACGAAGTGGTGCAAGTCGATGCCGGAGCCTGGCAAAACGTCCGCGACCTGCTCCCGTGCCAGGCCAGCTTCCAGAAACAGTTGGCGGTCGTCAGCGTTCTGGAAGAACACCCTGCTCGAACGGCGCAACGAATATCGGTACAGGCGCTTGACGAGGCAGGTCAGGAGTGAACTGTTGATAAAGGTCGCGCCGAGCCCGGCGATGTTATTAATGACCGGAATGGCCAGACCGTTGGCTGCGATCGAGCCGTACACGTTCGGCTTGATCGTATAACCCAGGTATGCCAACGGGCGCACCGATTGCAGGACGCGCCGGTACTTGACCAGAAGCGCCAGGTCGCGGCTCGGGTTGGTGCCGTTGGTATCCATCGACAGCACCTTGAACCGGCATCCCAGCGCTGCCAGGCGCGAAGCGTAATCGTCGCTGCGCGCCATGACCATCACGTCGTAGCCATGCTGCACGAGAGCCCGGACCAGGCCGGCGCGGAAATTGCAGATGTTCCAGGCTGTGTTCACCGAAATAACGATCTTCTTGTTCATGTCGACTCCTCAGTGGAGGTTGGCGGCCGGGCGCCACGCACGGCCCGCGCGTGCGCCGGCGGCCGACGCGGTGAAGGCCGCGTTGTGTCGTGCATGGGTCCCTTCCAGCCAGGATTGAAACATCAGGACGTCCCACAGGTGGTACTGCCAATTGCGCCGGCCGGACAGGTGCTCGTCCCAGCGCGACCTGATTCGGGCAGGATGGAAGTAGCCCTCGCGGCGAAGCCGGGCTTCGTCGAGCAAGTCCTCTGCCCAGTCGCGCAGCGGACCGCGCAGCCAGTCGCCGACCGGCACACCGAAACCCATCTTTGGACGTTCGATCAGGGCTTTCGGCACATAGCGGTACAGCACCTGGCGCAGCGCCCATTTGCTGCAGCCCTCGCGCAGTTTCATTTCCTGCGGCAGCTTCCATGCGAACTCCACCACCCGGTGGTCGAGGAAAGGAACGCGGGTCTCGAGCGAGACCCGCATTGCCGCGCGGTCGACCTTGACCAGGATGTCGTCGGGCAGGTAGGTCAACAGGTCGAGGGCCATCATGCGCTCGATTCCATCCAGACCCGGCAATGCCGGAGCATCGCCCGTCAGCCTGGTCGGCGGCTCGTGGGCACCCAGGACCACCGCGGCGGGGTCGTCCCAATGCGACACCAGCCCGAGATAGAGCTGGTCCAGGGTCGCGCAGGAGAGCACTGCTGCGCCCTTGTGCAGTTTGTCTCCGGGATTCTGGCAGCGCAGTGGACCAGGCGCCCAGCGGCCCAGACCACGCAGCGCGCTGTTCCACGACCTTACCGGTATGCCGGCAATCGCCCTTGCCGCTAATCGGCGCAACGGGCGCGGAACGGTGCTCAGCGAACGCCACAACCTTGCTGTGAGCTGATAACGGTTATAGCCGCAGAACAGCTCGTCGCCAGCATCACCCGAAAGCGAAATGGTGACATGCCGCCTGGCCAGTCCCGACACCAGCGCAGTCGGCAGCTGAGAAGAATCCGAAAAGGGTTCGTCGTACATCTCGTGGAGCCGGGGTACCAGCTCCATGGCTTGCGCGCCGCCGACATACAGCTCGGTATGCTCGGTTCCCAGGTGGCGCGCGACGGCCTTCGCGTATTCCGCTTCGTTGTAGCCTTCTTCATCGAAACCGATGGAAAAGGTCTTGACCGCCCGCGCCGACTGCGCCTGCATCAGCGCGACAACGGTAGACGAGTCGACCCCGCCGGAAAGAAAGGCGCCGAGTGGAACATCAGCAACCATCTGCAAACGTACCGCCTCGCGCAACAGTGCATCAAGGCGCTCGACCGCTTCTTCCGGACTGCCGGTGAACGGTCGCGCCACGCCCGCCACTGCTGCGGCCGTGGCCGACCAATAGCGCACGACCTGCGGTGTGGGCTGCCGCGACGACACCGACAGCAGACAACCCGGAGGGAGCTTGGCGATGCCCTGGTAGATCGAATATGGCGACGGCACGCAGTTCAGACGCAGTTGCAGGCAAAGAGCGTCGCGATCAACCAGGTGTTCGAAGCACGGATGCGCGCGCAGCGCTCCCAACTCGGACCCGAACAGGAAAACTGCATTACTGCCCTGCCCCTGCCAGCCGTAGTACAGCGGTTTCTCGCCGATCCGGTCCCGGCCAAGCGTCAGCGTGCATGACCAGCGGTCCCATAAGGCGAATGCGAACATCCCGACGGCCCGTTCGACCGTAGCCCGAACGCCCCAGGCTTCGAGGCCCGCCAGCAGGGTCTCGGTATCGGAATGGCCGCGCCATGCCGGCGCCGCGCCGGCACTGGCGAGCTCCTCGCGCAACTGGAGGTGATTGTAGATCTCGCCGTTGAAAACCAGCACATGCCGACGCGAGGCCGAGTGCATCGGCTGGTGGCCGGCCGGCGACAGGTCGACGATCGCCAGTCTTCTGTGGCCGAGCGCCAATCCCTTATCCGGGTCGCTCCAGTAACCGGCATCGTCCGGTCCCCGATGGGCAAGGCTGTCGGTCATGTGCTTGAGCACGGCGCCGTACCCATCCTCCGCGTGGAAAGGTGCGCCCCCTAGAAATCCAGCTATTCCGCACATGAAAATTCCCTCCCCGCGATGACGTCGTCATAAATCGATTCAAAGCGCCTGCGCGCGCAATCCATCGTGAATACTGTGTGAATTCGCTCACGCGCCCGGCGGCCCATCTGTTGGCAGTACTCGGGCCCCCCTTGCACCAAGGCAGCGATGCCGCATGCCAGTGCATCCGGGTCGGCTCTGGGGACAATGACGCCGGTATCGGCCATCAGGACGTTGACGTCGCCAACGTCAGTCGCAACGCAAGGCAATCCCATCGCCATCGCCTCGCCGACGACGTTGGGAAATGCTTCGGTGCGAGAAGACAGGCAGAACATGTCCATGGCCGACAAACACACCGCGACGTCGCTGCGCTCGCCCAGCAGCACAAAGCGCTCCTGATACCCGGTAGCATGGATCCAGCGCATCAGCGCCGGATTGTCAGGCACCAGGTCTTTGCCGACCATCAGGAAACGCAGCCTCGGGTAGCGACCCGCAAGACGACCGGCTGCCTGGACGAAGTTGGCATGGTCCTTGTCGAGGTTGAAACGGCCCAGTGTTCCCAGGACGATATCGTCCGCAGCGAAACCGCATTGGGAGCGCAGGCCGTCGCGCTGGTCCTCGGTGGCGCGCAGCGCCGCCATATCGAAACCATTTGCCACCACGACCATCCGCCGACTGTCGTAGCCGATCACCGCATGCGAGCGCCGGGCGGCTTCGGCCACGCAGACGATCGAACGCGGCACCCAGCGCGACAGCGCGGCGCAGACGCGGCGCAGGATTGCTGTGGTGCGCGCACATCCGATGTCCACGTCGGTCGTGCGCACGCCCCAGATCACATTTCTGTTGCCAGCCAGCCGCGCCGCAAGGCCGCCCACGAAATCCGCGTGATACATCCAGGTCTGGACGATGTCGGGCCGCAGAATGCGGATCAGCTGCACCAGGCGCAGCAAGTGCGACAGTGGCGAACGCCGCACGTCGAGCAGCACCAGGCCGATCCCTGCCTCGACGAAGCGCGTGTACATTCCGCCACCGGGAATGAGGGACACCACGGTATGCGCATAGTCGCTATCCCGGGATTCCCGGACCAGCCGATAGAGCGCCATCTCGGCGCCGCCGACGTCCAGGCAGGTAATAATGTGCAGGACATGTCTCCTCATGGCTGACTCCAAGTGGGCTCGCCAGCGTGGCGCGAGTGCGGCGCTTCGCGGAACTGGTCGTCAGGGTCGAGTGCGTCCGTGCCCCTGAATTTGCCGAAGTCGCCCATGGAGCGGCTTTGCATGCCGTAGCGGTCGGCCAACAGGCGGTAGTGGCGCAGCACTTCGTCCAGCAGCATCATGTTTTTCTCCAGATCAAGGCCGAAGTTATGGGGGTGCCACCAGAGGTGAAATACACCGCCGCTGCGCGCGGCGGCGGTCATCGCCGCCTTCAGCCGCGCCAGGCGCAGGGGCATCAGGCTGCGGTATCCCGCGGTGCAGGGATACAGGAACATGCTCGCAGGAAGGTTTAGCAGGCGTCCACGCTCCTGTTGACGTACTACGGGATGGCCGCTGAGCGGGAGCAAGGCATCGGCGAAGCGCGCTGCCCGTCCGGCCAGGCCCCCCGCGACCGCGTCGCCGTCCCGGTACAGCCAGTGCTGGAGATTGCCGCGGTAAACCTGTATTCCCGCCTCCGGGAGGACCGCAAGAAAGGGCTCGGCTATCTGGTTGCGCGGAAGGACGATACTGCGAAAGCGCAGGCCCATCTCTGCGGCGATCTCGGTGGCGCAGTGCAGGTCAGTAGCGAACTGTTCGGTGGTCGCACCTGGTTCGCCGCAATAGAAATGGCTGTAGGTATGCGTCGCAATCTCCTGGCCGGGAGTGTCGGCAATCTGTTGTACCAGGCGCCGTGCGAAGAACAGACCCGGATGCTCCTTGACGAGCGAATCCAGGTGATAGGGATTGAGGCCAGCCCTGTCATAGGAAGGAAGAGCCTGTGGCCTGATTTCGCGCCAGTGTCTGTAGTCACGGCACATAATCATCCCGACTGTCGCCCAGGTTACCCGCAGCCCGGAACTGCGGAACGCGGATAACATTCGGGGAACGGCCTGCCATTCACCGAGTACATTACGCCCATACTCGGCAACCGTGCGCTTGTCGGCCACGCCCCAGAAAAGCTCGAAGTCGAGTGAAATCACGAATGTCGAGTTGCCCATGGCATCCTGCTGGAGAACGGGATCTTGGCTCATACGTGGGTCGCCTCCTGGTGTCCCCGAGCGGCGGGCGCCCTGTACGCCCAGGCCAGCGCCACATAGCCGCCTGAGGGACTGAATTCGCGCCGCCAGGGCGACGAAGCGACGGGTAGCTTCCTGTCCCGTCCGGGCGCCTGCCCGGCCGATGCGCACGCGAACGCGGCGAACCAGTAGGTGGCGGAATCGAACATCTGGTGGGTGAACATCGACATGAACACGAACAGGAATGCCATCGCAGCCTGCAGCCCGCGATCTTCGAAAAAGCGCCCGCGCAAGACGATCGACGCCATCCAGAGCCACATGCCGACGCCGAGGAGGCCGTATTCGGCTGCCAGCAGAAGCAGCTGGTTATGGGTGCTGCCGCGGTGAGACCAGAACTGCGTGGCGCCGGCGCCAGCGCCGAACACGGGATGTTGGAGGAACATCTCCCAGCCGGCTGCGAGCACGTCGGCGCGCTCGCCCGCGCTGTCATCGCCCAGGCTGAAATTCGAGAAAAAATCGAGGCGGGCCAGGATATTGCCTGCTGCGACGTCGAAATCGCTGCGTGAGAGCAGGTAGTTCTCGAACGCGCCGGCGCCCAGGACTGCGGCGCAGACAGCCAGCGCCGTCACGACGCAGGACGAGCGCGGCAAGCTCCTGCAATATGCAAGAATGATGTAGACCAGCAGCCAGGCCAGGATAGCGGCCCGTGAAAAGGTTGTCAGGACTGCCGCGCCGGCCAGCAACAACAGTGCTCCGCGCCAGCGCGCGGGCGTCGCCGCGCAGGCGAGGAGGAATACGAGGAGGATGGCTTCGCCCGCCATGGTCGGATTGATGTACACGGCTGCGGCGCGTCCTAGCACCGCGCCGCCGGTTTCCAGCGGATACAACATGCCTGGTGACAGGAAATCGATCAGGACCGCGCATGGCATGGCCAGCGCCAACAGCACCAGCGCTCGCAGCCACGAAGCACTGGCGACGGTGTGCACGGCAAACCCCAGCACCCAGACGAACGCCGCGTACTGTACACGGATCGTAATGACGTCGCGGCGAGCCTGCATCCCGGTGTCGACCAGCCAGGTGCCGGAAACATGGCCGCCTTCGGGAAACGCAGCCAGGTGGACGAGGTTCAATGCCAGGAACAACCCGGTCCACAGCGCAAAGGGAGAGTGCAGGTAGGCAGGTAGGCTCAGTTGCTTTATAAACAGCAGCGGAAGTAGAAGCAGAAAAGCAGCAAAGTAGGCAAACTTCGGCAACAAGCCGGGCTGTAGTACATAGCCGTAGATTGGCAGGTTGGCGAAGATGACAAGCCCGACAAGGGCGAGGGCCAGGCTGTGGTAGCCGGCTGCCAGCCAAAGTGCGCCGTGGTCCGCGGTCCGCGTGGGGACTCCCCAGGAGTAATAGGCTGCAGGAACCGGAGTACGGACACTCATGCCTGGCCCCCTTCATACAGCGGCCTGGTGTCCCTACCCCGGCGCGGCAGGCCGGTACCGGCCACTTCCTTGAACAGCGTTTCCCACATGCCGGTAATGCGCTCGAGCGAGAAGCGCTTGCGGGCCTCGAGTGCACGCGCTGCGAACTGGCTGCGCAGTCCGGCGTCTCTCATCAGGCGTTCCAGGGCGCGGCCCAGCGCATCCGCGTCCTCCGGCGGAACCAGGAGCCCATCCAGGCCATGGCGGATGATGTCGCGCGGACCGGTGTCACAGTCGACACTCACGGCTGGTAGTCCATGCACCAGCGCCTCGGCCAGCGAATTGGGAAAACCTTCCGAATGCGAGCTCATCACGTACACTTGCGCGCGTTCATACCATTCGCCGACATTGCCCGCTATGCCCGGCAAATGTATTCTGCCTGCGGCAGCCCCCGCTTGGATCGCCGCTTCCAGGCCAGCACGTTGCGGTCCTTCTCCCAGGATCACCAAGTCCCAGTCCGGGTGCCGGGCGGAGAGTTGCGCGAACACACCGATCAGCATTCCGTAATTCTTAACCGTCTCGAGCCGTCCGACTGCCAGTAGTACCCTACGCCCCGGCAAGCATACTGACGTGGGGTCGAGCCGCGGCGACTGTCGCGGCAGTGGCCACGAAAAGGCGTTCGGTATGACTGGCACCCGCGGCGCGTCCGAATGGAGTCGGATCCAGCTTGCACATTCTTGTGTCAGCGCGACCACGGCGTCGAGCCTTCCATACATGCGTCGGCACAACACGGTCCACAGGCGGCTCAGCGGAGCATGCGGCGGGTAGCAATGCTCCGATCCAATCGCCGACAATCCTTCGATGCGAAGACTGGCAAATGCGAGCAGCACGTTGGGAGTACTCATCATCGCCAAGGCGACCGCCGGACGCTGCTCGACGAGTATTCTTCGCAGCGCCCCGATGCGCCGCACGTTCTGGCGCAGCGCGTCGAGCGTACCGGTACTGGCTCCAGACATGTCCAGGGCGATACGCCGCACCTGCGCATCGAGGACGTAGAAATCTTCGCTCGCCCGCGCCAGCGTCACGACCGTTACCTCCCACCCCCGCTGATTCCAGTAGTTCGCCAGTGTCGCGGCTACCCGCTCGGTGCCACCGCCGGCCAAACTATGCGTAAATAGCAGAATCTTCATCAAGCCACCTGTCGAAAAGACCCAGCGTCAATGCTGCCGCGTCATGGTCACTCTAAAGAAGAGCGCATTGAGCGCATACGTGAGCGTCGTCGCCAATGCGACACCGTTCAGCCCGAGCGAGGGAACCAGTAGCACGTTACCGAGTACCTTTCCCGCGCAGCCGATCAGGCCGGACCAGAACACCAGGCGATAGCGTCCTTGGCTCAAAGCGTAGCTGACGAGCACCATTACGCAGAAATAGAAGGGAAGTTGCGGCAGGCTGAATCGCAGGACCTCGGCCACCCGCCGGGTGTCGTCGGCGCTGAATTGCCCGCGCTCGAACAGCAGACCGACAGCCGCCGGGGCCAGCGTATGGCAGACCAGCATGGCGGCGACGCCCGCCAGGAACATCACGCGCATCCACGAGAGTGCCAAGGCTTGCAGCCGGGCTCCGCCTTCAATGCCGATGCTGGAAAATACTGGCAGCGTGGCACGCGACACGGCCATCGCCGCCAGCGTCAGCACGAGGGAAAGGATGCGGTTGGCAAACCCAAGCGTCGCAACGGCTCCCGTTCCGAGCGAGACTGCATAGAACTGATCGATGACGGTGGTCAGGCTGATGAACACCTGTCCCGCCAGCATGGTGCCAAAACCTTCCCAAAACAGCGGCCAGTGCGTCGAAGATAGGGAAAACCGCGGCGCAGACATCGCACCGCGCGCAAACGGTGCCAGCAGTACAGCGAGGTGCGCGCCGGCGCCGGCCACCGTCCCCCATACCAGGGGCCCGCTGCCCCCGCCGGGCCAGGCAAGCACGGCGGCGCCGATGAACACTGGCGGGATAGAGTCGTACAGAGTGTTGACATGCCGCCCTGCGGACAGCATCCATGCCGACTGCAATGCGATCACGACACCCAGAGGCAGAATGAGGATCATTGCGGGAAGCGACTCCTGCACGAGCCGGGCGGTGGCAGGCGGAAGTCCGACGTTGCCAGCCACCAGCACACCCCGGATACCGATCCAGGCGAGCAGCGCCAGCGCCAGCCCGGCAACCAGCGCAACTCCCAGCAGCTCGGCGCGGAAGCGCTGCTGCTCCCGCGCACGGGACTGGCGCATGCGGGCCGCAAGGGGCACCAGCACGGCTGTCAGCACACTGGCCCAGATCCCGAGCGGCCAGGAAAGCAGGGTGTAGACGAACTGATAGGCATCGACGTCGATCGATAGTCCATAGCGGTAGGCCACGGCCATCTCTTTCGCCGCACTCATCAGCTTGCTGAGCAGCGCAAATACGGCCACGGTGGCCATGCCGCGCAAAATCGCGCCATGGCGCGGGTCGGACTGGCGTATCCGCGAGCCCAGAGTACTCAGCAAGTTCATCCGCTGTCCCTTGTCCTGATCCCATTCCGCCTGGCGCGGCTGGCTGCGGGCCGGCCTAGGCCCGACCGATAGCGGCGTGGAGCGACGGACCGCTGGCGTAGGCCAAGGAGCGCAGAATGTCGCCTGATTCCGCGGACGCCAGCGCCGGCTTGGGCGTTGCAACCCGGCGCCTGTCCGCTTCCCGCCTCAGGTACCACGGGACAGTCGCTTCCAGGCCGGCGAAAATACGATACTCGGGGGCGTACCCCAGCTCACGGACTGCCTTGCCGATGTCCGCTTGCGAATGCCGGATGTCGCCTTTACGCGCCGGGGCACGCGAAGGACTGCCGGCCACATCGATCCCGTAGGTGCGCAGGATCGCTTTCAAGTAAACGTACAGCTGGGCCAGGCTGGTCGAATCGTTGACCGCGACGTTGTAGACCGCGCTCGTGCCGGGCGACTGCGCCAGCGCGGCCAGGATGTTGGCCTGGATCGCATTGGCGATATAGCAGAAGTCGCGGCTGGTGCTGCCATCACCATTGATCACCACGTCCTGTCCAGAACTCATCGCCCCTATCCATTTCGGAATCACGGCGGCATAGGCACCATCCGGATCCTGGCGCTTGCCGAACACGTTGAAGTAACGCAAGCCTACCGTGTCGAAGCCGTAGCAGCGCGCGAATGCTTCCGCATAGAGTTCGTTCACGTACTTGCTCACCGCATAAGGCGACAGCGGCTTGCCAATGCACTCCTCGACCTTGGGCAAGGCAGGATGGTCGCCGTAAGCTGCGCTCGAAGCCGCGTAAACAAAGGACTTAACACCCGCATCGCGCGCCGCGATCAGCATGTTCAGGAAGCCGGAGACATTGGTGTCGTTGCTGGCAGCTGGGTCGTCGATCGACCGCGGAACCGAGCCCAGCGCAGCCTGGTGCAGCACGAAGTCTGCCCCCCCAACTGCGGCGCTGCAGGCGCCGGGATCGCGGATATCGGCTTCGAGAAAGCGGAACCGCTGCCACTGGGCCGGAGTCACGTGGGCCCGCACATCGTCAAGGTTGCGCTGGTGGCCCGTCGAAAAATTGTCGAGCCCGACAACTTGCTGGTCGAGCCTGAGCAGGAACTCGATCAGATTGGAACCGATGAAACCGGCACAACCCGTCACCATCCAGGTGCGTGGGTCGTTTCGAAGTAGGTCTTGCGATTTATTAAACCCGTTCATGAATCATTCCCTTGACTGATTTGTGGGGTTGGAAAAACTCAGGCCAGTGCGGCGCGATGCTGGGGACGCAAACCGAGGATGACTGCCGGATGACGGCAATGGCCCCAGTGCCCCCGTACGAGGCGCATGTATGTGGCGAGATAGGCAAGCACCTGCAGGGCGACCAGCACCATGGCCCCGAGCACGGTGCTGCCGAACAGCAGGGCGCTCAGCGTCGCAACGGTCAGCCAGGAAGTCACCAAGCAGGCCACGCCTGCATTGCACATCCATGAGTGTCGCTTGGCGCTGAGCCGGTGGCGCGCCACCCGGCGGTAGAACAGGGAATGCAGGTGCAGGCGGTCTGGCGCACCGGCCCGGCTGTCGCGCAGGATCTTCCGCCGATAGATGCTGAACAGCACTTCGATTACGGGATAGGCGTACATGGCCAGTACCTGCCATGCATTAACGCCGGGATTGCGTACGATTGCCAGGACGGCAATTTCGGCGGTCCAGAAGCCGAGGAAATAAGCGCCGCCATCGCCCATGAACAAACGCCCGGTGGGGTAGTTCAGCAGCAGGAATCCAAGGGTCGCGCCTACGCCGGCCAGGGCCAGCTGCATCAGCAGCATGTCTCCCTCGCGCCAGCCCAGGCAGGCCATGCCGGAAAGAAGAATGACGACTGTCAATCCGGCCACGCCGTTGAAACCGTCAATGATATTGATGGCATTGCTGACGCCGGCCACCGCGAACACCGTGAGCGCGATCGAGACCGGAAGCAGCGTCATCAACGCGTCGATGCCCACGATGTCCACGCGCGGCAGGCGCGCCCCCAGCATCCACGCTGCAAGGAGGGCACTGGCGACGATGCAGCAAAGACGCATCAGCACCGACACTTTCTTCGTGAGATCTTCGACGATCCCCCCAAGGAAGGCGGGCATCGCGGCCAGCCACAGGGCAGTCAGGGTGACACGGGCTCCGTCTGCATGTAGCTGGGCGTCAGGGTTGAAGGCTGCGAACAGCGGCACCGCAATCACGCCTGTTACCAGCGCAACTCCCCCGGTTCGCGGGACACTGCGGGTATGAACCTTTTGAATTCCCTTCAGGTCGAGGTCAAAGGAATAATTACCATGCCAGCGTTCCGTCGCTACATTCAGCGCGCAAACCACGAGGCTCACAAAAAACGCTATCAGGATCGTTTGTACATAGGCCGATTCAGGCATAACGTATACCAACGACACCACATCACGGAGCAATTCCTGAGCAGCCATCATGGTAGTCCCTTTCAATCGCCTTTTGACCTTCCGGATTTCCATCAACCAGCGCCGAAAGCATGCCATGCACTGGATTGAATAATCGATCCGTTAATCTATTTAAAACATCCCAGGCCTCACTCTAACAAACTTCACCTGCGATATTGATGGCAAAAATCGATGATGCCCGGCTTTTTACAACGCACTAGATGGCATTTTTCGAAGGATTCCTCCTGTAAATAACAAAGCAGAATAATCGGGAATAACGCCGGCATAAACATTGAGACGACAGCAGATAGCCCCCAAAAGAATGGGGCAAAAAAAACATTGCGGAAGTCGGTGAATGACCAATCCGGCTTATTTGCCGGGGTAATTCAAGGCTAATCAGCGCCGATAGCGCTGTTTATACCAGCCGGAAATGACCATCATAACGAGGCAGATTTGGTCGCCTGCGCGCGCTGGCGCGCGCGTTCTTCAGGACAGCTGCAGCCAGGCCGATCGCCAGGCCCGCCACGCATGCCAAGGCGATCCTGGTCCACAACCCGAGGTTCACCGATTGATAGGGGATTTCAGCACGGTCCACAAGTCGCACGTCGGTCCTGTCCGGTGAACGCAAGCCGTCCAGTTTTTGGCGCATGCTTGCCAGGCTCGCATTGAGTTCGGCAGTCAACTGCTTGTCCCGCGTGAGGCTGGCCATCTGCTGCTCTGCCGCCGCCAAGCCCCGGCGTTTTCCCTGGACCTGGCTTAATTCACGCTGGAGTTTCCTGACTCGTTCGTTGGCCACGACCATTGCCGGGTGTTCGGATAAGTAACGGCTCGATAGTTCGGACCTGCTGTATTCGGCATCCGCAAGTTTATCCTGCAGCGCCACTGATTGTTGCGACAGAATGCGCGATTCTTCACCGGGATCGGACGTGCCAAGCTTGCCATTGAAGCGGGCGAACCTGGCGTCCAGATTTTGCAGCTTTTCCCTTGATTCCGCTAACTGGCGATCGTACAAAGCCAGCACCTCCTCTGTTTCCCGGGATTTTTGGCTGGCATGCTGGCGCAGGTATTCAGCGCCGATCGCATTCAGAATACCGGCGATCTGCACGGGATTGGAACCTTTGAGCGACAGCGCGATGACATTGGACTGCTTGCCGTTTTCGGAAATGATCAGCGAGCGTTGCAACCGATCGATCACCTTGAATCGCGGGGTACGGCTGACGATGAATTGCGCACCCGGCCGGGCACGCAATTCCGTCACCAGGATCCCAATGTCTCCCAACGGCGTGGGCATGCTGGAAAATGCGCCCGTCCTTCCAGACAAGGCAATTCCCGTTTCCTCCTGTGTCAGCTGGAACCCGTCGTTCCCAGTAACATGCAGCGTAAAAGGTTTGCCGAGCAAGGCGTCCGGGACATCGAACCTGGCGACAGTGGCGTGCTCGCCACCCCATGCAAACCCGCCGCGGCCGAATAGTCCGGGTTGCGAGAGTTTCGCTTCTCCGCGCGACAAGAAAGCGCCGACTAGCGGAAAACGCTTCGGTTCGGCGCTGATGTCGAGACGGAGCGGCTCGATGACTCCAGCCAGGATCGAGCGCGAACGCAGGATCTCGACTTCAGTGGTTGCGGGGATATCCGCCTGCAGATCGCTGGCCACCGGCATATTGCGCTTGATCTGGATGAGCATGTTGGCCTGGTAGACCGGCGTCACGCTCAGCGCATGGAGAGTGCCGAGCAAGGCGATCGTCATAGCGACGCCAAGGATCAGACGCCAGTATACAAGCAGGCCTTCCTGAGGAATCGTGGTGCCCGCATGGCGGCGATGCTCCGGATCTTGCTGCACGAGTTGTTGCAGATATGTATTCATACCACTTTACCTCTAGTGTTGACTTCTGCGCGATCCTTGCCGAGAGATCTGGCATGCCGCTAGTAAATGCGCGCCCCTAGCGTATGCAAGCATGCGGCAAACCCCTCCGCTTGCGGATTTGCGGCCACTGTTCTTCCACGATTGAGATACAGCGTAACGATCCGGCTTGCTCCTCCTTGGATCGATAGCACCCGCAGAAGACCAGCCTCCAGCCATCGCTGCAACCTGTACTTTGGCAGCCAGGCATAGGCCAGCCCCTGGGCCAGCGTCGCAATCGCGCGCTCCAGGCTTTGCACTTTCCAGGAGCGCAAGGGATGCTGTCCACCCCTGCTCTTTTCCGCGAGCAGATAGTCGTTGCCGCCTGATACTGAAACCTGACAATGGCCCTCGAGATCGCCTGGAAACACGTCGCGCTTCAGTGCGAACAAGGGATTGTCCGGATGAGCGACGGCCACGTATTCGATACCGATCAGTTCCCTGCTGACGAAACCCGGCACGATTGCCGCGCTGATGACGAAGTCGACCTTATTTTCCTGGAGCGCCCGGCTGGCATGTTCCGCCGTCGCTTCCTGAATGCTCAAACGCAGTCCGCATGTGGACGACTCCTGTTCGCGCAAGGCATGCATCAGCAGATCGGGCGGAAAGTCCGGATCCACTGCAAGGCGAATCTCATGCCCCCATCCTTGACGGAGTTGCTCGGCAAATTCCTCCAGTTCCGTGGCACAGCGCACGAGTTCACGAGAACGTGACAACAGGATCCTGCCCTCCTCCGTTAGTTGCGCCTTGCGTCCTTTCAATACCAGTAGAGGCAGGCCTATCTGTTCCTGCAACTTGGCCAGTGCGTGGCTGATCGACGACTGGCTGACATGCAAGCTTTCGGCGGCACCCGCAAAGCCGTCGAAATCGACCACCGCGTGGAACATCCGCCATTGTTTCAGGCTGATCCGCATGCTCCTGATTTTCATTGGCGTGCCGGTTCTTGCCGGCATTTGGTGCTCTTCGTTGCCCAACGCCTCGAATGGGCCGCAGAATGGATCAGTTAATTTCATGTTCGCTCTCTTGATCAATGCAAAGGCGCGTTGCTTGTCTTAACGCTCCCGCGCTCGACCATTCACGGAAAACGTGCTGTCCTGTTCAAGCAAAAAAATTCTTTTAAACACAATCTTGTTTGCAAGCAGAGGATATGATTCTATTCATCGGCCTGCTTTGGGAGTTTGCGAAATATCAAACTTGGGAAGGGAGAATATTCTATAGCAAGATCGATACTAAATTTTTGATTACAATCAATATATTGCTAGATAATAATTTTCCTCCGTATGAAACAGCAAAATTGCAAAATGGAACATGGCTGATTTATAAAATTGTTTAGTAGCATCTAAAAACGCTTAGATTAGTCTTGCAATAAAAATAAATCGCGTATTTACAACATGCCAGTGTCATCAGTTACCAAGACCGTGTAACATTCGGTGTTACGGAATTTATAACTGTAAAGCTTCGCATACTTATGATTAAAGTGATGATTAGCGATCCTGACCTGATTGCGCGGGAAGGGATAAAGGAAATGCTCGCGGCGCACCCTGACTTTCACGTTATCTACGAGGCCAGCAATATAGGGGAAACCTTCCAGGGCCTGGAAGAAGCCTGTCCCGATGTCTGTGTACTCGAGCTCGCCATTGCGCGCCATTCTGGTCTCGGGCTCGTCCGTACATTGAAAAATCGCGTCAGCGTCCCGCTACTATTGATGAGTCATTGTCATGAGCGCGATTTTGCGTTGCGGGCGATCAGGGCCGGGGTCTCGGGATACCTGCCGAAGGATTGCTCGGCCGATCAACTTGCCTACGCCCTCAGGATCGCCGCCGATCGGCGCCCCTATGTCAGCGATATCGTTTGCGACCTGATCGTCGAAAGCCTTGTCGAAGGACGACCAAGAAGGTCCCATGACAATTTGTCCGATACCGACTTCGAGATCCTCTGCCTGATTGCGGAAGGAGTTCCGACCGCAAGGATCGCCGACATCTGCAGGCTTAGTGTCGCAGTGGTCCGGGGCCGCAGGGCCCGCATATTGGAGCGCATGGCTCTACGTAGCGATGCCGAACTGGTAGAGTATGCGATTAAGCGCAAGCTGATCGGTCAATCATACCCGGTGCTCTGATGGCTGGACGCAGTCAGGCCGGCTAGCGCGGCCGAGACATGTCGGACAGCCGGTTGGCGACAGCATACTGGACGATCTGCACGTTGGAATGGATGCCCATCTTATCCATCAGGCGGGCCTTGTGTGTGCTGACGGTCTTGACACTGATGCCGAGTTCGATCGCGATTTCCGACACTTTGTGACCGGCCGCCAAATGCTTGAAGATCTCGAACTCGCGTTGGGTCAGAGACCGGTGCGTGTGGTCTTTTCCCAGCTCATTGATGTCCGCTGCTACCAGCCTGCCTAGCTCCTCATGCAGGTAGCGCCGCCCTGACGAGACGGCTTTAATAGCAACAGGCAATTGACTGGCTCCGCAGCCGGCATCCAGCAAGCCACTGGCCCCAGCGCGAAGGAAGGCGAGCACCTGTTGCGAACTGAGCGAACGGGAAATAATGATCAATTGCAGAGAGGGATACGCTTGCCGGAGTTGATACACGCATTCAATATCGCCTGTATCGGCGGGATGACAGACAGCGACCAGCACGTCAGCCGTCTCCAGTCGCTGGTCGGAGAGGATCTCCAACCCGTAGCTGACCTCCGCGATCACCTGCATGTCGTCGTGCGGGTGCAGGATGCGTTTCATCCCTTCGCGCAGAACTGTCAGATTACTGGCCAGCACAACATCAATCATGAAGCGTCCTTCCTGCGCATTGCAACGTCGCGCATCCATGCCACCACGTCCCGCCGATGAGCGGGTACCTTGTGCGTTCGAAGTCCTGGTGTGCGCTAGCCGTCAACGTTGACGATGCTCGCCACGGCGGGACCTTGGCTCGACATGTTTCCTCTAACAAATACTGCGTTCTGTCGCCCAGCAGGATCGCCGCTGGCTTGCATTACGCAATGTACGTATTGAAATGAAATCGTCAGTTTGCCGGCGTTCGGCATTCTTTCAAGAAGAGAAGGCACGGGATGCTCAGGTCGCTTCGCCCGTCTCGCACTTCAAAAACCAGAACTATGCTGCAAGCATACTAAAACAGAAAGCGAGCGCAAGCATGTACCTTACGGACGAAACACACACTGCATGCGCGGCCTGCTCCGCCCCGGATGGCGGACACCGTTGCAATGCTGGAGCAAAGTCCTGTGGCGGCGCCAACGATACACGGCAAGCGGGCTTTGAAACTAGCCGAAGTCCTGATGAGTATCGCCCTGGCCGCTTGCATGGCTAAGAATCATGGCGCGGCCTTGCCGATGGCAGCGCGGCCTATTTGCGGCGGCTCGCGCGCAGGCGCGCGGCGCGGGCCGACAGCGCTGCCAGTGCACCGGCGCCGAAGACCAGCCAGGAGGCCGGTTCCGGCACGTTCGCCGGCACCGCCTGCATCAGCATGCCCTGGGTGCCATAGCACTCGAGCGACATGCCGCATGGGCCCTGGTCGCTGCGCGCGGCCAGCAGGGTGAAGGTGCGCCCTTCGCTGGCCATGTGGAAATCGGACTCGCCGTTGTTGGCGCGGATCTCGCCGCTCAGGAAGCCGCCCGGGAGGAAGTCCACCCACAGCCAGATGCGGTCGCCGAACATCTTCGGTGCGGCGCCGGCCTGGAAGTCGATGATGTTGCGGCTCCCGTTGTCGTCCTCGACCGAGTAGCGCAGCGACAGCAGGCTGGTTTGCGGATCGATGCAGCCCGGGTCGCGGCACAGGTTGTTGATGCCCAGTGCCAGCGTTCCGGCGGCGACCGCGGCGTCGGAGAACACCAGTTCCAGGCGGATGTCCGACGGCATATTCGGGCTGCTCTGGGTCTCATGCCAGCTGTAGATGACGTCGGCTTGCGCCGCATGCGCGGAAAATGCACAGGCCAGCATGGCGAAGAGGTGTTTTACGGTCACGATGAGCTCCAAAAAGTATCTGCGTTATTTAATTGAAGCAATATTCGCGCCTTGTTCATGAACTTCGCATAAGCCATTGATTTTGCACTTGTTTTGCAATGAGTTAAATGACAACGAAAAAGCATTGTTAAATTTTCCGACACTACCCGCCACGATTTAGTTCTGGCCGGAAATGGCAGTAACGCAAGCCGTGCCGATATAATCAGTGTGTTGTGCAACCACCAAGGAATGACACCGATGAAAGTGCTGCCCCTGTTTCTCCCCCTGGTCTTCCTGTCCGGCGCCGCGCTGGCGGACGATGCCGCCATCCTGAAGTGCCGCGCGCTGGGCGAGACCGGCGCGCGCCTGGCCTGCTACGACGCGATCCAGCTGGGCGCCAAGCCTGCAGCGCAGGCCGCAAGCGAGCCGGCAGCCGCGCCCGCGCGCAGCAAGGAAGCTGATTTCGGCATGGAAGCGGTCAAGCGGCGCGAAGCCGAACCGGCTTCGGTGACGAGCACGGTCGTGGGCGACTTCGAAGGCTGGGGTCCGGGTTCGCAGATCCGCCTGGCGAACGGCCAGGTATGGCGCATCATCGACGGCAGCGAAGCGATCCTGCCGCGCAAGCGCGATGCGAAGGTGACGATCGAGCGCAACATGTTCGGTACGCTCTTCCTGAAGGTGGACGGCTCTAACAGTTCGGCGAAGGTGCGCCGGGTCCAGTGAGGCTGCGCTGCATGTAGCAGGCCGCGCCGGGGTAGCCGGCCAGCGCTGCGCGCGCGAGCAGGCAATCGAGTAGCGCCGCGCGGTAGCCCAGCGCCGTCCAGAACCCGCGCGTGTCCTGCACCGACACCAGCGCGGAGGCGCCGAGCCCCTGTGCGCACGCCCAATCCAGCACCTTGCCGACCAGCGCCCGCGCCAGTCCACGTCCCTTGCCGCGCGGTGCGACGGCCAGGTCGTGCAGGTACAGCGTGTCGGCGTCCGGAGCAGGATCGAAGCGCGCGCCCAGCGGCGTGACCACGCCCAGGCGGCTGCGGTAGGCAAACAGGTAGGCGCACACGCCTTCGCCGTCGAGGGCGACCAGGCAGCTGCCGGCGGCAGTCTCCAGGCGCGCCAGGACGGCCGCCGCCGGCTCCTGCATCGAGGGCGGATAGCAGGCCGCCTGCACGGCGAGCACCGCGGGCAAATCTTCAAGGCGCATTGCGCGCAGATGGAAGGTGGCGTCGTCTTGCATGGGCTGGTTCCAACAATGCCCGACATTCTCGCATGCCTGCGCTCGTCGCTGGTCGCCTCGCCTTCGTCGTTCGTCGCGCAGGGGTTCCCTCCCCGGCTTGCCCTTCCTACACTCCTGACATTGCCTTATATTATTAACGACCCCGGAGGACGACATGTGGCGCAGGATAGCTAACTGGTACGACGACATCGAGCGCGAACAGATCGCGGTGCTGGAACGCCCCGAACTGGCGGCGCAGGTCCGCCCGGGCTTTCGCCGCTACATGGTCGACAAGCTGGCGACGATGACGCCCATCGAGCGCCAGCAACTACGCGATTTTTGCGTCACCTACCAGGGCCGCCGCCTGTGGATGGCGATTGCCAAGATGGCGGCCGCATTTACCGTGGCCGGGGCCCTGGTGCACTACATGACCGGAAAGGGCGGCTGGGTCGGCCACATCATCCTGTTCAACCTGCTGGGGTTTTCCGTCGCCGCCGGCGGCATCGCTGCCTGGTTCGACGCACGCCGCCTGCTGCAGGCCAAGCGCAAGATGCTGTTCCAGGCCGTCGGCGGAGCCCTGCTCGGCGCGGGAATCTGCTACGGCCTCCTGATGCTCACGCATCCGCGGCCCATCGACCAGATGGTGTCGCGCCTGCCGCAACTGTTCGTGACCACCCTGCTTGCCGGGGCCGTGTTCGCGCTTCCCATCCTGAGCATCGGGGCCTTTCGCCGCCGCCAGCAGGAAGCGCTCATGGCCCGGCTCCAGCGCGATGCGGAAGCCGAAAAGCTGGCCCGCGAACTGAGCGACTCGCAGCTGCGCATGCTGCGCGCCCAGATCGAGCCGCACTTCCTGTTCAACACCCTGGGCGCGGTGCAGCAGCTCGCGGCCGACGGCGCGCCGCGCGCCGCGGCGCTCACGGCCGACCTGATCGCCTTCCTGCGCGCCAGCTTCAGCGACATGCGCTGCGAGCAGGTCAGCCTGGCCACCGAATTCGCCACCACCGCGGCCTACCTGCGCGTGATGCAGGCCCGCATGGGCGCCCGGCTGCGCATCGACTGCGCCCTGCCGGAGTCCCTGGCCGGCATCGAGGTGCCGAGCATGATCGTGCTGACGCTGGCCGAGAACGCGATCAAGCACGGCATCGAGCCTTCGCTGCGCGGCGGCGAGATCCGCATCAGCGCCGAAGCCAGCGCCGACGGCATCCATATCCGGGTCGAGGACAGCGGGGTCGGGATGGGCGGCACGCCTGGCGAGGGCGCAGGCCTGGACAATGTGCGCCGCCGCCTGCAGCTGGCCTACGGCTCGGCCGCCCGGCTGCAGCTGCGCGACGCCGACCCGGGCGTCGTGGCCGAACTGAGGCTGCCCGCGATGGCGCCGCGCACGATCGAGGAGCCGGCATGACCCGCGTCCTGATCGCCGAAGACGAACCCCTGATGCGCGAGCGCCTGGCCGGCATGCTGGCCGCGCACTGGCCCCAGGCCCAGGTGGTAGTGCAGGCCGAGAACGGCAACGACGCCTGGGACGGTTTCCTGGAGCACGAGCCGGAAGTGGTCTTCCTGGACATCCGCATGCCCGGCCTGTCCGGCCTGGAAGTGGCCGAACGCATCGGCGGCAGCGCCCACGTGGTGTTCGTCACGGCCTACGACCAGTATGCGGTCGACGCCTTCGATGCCGGTGCGGTCGACTACCTGCTCAAACCCGTGCAGGCCGACCGGCTGGAACGGGCAGTGGGCCGCATCCGCGCGAAGCTGAGCAAGCCGCCCGCCGACCTGGGCGACCTGCTGCGCCACCTGAAGAGCGCCCTGCCCGGCGCCGCGCCCGAGAAGATGAAGTGGATCAAGGCGACCGTGGGCCGCCAGATCCGGCTGATCGACGTTGACGAGGTGCTGTTCTTCCAGTCCGACACCAAGTACACGCGGGTGGTGCTGCCCGGCCTCGAGGCGCTGGTGCGCACGCCGCTGAAGGACCTGCTCGGCGGGCTCGATCGCGACCGCTTCTGGCAGATCCACCGCGGCACCCTGGTCAACGTCGGCGCCATCGAGGCCGTGGAAAAGCTCGATGCCGAACGCATGCAGGTGCTGCTGCGCGGCTGCAGCGAGAAGCTGCCGGTGAGCCGCACCTTCACCCACCTGTTCCGCGACTGAACGATGCACATGAGGAATACGCCCTTTCCCGCCTTCAGGCGAGCGACCAGCGCCGACATCCCGGCCATGTCGGCCATCCGCCTGGCAGTGATCGAAAACGTGCTGTCCGACCCGAGCCGGGTCACGCTCGCGATGTACGAGGATTACCTCGACGCGGCAGGACGGGGATGGGTGGCCGAGATCGATGGCGCCGTCGCCGCTTTTTCCTACGCCGACCGGGAGCAGGGCTCGATCTGGGCGCTGTTCGTCAGTCCGGAGCACGAGGGACGGGGATTGGCCCGGCCGCTTCTGGCCGCCGCAGCCGCCTGGCTGTTCGCACTGGGCCACCCGCGCGTGACCTTGAGCACGGGCGCCGGCACCCGTGCCGACCGCTTCTACGCGCGCCAGGGATGGCAACGCAGGGCGCTGGGCGCCACGGAAGCCGAATACATGCTGGAACAGGGCAGCCCGGCCGCGAATCGTGCACGCCTTGACGCCGCCGGCCTCATCCCCCATGCTATTTAACTAACAACGTCTGCCTCGTCCACGAGGCTTGCACGGGAGTGCGCCCGGCGTGCAGTCACCCACTGCCCTGCCCTGCGCCCTTCCGGCAATTGCGCAGGCGTCCATTGACCTTGCCATCAACAGGACGACCGCATGACCCCGAACGAAACCGCCAAGCCGCCGCACGCCCCGATCGACTACATCCTCAATGCCAGCTGCCGCGCCGGCATCGGTATCGTGGCCGCCGTCGCCACCTTCCTGGCCGAGCGCGACTGCTACATCTGCGCGCTCGAGCAGTTCGACGACGACTCCACCGAGCGCTTCTTCATGCGCGCGGTGTTCCGGCGCCAGGGCGCCTCGCCCGCCATCGGCGATATCCGCGAGCAGTTCGGCGTGCTGGCGGCCGGGCGCCTGCAGATGGGCTGGAAGATCCACGACCCGGCCGATCCGGTCAAGACCGTGATCATGGTCTCGAAAGACGACCACTGCCTCGACGACCTGCTCTACCGGCGCCGCAATGGGGAACTGAACATGTCGGTCACGGCCGTGGTGTCGAACCACCTCGACCTGCGCCCGATGGTCGAGCGCGAAGGCATCCGTTTCATCTTCCTGCCCGTCACGAAAGAGAACAAGGGGCTGCAGGAAGCGCGGCTGCTCGAGGTGGTCGAGGAGACCGGCGCGGAGCTGGTGATCCTGGCGCGATACATGCAGATCCTGTCGGACGAGCTGGCCAGCCGCCTTGCCGGCCGCTGCATCAACATCCACCACTCCTTCCTGCCCGGTTTCAAGGGCGCCAAGCCCTACCACCAGGCCTTCGACCGCGGCGTCAAGCTGATCGGCGCGACCGCGCATTACGTCACGCCCGACCTCGACGAAGGCCCGATCATCGAGCAGGTGCTGACCCGGGTCGACCATAACTTCAAGCCCGAGCAGCTGGTGCGGGTGGGGCGCGACAATGAATGCATGGCGCTGGCGGCGGCCGTCAAATTCCATATCGAGCGCCGGGTTTTCGTCCATGGAAACAAGACCATCGTGTTCCGCGGCAGCTGATCTCCTGCTCAGCCATAGTAAAAATCAATTGCAATTCGGCAAAGAAATATCGCTATAATTGCTGTAACGGTCGCCGGCCGGCACGGTCAGACGGATGGATTTGGCGGAACGAATAGTTGCCATGAAGTTACATTGCGTGAGACTCCAGCCAGCACCTTGATATCACAATGACGCCGCGCCCAGGGCACCTTGCCTTGCCCCGCCTTTCGTATCTCTCGTAGCCTAGCCGTATCCTTGAACAGCCACCTCGTGCCCCGCCCCCAGAGCCCAGACACACTCGCGATCGACCCGCTGCGCGCCGAGTTCGCCGAGGGCCGCACCGAAGCCGCGTATCTCGCCCACCAGCAGCCGCGCACCCGGGCGCAACTGGCTTTCACGCTGCTGTTCTGCACCCTGTTCTTCCTGTGTTTCTTCGCCACCGATGTCGCGGCGCTCGGCCTGGTGGCGGACACGGCGACCTTGCTGGCGGCAAGGCTGGTCGTGGCCGTCACCGCCGGCGCCTGCGCCTGGCTGGCCGTGCGCCGGCCCCTTTCGGTCAGGGCCACCCGGCTCGCGGCCAGCATTGCCGAAGCCGTGGCGCTGGCCTGCTTCATGGTGATTGCCGTTCACCGTCCGGGCGAATTCCACTGGCATGCCATGTCGCTGGCGATCATGCTGCTGGTGATCTACCTGTATATCCCGAACCGCCTGGCCTATGCCCTGGGCCTGGCGGCAGCGGCGACCGCCGTCTTCCTGGCGCTCACCTTGCGCGTCGCGGCGCTGGGTTTTGCCGACATGCTGACCCTGGGCATGCTGCTGGTCCTGGTCAATACCTTCGGCGCGCTGGCGGCGCGGCGCTACGGGCAGGTGGCCCGGGAAGAATTCCGCGCCCAGGTCGTGCTCCAGCACGCGGCCGAGCGCGACCACCTGACCGGCTGCTACAACCGCCGCTACCTGCACGAGCATCTGATGGGAGCAGCCACGCTGCCGTCCGCGGGCGAGCCGCTGAGCGTGATCCTGTGCGACATCGACAGCTTCAAGCAGGTCAACGATACCTATGGCCACGCAGGGGGCGACGCGGTGCTGGCCGGCTTTGCCGCCCTGCTGCAGTCGCGCGCGCGCGAGGGCATCGACAGCGTGGTGCGCTACGGCGGCGAGGAATTCCTGCTGGTGCTGCCGGGCACCGGCCGCGAGGCGGGCGTGCACCTGGCCGAAAGCCTGCGCGCACGCTTCGGCGCCACGCCGGCCGCCGGCGCCGAAGGCCAGCCTATCCATGCCACCGCCAGTTTCGGCGTCGCCTCGCTCGAGCAGGGCTCGAGCGTCCCGGGCGCGCTCGCAGCGCTGATCGATGCGGCCGACAAGCTGATGTACGCAGCCAAGCGCAATGGCCGCAATCGGGTGGAGTCCCTCGCCCTGCCGGCAGCGCTGGCGGCGGCGGCCTGAATCACGCCGCGGTATCGGCGCGCGATACCGGGACGCCAGCCGGGTGCGACTTCGCCTGCAGCGCTTGAACCGGCGGCCGGCCGGCTCGATCATGAGGACATCCCTACCACGGAGTCCGTCATGAAACCCTTCGTCCTTGCCTGCCTGCTGGCCATGGCCGCGGCAAACGCCCAGGCCGCCGGCCAATCCACGCCCTCGCAGGCCAGCGCGAATTTGTCGGCGACGGTCGTCGGCGGCGCCGTGGATGCCGTGGCTGCTGCCGGCAGCATGATCGTGGCCAGCGTCCATCAGGTCGCCGGCGGCATCGACCTCGTACTCGAGAGCCTGGCCGACGGCAGCCGCGCCACCGTGCGCCTGTCGGGGCGCGGTCTTGGCGGCCTGTCGCTGGTGGCGGGCGCCAGCGTCGAAGTGGTCGCCGCATCGACCGGCCAGGTGCTGGTCATGGCCGGCAAGGCGATCGCCTTCCTGCCCAACGAAGCGGGCAAGGCCCTGCTGCACCACGGACGGGCGCTGTGATGCGCCGCCTAATCCTGGCGGTCTTGCTGGCCACCGCGCTGCCGGCATCGGCCGGCCAGCCCTGCGAAGAAACACCGCTGAGCCCACGGGAAGTGATCGCGTCGATGGACCTGGCCCGGCGCACCGTGGCCATGCTCGATGCCAGCGGCGCACAGGTCGCGCTGGTATCGCGCGCCGGCCAGGACCTGTCGCGCTACCGCTTGCGCTATTCGCACATGGGGATCGCGCTGCGCGAGCACCCGGCCGGTCGCTGGACCGTGGTGCATGCGCTCAACGACTGCGGCAGCGCCGCTTCCACCCTGTACAACGAAGGCATGGGCAACTTCTTCCTCACCGACCTGTACCGGCACGAGGCGCAGCTGGTCATTCCGGGCCCTGCGCTGCAGGCCAGGCTGGCCGCGCTGTTTGGCGCGCGCACGCCCCTGCGGCTGCACGAGCCGAAATACAACATGCTGGCCTACGTGTACTCGACCCGCTACCAGAACTCCAACGGCTGGGTGCTGGAGACGCTCGCCGCGGCGGCCGCCCCGCCGGGCCAGGTCGAGAGCCGCGCCGCGGCCCAGGACTGGCTGCGCGCCATCGGCTACCGCCCGCCTACCATCGAGGTCCCGGCCGCGGTACGCCTGGGGGCGCGCCTGCTGCGCGCCAACGTGGCCTTCGACGACCATCCGTTCGAGCGCCGCATGGCCGGCCAGATCGACACCGTGAGTACCGAGGCCGTGCTGCAGATGCTGCGCATGGCCGACCCGCAGGCCAGGGTCTTGAGCCTCGATTGAGCCGGCGAATGCAGTTGGTACGTGTGTGAACTAACCGAAGCGCGCCCGTGGCGGCAGTAAGCTCGACCTTCGCTGACAAAGAGGACGGCCATGGACCTTCATCAGGAATACCCGATCCGGCTGCGCATCAACGGACAGGACCGGCAGTTCGAGGTCCAGTCCTGGGTGACGCTGCTGGACCTGCTGCGCGAGCGTGCGGAGCTCACCGGCACCAAGAAGGGCTGCGACCACGGGCAGTGCGGCGCCTGCACCGTGCTGGTGGAGGGCAAGCGCATCAACTCCTGCCTGACCCTGGCCGTCATGCACAATGGCCACGAGGTGACCACGGTCGAAGGCCTGGCCAGCGGCGACGAGCTGCACCCGCTGCAGCAGGCCTTCATCGACTGCGACGCCTTCCAGTGCGGCTACTGCACGCCCGGCCAGCTGTGCTCCGCCGCGGGCCTGATCGCCGAAGGCCAGGCGAAGAACGTCGACGACGTGCGCGAACTGATGAGCGGCAACCTGTGCCGCTGCGGCGCCTACCCGCAGATCCGGGAAGCGGTCATGCAGGTCATGGGAATCGACAGCAAGGATCAGCCGGGCGAAACCGGCAAGCCCTTCACGACCGGTCCGGTGCTCGCATGAACCCGTTCACCTTTACCCAAGCGGCGGACATCGACGCCGCGCTGGCAGCAATTGGCGCCGGCGCGCGCCCGATCGCGGGCGGCACCAACTTGCTGGACCTGATGAAGGAAGGGGTGATGCGGCCCGGCCAGCTGGTCGATATCAATGCGCTGGGCCTGGACCAGGTCGAGGAAGCGGCCGGCGGCCTGCGCCTGGGCGCGCTGGCGCGCAATGCCGATACCGCCTACCACCCGCTGGTGCGCAGCCGCTACCCGCTGCTCAGCGCCGCGATCCTGGCCGGCGCCTCGCCCCAGCTGCGCAACATGGCCACCAACGGCGGCAACCTGCTGCAGCGTACCCGCTGCTATTACTTCTACGATGTCGGCACGCCCTGCAACAAGCGCGAGCCCGGTAGCGGCTGTCCCGCGAAAGATGGCCTGAACCGCCAGCTGGCCATCCTCGGCACCAGCGAGGACTGCATCGCCACCCACCCGTCCGACATGTGCGTAGCCCTGCGCGCGCTGGACGCCGTGGTGCATGTGCGCTCCATCGGGGGCCAGCGCGAGATCGCGTTTGCCGATTTTCACCGCCTGCCGGGCGAGCGGCCCGAGGTCGACAACACCCTGGCGCCCGGCGAGCTCGTCACCCATATCGCCCTGCCCGACGCCAGCCGCTTCGCCGGACATTCGGCCTATATCAAGGTGCGCGACCGTCTGTCCTACGCATTTGCCTTGGTGTCGGTGGCCGCTGCCCTCGACCTCGATGGCGGCACGGTCCGCGCGGCGCGCATCGCGCTGGGCGGCGTGGCCCACAAGCCATGGCGGGTGGAAGAAGCGGAAAACGCGCTCGCCGGCAAGCAGGCCGGCGAGGAAGCCTTCGGGGCGGCCGCCGACATCGTCCTGCGCGGCGCGCAGGGCTTTGGCCAGAACGATTTCAAGCTCCTTCTTGCGCGCAACACCATCGTGCAGGCCTTGTCCGCTGCCGCCCGCGGCACCCAATTCGCAACAGGAGCACAACGATGACCGACCTGATCCCCGAACTGCGCACGCCCGTGGCCCCGGAAGGCACGGGCCGGGTGCGCAGCGGCATGGCAGTCTCGCGCGTCGACGGCCGCGCCAAGGTCACCGGCGCGGCCAAATATGCCGCCGAAGAAAGCGCGCCCAACCTGGTGTATGGCGTGGTGGTGAGCAGCACCATCGCCAAGGGACGCATCACTGCCATCGACACGGTGGACGCGCTCACCGCGCACGGTGTCGTGGCCGTGATCACCCACCTGAACCGGCCCAAGGTGCGCGCCTACGACATCGCCTACAAGGATATGACCGCACCCGGCGGCTCCCCCTTCCGGCCGCTGTTCAGCGACCGGATCTTCTACAGCGGCCAGCCGGTGGCGCTGGTCGTGGCCAGCAGCTTCGAAGCCGCGCGCCATGCGGCGCAGCTGGTGAAAGTGCGCTACGAAGAAGAAGAGCACGAGACCGACCTGATGGCCACCCTCGACCAGGCCTACGAGCCGCGCGCCAGGAAAGCGGGCTTCTCGCCGCCCAGCTCCACCGGCGACGCCGACCGGGCCTTCGAGGCGGCCCCGGTCAAGGTCGAAGCGCAGTTCTACCATGGCGTCGAACACCACAACCCGATGGAGATGTTCGCCACCACCGTCATCCGCGCCGACGACGGCCACCTGACCATCTACGACAAGACCCAGAGTTCCCAGAACAACCGCTGGTATGTGTCGCGCGCCTTTGGCCTGCCCAAGAGCAAGGTCACGGTCCGCAATCCGTACGTGGGCGGCGCCTTCGGCTCGGGCCTGCGCCCGCAATACCAGCTGACCCTGGCGGTGATGGCCGCGCTCCAGCTCAAGTGTTCGGTGCGGGTGGTGCTCACGCGCCAGCAGATGTTCAGCTTCGGGCATCGGCCCGAGACCTGGCAGAAGGTGCGGCTCGCGGCCAACCCGGACGGCAAGCTGCAGGCCATCATGCACGAGGCGATCCAGGAGACCTCGCGCCTGGAAGACTACGTGGAAGTGGTGGTGAACTGGTCCGGGCAGCTCTACGCCTGCGACAACATCAAACTGGGCTACAAGATCGTGGCCCACGACCGCCATTCGCCGCTCGACATGCGCGCGCCGGGCGCGGCCCACGGCATGCATGCGCTCGAAGTGGCGATGGACGAACTGGCCTACAAGCTCGACATGGACCCGCTGGCGCTACGGCGCATCAACCATGCCGCGCGCAATCCGCTCGACGGCAAGCCCTACTCCAGCAAGGAGCTCAGCCAGTGCTACGACAAGGGCGCGCAGCGTTTCGGCTGGGCCGATCGCCCGCTCGCGCCGCGCTCGATGCGCGACGGCGAGGAGCTGGTGGGCTGGGGCATGGCGACCGGCTTCTGGGATTCGCTGGTGATGGTGGCGCGCGTGAGCGCCGTGCTGCATGCGGACGGGCGCCTGGTGGTGAGCAGCGCGGCGTCGGACATCGGCACCGGCACCTATACCGTGATGTCGATGATCGCGGCCGAAGCCATGGGCCTGCCGATGGAACGGGTCACCTTCCAGCTGGGCGACTCGACCCTGCCGATGGCGCCGGTCGAGGGCGGCTCCTCGCACGTTGCCACGGTCGGCAGCGGCGTGCATGGCGCCTGCGAGAAGCTGCAAAAGCGCCTGTTCAAGCTGGCGCAGGAGATGCCCGGTTCCCGCTTCAAGGGGGTGCGCCGGAAGGACATCGCGTTCCAGGATGGCGCCATCATGCTGCGCAACCGGCCCGAGACCGCGCTGCAGCTGAGCGAGGTGCTGGCGTCGAACCAGCTGGAGCGGCTCGAGGAGAAATACCTGATGACGCCGCAGCTGCTCAAGCAGCGCAACTTCACGCGCGCCGTGCATTCGGCCGTGTTCTGCGAGGTGCGCGTCAACGAACAGCTGGGCATGGTACGGGTGACACGCGTGGTCAGCGCGGTGGCGGCCGGGCGCATCATCAGCGCCAAGACCGCCGCCAGCCAGGTCAGCGGCGCGGTGGTCTGGGGCATCAGCCACGCGCTGCACGAAGAAAGCTTTACCGACCACCGCTCCGGGCGCTTCATGAACCACAACTTCGCCGAATACCACGTGGCGGTGAACGCCGACGTCCACGACATCGAGGTGATCTTCGCCGAGGAGGACGACCGCGTCGTCAGCAAGCAGCTCGGCGCCAAGGGGGTCGGCGAGATCGGCATCGTCGGGGTGTCGGCGGCCATCAGCAATGCCATCTTCCACGCCACCGGCAAGCGCCTGCGCAGCACGCCGATCACACCCGACAAGATCCTGCTGGGCGACCAAGCGATTCCGGTTCCCGATCCGGCCTGACCCGACCCGTTGGCCGCCCGACCCGTACCGCGGATGCCAACTGCAACGTCGGGGTCAGGTCTGACATTCGGACACGAGCACAGCCGTATTCCAGCTGAGTCCGTGTCTCAATGTCAGACCTGACCCCGGTTGTGATGTCGGTTGCGCCGCTGCCCGTACGCCGTTTTTCCAACAAGGAAAACGCATCTGATTCAGGTCATCGACACTGCATGATTTAGCTCAGTTTTCGTGCGCTACACCGTATCGTTGGGGGTATGCCATACGCATTTCCACTTAGTTGCAAATCCAACTATTTGCTGGTACAACAACTCCTGTGTACGCACATTAATCAAATCCAGCAGGCCCGTATCGCCATCGACAGCATCGGACTAGCAGCGTACCCAGCACCGCCCATACTGATAACCGAGGTTAGAGGAAGACACCGATGAAAACCACATTCTTGCGCACCGCCGCAGCCATTGCCCTGCTCGGCAGCACGATGGCCTACGCCCAGACCTACCCGACCAAGACCATCACGATGATCGTGCCGTTCGCCGCCGGCGGACCGACCGACACCGTGGCGCGCCTGGTCGCCCAGTCGATGGGCACCACGCTCAAGCAGCAGATCATCATCGAGAACGTCGGCGGCGCCGGCGGCACCATCGGCGCGGCGCGCGTGGCCAAGGCGACGCCGGACGGCTACACGCTGTTCCTGCACCACATCGGCCAGTCGACCGCCCCAGGCCTGTACCGCAAGCTGAGCTACAACGCGATGGACAGCTTCGAGCCGATCGGCCTGATCACCGACGTGCCGATGACCCTGGTGGCGCGCAAGGACTTCCCGGCCAAGGACTTCAAGGAACTGCTGGCCTACGTGAAGGCCAACAAGACCAAGGTCACCTATGCCAACGCGGGCCTGGGTTCGGCCTCGCACCTGTGCGGCATGCTGTTCCAGACCGCCATCGGCGTCGACCTGACCACCGTGCCGTACAAGGGCACCGGCCCGGCCATGAACGACCTGCTGGGCGGCCAGGTGGACATCATGTGCGACCAGACCACCAACACCACCAGCCAGATCAAGGGCGGCAAGATCAAGGTCTACGGCGTCACCACCAAGTCGCGCCTGGCCTCGATGCCCGACGTGCCGACCATGAACGAAGCCGGCCTGCCGGGCTTCGAAGTGGCGGTGTGGCACGGCATGTATGCGCCGAAGGGCACCCCGAAGCCGGTCGTCGATACCCTGGCGAGCGCCCTGCGCACCGCGCTGAAAGACCCGACCGTCAAGCAGCGCTTCGCCGACCTCGGCACCGAGCCGGTGGCCGAAGCCCGCGCGCGTCCGGAAGCCCTGAAGGCGCACCTGAAGGCCGAGATCGACCGCTGGGGCCCGATCATCACCAAGGCCGGCCAGTACGCCGACTAAGCACCAGCCTGTAGCAAGGCAGCATTGCCGCGCAGCGCCCCTGGCCTGCGCGGCACTCCCGTATAAACAATAAGCAACAAGGGGTTCGCAGTGGCTTCCATCGTCCGCCATCCACAGAATTTCTGGATCGGCATCATCTTCCTGTTCTTCGGTCTCGCCGCCGTGTATTTCGGCTGGGAGCACGACATGGGCACCGCCGGCCGCATGGGCCCGGCCTATTTCCCGTCCGTACTTGGCACGCTGCTCGCCGTCGTCGGCCTGGCCAGCGTGGTGCGCTCCTTCATCGGCCACGGCGAAACCATCGGCAGGTTCCACGTCAAGAACATCGTCATCATCCTGGCCGCCGTGCTGCTGTTCGGTGCCCTGATGCGCACCGCGGGCCTGGCCATCGCCGCCTTCGTGCTGGTGATGCTCAGCGCCTGGGCCAGCCCCAAGTTCCGTCTCAAGAACACGCTGCTGCTCGCGGTCGGCCTGACGATCTTCGCGGTGGTGCTGTTCGTGAAGCTGCTCGGCCTGCCGATGCCGATCATCGGCCCACTGCTCTCGGGAGGCTAAGCACATGGAAATCTTTGCCAACCTCGGACTGGGCCTGGAAACGGCCTTCACCCTCACCAACCTGTTCTACTGCCTGGTCGGCGTCTTTGTCGGCACCGCCGTCGGCGTGCTGCCGGGCCTGGGCCCGATCGCCACCATCGCGATGCTGCTGCCGGCCACCTTCGGCCTGCCGCCGATCTCGGCGCTGATCATGCTCTCCGGTATTTACTACGGCGCGCAGTACGGCGGCTCGACCACGGCCATCCTGGTCAACCTGCCGGGCGAATCGTCCTCGGTCGTGACCGCGCTCGACGGCTACCAGATGGCGCGCCAGGGCAATGCCGGCAAGGCGCTCGCCACGGCGGCGCTGTCCTCGTTCTTCGCCGGCACCGTCGCCACCGTGCTGCTGGCCCTGTTCGCGCCGCCGCTGGCCGACCTCGCGCTCAAGTTCGGCCCGGCCGAATACTTCTCGCTGATGGTGCTCGGCCTGGTCGCTTCGGTGGTGCTGGCCTCCGGTTCGCTGCTCAACGCGATCGGCATGGTGCTGCTCGGCCTGCTGCTCGGCCTGATCGGCACCGACGTCAACTCGGGCGCCCAGCGCTACACCTTCGACATGCCCGAGCTGGCCGACGGCATCAACTTCGTGATCGTCGCGATGGGCATGTTCGGCATCGGCGAGATCATCCGCAACCTCGAGCACGACGAAGACCGCAGCCTGATCATGAAGAAGGTCAAGGGCCTGATGCTGACCCGCGACGACTTCAAGCGCATCATTGCGCCGGTATTGCGCGGCACGGCCCTGGGCTCGGCGCTGGGCATCCTGCCGGGCGGCGGCGCGATGCTGGCCTCGTTCTCCGCCTACTCGATCGAAAAGAAGGTCTCGAAGAACTCGGCCAACTTCGGCAAGGGTGCGATCGAAGGCGTGGCGGCCCCGGAAGCGGCCAACAACGCCGGCGCGCAGACCTCGTTCATCCCGATGCTGACCCTGGGCATCCCGTCGAACCCGGTGATGGCGCTGATGATCGGCGCCATGATCATCCAGGGCATCCAGCCGGGTCCGGCCGTCATGACCGAGCAGCCTGCGTTGTTCTGGGGCCTGATCGTGTCGATGTGGTTCGGCAACCTGTTCCTGGTCGTGCTGAACCTGCCGATGATCGGCCTGTGGGTCAAGATGATCATGGTCCCGTACCACAACCTGTTCCCGGCGATCCTGATGTTCTGCGCCATCGGCGTGTTCAGCCTGAACAACAACGAGTTCGACGTCTACCTGATGGCGCTGTTCGGCCTGTTCGGCTACATCTGCGCGAAGCTCGGTGCCGAACCGGCGCCGATGCTGCTCGGGTATATCATCGGCCCGATGATGGAAGAATACCTGCGCCGCGCCCTGCTGCTGTCGCAGAGCGACCCGATGGTCTTCGTCACCCGCCCGATCAGCGCCGTCATGCTGGCCATGGCTGCCATCGCACTGATCGTCGTGATGCTGCCTTCACTGCGCAAGAAGCGCGAAGAAGCCTTCCAGGAAGAGTAAGCCCGCCTGACTGCGCGCCCCGGCCAGGCCGGCGGCGCGCAGCTTTCCCGCCCCACCCTCCCCTTTTAGAACAACGCACCTTGCGGGCTTGTCAGCCGCGCAAAGCTGTCGCCCAAAAACGGCAGGATCGCGTCCGCGATCGGCTCGAGCTGCTTGCTCAGGTAATGCTCGTAGTCGATCGGCGCGCGCCGCAGTTCGATCGGCTCCGGACCGGCGGTCGTCATCACGTAGCGGATCCAGCCGCCGTTGCGGTATTGCGGCGGACGCCCCTGCGCGGTGTGGAAGTCGTCGGCCATGCGCGCCGCGCGCACGTGCGGCGGCACGTTGCGCTCGTAGTCGGCGAGCGGGCGGCGCAGGCGCTTGCGGTAGACCAGCAACGCATCGAGTTCGCCGCGCAGTGTGCGCGCGACATACTCGGCCATCCAGGCTTCGTAGGGCTCGCGCTTGAAGATGCGCAGGTAGAGCTGCTGCTGGAATTCCTGGGCCAGCGGCGACCAGTCCGAGCGTACGCTCTCCAGGCCCCGGTACACCATCGCATCAACGCCGCCGGGGTTCGTCACCAGCCCGGCGTAGCGCTTCTTGCTGCCTTCGTCCGAACCGCGCACGGTCGGCATCAGGAAGCGCCGGTAATGGGTGTCGAATTCGAGTTCGAGCGCGCTGTCGACGCCGTACTCCTGCTGCAGGTGCGCGCGCCACCAGGCATTGACCTGCTCCACCAGGGCGCGCCCGATGCGCTGCGCGTCGTCCTCGCCGTGCGGACCGCCCAGCCACACGAAGGTGGAGTCGGTGTCGCCATAGATGACCTGGTAGCCTTGGCCCTCGATCAGGGCGCGGGTGCGGTGCATGATCTCATGGCCGCGCATCGTGATCGAGGACGCCAGGCGCGGATCGAAGAAGCGGCAGCCGGTGGTGCCGAGCACGCCGTAGAAGGCATTCATGATGATCTTGAGCGACTGCGACAGCGGGCCGTTGCGCTCGCGCTTGGCCGCCTCGCGCCCTTCCCAGACCTCGCTCACGATCCCGGGCAGGCAGTGGCGCGTGCGCGAGAAGCGCCCGCCGCGAAAACCGGGCACGGTGGCGGTTTCGTCCTCCCGCAGGCCGGCCACCAGGCCCACCGGGTCGATCAGGAAGCTGCGGATGATCGAGGGGTACAGGCTTTTATAGTCCAGCACCACCACCGAGTCGTACAGGCCCGAGACCGAATCCATCACGAGGCCGCCCGGGCTGTCGCCGGCCGCCACGTCGCCGATATTCGGCGCGACGAAACCCTGGCGGTGCATCAGCGGCATGTAGCGGTGCTCGAACGCGGCCACCGAACCGCCGCTGCGGTCCACCGCCAGGCCGGTGACGCTGGCGCGCTCGAGCAAAAAGCGCATCAAGTCGGTCTTCTCGAAGATGCGGGTGACCAGCTCGCAGTCCTTCAGGTTGTAGTAGGCCAGCGCCGGCTTGTCCTGGACGAACATGCGGTTGATCTCGTCCATGCGGCTGTAGGGATTGTCGATCGCCTTGCCTTCGCCGAGCAGGGTTTGCGAGACCGATTCCAGGCTGAAGGACGGGAAGCTCCAGGTCGCCGAGCGCAGGGCCTCGATCCCGTCGATCACCAGGCGTCCCGGAATGCAGAAGAAGAAATGCTCGCGGCGCGAATGCTCGCGCGCCTCGACCTCCGCGCCGCCGCGGCCCAGGCGCAGCGGGCGTCCCAGGCGCTCGCAGGCCTTGACCAGCATGCGGAAATCGAACTGGATCACGTTCCAGCCGATGAACGCGTCCGGATCGTGGCGAGCCACCCATGCTTCCAGGCGCTCGAGCAGCTCCAGGCGGCTGGCGCAGTAGTCCAGCGCGAAGTCGCGCGGCACCGTGGCGGCGCCCGGGCCCTGCGTGGGTTCGCCCAGCATGTAGACCTGGCGCTGCCCGCAGCCTTCCAGCCCGATGCAATACAGCTCGCCATGCTGGTTGGTCTCGATGTCGAGCGAGGCCAGGCGCAGCACCGGGCGGTAGGCGCCATCGGGCTTGAGCTGGCCGCCCTCGATGCGCTGCGCGTCGCGCGGATCGGGCGTGCCGTGCACCAGCACGGGCGCGGTGATGAAGCGCTCCATAAGGTAGCGCTCGGGCGGACGGATATCGGCTTCGTAGACGGCGATGCCGTATTCGCGCAGGCGCTTTTCCAGGCGCAGCAGCTGGCGGTACTGGCGGCAGTACAGGCCCACCACCGGCCGATGCTGGAAATCGCACAGCGCCAGCGCGCGCAGCTCCCAGCCGCGTTCAAGGCGCAGCACCTGTTCGGCGGCGGCGCGCTGCTCGAGCGGGAGAAAGGCGACCGAGGTTTGCGGCGGCAGGCAGACCTGGCGCGGTCCCTCGGGCGTAGCCAGCCAGAAGCTGACTGCGGTCCCGGTGTCGAGGTCCTGCCAGTGGCGGGTCAGCAGGAAGCCCTGCAGCGCCGCGGCCCCTGGCTGGTCGGAGGTGTGCATCGCCGTGCGTACCTTATGCGAGGCGCGCCAGTTCCGCTTCGGTAAAGCCCGCCTCGCGCCGCGCATCGAGGTTGAACGGCCCCTTGAGCACCGGGGCCTTGTAGCGCACGGTCAGCTCGTCGTAGGTGGACACGGGTTCCAGCCCGCGCCCTTCGCACAGGTAGAGGTACCAGCGGTTGCCGATCTCGACATGCCCGACCTCGTCGCGCAGCACCACGTCGAGGATGGCGGCGGCGGCACGATCGCCGGCGTGGGCCAGCTTGGTTCGCAGCGGCGGGATGGCATCCAGGCCACGCGCCTCCAGCGTGCGCGGCACCAGCGCCATGCGTGCCAGCACGTCGCCGCGGGTCTTCTCGACCATCTCCCACAGGCTGTCGTGGGCGGCAAAGTCGCCGTAGGCAAAGCCGAGCGTCGCCAGGTGGGCCGACAGCATGGTGAAATGCAGGGCTTCCTCGCTCGCCACGCGCAGCCAGTCGGTGTAGTAATCCTGCGGCATGCCGGGGAAGCGCCACAACGCGTCCAGCGCCAGGTTGACGGCATTGAACTCGATATGGGTCAGCGCATGCACCAGCATCGCGCGCCCTTCGACGGTCGCCATCGAGCGCTGGCCGACCAGGCGCGGCGGCACCAGCTCGGGCCGGGCCGGGCGCCCGGGAACGCCATCCGGGGCAGTCAGCTCTGCCGCAGTGTCCACGCACCAGTCGCCGGTGGCGTGGGCGGCCGCCAAGGCGGCGACGCCGGCGGTCTTGGCGCCCGGGTCGGATTCAAGCAGGAATTGCAGAGCGCAAGCGCGAAGCTCCAGCGGTGGCGCCATGGTGATGCCTTCAGGGGTGGAAACGAAAGCGCCAGTATACCAAAGCGGCCGGCCTGCCGAAATCAGGCGCCGTCGCAACACTCTACCCTTTGCGGATTGTGGCCGGGCAGCCAAGCTTGCTACTATTGGTTGCTGCGGATGCGATCGTCCGCTCCCCCACACCGCGAAGGAAGCACGCCATGTTCTCCCGCAACGACCTGCATTCCCGCCTTGCCCTTGCCGCCTGCGCCCTGGCGGCCGAACTGCTCCACCTGGGCTGGGAGCTCACCCATGGCGGGGTGCTGTCGCACCACCTGTTGAACCAGCCCGACATGCCGGCGATCTCCAACTGGTGGGGCTTGCTGGTGGTGCCGCTGCTGGTGTGGTTCCTGGTGGGCCGGATCCAGCGCCGCGGCGCCACCCTGGTGCAGGCCGGTAGCCGCGAGCGTTTCCGCACGCTGGCGCTGGGCCGCTTCATCGCCGCCCTGCTGTGGGGCGCGGCCCTGGCGCTGGCCTTTGCCTGGGGCCACCCGGCCGTCGGCGTCCTGTTCTTCAGCGCCTTCGCCGCCGGCCTGGTCTTCCACGTTTACCGCGCGGAATACGTGCTCGGTTTCGTACTGGGCCTGACCTTCACGTTCGGGGCGGTGCTGCCGGTGCTGATCGCTTCCGTCATCGCGGGCTGGTCCTTCCTGGTGCACCTGATGATCGGCGCCTTGCTGCGGTTGGGGCGCGGCAACCGGGCTAGAGGCGCCGGCCTGCCTTGAACCGCCTGCTGCTCACATCTGCCGGAACAGGTGCGCATACACCGGGCTGACGCGCGGCTTCTCCGGCCGCTGGCGCAGGGTGAGCATCACCTTGCCCATGGCGTCGCGCCCGGCGCTGGCAACGCAGGCCAGGTTCACCACGGTGCTGCGGTTGACCTGGCGAAAGCGCGCCGGGTCGAGCTGGGGCAGCAGCTCGCGCAGCGGCACCCGGATCAGGGCTTCGCTGTCGGCAGTCGCCACGTTCACATACTTGTCGGTGGCCTGGAAGAACACGACGTCGGCCACCGGGATCATGCGCACCGTGCTGCCCACGGCCGCGCGCACGAAGTCCAGACGCTCGGGGGCGGCGCTGGCCGGCACCAGCGACTGCAGTTTGGCGACCAGCTGCGCCAGCGGGTCGTCCGCTTCCATGGCGCCCGGCGGCCGGCTCGCCAGCAGCCCCTGCAGCCGTTCGACCGTGCGCGCCAGCCGGGTGTCGTTGACCGGCTTGAGCACGTAGTCGGCCGCGGCCTGCTCGAAGGCCTGCACCGCGTAGTCGTCGTAGGCCGTGACGAACACCACGTGCGGGAACGGCGCCGGTCCTTCCCAGCGCTCGGCCAGTTCCTCGGCCGCCTCGATCCCGGTCTGGCCAGGCATCTTGATGTCCAGGAACAGCAGGTCGGGCCGCAGCGCGAGCGCCTGCTCCACCGCCGCCACGCCGTTGGGCGCGGTCGCCACGATCTCCAGTTCGGGCCACAGGCGCTGCAGGCTGCGCGCCAGCGTGGCGGCGAGGATCGGTTCGTCTTCTGCAATCAGGGCGCGGATGCTCATGGGGTCTCCAGGGGAAGTGTCAGGCGCACGCGCATGCCTTGCGGCTCGCCGGGCGCCAACAGGATGGATGCGCGCTCGCCATACAGCACGCGCAGGCGCTCGCGGGTGGTGGACACGCCGACCCCGCCGCCGCTGGCCGCGCGCGGCGCGGGATCGAGGCCCAGGCCGGTGTCGGCCACGCAGATCTCGAGCATGCCGTCTTTCGCCTGGGCCGAGATCGTCACCTGGCCGCCCTCGATCTTCGGCTCCAGGCCGTGCACGATCGCGTTCTCGACCAGCGGCTGCAGCAGCATCGGCGGCATGCTGGCGGCGCGCAGCGCGGGCGGCAGTTCGAGCCGATAGGCCAGGCGCTCGCCCATGCGCACGCCCATCAGGCCGAGGTAGGCTTCCATCGCGGCGAATTCCTCGCCCAGCGTGGTGCGCTCGGCGCGCGAGGCGCCCAGGGTGGCGCGCAGGTACTGGATCAGCTGGTCGAGCATGGTGTTGGCGCGCTCCGGGTCGAGCGCGATCAGGCCCTGCAGGTTGGCCAGGGTGTTGAACAGCATGTGCGGCTCGATCTGGGCCTGCAGCAGCCGCAATTGCGCCTGCAGGGCCTGGCGCTCGATGGTCTCGGCGCGCAGCCTGGCGTCGCGGTGCTCCTGTTCGATGCGGTGCAGGCGCTCGCGCTGCACTTCCAGGAAGGTGCCGGCGCACAGCACCAGGAAGGTCAGGCCGATCATGCTCACCCGCGGCAGCGACGGGTAGTCCTCCAGGCTGGGCACATCGTGCCCGAGCAGCGCGGCGCCCAGGTGCATGCCCGAGAAATGGGCGATCGGCGCGGCCACCGCGGCCACCAGCAGCAGCGGCAGCCACTGGCGCGGGTGGGCGCCCGGGTCGGTCCATACGAACAGGCGGGCGGCGTCGACCACCGCATAGCCCAGCACCGCGATGAAGCCGGAATACACCAGCTGCTCGTAGAGCTTCTCGGGCTTGCCCACTACCAGGGTGATCACCAGCGCCACGACGGCGCTCATGACGAAGGCCAGGCGCAGGTCGCCCAGCAGCCGGCGCAAGGTGGCGCCGAGGGATGGCGCAGGGGACAAAGGTTGGACCAGGCTGCTCATGCGGTTCGCTGTATCTCGTTGCAAAGGTGGTGGCATTTTGCCCAGCCGCTGCCGCCCGGGCAAGCCGGCTGCGATGAACTCGCGTTTCCGCACCGTGAACCGGCTGTTCAATAAACCGAAAATGCTATGGGCTCCTTGACATTGCATAAGGCTGGTGTAATTTGAGGCCCTTTCCTGTAGGATAATGCCTTTGCTTGGTAAGCGCCCAGCTCCTTCCGAAGAACCAGTGGAAGCAGTTTTCCACCTGCCGGCGCCGCCTACCCTGCTGCCCTTACACCCGAAACAGAATGATGGAACCGGCCCGGCCGGAGTCCCTCCTTGGAGCTTATGGAGCGTTCCCTGCAATCGCACGGTGCTGCCCTCAGCCGCGCCGCGTGCGCGTGCATGGCTGTGGTACTGATGGTGGCCGCCGCGGAAACCGTGCGCTGGACGCGCGGCGCACGCGCCGCCGCCGCGCCGGCCCCTGCCCAGGCCATCGTGCCGGGCCAGGCCGTCCTGTCCGAACTGTCCCGCTCCCTGGTGCCGATGCCGCGCAATACGCCCTCGGCCCACGCCAGCGCGCTGGCCACGCTGCCCGGGGACCGCATGGTGACCTTCTGGTGGGCCGGCAGCCGCGAGAGCGGACCGGACGTCAAGGTCTACGCCTCGCGCTGGGATGGCGACGGCTGGAGCGCGCCGTGGGAAGTGGCCAGCCGCGCCACGCTCGGCCAGGCCCTCGGCTTCGGGGTGCGCCGGGTCGGCAATCCGGTCGCCTGGACCAGCCGCGACGGCAAGATCCACCTCTACGTGGTCGCCACCGGCCTGGGCGGCTGGGCCGCGTCGCGCGTGGTGCACCTGGTGTCAAGCACGCAGGGCGCCAGCTTCGAGGTGCGGCGCGTGCTGCCGATGTCGCCCCTGTTCAACACCAGCGTGCTGGTGCGCACCTCGGCGGTCGGCCTGAGCAACGGCGGCTGGTGGCTGCCGGTGTACTTCGAGCTGGGGATCAAGTACCCGATGCTGATGTCCTTCGATGCAGAAGGCGAGCCCACCGGCCTGGGCCGCATCGGCGCGCGCACCACCACGCTGCAGCCGGCCATCGTGCCGGTCTCCGGCAACGAGGTTCGGGCCTGGATGCGCGACGCCAGCGACGAGCGCCGCATCCAGCACGCGCTGAGCCGCGACGGCGGCGCCAGCTGGCAGGACCTGCCGGCGCTCGACCTGCACAACGAAAACACGTCGATGGCCACGCTGCGCCTGGCCAACGGAGAATTCCTGATGCTGCACAACGACCTGGTAGCAGGCGGCTCCTCGCGCAGCACGCTGCGCCTGTCGCTCTCGAAAGACGGCCACGCCTGGCGCAAGGTGGCCGACGTGGCCAGTGGCCGCGCCGGCGACGAGTTTTCCTATCCGACCATGCAGCTGGTCGGCAGCGAACTGCACCTGACCTACACCCACCAGCGCCAGGCCATCGCCCATCACCGCTACCGGATCAGCATAGGAGGGACGATCTGATGGTCCTGCCCGAACTGTCTTCGCAATTCGTCTACGCGCGCCTGGCCTGGGCGCTGTTGCTGGCCTGCGTGGTGGCCGGCGCCTGGCCGGCTGCCTGGCGCCCATCGCGCCGCATGCTCGCGGCCATCTTCGGGGCCGCGGTCGCGCTGATGGCCCTGCCCGGCGAAGCCTCGCCCGCCTGGCATCTGGGCCTGGCCTTCCAGTATCCGAGCGGCCTGCTGGTGGGGCTGTGCCTGGTCAAGCTGCATGCGCGCTGGACCGGCGCCCCGGCGGCGCCCCTGATGCCCTTGCCGGCCGCCGCCGTCCTGGCCGTGGTCGGCGCCGTCCTTTACCTCGATGCCGCCGGCCTGCTCGCGGGCGGCTATTACTATGCCGGCTTCGGCGCCGTTGCCGCGCCGGTGCTGGCGCTGCTGCTGGCGGGAGGCTGCGCCCTGGCCATCGTGCGCGGGCGCGCCCGCCCGCAAGCCTGCGCCCTGCTCGCCGCCGTGCTGCTGTTTTCGCTGGCGCGCCTGCCGACCGGGAACCTGTGGGACGCCCTGCTCGACCCGCTGCTGTGGATCTGGGCGCTGGGCGCGCTCGGCGCCGGCGCCGGTCGCGCGCTGCGCCGCCTGGCTGCGCGCAAGGCCCCGGGCGCGGTGGACGCCGGCGCCCGTTCGGCGCCCGCCGCCGCGCGCGCCAGGCATTGAACCGTTTTTACCAATGAAGGAGTAGTGTGTGGCAAACAGGAAGTGGCTTACTCATCCGGCAATCGCCACCGGGATTGCGATCAATGTGTTCGTGCTGGCGCTGGCCATCTTCTGGTCGGGCGACACCACGGCGCTATGGCGCCTGCTGGGCGAAGACGGGATCGTCGAATGGATGCAGTTCCTCTGCTTTACGGTGATCGCCGGCCTGCTCGGCTTTGCCTTCATGGAGCGCCTCAAGGCGCCCAAGCGTTCCACCCTCGAACTGCTGGCGCTTGGCGGCCTGTCCGCCCTGTGCGCGCTGGCCGCGCTCGAGGAAATCAGCTGGTTCCAGCGCATCCTGAACGTGCAGTCCTCGGAATTTTTCGTGGCGAACAACCGCCAGGGCGAAACCAACCTGCACAACCTGGCGGTGGGCAGCGGCAGCCTGCACAAGAACGTGCTGCTCAAGCTGATCTTCATCGCCGGCATTACCCACAACCTGATCCTGCCGCTGGTGGCGCGCGTCAAGCCGGGCGTCCAGCGCTGGGTCGAGTCGCTCGGCCTGTACCTGCCGCCGCTGTCGGCCTCGATCGTCTACCTGGTGCTGGTGGCGCTGTCGCACCTCTTGATCGAGCACCCGCGCAAGGGCGAGCTGGGCGAGATGTTCGGCGCGGTGCACTACCTGGCCACCGTCTTCGCCGCCTATTTCGCCGGCGTGGCCTATGCGCGAGCGCCGATCTTCGAGAACGCACGCGATGCGCGCCGCATGTCGGCCCTGTTCGCGCTGTCGATGGCCTTCCTGCTGCTGGTGGGCTGGCTGCTCAGCGCCGGCGCCGGGGCTGTCGGCGCGCCCGGCGGCTGATTCGCCGTAGCAGCCCCGCCCTGCCCCTCATTCACCAGGACCCGCCATGACCGCCATTGCCTCACCGCTGCCGCAGGCCGGCGCCGGGGGACCTTCCCTGCTCGGGCGCCTGACCCGGCGCGCCGGTCCGTATGCCACCCTGCTGCAGATGGTGCTGCTGGGGCTGCTGCTCCTGTCGCTATCGCGCGTAGCGCTGGTGTGCTGGCAGTGGCCGCGCGTGGCCGGCACCGGCGCCGCGGCCAGCGTGCTGGCGCAGGGCGTACGCGCCGACCTGGTGCTGCTCGGCTACTGGCTGCTGCCGCCGCTGCTGCTGGCGCCCCTGCTGGCGCTGCCGCGGCGCTTCGCGCCCCACGCCATGCGCTGGTGGCGCCCGTTCACGGTGGCCTGGGCGGCGCTGGCACTGCTGCTGATCGTCTTCCTGGAGCTGGCATCGCCCCAGTTCATCATGCAGTACGACGTGCGCCCCAACCGCCTGTTCATCGAATACCTCGGGCACCCGAAGGAAGTCATGGCGACGCTGTGGAACGGTTTTCGCACCGTGCTCCTGCTGGGGGTGGCCGCCACCGTCGCGCTGGGCCTGGCCCTGGTGCGGCTGCTGCAGGCCGCTTCGCGCGACACGGTGGCCTGGCCCGCGAAGAAGCTGCTGCTCAGCTGGCCGCTGGTGGTGCTGGTCGTGGCCATGCAGGTGCGCTCGACCACGGCGCATCGCCCGGCCAACCCGGCGCTGTTCGCGATCACCCAGGACGCGCTGGTCAATTCGCTGGTCATCAATTCGTCGTGGTCGGTGCTCGATGCGATGCTGTCGCTGCGCAAGGAAGCGCGCTCGTCCGAGATCTACGGCAAGTTCCCGCATGCCGAGGTGTTCGCGCAGGTGAAGGCAGCGCCCTGGCTGGCCGGCTACCGCTACACCCATCCGGACCTGCCGACCCTGCACCACCAGCCGGCTGCGGTGGCGCGTGCGCGCCCGCTGAACCTGGTGATCGTGCTCGAGGAAAGCCTGGGCGCGACCTTTGTCGAGTCGCTCGGCGGCCTGCCGGTCACGCCGGAACTGGAAAAGCTCAGGCACGAAGGCTGGTGGTTCGAGCAGCTGTATGCGACCGGCACCCGCTCGGTGCGCGGCATCGAGGCGGTGGTGGCCGGTTATGCGCCGACGCCGGCGCGCAGCGTGGTCAAGCTCTCGCTGGCCCAGCGCAATTTCTATACGCTGGCCGAAGGCCTGGGCCGCCAGGGCTACCACACCGAATTCGTCTACGGCGGCGAAGCCCACTTCGACAACATGCGCAGCTTCTTCACCGGGAACGGCTTCCAGAACATCGTCGACCGCGACCAGATGCAGCCGAAGTTCGAGGGCAGCTGGGGCGCTTCCGACGAAGACCTGTTCGACAAATCGCTCGAGCGGCTCAAGCACCTGCACGCGCAGGGCAAGCCTTTCTTCAGCCTGATCTTTTCCTCGTCCAACCACGAGCCCTTCCAGTTCCCGGACGGGAAAATCACCCTGCACGAGCAACCGAAGCAGACCGTCAACAATGCGGTGAAGTATGCCGACTACGCGCTGGGCAAGTTCATCCGCGAAGCAAGGCGCCAGGACTACTGGAAGGACACGGTGTTCCTGATCGTGGCCGATCACGACAACCGCGTGTACGGCAACAGCCTGGTGCCGATCAAGAAATTCCACATCCCGGGCCTGATCCTGGGCGCCGACATCAAGCCGGAGCGCATCCAGACCATCGCCAGCCAGATCGACCTGGCGCCGACCTTGCTGTCGCTGCTGGGCGTGTCGAGCGAGCACCCGATGATCGGCCGCGACCTGGCGCGCGAGCGTAGCGCACCGGGCCGCGCGCTGATCCAGTTCGAGAATTATTTCGCCTGGCTGGATGACGCGGGCGCCACCGTGCTGCGCCCCGGGCAGAGCCCGCTGCGCGGCAGCTACGATGCGGCCAGCGGCCGCTTCGGCGTGCTGCCCGGCGCACCCGACGAGGCGCACGTAAAAAAAGCGATGGCCCATGTGATGGCGCCATCGCTGATGTACCGCGAGCAGCTCTACCGCCTTGCGCGGTAAAGCCGCCTTGCTGCTTCAGAAGCCGTAGTTGGCGCGCAGGTAGATGTAGCGTCCCGAACGGCCGAACGGCGCGTAGTTGGCGAACGGCGTGTTGCCCGTGGTGTTCAGCGCCGGCGGCTGGGTCTCCGGATACTGGTCGAACACGTTGTCCGCGCCCAGTGCCAGGCTCAGTTTCGGCGTCACCGCGAAGCGCCCTTCCAGGTCGACCACGGTCTTGGAGCCCATCTCGAAGTCCAGCGCCGCGGTGGTGCCAGGCGAGAGCACCTTGCCGTAGCGGGTGGCGCGGAAGGTTGCGCCCCACTGGCCCAGCTTCCAGTTGACGTTGGCGCTGATCTTGCTCGAGGGCTGGCCTTTTTCCAGCGACAGCACGTTCAGGCGGTCGAACAGCACCGGCGCCGGCGCCGGCAGCGAGGCCAGCTGGGCCGTGACCGGGGTCTTGGTAACCTTGGTGTCGGTGAAGTTACCTGCGACCGTGAAATCGAGCTTGCCCGCGCCGTCCAGCGACATCGGCCAGCTCACCACCACGTCCACGCCCTTGGTCGTGGTATCCACGCCATTGATGAAGAAGCGTCCGCCGCCCACGCCGATGAAGCCCTGCTGCGCGATGTAGTTGCGCACGTTGGTCTGGGTCAGGTTCTCGGACAGGATGATGCGGTCTTCGATATCGATGCGGTAGGCGTCGATGGTGATGGAAAATGGATCGAAGCGCAACACCGCGCCGAGCGAGGCATTCACCGATTTCTCCGCTTCCAGCGGCTTAGCGCCGAGGGCCACGGCCACCGGATCGCTCGGCTTGAAGGTGGTGATCTCGAAGGGCACGCCGTTGATGAAGTTGGTCGAGGTGGCGGTGAAGTTCTGCTGCTGCGGCGACGGCGCGCGGAAGCCGTTCTGCACGGCGCCGCGCAGGGCGAAGGCCTTGGAAAAATCGTAGCGCGCCGAGAACTTGCCGGCCAGGCTGTTGCCGAAGTCGGAATAGCGCTCGCCGCGCAGGGCGACCGAGGCCAGCAGCTCGGGCGTGACGTTCGCTTCCAGGTCGACGAACGCGCCGATGGCGTTGCGGTGGGCGTCGACTTCGTTGGCCGGACGGAAGCCCGGGAAGACTTGCGCGCCCGGCGCGGCCGGGGTGCCGTTCGGAAGCACCACGCCGCCGTAGCGGTAGGAGTCCGGCTCGCCGGCGAACAGCTCATAGCCTTCGCGCCGCGCTTCCATGCCCACCGCCACGTTCAGCGGCGAGGTGAAGGCGGCCACCGGCACGCTGCGCACGCCGGTCAGGTTCGCCACCAGCTGGTCGTAGGCGTAGCCGCCGGCGTAGAACTCGGTCTTGCTGGTCGGGCCGATCGACCGGTTCAGCGTGTTCTGGATGTCGTAGGTCATCTTGTTCCTGCCGAAGCCGAGCGAGGCATCCATGTCCCAGTCGCCCAGGGTCCAGGTGACGCCGCCGGTGGCCGACAGGTCGGTCACGGTCGGCGCGATGATCGGCAGGAAGCCGTTCGGGTAGATCGACAGGATGTTGCGCGCGTCCTGGGCCGGGCGGAAGAAGCCGCCCGAACGGGCGTCGCGGTCCTGGTAGCTCGCCCAGCCATAGACCTTGACGCCGCCGCCCAGGTTCATGCCGGCGTTGGCGAACACGGTCGCCTGCTCCATCTCCGGGTCGCCATACCAGGCGTTGAAGCGGTTGATGGTGTTCTCGCGCGGATCGAATGCGCCGTTCACCAGCGGGTATTGCTGGCGCATGTCGTAGCCGCTGCGCTCGGTGCGCTTCTGGTCGCGGTACTCGGCGGCGATGGTGAGATAACCGTCTTCGCCCAGGGCCAGGCCCTTCCACAGGCTGACCGTGGTGGTCTCGCCGTCGCTGCGCTTGCGCTTGTCCGGCGCGGTCCAGGTGCCGCCGGCCGGGGCCGGGCTGTTCCACAGTTCGTATTCGGTTTCGCGCTGGCCGTAGGTGACGCTGGCTTCGCCGCCCGTGCGGTTGGTGCGCAGGCGCAGGTTGACCACGCCGGAAATCGCGTCCGAGCCGTATTGGGCGGCGGCGCCGTCGCGCAGCACCTCGACGCTTTGCACGATCGCAGTCGGGATGGTGTTCATGTCCACCGCCGCCGAGCCGCGGCCGATCGAGCCGTTGACATTGACCAGCGACGAAGCATGGCGGCGCTTGGAATTGACCAGCACCAGGGTCTGGTCGGGGGCCATGCCGCGCAGGGTGGCCGGACGGATCGTGTCGGTGCCGTCGGTGATGGCCGGTTTCGGGAAATTCAGCGAAGGCAGCGCCATCGACAGGGCCTGGTTCATCTCGGTGCTGCCGACGTTCTTGAGGGAGTCGGCGGAAATGATGTCGACCGGGGCCGCGGTGTCGAGCGCCGTGCGGTTGGCCACCCGGGTGCCGGTGACCACCACGGTGGCGGCGGGAGCTGCGGCGGGGTCGGTCGCCGCGGCGTCCTGTGCGTAGGAGACGCCGGAGAACAGCGAAGCAATGGCCAGGGCAAGGACCGTCTTTTCCGTTACGTGTTTCTGCATCTTGGATTTCCTCTTGTTGTTGGAGCGCGCCAGACTGGGATGAAACGCAACAGGCGCCATCTGATACTGCTGGGCAAGCGTAAAGATGTCAATTCGCAAAAGTTCGGATGGGTATATTTACAACAAACAGGGCACGTCAGGCCCATGTAAGGCTTCGCGGGCCTTGCCTGCTACACTTTTCGCTTCCCTACTTCGCTGCTGCGCCATGACAGATCTCCTTTTCCCCGGCTGCCAGGCTTTCCGGGTCACGACCGACGACGGCGTGGACATCGCCGGTTCGATCGGCGGCTCCGGGCCGCCGCTCCTGCTGCTGCACGGCCATCCGCAAACCCACGCCATCTGGCACAAGGTGGCGCCGAAGCTGTGCGAGCACTTCACGGTCGTCGCCTGCGACCTGCGCGGCTACGGCGACTCGTCCAAGCCCGCGGGCGCGCCGGACCACGCGAACTACAGCAAGCGCGCTATGGCCGCCGACATGCTGGCGGTGATGCGCCACCATGGCTTCAGCCGCCTTCGCGTGATGGCGCACGACCGCGGCGCGCGCGTGGCGCACCGCCTCATGGCCGACCATCCCGACGCCGTGGAACGCGCGGTGCTGCTGGACATCGCGCCGACCCTGGCGATGTACGAGCAGACCACCGAGGCCTTTGCGCGCGCTTACTGGCACTGGTTCTTCCTGATCCAGCCCGCGCCCCTGCCGGAGCGGCTGATCGAGGCCGATCCCGGCGCGTACCTGCGCGACGTGATCGGCCGGCGCAGCGCGGGCCTGGCGCCTTTTGAGCCACGTGCGCTCGACGAATATCGCCGCTGTTTGAGCCTGCCGGGCACCGCCCACGGCATCTGCGAGGATTACCGCGCCAGCGCCGGCATCGACCTGGAACACGACCGGCTTGACCGCGAGGCCGGGCGCAGGCTCGCGCTGCCGCTGCTGGTGCTGTGGGGCGAACAGGGCGTCGTGCACCGCTGCTTCGACCCGCTGCAGGAGTGGCGCAAGGTGGCCGACAAGGTCGAGGGGGAGGCGCTGCCTTGTGGGCACTACATCCCGGAAGAAGCACCGGGCGCACTGCTCGCACGCGCGCTGCCCTTCCTGCTGGCATGAGGCTGCGCTGTGAGAACCCGAGGAGGTTCGTTCTCCTGAAACCGGGTTCGTGCGAGACGCGCCGCAAGCCGTCAGCGCGGAAGACAGGGTGAAGACCGTGGTGATTCCTTATGATTTCGAGGGCATGGTCGACATCGACGGCAAATAAGGCGCTCGCAGGCACGCCTGTTTCTATCAGGGTTTTGTGCCTTGGCCAGAGCCTTTCAACACAGGACCACCACCGCGTTCAGCCGCGCGCCACGCGCGAAGACGCTTGCCTATAATCGGTCGCCGCGGGCCCTGCTGCGCGTGTTCCGGCCCGCTGTCGATGCTGTACGCAGTGCATTGAACGCGCGCCAGGAAAGTTCCCTCACCAGGATTGATCGGCACCATGGATCGCACCGAGGCGGAGCAGTTTGCATCGACCGACACCGGCAAGGGGCCGCGCCGTTTGCTGGGCGTGCGCCAGGCGATCGCGCTCATCGTCGGCGTCGTGATCGGCGCCGGCATCTTCAAGTCGCCCTCCATCGTCGCCGGCCTGAGCGGCAGCGCCGACTGGATGTTCGGCATGTGGATCCTGGGCGGGCTGATCTCGCTGGTGGGCGCGCTCTGTTATGCCGAGCTGACCACGGCCTATCCGCATCCGGGCGGCGACTACCATTTCCTGCACCGCGCGTTCGGGCGCTCGACCGCCTTCCTGTTCGGCTGGGCGCGCTTCGCGGTGATCACCACCGGCTCGATCGCCCTGCTCGCCTTCGTGTTCGGCGACTACATGCAGCAGGCCGTGCCGCTCACGGCGCTGCCCGGCGGCTGGGGCGCGCCCGCCTATGCCTGCGCCGTCATCTTCGTGCTCTCGATGGTCAACTTGCAGGGCCTGCGCTTCGGCGCCGGCACCCAGATGTGGCTGACCCTGGCCGAGATCGGCGGACTGGTGCTCCTGACCCTGGCCGCCGCCTTCTTCACCGACCCGGCGCCGAGCGCGGTGGCGCCGCTGGCCGCGACCGTGCCGGTGTCCTTCGGCATGGCCATGGTCTTCGTGCTGCTCACCTATGGCGGCTGGAACGAGGCGGCCTATATCAGCGCCGAGCTCAAGGGCGGCGCCGCCAGCATGGTGCGGGCGCTGACGCTGTCCATCCTGATCATTACCGTGCTCTACCTGATGGTGACCTGGGCCTGCCTGCAGGCGCTCGGCATGCAGGGCATGGCCAGGTCCGAGGCGCTGGCCGCCGACGTCATGGGCCAGGCCTTCGGGGCGCCGGGCGAGAAAGTCATTTCGCTGCTGGTCGCGATCTCGGCCCTGACCTCGATCAATGCCACCATGATCGTCGGCGCGCGCACCGGCTACGCGATGGGCTGCGACTGGGGCCGCCTGGCGCGCCTGGGCCAGTGGGACGGCGAGCGCGGCACGCCGGCCGTCGCGATGGCGATCCAGTGCGGCGCCGCGCTCCTGCTGGTGGGCCTGGGGGTGGCCTTCGGCAGCGGCTTCAAGGCCATGGTGGAGTTCACGGCGCCCGTGTTCTGGCTGTTCTTCCTGCTCAGCGGCATGTCGCTGTTCGTGTTGCGGCTTCGCGAGCCCGATTTGCCGCGCCCGTTCCGGGTGCCGCTCTACCCCCTGCTGCCCCTACTGTTCTGCGCCAGCTGCGCCTGGATGCTCTGGTCCAGCCTGTCGTACGTCACCAGCCAGTCGCTTGGCGGGCTCAACGCGGCCTGGATCGGCGTGCTGGTGCTCGCCAGCGGCAGCCTGCTGCTGCTCTTCCTGGACCGCAAGGAACCGATTGCCCGACCCTGACCAACGAGGAGAATGCGATGACTACCGATGCACGCCGCCGTACCCTGCTGCTGTCCGCCGCGACCACGGCCGGCCTGTCCCTGCTGCCGGCAAGCGCGCCGCTGGCGCAAGACCTGGCCGAGCCGACGCACCTGGACGTGCCCTACGTGCCCACGCCCCAGGAAGTGGTCGACCGCATGCTGGAGCTGGCGCGGGTGGGCAAGAACGACGTGCTCTACGACCTCGGCTGCGGCGACGGGCGCATCGTCGTCACCGCCGCCAAGCAGCGCGGGGCGCGCGGCACCGGCATCGACCTCAATCCGGTGCGCATCGCCGAGGCCAGGGAAAACGCGAAGGCGGCCGGCGTGGCCAACCGCGCGACCTTCAAGGTGGGCGACCTGTTCGAGACCGACGTCTCGGCGGCCACCGTGGTGACGCTTTACCTGCTGCCCTCGGTGAACGTGAAGTTGCGCCCGCGCCTGTGGGAGCAGCTCAAGGTCGGCACCCGCGTGGTATCGCACGCCTTCGACATGGGGCCGGGATGGCCGCCGGAGAAGAAGGTGGATGTCGGTGGCCGCACCATCTACTACTGGACGATCACGCAGGCCAACAAGCGCGAAGCGAAAGCCTGAGCGCACGGCGTCGGCGGGGCGCGGCGAAGCGCCACGGCCTTCTGGCGACCTCGACCGCGCCTGCCTGGACGCGTGCAAAGAAAATTTGCACAACCGCCTGCCCATGCACAGGAAATTTGCACATTTGGTAACGCAGCCGAATGTGCTTCCAGGCCGGCAAGGCAGCCGTTGCCGGTGCACCCTCCAATTTGTCATTCCATAATGACCACCCAGCATGTAAGCTAGGGGCTTCCAGCGCGCCCCCGGCAATGCCACGGCACACCCCACGCCCCGTCGCGCCCGGCCGGCCACAAGCCGGATCGTCTCCTGCGCAATGGCTCCTGATCTGATACCGTAGCAAGGGCGCCAGCGCTGGACCCAGCAATGCCCGCCGCCCGCCGCGACCACGCTGCCTGGCCGGCGCACGGGAAACCCCTCCGTGCCGGGGAGACGCTTCTTCTTTAACTTATTTGGCGATTGACATGACCCCTTCGACAGACACTGATACCGGTCACCCCCTCGACATGATCATCTTCGGCGGCGTGGGCGATTTGGCGATGAGGAAGTTGCTTCCTGCGCTCTACATGGCCCACATGCACGGCAACCTGCCGGCCGCGACCCGCATCATCTCGACCGGGCGCCAGGACTTCGACCGCGCCGCCTACCTGGCCCAGGTCCAGGAGCAGTCGCGCCCCTTCATCGCCAGCGACAACTTCAAGGACAAGGCCTGGGACGGCTTCCTGCAGCTGCTCGATTACGTCCGCCTCGACGTCCAGGCCGCCCCCGACTTCGGGGCGCTGGCCGGCGCCGCCACCGCTGGCGCCCAGCGCGTGTTCTACCTGTCCACCGCGCCGGCGCTGTTCACCACCATCTGCGACAAACTGGCCCAGGCCGGCCTGGTCGACGACAAGGCGCGCGTGGTGCTGGAAAAGCCGCTCGGGCACGACCTGGCCTCGGCCATCGAGATCAACGAAGCGGTCGGCAAGCATTTCGCCGAATCGCAGATCTACCGCATCGACCACTACCTGGGCAAGGAAACGGTGCAGAACCTGATGGTGCTGCGCTTCGGCAATTCCATCCTGGAACCGCTGTGGCGCGCGCCGAACATCTCGAGCGTGCAGATCACGGTGGCCGAGGAAGTGGGCGTGGGCAGCCGCGCCGGCTTCTACGACGGCACCGGCGCCATGCGCGACATGGTGCAGAACCACTTGCTGCAACTGCTGTGCATCGTCGCCATGGAGCCGCCCACCTCGCTCTCGCCGGACGCCGTGCGCGACGAAAAACTGAAGGTGCTGCGCTCGCTGCGCCGGCTCAAGCTGGCCGACATCGCGCGCGACACCGTGCGCGGCCAATACGCCCACGGCGTCAGCGGCAACAAGGAAGTGCGGGGCTACCACGAAGAGTCGAATGTGCCGCCGGACAGCAAGACCGAGACCTTCGTGGCCCTGCGCGCCCACATCGATACCTGGCGCTGGTCCAAGGTGCCCTTCTACCTGCGCACCGGCAAGCGCATGCAGCGCCGCTCCTCCAAGATCGTGGTCGAGTTCGCCAATCCGCCCTTCCCGCTGTTCCCGGACATGCCGGGCGGCGTCGCCAACCGCCTCGTCATCGAACTGCAGCCGGAAGAAGCGATCAAGCTGCAGATCATGGCCAAGCAGCCCGGCAGCGGCATGCAGATGCAGCAGGTGGCCCTGAACCTCGACCTGCAGTCGGCCTTCCAGCAGCGCCGCGCCGAAGCCTACGAGCGCCTGCTGATCGACGTCGTGCGCGGGCGCCTGACCCATTTCATGCGGCGCGACGAGCTGGAAGCGGCCTGGGCCTGGGCCGACCCGATCATCGAAGGCTGGACTACCCTGGGCGAAAAGCCGCATGCCTACCCGGCCGGCTCCTGGGGCCCGGCCGAATCCTTCGCCCTGCTGGCGCGCGACGGCTTTGCTTGGGTGGAATAATCCCTGGTCTCGATTCCGACGCCCCCGTTCGCGGGGGCTTATTTGTTTTACGCCGGGCGCGGCGGCCGCTGGCGGAAGATCCACAGGTACAGCAGCGCGTTCATCAACAGCACCCCGCCGGCCAGCCCGAACTGCATTGCGCGGGTGAGCTCGCCCGGATAGATCAGCGGCAGCAAATAATGCTCGACGAAGCCGCCGCTGTAGCCGGCTCCGCCGGCACGCGCGCGCAGCCAGATCTCCGCGTGGGTCAGCGGGCAGACGCCGCCGAGCACCTCGATGCCGACGCCCCAGGCCGCGGCCGCCAGGTGGACGGGCAGCAAGCGCCGCCGGCGCGCCACCAGCAGCGCGCCGAATACGACGAACAGGATAAAGCCCAGATGCAACAGCAGTACGGCATCTGCGAGCAAGCGATAGGCCACGGTCGGTACCCGATATAAGACGTGGGCTCCCAGTGTAGCGCCGCGGCCTGAAATACGCCAAGCGCCCCACCGGGGCCGATGCCAACTCCCGGTAGAATGCCGGCATGACCCGACCTTCCCTTCACCCGACAGGCCCGATGGGCACCACCGATCTTCCCTTCCGCGCCACCATCCTCGAGGCCTGCAGCTGGCTTGCCGCGCAGACCGGCTCGCCCTGGACCCTGGCGCTTCTGCTCGAGCACGAGCTCACGCCTTATGTCTGGCTCGACTACGACGCGGCCCATCCGGAACTGTTCGGCGAGGCCAACGGCGGCTATCTCGCGCCGATCTTCGTCGCAGAGGATATCGCCCGCCTGGCGGGCGGCAGCGAGGACGTCCTGATCACGACGACCAAGGATGCCTACAAGATCGTCGCGCGCCTGCCCGCGCCCGGATTCACGCGCCGGCTCGACGAGCTGCGCTTCCAGAAGAAAGACCTGGAGCGGCTGGCTGGAAAGCTCAAGCACGCGGCCCAGCCGGCGCCGCCAAGCGCCCCTCCCGCCGCAAAAGAGTCGCAGCTCGGCATCGCCAAGGCGGAAGTGCTGGAAGCCTTCGGCGCCGTCGTCCGGCTCGATCTAGGCAAGGCGCTGGACGAGGCGATCGGCATCTTCGGCGACGACGGCGCGCGCGTCAAAGCCAGCGCCAAAAAATCCAAGCGCTATGCGGTGTGGAACCCGGTGACCCTGGCGCTCGGGCTGCACGAGGCCTATCGCGTGCCGCTCGGCCCCCTCAGGCGCGCCTTCAAGACCCACGACTTCCTGCTCGATTGGGACGCCAACTGGGAGCGCTCTCTCCAGCTGCTCGGCAAGTGAAGCGGTCGGATCAGCGCGCCAGCAGGCGCCGCAGCTGCGCCGCCTGGTAGGCGCCGAAGGTCGCGCTGAACAGGCAGCGGATCAGGGGGTCGTCGACCACGTCGGCCTCGGCCAGCGCCGTCTCGGTGTCGGGATCGAACACCGTGTCGTTGATGCGCATGTACATCGAGGTGAGCGACTCCCCGTTTTCCAGCGCCGCATACAGTTTGGCGGCCGGGATCCCGGTGGTCCAGCCCAGCGGGCCGGCATCCTCGCCGACCGGCACGGCGCCCTGGGCATCCAGCCGGTAGCGCACGTGCGTCACCTCGCCCGCGCTGCCATACAAGGTCAGCTGCCAGATGCGCGGCGCGTCGAAGTAATCCGACGATGCCTCGACGTCGCCGTATTTCTCCAACATGCCGTGATGGCAGTAATCCATTACGCGCGCATGCTCGGCTTCGCTCAGGGCCGGAAAATGACGCGCGATCTGCGCCGTGGAGGGTGGCGCGGCATGGCCTTCGTACACGTAGTCGACATCCTGCTCGCCCACCGGCAGCACCCAGGGCAAGGGCGCGGCCGGCTGCAGGGAGGCGGCATCGAGCCGCACCGAGACCGAAGGGTTCAGGCGCACCACCTGCGCGTCCGGCAGGGCGGCGCCGACCTCGCGTGCGAACTGCGCGTAGGTGATCGGAAAAAAGGCGCGGTTGTACCAGGACCACGGTTCGAGCCGGAACTGGCAGGAGCTGGGCACGACATAGCGCGGCTTCAAGGCCCGCAGCTGGCCGATCCAGTGCTCCGGCAGCGTGGGCGGGGCGGCCGCCGCGCGCGAGGGCGCCAGCACCTCGAGCTCGCGCATGGTCTGGAACGGCCACAGCACCATGTCCCACGGCCCCTCGCGCACCAGCTTGGCCAGCGTGGCGTCGTCGATCCATGAATCGACCACGTTGAGCACATTCATCCCGGCCGCCATCACCTGGAACATCGAGTCCACGTCCGCATCCATGGCTTCGCGCGGCACCACTTCGAAGGGCCCGACATGCTCCGGCACGTTCAGGGTCAGCGAGTTCACGTCGGTAAAGCCCAGCAGGCGCACCATCTCGAACAGCTCGTCGAAAATGCAGTAGATGAACAGCGGCGTGGCCCGGTCGAGCAGGTCGAGGCTCTCGAGCGAGCAGTGGTCGTCGTGGAAATGCGAGATGAAGACCGCGTCGAAGCGCTGGGCGCGGATGGCGTCGCGGTCGAAGCGCACGTCCGGGAAGGCGTGGCAGTTATGGCTGAAGGGGTTTTCGAAAACGGGATCGAAGGCGATGCGCACGCCTTCGCATTCGAACAGGTAGCCTGCATGCAGGATCCTCGATATCACCAGTCCTTCATTCGCCATGATCGCCTCCGTGTCAGGCCGCATTCTACAACGCCGGGCCCGGGGCGCCGACACGCCTGGGCGTTCTGCGCTACCATGCCGGGTTGGCCGGGAAGCGCGCCGCCGCCTTCCTCGGCATCCCGGCCGCCATCTTCCATCCATAGGTAACCAACGTGTTCGCAGTCCTTTCCCTCGACATGGGGGCCGCCATGAAGACCCTCGTGCTGACGCTCGACCTGGTCGGCACCTTCGTCTTCGCCCTGAGCGGCGCCATGGCGGCTTCGCGCCGCCGGCTCGACATCTTCGGCGTGCTGGTGCTCTCTTTTGTCGCCGCCACCTCGGGCGGCATCGTGCGCGACCTCCTGATCGGCGCCACCCCGCCGGCCGCCATCAGCGACTGGCGCTACCTGGTGATCTCGACCCTGGCGGGCCTGGTGATCTTCTTCTGGTACCCGGTGATCGGCCGCCTGCGCAATCCGGTGCTCATTTTCGACGGCGCGGGCCTGGCGCTGTTCTGCGTGGCCGGCGCCCAGAAGGCGCTGGTATTCGGGCTGGAGCCGGTGATGGCGGCCCTGCTCGGCATGCTGACCGGGATCGGCGGCGGCGTGGCCCGCGACGTGCTGCTGTCGAACGTGCCGGCCGTGTTCCGCTCCGATATCTATGCGGTGGCCGCGCTGGCCGGCGCCTCGGTGGTGGTGATCGGCGACGCCCTGCAGCTGCCTACCACCGCCACCGCCTGCGCCGGCGCTGCCCTGTGCTTCGGCCTGCGCCTGGCCGCCATCCGCTACGGCTGGCACTTGCCGACGGCGCGCGCGCCGGAGAGCGAGGCCGAGACCGACCGGATCGACCAGGGACGCTAGGCAGCTGCCGCATGGCTGGGATACCGATACCGGTATCGCCAGCCGCATTAAAGTGATTTGTATAAAACGCAGAACTTCTTCACTCTAGCTCCACCGTCCATACAAGAATCGGCCGTGCATCGCGCGCCGCTGGATCCCTGCGTCCCTGCCCATGGTAGGGCGCAGCGAACGATAACGACAACGGAGACATACAATGAAGAACACACTCTCGCTGTTGGGGATGGGGGCGCTATTTGCTTGCTCGCTCCTGTCCTCGCAGGCCGCCGCCCAGGCAGGCTTCACCCCGATCAGCTTCAAGAACGCCTCGGTCCACGACCCGTCGGTGATCAAGTCCGGCGACACCTACTACGTGTTCGGCTCGCACCTGGCTTCGGCCAAGTCGACCGACCTGATGAACTGGACCCAGCTCACCGACAGCGTCAGCGCGACCAATCCGCTGTTCCTCAACGGCGCGGCCAACGTGTTCACCGAACTGTCCGAAACCTTCGCCTGGGCCCAATCGAGCACCCTGTGGGCGGCCGACGTACGCCAGCTTGCCGACGGCAAGTTCTACATGTACTACAACGCCTGCAAGGGCGATTCGCCGCGCTCGGCGCTGGGCATCGCGGTGGCCGACCGCATCGAGGGCCCGTATGTCGACAAGGGCATCATCCTGCGCTCGGGCATGTGGGGCCAGGCCAGCCATGACGGCACGGTATACAACGCCTTGACGCACCCGAACGCGGTCGACCCGCATGTCTTCAACGACAACGCGGGACGCCTGTGGATGGCCTACGGTTCCTATTCGGGCGGTATCTTCATCATGCAGATGAACCCGACCAACGGCATGCCGCTCGCCGGACAAGGCTACGGCAAGCGCCTGATCGGGGGCAATCACAGCCGCATCGAAGGCGCCTTCGTGATGTACAGCCCGGCCACCTCCTATTACTACATGTTCACCTCCTACGGCGGCCTGGACGCCAGCGGCGGCTACAACATGCGCGTGGCGCGCTCGCTCAATCCCAACGGCCCCTATCTCGACGCCCAGGGCAACGACATGGCCAACGTGCGCTCGGACGCGTCCAAGCCCCTGTTCGACGACGCCTCGATCGCCCCCTACGGCGTCAAGCTGATGGGGAACTTCCTGTTCGAGCGCAAGCTGGGCGAGGCCGGCACCGGCATCGGCACCGGCTATGTCTCGCCCGGGCACAACTCGGCCTACTACGACGCCGCGACGGGCAAGCACTTCCTGGTCTTCCACACCCGCTTTCCCGAGCGCGGCGAGCAGCACGAGATCCGCACCCACCAGATGCTCATGAACGCCGACGGCTGGCCGGTGGTCGCGCCCTACCGCTACGCCAGGGAAACGGCAGCCGCCGTCCGGCGCGAGTTCGTGGTCGGCGACTACCTGTTCGTCAACCACGGCAAGGACATCTCGGCCGCCATCAAGAAGTCGCAATCGATCACCCTGGGCAGCGACGGCCTGGTCACGGGCGCGGTAGCGGGCAGCTGGACGCTGCTGGGATCGAACGGGCTCGAACTGCGCATCAACGGCGCAGCCTCGCCCTACAAGGGCGTGTTCCTGAACCAGTGGGACGAAACCTCGAAGAGCTATGTGATGACCCTGTCGGCCCTGTCGCGCGAGGGCGTGGCGGTGTTCGGCAGCCGCCTGATCCCGCGCACCGACCTGCAGGTGGTCAACAGCGTGTACGCGGAACTCAGCCTGGGCAATACCGCCGCGGTCAGCGCCAACCTGGCCTTGCCGACCACGGCCACCCGAGGCACGACGATCGGCTGGACCTCGTCGAATCCCGCCGTGGTCAGCAACAGCGGCGTCGTCACGCCAGCGAGCACCGATGTCACGCTCACGCTCACCGCGCGCATCAGCAAGGGCACGGCCGCCGTGCTCAAGACCTTTACGGTCGCGGTGCGCAAATCCGCCGGCCTGCTGGCCCACTACACCTTCGACGGCAACCTGCTGGACGCGAACGGCATGTTCGGCGCCGGCTCCGTCGTTGGCAGCCGCATCGACCTGGCCGGCGGCAGCATCGGCTACGAGGCCGGCATGAAGGGCAGTGCCGCGGTGTTCAACGGCGCTTCGGGCATTCGCCTGCCCAATGGCCTGATCGCGTCCAACAACTACACGGTGGCGCTCTGGCTCAAGCCGGCGCAGCTGACGGCCTTCACGCCCACCTTCTTCGGCGCGCGCACGACCGACTCCTGGGTCAGCCTGCTGCCCAGGGGCCACGACTTCGTGGGCGGCGCCTCGATGCTGTGGTCGGGTACCGCATGGTACGACGCCGGCCTGGGCATGAACATCCCGGTCGGCCGCTGGTCGCACCTGGCCTTCACGGTCAGGAACGGCGCCCTTGCCGTGTATGTCGACGGCGTGCGCAGGTTCACCGGCACCAACTTCCCCAACGTGTACACCACCACCACCGGCGTCTTCGCACTGGGCGTGAACTGGTGGGATACGCCGTACAAGGGCTCGATGGACGACCTGCGCATCTACGGCACCGCGCTGGGCGACGCCGATGTGTCGGCGCTGGCCCGCTGATGACTTACCTTTTCAGGACTACCACCATGAACAAATTGATGCTTTCCCTGTTGCTGCTGCTCGGATCGGCGGGCGCCTCTGCCGGCGTGATCGGCTTCGACGACCTGCCAGGCAGCGAAACCGAGGCGATCGCCAACGGCTACCAGGGCTTCGACTGGGACAAGCTCGGCGCCATCCGAGCCGATGCCTATCCGGGCAGCGGTTATGCCGCCGGTGCGGTGTCGCTCGCCAATACCGCCTTCAACCGCGACGGCGGCGTCGCCGCCATATCGAAGGCCGGCGGCTTCAGCTTCGTCGGCGCCTGGTTCACCTCGGCCTGGCTGGACCAGGAGCTGGCCTTCGACGGCTGGCGCAACGGTGAGCTGGTGCATACGACCGACGTATCCTTCGTGATCGACACTGTCACCCCGCAATGGATAGGCCTGGGCTGGTCGGGCATCGATACGCTGGTGATCTACAACAGCAGCGGCACGCAATGGGCGATGGACGAGTTCACCGTGCCGGAACCGGGCTCGATCGGCCTGTTCGGCACGGCGCTGGCCGGATGGATGGCGGCACGCCGCCGCAGGAAGGCACAGCTGTAAAGGGGCCGGCCCGGAGCAGGCCTGGGCGATTCAAGCCTGCTCGCCGAAGTCGGCCTTCGCTGCCAGCACGCGATGAAGCGAGGTTTCCGGATCCAGGCCGGCCATCATCAGGTTGATGATTTCCTTCTTGTCTTCGGCCGTGACCTTCTCGCAGGCGGCGCGGTGCGAGCAGAAATAGGCATACCAGGACACGTCCGCCGGACGCTCCTTGCGCGGCTTGAGCCGGGCCGGCACCGCGGCGCGGGCAGCGCCGGCGAACGCGTCCAGCTGGGCGTTAGCCACCGACCAGTCGAAGCTTGCGACCGCGCGCTTGTCCGTCTCCCAGTCGCCCTTGTACCCGGGACCGGGCCGCATGGTGGACTTGTTCACCGCCAGGCAAGCCAGGTTCGGGTAGCCCTTGGCCTGGCAAAAGGCCTCGACGAACAGCAGCTTCATGCCGATGCCCACCGGCACCGCGCGGTCGAGCACCGCATCCTTCGGGTGCATCTGGCGCGCCGCCGCGAGCAGGTCGCCGTAGGTGATCGGCATGCCGCGCAGCGAGCGCGCGCAATGCACGAGCGCTTCATACACCCGCGCGCCGACCTCGATGTCGTTGACGGTAAACGGTGGCCGCGCTTCGGTACTGCCTGTCATACTCACTCCCTGCATTGAACGTGGATGCCCTGGACGATTGCGTCACGCGGACATGCCCGGCGATCGGGGTCGATCGGCGATCGGGATTTTATCAGGGGCCCCGGCTAGCTGGAAGCGGCCGACTGGCAGGACTATGCAGCAGCCGCCCGCGCCTTGTGGCCACTCGCAAAATCCCGCAGCACCTCGCGCGCCGCATTGTGCCCCGGCGCACCCGTGACACCGCCGCCCGGATGCGTACCCGATCCGCAGGTGTACAACCCTGCCACCGGCCCGCGGTAATCCGCATGTCCCAGCATCGGACGCGCCGCGAACAGCTGGTCCAGCCCCAGCGCGCCGTGGAAGATATCGCCCCCGACCAGGCCGAAGGTGCGCTCCAGGTCCAGCGGACTCATGATCTGCCGCCCGAGCACGGATTGCCGGAAATTGGGCGCGTACCGCGTGACGGTGTCGATCATGAGGTCGGCCACTTCCTCGCGGTGCGCGTCCCAGCTGGCGCCGCCGGGCAGCTGGGGCGCCACGTGCTGGCAGAACAGGCTCGCCACGTGCCGGCCGGGCGGCGCCAGGGTCGCATCGAGCGTGGAAGGAATCAGGACCTCGACGATCGGCTCGCGCGACCAGCCCAGGCTGCGCGCGTCGTGGTAGGCACGCTCCATGTACTGCAGGCTGGGCGCGATGATGATGCCGCTGCCGTGGTGCTCGGCCGGCGCCGATCCCGGCAGGCAGGAAAAACTGGGCAGCTCGGACAGCGCCACGTTCATGCGGAAGGTCCCGGAGCCGCAGCGCCAGGCCTGCATGCGGCGCAGGAAGTCCGGCGGCAGCGCGCCGGGGTCGACCAGCCGGGTGTAGAGCAGGCGCGGATTCAGGTTCGACACCACCACCCGCGCGTCGAGCCGCTCGCCCCTGCTGGTGACGACGCCGCTCGCGCGTCCCTTCTCGAGCAGGACTTCCTCGACCCCGCAGCCGGTGCGGATCTCGACCCCGCGCGCCTGGGCCGCCTTGGCCATGGCCTGGGTGATGGCGCCCATGCCGCCGATGGCGTGTCCCCAGGCGCCCTTCTTGCCGTTCACTTCGCCGAATACGTGATGCAGCAGGACATAGGCCGATCCGGGCGTGTAGGGACTGGCGTAGTTGCCCACCACGCTGTCGAAGCCGTACACCGCCTTGATCGGATCGCTCTCGAACCAGCCATCGAGGTAGTCGCCGGCGGACTTGGTGAACAGGTCGAGCAGTTCGCGCTGGGTGGACAACGACAGCTTGCGCATCCGGTTGCCGAGCTTGCCGGCCTTGATCAGTTCGGGCAGCGCCGCGAGCCAGTTGCCCTCAACCCTGTTCGGCGGCGTCTGCAGCACCAGGTCGCGCAGCAGGTCGGCGGCCGTGTCGAGGTGGGCGTTGTAGGCGTCCAGCCGGGCGGCGTCGCGCGCGGAGAAGCGCGCCACTTCCTGGGCGGTCTTGCCGGCGCCGATCTTCAGGTAATGGTTGTCGTCCAGGGGCAGGAAGTTCGACAGCGGCCGTTCGACGATGCGCAGCCCGTGGGCGGCCAGGTTCATCTCCTGGATGACTTTTGGATTGAGCAGGGAGACCGTGTACGCGGCCACCGAGTTGCGAAAGCCCGGGTGGAATTCTTCGGTGACGGCGGCGCCGCCGACCACGTCGCGTTGCTCCAGCACCGTGACCTTCAGCCCGGCGCCGGCCAGGTAAAAGGCGCATACCAGGCCGTTATGGCCGCCACCTACGATGATCGCGTCGCGCATCTGCTTCCCTCCGGATAGACAAGGCTATTTTGTGCCAAGCAGGAGAAAAAAGCACCTGCCAAGTTGGCCAGGCATGAGGTGGCCGATCTCCGGCTACTCGAGGGCGCGGTTGCGCGACTCCACGTCGACACACAAGATCGCGGCGGCGGCCAGCGCCAGGCAGCCGGCCAGCAGGCCGAGGGCGAGCGTGAAGCGGGTAGCCATCACCGGCGCGATGATGGTCGGCCCCAGCAGGCCGCCGAAGCGCGCGACCGCTCCCGCCATGCCCATGCCGCTGGCGCGCAGGTCGGTCGGGTAGACCTCGGGCGTGAAAGCGTACAGCGCGCCCCAGGTGCCCAGCAGCGCAAAGCTCATCAGGAGGGTCGATCCCACCACCACGGCGGTCGTGCTGCCGAAGCTGTAGAACATGCAGCCCAGGGCGCTGAGCAACAGGAAGCCCACCAGGGTCGGCTTGCGTCCCCAGCGCTCCACACCATAGGCCGCCAGCGCAAAGCCCGGCAACTGCACCAGGGCCAGCACGATCAGGAACTCCTGGCCGCGCAGGAAGCCGAAGCCTTCCGCACCCAGCTTGACCGGCAGGTAGACGAACACGCCGTAGTAGGCAATCGAGACCAGTCCCCAGGCCGCCAGCAGGGCCAGGCTGCGGCGGCGCAGCGTCGGCGAAAACAGCGCGGACAACGGCTGCCTGGCGGGCGAGTCCGGGGTCAAGGCCGGAATCGTCTTCCTGCTGCCATTGGTGTCGGCCACGCGCTGCAGCACCGCACGCGCTTCGTCCTGCTTGCCGCTGCGATTGAGGTACATCGGCGACTCGGGCACGTACAGGCGCAGCACGAGGCCGACCAGTGCCGGCAATCCGGTCACGAAGAAGATCACGCGCCAGGCATCGTCGCCCCACTGGGCGGCGAGCAAGGCCAGCACCGCCAGCAGGATGGTGCCGACGGCCCAGAAGGACTCGAGCAGCACCAGCCAGCGCCCGCGCCGGTCGCTGGGCAGGAATTCGGCCATCATCGTGTAGTCCACCGGCAGGGTGCCGCCGACCCCGATTCCGGTCAACAGGCGCAGCACCAGCAGCCAGGTGAAGTCCGGGGCGAAGGCCGAGGCCACGCCGCAGCAGGCGTCGAGCACCACCGCCGTCATCAACACCGGGCGGCGCCCTATCCGGTCGGCTAGGCGTCCGAAGACGAAGGCGCCGGCCAGCATGCCGATGAAGAAGAAGGTGCCGGTCTGGAGCGCCTGCGGCATGGCGACGCCGAAGGTGCTCGCGATGGAGGGCGCGCTGAAGCCGATCGACAGCACCTGCATGGCGTCGGCCATCCAGACCAGGCCGAAGATCATGAAGAGGCGATACTGGAACTTGCCGACGCCTGCGGCCCGAATGCCTTGCTCTACTGTGATCGGTGATGTCGACAACGTATGCTCTCCTCGGCTTGAGACGGGTCTGTTTTGCCTTAGTTTGCAGGAAAGGAGCGACAAGAACAGTGCAATGGGAAACAGATGCTCGACAAAAGCCGTTCAGGCACGCGCGGTTGGCAGCAGGCCGGCCACAATGTATCCTGTGGCAACTTCCTGCACCGCCAACATCAACGAAAGAATCACATGAAACAACTGCTTTCCACCTGCGTCCTCGGCGTGAGCCTCACGTTGGCCCTGACCGGCTGCGACCGCGCCAAGGCGCCGCAACAGCCTGCGGCGGCTGCCGCGGCAGTCCCATTCCAGAAGATCGATACGGTCACCGGCACCGGCAAGGAAGCGGTCGCCGGCGCCACCGCCGTCGTCAACTACACGGGCTGGCTCTATGAACCGGGCGCGCCGTCCAAGCATGGCGCCCAGTTCGATTCATCGATCGGGCGCGAGCCCTTCAGCTTCGAGCTCGGCGCCGGGCGCGTCATCAAGGGCTGGGACGATGGCGTGCAGGGCATGAAGGTCGGCGGCAAGCGCACCCTGATCGTGCCGGCCGACATGGGCTACGGCGAAGGCGGCGCCGGTCCGATCCCGCCGGGCGCCACCCTGATCTTCGACGTCGAGCTGCTCGACGTACGCTGAGCCGCACCCTGAGCGGCCAGCCCCTGCCATGGGGCTCGTCGTTTAGCGGACCCGGCCTTCCATTTCCAGGTAGATGCGCGCACTGCCTGGATCGTTCGAGGTCACCGTCAGCTGGCCGGTGTACAGGCCTGGCAATTTGGGCTTGCCGTCCGGGCCGGTGCGCACGCTGAGCTTGTAGGTCAGTGCGACGCTTTGCCCCGGCTTGAGCATGATCGGCATGGCGCCGCCGTTCTGCTCGACGACGGCTTCCGGCGAGGCGAGCACCCGTCCGTCGGAGAAGACCTGGGTGTAATCCGACTCGTACTGCGCATTGAAACCGTATTCCCATGCCCTTGCCTTGCCGCTCAGGTCATCGACGCCGTAGAAGGCGAACGTCGAGCCGATCCGCACGTGCAAGTCGGCGTCGCCACGGTTGGACAAGGTGATGACGCGCCGCGCGCTGGCGCCGCCCACCGCATCGGGCATCGCCACCGGCACCGACACTGCCCCACCGTTGTAGTGCTTGCCGTCGATCAGGAGCTTGGGTTGGGGTCCCACGGGCGCCTGCCGCATCGTGATATACGGATCTCCCTGGATGCTGTCCGGCGTGTTTTCCATGCGGCCGTACAAGGCCTCGGCGAAGGTGCTGCCGGTCTGCAGCATGGCGTATTCGTTCCTGACGACGTCTTCCTCATAGTGACTCCCAACCAGCACGACGGTCGTCATCCCGCGCGTGAGCAGTGCGTCGCCGCGCATCAGCAGGCTGGTGCCGACCGATTGCTCGTGGAAGAAATTCTGAGAACTGCAGGACACCAGCTCGACGTACTTGGCCTTGACGAACTGCGCGGGAAGATCGGATGCATACCAGTCGGTCGCGTCGCTGGAATAGAAATTCCCGACGGTGCCGGGTCCTTCGAACTGCAGGAAGCGGGGATCGCCATGCACCATCGCGGCGCACATCTCGTTGTTCTGCCGCAGGCAGTCGAGCAACTGGTCGCGCCGCTGTACCGCGCTGCCCGTATTCTCGTAACGGATGGCAGCCGCGGGATACAGGTTCGGCCCCGACCACAGGTGGGCCAGGTCGCCCCACTGATGGCTGGGCCCACCGAACCAGCCCCCCTGGACAAAACGGAAAAGCCGCGTCCAGGTCGCATTCGCGGAACTGCTGGCCTTGTGGTAGGCCACCATCTGGTCCAGCTTGGCCGCGATCTCCGCCGGCTCGGCCAGCGCACTGGTGCCGCGCAAGACCGAGACGACCAGCCCATTGCGGCAGCGCGGGTCGATCGAGCGCAGCGCCAGCCCGTTGAGCACCACGCCTGCCGCGTCGATCTCGAAGGCCGGGCAATCCGGCAGCCGGTAGGGGTCGAGGAAAGGCGCTTCGCCCATCGACGGCACCGCAACCTGGCCCACCAGGATGGCGCCGTCGTAGCCCCGCAGCTGGGCGCGGATGTCCCAGATCGACGCGCCCGCCTGCATGACCGTCACGTTCCACACGGGACCATTCTTGCGCAGGCGGTTCAGGTCGTCCTGCATGGCATTGGCCAGTGCCGCGAGCCGTGCGCCGCTGTCGCCCATGCGCTGCGTCGATGCCAGCAGCAGCAGCTTGCGGCTGCCCGGGGCAACCTCCTCGACCGCACCCGAGGCCAGGGCGGCCAAGCGTGCGACTTCCCCGTCGATATGGCGCTGCAGCGCGCCATCGTCGGCCAGGCCCGGCGTGTTGTGCAGCATCGCGCGCACCACCGCGTTCGCGAGATGCCCGCTGTAGGCAGCGGCCTGGCCGGCCGCATCGATCCCGCGCGTGAACTGCATCGCGATGCGCGTCTTGCGCTCGATGAGTTCGGCGTCGGCACCGCGTGCCCCGCTCAATATCGACAAAAGCACGCCGGCGCGCGTCGCCCCCTTCTGGCTCAGGGTATTGGCCCAGTATTCCGAGCCCGCGACATCCGGATCGCGCGACAGCAGGCCGCGGTAGACGGCGTACACCCAGGTATAGTCGCAGCCGATCCAGTCGCAATAGGGATAGAGCTGGCGCGATTCGGCGCTGTCGGCAAAGCCGTCGAGCAGGCTGCGGATCGTTGCGCTGGTCCGGTAGGCCTTGTCCAGTTCGAGAATCGTCGCGGGCGCATTGGCAGACCGGAAGACTTGGCCGTAGTAGGCCAGGCCGGCAGGATCGGCGGGCCGGCCGAAAAATCCGATATACAGTTGCTGGACCAGCTTCTCGTAGGTGGCATCGATGCTGACCGCGGCGCGCGATCCCTGCATGGAACCGACGCCCTCCGCCTGCTGCTCGCCACCGCAGGACGCGAGGACGAAGCAGGCCGCCAGGAGGGCCGACTGGATGAATTTACGCATGGGGCCGCCAACGAGGTGAAAAGCGCGATGTTATGCGAAACGCAGGCCCTTGCGCTGGTTTTTGCGCCGCAGGCCTAGAGAATATGAGAGGTGGGTAAGGATGGCTCGCCCCGTAAAAAAAGCCCGCCGGGGCGAGCTTTGTGTGACAGGACTGGCGCCGGCTTACTCGGCTGCGTCCAGGAAGAAAATCGCGTAGGCCCTGGCCGGCGTTTCGACGGTCGGCTTTTCGACCTGCAGCTGGGCGCAGTCTTCCGCTACCAGGCTGCGCCAGTTGCGGATCCCGGCATTCGAGAACAGCGGATTGGCCTTGGCGTTCAGGCTGATGTCCAGGGCCAGCCGGGCGTTGCGCGGGCCCGCCTTGTCGTAGCTGACGCCCTTCAATTCGATGCCGAAAGCGGCCAGCCATGGTTGCCAGGCGCCGGATTCCTGGCCCAGCACGATGCGGTCGAGCATGTCCTTGAACGAGACGCCCTTCTTGGTCACGCCGCGCAGGAATTCCAGCGAGGGGGCGTAGCGCGCATCGGTGCCGTGCTTGCCGGCGCCGCGGTCGGCGATCGCCTTGAGTTCCTTCGAGAAGGTCGCATCGCGCTCGGTGTAGTCGCGCACGCGGTTATAGAAATCGCCGTCGAGGAAGGGATTCTCCGGGCGCCCGCCAGGGGCGCCATCTGGTTTGCCGCCAGGGGCTGGTTTTTTGTTCGTCATGGGATTGAGCCGTCAGTGTGAGGGCGGAGTGTAGCATTGCCGGGGAACCCGCCCAGCATTGCATAGATGTAACGTTTACTGTAATGTGTATTGACCCGCCTCAAGCACCGCACAATGACGACCCCCTCCCTCATCTCCGACACCCTGGCGCCGGCAGCGCCGACGCTGCCCGGCCATTACGACGTCCGTGGCTGTCTTGGCGAAGGCGGCTTCGGCCGGGTGTACGAGGCCTGGGACAGTAAGCTGTGCCGCCCGGTTGCCATCAAATGCATCAAGCATACCGAAGCCGAGCGCGCCGGCGCCGACCTGGTACGCGAAGCGCGCCTGGGCGCCTCGCTGCGCCATGCTGCCTTCGTCAAAGTGCACGCGATCGAAGACGACGGCGCCACCCAGTCGATCGTCATGGAACTGGTGCCCGGCCGCACCCTCAAGCAGGTCCTGGCGGCGGGGCCCGTGGCGCTTGCCGACGCCCTCGACTGGACGCGCCAGATCGGCGAAGCCATGCGCGACGCCCACGCGTCCGGGCTGGTGCACGGCGACCTCAAGCCGTCGAACCTGATGCTCGAACCGGGCGGCACGGTCCGTGTGCTCGATTTCGGACTGGCCCACCACCTGGACGTGCTGGCCACCGCGACACTCACGCCCGAGGCGTTGCAAGGCACCATCGCCTACATGGCGCCGGAACGCATGCTGGGCGCGCCCTTGTCCCCGCAGGCCGATGTGTATGCACTGGGGCTGATGCTGTACGAGATGGTCTGCGGCGCCAGGCCGTTCGCCGCGCTCGATGGCCTGGCGCTTGCGGCGGCCCAGGTGCAGACCTCGTCCGACGGCTGGAACTACCCGCTCGACACCAGCCCGCAGCTGGTTGCCCTGATCCGCGCGATGACGGCGCGCCGGACATCCCAGCGGCTGGCCGGCATGGCCGAGGTATTGGCCGCACTGGCGCAGCTGGCGGCGCCTGCTACGGCGCACGCTTCGGCGCCGGCACGTCCGGCCAGGGCGCCCACCCCGGCGCGTACCCGCCGTCTGCAGGCGGGCATCTTGTCCGTGGCGCTGCTGGCCGCCGGCGCCTGGGTAGCAACTCCCTATGTGAAGGCGCTTGGCCCTTCGCTCGCACCCTTCTCCGAATCGGTCGAGATGCAGCAGGGACTGGCCGCGCTGAAGCTGTTCGACCGTCCGGGCAGCCTGGACAGCGCCGAGCAGCATTTCCGCCGTATCCTCGCGCGCCGTCCGGACAGCGCGGCGGCCGCGGCCGGCATGTCGCTGATGTATTCCCAGCGCTACCAGACCGACAAGCGCGACGAAACCTGGCTGCAGCGCGCCGACGCCAGCGCCCAGCGCGCGGCCCAGCTCAACGACCAGCTGGCGCTGAGCCACATCGCGCGCGGCTGGGTGCTGGACAACCAGGGCAAGCGCGAGGAAGCCCTGCTTGCCCACGCCGAGGGGCTGCGCCTGGACCCCAACAATTTCTTCGCCTGGTACGGCCAGGGCGCGGCCTTGCGCCGGATGCACCGCTACGACGATGCGCGCGCCAGGCTGCAGGAGGCCATCGCCCGCTTCCCGCAAGAGCGCGTATTCACCGACGAACTCGGCACCGTCTATTACGAACAAGCCGACTACGCGGCGGCCGAACGCGCTTTCCGGCACAGCATCGCGCTGCAGCCCGATTCCGCCGCCGGCTACGCCAACCTGAATGCCGCCCTGCTGCGCCAGAACCGCGACGACGAAGCGCTGCAGGTGCTGCAACAAGGCCTGCAGATCCGGCCCAGCGCCAAGCTGTACACGAACCTCGGCAATGCCTTGTTCCTGCGCCAGGACTACGTGGGCGCGGCCACCGCTTTCGAGAACGCGGTATCGCCCACGCGCGGCGCGCCCGGCGAATACCAGCTCTGGGCCAACCTGGCCGATACCCTGAACTGGATACCGGGCCGCGAAAGCCAGGCACGCGCCGCCTACGGCAAGGCACGCGAGCTACTGGCGCCACGCCTGGCCCGCGCGCCGGACGACGTGCTGCTGGTCTCGCGCATGGGCCTGTACGCCGCGCGCGTCGGGGCCGCCGCGGAAGCCGCTACCCTGCTGCCGCGCGCGATCGCACTGGCGCCCAAGAGCGCGGAGGTGCAGTTCCGCGCCGGGCTGGCCCATGAATTGCTCGGCCAGCGGGATGCAGCCCTCGTTGCCATCAATAGCGCCCGCCGCCTGGGCTACCCGGTCAAGTTCATCGATGCCGAACCGGACCTGGTGGACTTGCGGCGGGACGAACGTTATCGCCCGGACTGATTCGGTCCGGGTACCCCGTGCTTCAAGCACATTCATCCACCCACTGAAAGCCACTATGCAAACGGGTCACTCGATCACCGTCATATGCGACAAGGACAGCAACATCGCACGTTGGAGCACCAATGGCCACACGCCGAAAGTCATCAAGACCAACAAGGGCGACAACGTCAGCTTCACCATCGACGCCCCTGGAAAAGTCGTCCAGGCGACCTTGATGAGCGGACCGCGCGCGCAAGGCAGCACCGGGCCGCTCTTCGGCGGCAACCCGATCGACCTGATGCAAAAGCAGCAGCTCAATGTCGGTGAGACGAACGGCCACTGGGGATTCGCGATCGCCATCGAAGCGCAGAAAGACGGCATCAGCAGCTTCTATTTCCTGCCTGACCCGGAGCTGGAAGTCGGTTCGACCGGGATATAAGCGCGTATCAGTCCGGACGCAGCACCCGCCAGCGGCGCCGCAAGGCTTCCGCCGGCGTTTTCAGATACGCCGCGCAGCGCTCGATGTCGCCCTCGCAGTCCTGCATTGCGTGGGCGATCTCGTTTTCGGGGATGGTTTCGGCGCGGCGGATGTCCGGGTGGTCTTCCAGGAGCTTGTAGAGGCTGGGCCGCGAGATACCCAGCGCCTGCGCCGCCGCCAGGATGTTCCAGTCATGCGCGGCCATCGCGTCCAGGACATCGCCGTCGGACAGGGCGGATGGCCTGCGGCGCGGCGTGGCGGATTCGCTGCGTGGCGTCGGCGCCGCGGGCGGCTCGACGTGCGGCCGGCTCGTGCGCACTAATTGTGCCAGCGTAGGCGTCACGCCTTCGCGCAGCATCAGTACCGCGCGCTGCAGTACATGCGACAGCTGGCGCACGTTGCCGGGCCAGTCGAATGCCGCCAGTTCCGCCACCAACGCCGCCGGCAAGTCCGCCTCGACGCCCTGCTGCGCCAGCACATCCAGGATCAGCACACCGATGTCCTCGCGCCGGGTGCGCAGCGGCGGCATCCGGATCACGAAGCCTTCCAGCCGGTGCAGCAAGGCCTGGTTGAAGGCGCCCGCGTCCAAGTCCTGGTCGGAGGCGGCGATCAGGCGCGCGGTTGCGCGCCGCTCCCGGGCGGCGCCGCTTGGGCGGTAGTCGCCGCCCTCCAGCACGCGCAGCAGCATCGGCTGCACGGCCGCGGGCGCATTGCCGATCTCGTCGAGGAAGAGGGTGGCACCGTCGGCTTGCGCGAACAGCCCATCGCGGCGTGCCGACGTACCCTGGAAGGCGTCCTCTTCTGCGCCGAACAGCTCGAGCGCAGCGGAGGATTCGCCGAGCGCCGCCATGTTGACCGTCACCAGCGGCGCGCCGGCGCGGTCACTTAGCGCGTGGATCGCGCGCGCGGCGATTTCCTTGCCGGTGCCGGTTTCGCCCAGCAGCAGCACCGGCAAGCCGCTCGGCGCCGCCATGCGGACCTGCTCGCGCACGCCGATACTCGCGCTGCCCACGCCGATCAGGCCGGGCACGGGGTTGAGCTTGGGGAGGCGGTTCGTCCAGTGCAGGCACAGGACCACGGCGCGGCCCAGGGTCAGGATCTGGCCGTCGGCGATCTGGGCTGCGGTGAAGTGGACGATGTCCTTGACCGGCAGGCCGTTGACCTCGACGAGCATCGGGCTGGCGGGGAGCGTTATTGCGATATTGTCCTGGACGTCGCGCACCAGGCGCAGGGGCTGGCGTGAAATGCCGCCGTGGCCAAGCGCCAGTCCCTCGCACCCTGGGTGCATGAATAGGGGAGCATAACGGCTCAGTTCAATAAGGTCGCCTCCGATGCCAGCAACAGACTGCTCGCCAATGCGAGCGTGGTCGGTGTGCCATAGGATGCTAATGGAGAGCAGGGGTGCGGAGGCGCTGTCCAGTTCGGGAAACGGCGAGGTCAGCGTGTAATCGGAATAGCTCATATGGCTTGGCAATGACGCGGTGCAGAGACTCGTGCAAAAAATCTATTTTACTCTGCCACCGTTCGTTTGCTTGCTCCCGATGCGCGAAAATCGAACGTGACGACAGCTGAGATCGCATTCAGGCTGTTGTTACGACCAAAAACCGAACTTGCTTCCGCCCTAGCCACTGAAACACGCGGGAAACTACGCTGGATTCGCCTTCGCGACCCTGTATGAATCTCTTTAGTGCAATTTTCAAACCTGAAATCTCCGCCCGACTCCATAAACAGCGATAGGCAGATACTTGAAGTTTATAGCATACAAATTTGTCAAATCACTAAAAATGAATGGCACAGTCCATTATTTTTGCCAGTATTTCGATTCATCCGCTCCAAGAGCTTCAATTTCCTTTTGTTTTTTTCTTTTTGCCCGCGCTCTTGTTGACCTTTTGCTCTTTTAGAGTTTCGTTCCATTTCAGGGCCTTGTCAAACTGCTCCGCGACATATTCTTCCCAAGCGGCGGCCGGCAGGCCCACCCCTAACCATTTATCCATGTCTTTCCGGCTTTCCGCCAAGCGATATTCAATCAAGACTAATGGGACCTTGCTACTTTCCTCATCCATTTCCATCAGACCCATTCCGTAATTTCCTCCAGCCCACGATCCTGGCGGCGACATCGAATCGACGTCTGTACCCTCACATAACTCAGTGATCCACTGTTTCAACGTCGTTGTTGCGCTCTCAGTATCGTCATGTTCCTCGGCGTCGGCTTTCATGAACTTCTTCGGGATTACCTGATGGTGCCCTTCCACTTTTGTGGCAAGGGTAATCGGGTTTTCTTTGATCCACTTTGAGTCGCTAAAGAACAACGCAGCAAAGCTCGCTTTTTCTTTTTGGCCACTAAGCGCTTGAAACATATAAATATACTTAGTGCGCGCCATCCAGACTTGGGCATTTTTAGGACCCTCATCTGCAGACGCCCCGTCCCAATTACTAAAGGTATGAACAAACTGTATAATCAGCTCAACGAGGCCTTGCACAGCTGGACTTACAGCACTGCCAATTGAAGCGTTTTTAACAAGGACTTCATGCTCCGTCATCGCGTCTTCATCCAGGTGATCTCTGATGTATTCATGAAGATTTTCGAGCGGCACTCCTTGAGTTACTTGCGCATCCGCCATCCAACCGTTGCCAGCATTTTGAATCTGAGTTTCCCTTTTCCAACCGTTACCAGGCTTCTTCTCAACCAAGTTTTCCAAGAAAATCCCATCCAACTCTTCAGTCAAATCTACCGCGGCTCTGACAGCAGTGATTGCTTCAGATTTCGACTCAACTGCATCCAGGATAAATTCGCAGTTATCATGCGTATCTCCTTCGATAGCGAAACCATTTGCCTGATAAAAAGGCTTCCCCTTGGTGCGCCCAACTGGTTTCCACTCATCTTCATGCTTTAGTTTGAATTTATAATCTGTTTCAAATTCAAAGCCCATCTTTCGTTGAATCGGGTAACTAGCGTTAATTTTCAAAGGCGTAAGATCGTCTTTCGCTATGTCCTCGAATCCATTCACTGCAAGTGGTTGCTTGAGGATTTCGGTGTGTTCCATACTTTGAGTCAAGTGTTGCATCACGGCGCCGCTATAGAATGCACGGGCACCCATGATGTCTGCTTCCAGCTCCAGCCCAATGTTGTCATTGACTAACAGTCCCCCTTTCATTTGAATTGTCGGGCGCACCCGTCCCTGAGCCTGCTGAACAACGTGCCAAGCCTCATGGGGCAAATGTCTTTCCTGCCCCGGCCCAATGTGGATATCGCTCCCCTGCGCATACGCATGCGCATTGAACTGCGCCGGCTGCGACGAGTTGTAGTGCACCTTCACCCCATCCATGCTGATCCCGGAAAGCGACTCGATTCCTGCCTTCAGCTGGTCCGGCAGCCCTGTGCGATTCGGCGCAGCATCCGCCTGGCTCTTGCGCTGGATCGCACCTGTGGCATGGCGCTGCTGTAGCAGCCGGGCGCTGGTGTTGGCAATTTCCGTGTGCTGACGTTGTGCCAACGCCTGCGGCCGTTGATCGTCAAATGCGCCGACCGGAGGCGCGCGCTGTGTCACCGGCTGTTGCGCGTCGGCCGACGCCGCATCGTTTTCGCGCTGCTCTGTTCCCGTGTACATGATTCATCCCTGATTTGTTTGATCCGCACAACGCACTTCCACACCGACCCGCTCACATCTGCATCGCGGTGAAAGCACCCTCAGCCCCAACCACCCTTGGCGGTATCGAAATAACCCAGCTCCATCAGGCTTGCCGCAACGCGATACTCGCGCCCCTTGAAGCGCACGACCCGATAGGCGCCATCCTTGCGTACCTTGTCCACTTCGGTCCCGGCCCGCTTGAGCCCAGGCGCGACCCTCTCGAAATCGGCGTCGCTGTCGATCGTCAGCCTCACGTCGATGACGGCGGAATCGACCGCCACCGCTACAGGTTCGACCACGGCCTCCACAATGAGAGCGTGCGCACGAAACATGCCCAGGCTTTCAGACCACCACCCGATCGCCTCTTCGGTCCGCATCCACTCCCTTGTGCCTTCGATCGTGATGCCGGCATCGACCTTGTCCTTCAGATAGGTGTAGGTCTTGCGCAGGAAGTGGTTGCCGTCCACCGTCCGGGTCTCCGGATTCAAGTAAGTGAGCAACATCTTTTTCTGGTGCCCGTTCATCCTCGCGTGGTCGTCGACGCGCCCGGCGCTTTGCTGGAACGCGATGGCCGCTTCGACCGCCCATGCGCGCCATTCGGTATGCAGGATGTTCTTGCGGCGGGGGTCGGCCTCCGGCAAGTCGAACGCATCGACCTTCTTGTCGCCCAGCCTGTCGAGCGCATGCTGGAACTCGTGGCCAATCACCGCGATGTTGTCGTTGAAGTCAACATTGTCCGCCGTGGCGGTCCCGTCCAGGGGGTGGATGCGCACGACACCGCCCACGTTCCCGGCTTCGTAGGTGAAATTTCCTTCGGACTTGGCTACGCTGCCCAGCTCGAGGACCATCACGCGCTCGCCGAGAGCATCGACCTTCAGGTACTGGCTTTTGTAGGAGGCCGACGTGATCGCCGCGTTACGTTCAGGCGCATAACGCGCCCGCGTCGCCGCGCCGTCCATCGGGTCCCATGCCACCTTGCGCTGTACGGCATCCCCGGATTGGGTCTGCCCACGGGAGGTCGAGTCCGTCTGCGTCGGAAGGGCGCCAGCGGCGAGCGCGCGCGCGCCCATGGTGTCCGCCTCCTGTTCCAGCCCGGCGTCATCGTTGACCAGGGTCTGGTGCTTCATCTGCATCGTTGGCGACACCCTGCCCTGCGCCTGCTGCACCACGTGCCAGGCCTCGTGCGGCAAGTGGCGCTCCTGTCCCGGAGCGAGGTGGATATCGCCGCCCTGCGCGAAGGCATGGGCATGCAACTGCGCCGGCCGGGGCGAGTTGTAATGAACCTTGACGCCGTCCATGCCGATCCCGGAAAGCGATTCGATGCCCGCCTTTAGCTGGTCCGGCAGGCCGGTCCCGTTCTGCGCCGCGGGGCCGTCTGCGCCCTTGCGCTGGATCGCGCCGGCAGCAAGCCGCTGGCTATCCATCCGCTGACCGGTGTTGGCCAGCGCCGCCTTGTGTCGCTGCACCAGCTCTTGCGGGCGCATGTCCGCGACGACGGCCGCGTCGGCCGACACTTTTGTCGGGGCGGTGCGCTCAGCGCGTTCGGATTGGGAAGCGCTTTCATTGCGTTCTGTTTTGCTTCGCATGCCGTACTCCTGTTTTGGCTAGGGTGCAACCCGGGTCACGGCAATTTGCGCGCCGGCTTCAACAACTCGTACGCCCCGAACACCAGCACCGCGATGCTGAGCAGGACCCCCACGAACCACGGCACTCCGAACCCCTGCTGGGTCAGCGGATCGCCCACGATCAGGACCGCGATCACCAGCACCGGCAAGACGATGATGGCCACCATGCCGGCCATGTAGAAGCGGTTGCTGTCGAGCCGCGTACCGCATCCGCGGCAGCGGGCCAGGGTGACGATGGCCGCCGCGGCCCCGATCAGGGATACCCAGGCCAGCCAGCGCAGCCAGCTGCGGTTCGGGCAGATCAGGTCGACCGCCTCGGACAGGATGCCGCCGTCCACGCCCGCGCGGTGGAAATGGGAGTGCAGGATCCTGTTGGCCGTGGTAGCGCCCTCGACCTCGTCGTTGGGGTTTGCGAAGGGCATCGGCCAGAACCCGATCCCGCCGAAGTTATCCTGGAAGTAGACGATGTCATCGTTGAGCTGTCCGGCGCGCACGCCGTCATATTCGACCACCGGAATCACATTGCGCAGCGTGCGGACCCGATCGCTGCTGAACAACGCATTTTCGATCCCCCCGCGCAGCAGCAGTTTCTGGCGGGAGGTCGGTTCCTGCATCAGCACCAGCACGCGCATGTCGTTTTCGCGAAGGCGCCTGATGGTCGCGGGATCCTGTTCGGTTGCGATGGGATTGGAGCGCTCGATCAGGGCATGCAGGTTGGCGGCGGAGAAAGCCCGGGGCTCGTCTGCATTGTCGGCCGCACCGAGCAAGTCTTGCTCCGTCACCATGATCGACAGACGACGCGAGGGCTTCATCGCCCCCAGGTCAAGGGCGAGCGCCGCCACGAAGTCGCCCAGGGCTTCCTGGGATCCCTGATCGGCAGGGAAACCGTGGAAGCGCAGCACGATGCCGTCGCCGATCGTCGGACCGCGCTCCCTGCCGAAGGTAGCCAGGGCAGTGCCGTGCCAGTCCGTTTCCGGGTTGCGCGTGCCGAGCCACTCGTCGATGCCACGGCGCAGCTTGTCCAGGAAGTCCGCCGTATTCCCCTTACCGGCCGGCGGCCAGTCGTTCTTGTAGATCACCCAGTCGACCTTGGTCATGTGGCGGTGCGCCGACTTCAGCAGCATCCAAGGCGGCGTGCCGATGCCGGCCGGCAGATGCAGTTTCCCCTTGTCGTCGATGGTCAATCCATACAGGCCGATGCGCGAGAGGACATCGAAATCGACTTCGCGGGTGGCCTTGGCGCTGGCGTCGGTCCAGAGCGGATAAAAACCGTAGGTCATGCCGTCGCGCGCGTCGTGGGCGCAACCGCAGCCAGGGATGGCGCGCGCGCCGGCCTGCCCCGCCAAGGGAGGGGCGATAGCCGGCTTGACCAGGTCGGCCGCCTTGTCGAGCCTGCGGTACAGGGCAAGGTGGCCATCGTTGATGAGCTGCTTCGCTTCTGCCATCTGCGCCGCGTTGCAGCGGGCCTGCTCGGCCCGCAGCGCCGTGACCCGCCCGAGCTTGTCCGGGCCGGCATCAACCAGCTTCCAGAGCGGCTCGATGTCGTCATCGGCCAGCCGCCCATCTTGCCGGTGGCGATTCGCGCTGCACATGCCCAGCGCCCATTCGAGCCGCGCGCGCAAGGCCTGCTCGAGCAGCGACTTGGACGGGTACGCGATCTTCGCGATACCCTGGTACAGCTGGGCGATCGGCGGATCCAGTTCCGCCGCCCCCGCGAGGTCCGCCGCGATGGTAGGTGGAATCCGGTAATGGGTGGTCTGGGCCAGCTGGTCGATCCGCCGCATGTAGCGGGCCAGCTCCGCCCTCTCGGGCCCCTCGCCCACCGCGGTTTCCAGGTCCAGGTGGAAGTCGTCGGCACTCGCGTAGTCGACGTCCGTCTTGAGCTTGAGCTTCTCGCGCAGTGCGAGGGATGCCCCCTTGAGCTGGGCCAGTTTCCGTTCCGGCAGCATGAAGCCATCGACCGCGGAGAAGCCGGCAATCCGGTCGAGGGTCACGGTGTCGGGGTTCAAACCTTTGAGCGCCCGGCGCACCGCCGCATCGAATTCTTCCTTGCCCACATAGTGATCGAGCAGCGTGCGCAGGCGCGCCACGATCAGGTCGACGTTCTTGGGCTTGCGCAATGCCTCCGGATCGTAGCGGTAGCTCGCTTCCAGCGGCGTCTCCAAATCAGCCTCGGCAGCTGGCGCCGCGAGGTCAAGGCTGGCGCGATAACGCGACAACTCCGCGGCCACATCGGCATCGACACTGCGCGCGCGCACCTTGAACGGGTGCTCTTCGCAGAACTTGGCGAGCCACTTGCTGGTAACTTCCCCGAATATGCCGTCCTGTAGCCGCTTGGCGCCCCCACCGGCTCCGCGCCTGAAGACTGGATCATGCGCGTAGATCCTGCCCAGGTCCTCCTGGATCTGCCTGACCCGGCCTTCATATTTCCCTCCCCCGCAGCCAGGCCCGGTGGCAACGACCATTGCCTCCGGTGCCGCGGGCGGCGATGCGCCGAGGGCGGCTGCCGCCAACAGGCAGGCGCCGAGCAAGGCCGGGATGCGAATCAGGTATGCGGTGGTCATCATGTCAGTGCGTACGCCCTTCTTTAATCAATTCTTTGGTAATGCCGCTCAACAGGTCGTGCTGGCAGACCGCGTTCCGGCCTGCGCGCGCCGCCTGCACGGCCGCGTAGCGCGCCGCGTTGGCAATCGCCCCGCCGGATAGTTCGTAGCGCTCGGCCAGCGCCTCGAAGCACACGTCGCTTCCCACCCGTGCGGGATCCTGGAACACGCGCCGCCAAAGGGTGGCGCGCTGGTCGGCGTCGGGCATGGCGAAATGGATGGCGCTCTGGAAGCGGCGGGCGAAGGCTTCGTCGATGTTGCCGCGCAGGTTGCTCGCCAGGATCACCACGCCCGGAAAATCCTCGACCCGCTGCAGCAGGTAGGAGATTTCCTGGTTGGCGTGGCGGTCGTTCGCGCTGCTGCCCTGGGTGCGCTTGCCGAACAGGGCGTCGGCCTCGTCGAAGAACAGGATCCAGTTCTTGTCCCGGGCCTGGTCGAACAGGTTGGCCAGGTTCTTCTCGGTCTCGCCGATGTATTTCGAGATCACCATCGACAGGTCGACGCGGTAGACGTCGGCATTGCCGGCCGCGCCCATCAGGGTGGCAGTGAGCGTCTTGCCGGTGCCGGGCGGCCCGTAGAACAGGCAGCGGTAGCCCGGCTTGACGGCCTTGTCCAGTCCCCACTCCTGCAGCAGCGTGCCGGCGCGGGACAGCCACAGGCCGATATGGTCGATTTCGCTGCGCACTTCGGGCGACACCACCAGGTCGCTCCAGCCCAGTTTGGTGGTGATGCGCTTGGCCGGGAACGCCGCGCCGTAGTCCGGCTGGTCGGAACAGCCCCTCAGGATGCGCTGCAGGCAGTCGGGAGCCACGCCCAGGCGCGCGCTGAACGCGGGCTCGCCTTCGCCGCCGTGCTCCAGGCGCAGCAGCCTGGCGCTTGCGAAGAAATGCGTGTCATCGAAGATCGCGCTCACCTGGATCCGGCGCGCCAGGTCGTCACCGGCCAGGATGAAGAGCGCCGTTTCGCAGGTAGGCAGGAAGCCTTCATGGGTCTTGCCCTTCCAGCCGCCGAATTCGGTGAAGCGCTTGGCCTGCACCTGGTTCTGCGTGAACATCAGGTCCAGGGCCTGGGGCCGCAGGTGCGGCATCAAGGCCAGCATCAGCACGATCCGCTCGTCGTCGTTCATGGCGTGCTCCTGCACCACGCCGGCGTACCAGGAGCCGTCGGCGTCCAGGCTAGGCGCCGGCGGCGGCGCGAAGGACGTAGCGGGCTGTCCGAAATAATGCGTGAAGCGCGCGTCCAGCAGCTGGGAAAACCAGGCAATTTCGCGTTCGAGCGCGCGCGCATTGTCCGCGCTGGCATGCATCGGGGTACGGAGCTGGTTCATCGGGTCCTTCCTTTCTCGGTCTTCATGATGCCGGGCGCCAGGTCACATGGACCGGCCGCGCCATCCAGTTGAATTTGACGATGGAATAGCCCCAGGGCAGGCGGTCGAGCAGCATGTCGAAGGCGCCGGGATGGACCCGTAACTGCCATGCATCCTCAAGCAGCTGCAGGTCGGCCTGGCGCGCCAGGAAGGTCTGGCGCATGGCGCCCACCGAACAGCTGCCGAAAGACTTGGCATGCGCCACCATGGCCTGGACCAGTCCTTCGACGCATTCCCGCTCCGCCTGGGTGACGTCGATGCCGGCGCACACCGGCGTCGCCGTGGGCAGACCGCACAGGATCTTGTTCAGCACCAGGTGGTATTCAGGCGTTTCCGACTCGCCGGTGACCATGTACTGCAGCAGGTGGACGGCGCGCTCGGCCGCCCCCTCGTCGACGAACCTGCCGTCCACCGTCAGATCGAGCGCTGCGAACAGGCGCGGCAGGTAGGGCGCAGCCAGCACCATGCCGGCGTTGCCCACCACCAGCAAGTCGACGGCGTCCGCAACTGCGGGCAAAGGCTCCGACGCGTGATGGCGACGGAGCGCGGCTGCACGTGGCGCCGCCAGGCGGGCCACCGGATGCGCGCCCGCGAAGCGCGCCGGCAGCGCAGCCATCGCTGCGGCATGCCGCCCGCCCTCCGGCGGGGGCAGCACGGCGCGCAGGAAAGCAGCCGGCTCCATCCCGCTCGCTCCTGCCTCTCCGCCGGCCAGCGTGGCCAGCGCATGCTGGCGGCAGCGGGCCGTCCAGCCGGTCCACGCGGCGCCATGGCCGACGGCATCCTGCAGGGCCCGCGTGGGCGTGAGCACATCGCGCAGGATCGATGGCGCCCCGGCGTCGAGCAGGCCGGCGAGGTCGATGAGAAACGCGGTCGGCAAAGCCTCTGCCAGGGCGCGCCGCAGCGCCGGCCTCCGTGCGTAATGGCGCAAGCCGGCGGCGAGCTGAGGGCCATGGGAATCGAGCAGCGCCTGCCAATGCACGCGGGCGGCGCCGGCGTCGGCTGCAGCCAGGGCGCTTGCCAGCATCTGCGCCGGAGTGTCGGACGCCGGGCCGGCGGCGAGCAGCGCGTCGAGGTCGAGCGGCGCGCCTGTGGCGAGCGCTTCCAGCACGCCACCCAGGAAACGGCGCGGCTCGGCCGCTTCGTCCAGTCCGGCGTCGATCGCGTCCAGCAAGGCTGCGCGCCGCTGTGCCGGGATGGCGGGATTGGCGGCGATCCGCGCCTCGATCGACGAGCGCAGCTGGGCAGGGCTGTCCGCGCCGCCCGCCACGACGGCTTCGAGCGCATGGCAGGCCCCGTGCAGGCGACGCGCCATGTCTGCGCGCTCGCGCAGGACAAGCCCGTGGCCGGAAGGGAAGGCCGTGGGCGCCGGCGTCAGGTCCACGCTTCCATCAAACAAGGGGCGGAATGCACCGAGCAGGCCGGCGAGGCGTAGCAGCGCGCGGCTGGCCTCGCGCTCGTCCGGATGCGCGCGCCATGGCAGCTGTGTTTGCGTACAAGCAGCCCCAGTGCAATGCGCATACGCGATGCCCGATGGTGAAGCGGCCGGGCCGTGCAGTTCCAGTGCGATGGCGGCGTACACCCTTCCCGGCCAGGCCTGCACCGGCGGGCGGGCTGCGCAGGCGGCGAGCACGTGGCGCCTGCGCGTCGTGGCCTCGCGCGGTGTTTCGCCTGCCGGCGCCGCGGCCAGGCGCTGCAACAGGCGTTCGAGTGCGGGGGCGTAGCCCGGCGCGGCCTGCGCGCCCAGGGCGGCGAGCTGGCGTCGCGGGAACTGCGTCAGCAGCCTGGCTGCGCTGGCTGGATGTGCCAGTGCGTGTGCGACGCTGCGGAACAAGTCCGCATCCGCGTGCTCGAGCAGATGATCGAGCAGCGTTTCGTGTGCTTGCGACCCTTCTTCGACGGCAGCGGCATGCGGCAGATGGCCGTTTTCCAGGAACTGCTGCAACATCGCCAGGCGCGTGCCATGGGAAGACGTTTCCTGTCCATCGTTCGGGGCGTGACGAACCGGCGGCTCCACTGCCGTTTGCAGCGCAGGGCCGGGCGCCGCGCTTGACGCGGGCGCAAGCGCCGGGCGGCCAGGGACGCCGGCCGGCTCTTGCACTTCCTGACGCAGCCCTTGCCGGTGGCGCTTGTCGGTGCCGGCTGCAAAAGGTGAGGCCTTCTCCAGCGCTGCCCGGATCGCCGCCACCGCTGCATCGATGCCGGCGGCGGACAGCGGCCGGGCGCAGCATGCGGCCAAGACCTGGCGCCACAATGCCGCCATGCTCTCCTGGCTTACAGCGTGCCCGGCTTGCACCAGCAATGCCTCGAACTGCGCAGCCTGGGCCGGCGCGGTGCGCCGCAGCAAATCCACCAGCGCAGGCTCGGGGAACTGCTCGACCAATCGGACGGCACTGGACGGGTCGGCCAATGCCGCGGACAACACGGGCCACAAAGACTCGGAGCGGCTCGCCAGCAATCGGGTGAGCAGCGTCTTGTACGCGTGCCTGCTTGCCGGGCCGCCGGCACCAGGAGGCAGCTCGCCGCTCACCAGATACTGCGCGATGGCGGCAATGTCCGGCTCGGCCCGTGGCTGGACGTGCGGTGCTGCATGGGCTGCCCGGATATGGGCGCACGCCGCTTCCGCCCAGGCAAGATCGACAACGCCACCGCAGGCGGCAAGCACCTGCGCCCGGATCGCGGGCGCCACGTTCCCGGTTCGATCTGCCGCCCACTGCCCTGCTTCGTCCAGCAGGGATTCGAAAGGCGCCGCGCACGCCCCCGCCAGGCGCCGTACGGCCGCGCGCAGCAGGGCTTCCGGGAACGATTCGACGAACCGCCATGCCGCCGGCGGCGAGGCAAGCATGCGTGCCAGGCGGGCGCACATGCCGGCGCTCTCGTCCCGCAGCACGCGACCGAGCACCGCTTCGTGGGCGGGGCGGCCACTGCCGGCGGACGCGGGCGGCGGCACGCCGGCGTCGAGCCAGAGCGCCAGCGCCTCCAGGTCCGGTAGCGAAGGCGCATGCGCCGCGCCGTCGGCAAGCCCGAGCTCTGCACGAATGCGTGCGCATGCTGCCGGGATGTCGATCGCGCCCGGCCCGGTGCAGGCGCCAAGCACCTGCAGCCAGGCCTGTTCCGGCACAGCTGCCTCGAACGAGCCCTGCTGCTGCCTTGCCTGTGATAGCACCGCTTCGAAATGGATGGCATCGGTGCCTGCCAGGCGGCGCAGCAGCGCCAGCAGCTGGTGCTCCGGAAATTGCGCCAACAGCCGTCGCGCGCGGTGCGCCTCGACCAGTGCCCCTGCCACCACCGCCCGTAGCGCATTGCTGCCGCCCGCGAGCAAGCGCTGGAATACCGCGTGGTGCGCAGGCTGTTGCGCGTCCTTCGATGCAGGCGCAAGCACGCCCGTGTCGAGGAAATGCGCCAGCAGCTCGGCGTCCGCGCGCACCCCGGATGTGGGGGCGGGTTTGACCAGCGCGGCGCGGATGCCTGCACATGCCGCCTCCGCACCGGTGCCAGCTTGCTCGATGCACGCCGCAAGTACCCGCAACCACACCTGCGCGATGGCGTCGGTCCGGTGCACGAGGCTGCCCGCCGGGGCGACTTGCGCCAGCAGGGCTTCGAAGTGGCGGGCGTGCGCGCCGGCCAGGCTGCGCACAAGCGCCATCAGCTGATGCTCGGGGAACTGTTCGATCAGCCGGCGCGCCCCGAGCGGATCGCGCAACGCGCGCGCCAGCACGGGGCGAGCCGCTTCGGCGCCGGCCCTCATCACGCGCGCGAGCACGGCCTGGTGCGCCGGCAGGTCCCCTTCGGCGCGCGCCCCCTGAAGCGCCCCGGTATCGAGAAAATGCGCCAGCACGGCAATATCGATGTTCACGTCAACTCGCGCCGGCGCCGGCTCGGCGCGGATACGGGCGCAGCTTGCCTGCGCATCCGCCATGTCTGCGCCGCTGCATGCGGCCAGCACCTGTATCCACGCAGCCTGTTTCACATCCGCGCCGGGCCAAGCCTGTTTCAACTGAACCAGCATGGCTTCGAAGGTGGGCGCCGCGGGGCCGGCCAGCAGGCGCAGAACGGCCAGCAGCTGGCGCTCCGGGAATTGGGTGGCCAGGCGGCGTGCGCCGCACGGGTTTTCCAGTGCCTGCACCAGCATCGCAGGCAGGGCCGGGCCGCCGCGCGCCAGCAGGCGCGCCAGCAGCGCTTCATGCAGGCGCCCCTGCCCGGCATCGGCGTGCCTGGGCATGGTGCCGGTCTCGATAAAGCATGCCAGCTGCGACAATTCCGCGTCCTGGCGGCTGACGATGCGCGCCGCGCCCTCGCTGGCGGCGGCGCCTGCGGGCACCTGCGGCCCGCCCGCCTGGCGCGCCTCGGCGAGCGCCCGCTGCAGGGCGTCGTCGAGCGCGGCGCGCAGGCGCGTGGCGGCGGTGTCTTCATAGTCGCCCTGCACGATCGCCCCCAGGTCGATTTCCAGCGAAGGCAATACCAGCACCGCGTCGCCGCTGTCGAGAGCATCGAACACGTCCTCGACCACCGGCAGCAGGGTCGAACTCAAGAGACGGCGCAAGTACGCTTCCTCCTGCATGGCCATGCTGGCCCCGTCGACCGCAATGTCGAACACCAGTTCCTCGATCAGGTGGCGGTTCATCGCCCCCGCCCCTGCTTGCCCAGGAAGGCGCCCAGGGCTCTGGCGGCGCGGTTGTACGCTTGCTGCAGCGCCGGGTCGGCACGGCCGTTGTGCAGGGCGCGCAGCGCGCCGCTCCAGTCTTGCCTTAGGGTGTCGAAGCTTGCCATGCGCCTTGGCGACAGCCACAGGAAGACCGGGTGCACGTGGGCCGGGCAATGCTGGCGCACGGTGTCCTGCACAAAGCGGCGGAAGTCGCCGTCGACGCAGCGCGCCGTCCAGTTGGGAAGCACGACACTCATGCGTGAGTCATAGAAATCCGCTTCGAGCGGCACCGCCCCGCTCGGCCAGAGCAGGACGTGCTCGACGATGCGCAAGCGTTCGCATGCTTCGTTGGCGCGCGCCAGCGCGGCGGCGCAGGCATGCGCGCCCCGGATCGCCGCTGGCCGGTCAGGATAACGGCCAACCAGGCTCCAGGCTTCGCCGCTGCCGCAATACAGCCCGACCTCATGTTCGCCCGGTTCGATCGCGTAGTTGTCCAGCACTACGCCGGCCCGGAAGAAGGCCGGCGTGAATGCGTCCGGCGGCGGCGCCAGGCCCGCGTCCAGGCTGTGCAAGGGCGCTTGCGCAGCGACGCCTTCCCATTCGGGCGCGCGTGGGCGCGCCTGCGCCCCCACCATCTCGTGCGCGGCGCCGCTCCACGGCATGCCGGAACGGGCCGGCGCCTGGCCGGCATCGAGTCCCAGCAGGATGGCCACGCGCTGCTCGAGCACCGATATGCCATCCTCGCCGTCGCCCCCGGCATGGACGTTGGCCGCTGCGCCGCGGCGCGCGCTCAGTGCGACGAGGCTGCGCACCAGTTGCGCCTTGGCGCCCAGCAGCCAGCGTTCGGTATCGTGCGCGTGGTACTGGTCGAAGCGGCGCAGCCTGTCCTGCGGGAAGGCGTCGCCATGCATGGCCAGCAGGTAGTCGAGCACGCGGCCCTTGCGGCCGTACCAATCGTCCTGGTCCTGCAGAGCGCCGGGTCCGGTGTGTTCCTGCTCGAACAGCAGCTCCTCGATGCCGGGAATCTGGCGGTTCGACAGCGTTTGCTCGAAATAGCTGGCGCCGCCCTCGTCGCGCGCCGAGAACAGGGTCGGGAGCTGCTGCAGGTTTTCCAGGAAGTTCGCCATCAGCTGCTCGAACGGGAACAGGTAGCCTTTCAATTGGCGGGCCTGGGCCATGCGCTCGGGTCCCGCCGAGTGCGGCACGCCGTACTCGCCGATGCCGTACACCGCCGGAAAATCGTGCTGCACCGAATAGTAGTCGGCCAGCGGGCGGTGACGGCCCGCCGGCAAGGGAAAGGCGGGGCCGTCGTCCGGCGCCGAACGAAACGCATTGCGGTGGAAGCTCAGTTTCTTGAGCGCGTGCCTGGCATCTTCATGGAAGGACTGGTTGCGCATCCGCGCCGATGCGGCGCCCGCGCCATGGCCCGCGCCGTGTTCGGCATGCAGCCGCAGGAAGCCGCACGCTTCGTTCTCGGGGAAAGGCAGGCAGGGGTAGCGCCCGTCCCGGGTGTCGCAGCTGATTTTTTCCAGGCTGGGCCCGTCGATGCCGCGAAACGCCAGCCTGCGCACCCGGGCGACGCCCTCGATGCGGCCGATCACGCCAACCAGTTCGCTGATCGTGACGATGCATTCCTGGGGCGGGTCGGCGCCGATCGTGACAAAGCCGTTCGCGGTCGGCGGTCCCGCGTAGACGACCTCGGGCGGCATGCCCTGTGCCACCACGTCGCGCAGCCGGTGCACCGTCATGCCGGCCGATATGTGCTGGCGGCAGTCGAACAGGATCTGGGCCAGGATGTCGGCCGGCGCCCGCTCGCCGCGCAATTCGATATCGCCCTCCAGGTACCAGGGGCTCGGTTCGAGGACGGTGACCTCGCGCAGGTCTTCGCAGAGGTTGCGGTGCCTGGCGTAGTGGTTCCTGACCCGCCGCGCCGCGTCGGCGCGTCCATTCGGCGTCTGGAACTCGGCCGCAAGAGCGACATCGATCGCCAGCTGCCCATTGCCGAGCGGGCGCACCCAGATCTCGCTCACCGAAGAAATCGCGTCGTACAGCAAGCGGCGGTAGTCGTTGACGGTGAGCGCCTGGCCGTGGAACGCCTCCCGGGGTGCGTACAGGGCCAGCGCCTCGTAGTCGATCCTGCCATCGGGACCGGTGAGGTAGTCGGCGACCTCGAACTCGGTACGGTAGGCAAGGTCGGTCAGCCCGTACACCAGCTGCTCGAGCACCGTGACGCCCGGATCGTGCAGGTTGTAGTCGGTCCATACGGCGCTGCACAGGCCCTGCAGGGCGTCGATGCCTTCGGCCTTGAGGGCGGCGAAGTCCAGGCCGATGGGGCTGGTGGACACTGGCGGGAAATCGTGTTCGGCCATAAGGGGCTACCTTGCCGCTCAGCGCTTGTCCACGGCCGGATTGCACCTGGCCATGAAGGGATCGTCCCACAGCTCGGTGATGTGGTAGCGGATCACCACACCGGCGCCGTAATGGCAGTGGACCTTGATTTGCAGGTCGAAGCCGTGGCCGCCCGCCTGCTCGAGCCAGCGCAGTTCGAGGCGATGGCGGCGCGCGCCGTAATGGGTGCGGTGGTAGCTGATGTCGCCCTTGCCGTCGAATACCTTCAGCGCGAAAGCGTGCATCAGCGCGTACTTGCCGCTGCCCTCCCTGCCGGTGCCGGCCACCACTTCCAGGGCGATGCAGCCGTCGAGTCCCGCCCGGATCGTGTGCCAGTCGCCATCGGCCAGGACCGGCGCGCCTTCCACGCCGCGCCGGGCGCTCGACGCCACCGTGCCGCGCACGTCGAGCTCGTAGTCCGGCTTGCGGTTATTGACGCCGACGCGTGCCGGGGCGTCCTGTACCTCGCTTGCTGCCGCACCGGGCGCGGCATCGTCGGCGGCGGGCGCCATCAGCGTCAGCACGGCATTTTCCCTGACCGCGGCGGCGGGCAGGTGATCGGCGCCGTAGGGGGACGCCACCTCGAACGCCATCGTGCGTCCGCTCTCGTCCAGCCCCATTGTCCAGGCCTGGTCCGCACCCTGCCGGGAAAAGCTGAGCAGGCGGCGCTCCTTGCCCTGCGTCTGGGTCAGGCACAGGCCGCGCGTGGGACTGTGTTCGATGCCGTCGTCGTTGATGTTCATGGTCGAGTCGATCAGCACGTCGAAATCGCTCATGGACGGCCTGCTGCCTTCGGCAAACCGCGCCTTGAGCTCGGTCCGGGGTCTATTTTTCATCGCGTCTGGCTCCAATAATGAATGTGCTGCCGATCTCCAACTGCCCGATGCCGGCCGGTGTCGCGCTCGCCAGGGCGCCGGCATGCTGGATCGTGATGTGGTGGCGCCTGCTGGGCACGGCGATACTCCAGGGATAGGCCGGCTCGATCACCGGCTCGCCGGTCGATCCTGGCGCGGCCGTGTCCTTCAGCGAAAACAGGTCGAGGTCGCGTCCGCTCACGCTGAGCATCGAGAAACCGCTGACCGACAGCACGCCGTCCTGGGCCAGGATGAAGGACTCGATGTCGTGGCGCCGGATGCTCCAGCCGAAATGGCTGGTATTGCCGAACCGGCTCCAGGGCGAAATGAAGTCCGAGATCAGGGAATCGAGCTCGTTGACATACCAGCCCGGGTCGGCGCCGACACGCACCACCACCGTGCAGCGCACCTGGATGTGCTGGTAGACCGGATTGACCACTTCGAGCGTGACCGCAGGCGACATGCGCGCCTTGAGGAACTCGCTGACCTTTCCCACCAGGTAGCCGTTCAGGCGCGGGAAATCGCTCAGGTGGCCATCGGAACGGCAGGCAGGCAGGCCGACGACCAGTACATGCCCAGGGCAGCAATCGCCCTTGGGCCGGCGCGCGACCGACAGGTTCGCAAAGCACTTGACCCGGTCGATCTCGGGGAACTGCTGGAGCACCAGCCGTTCGTAGTCTTCCGGCGTGATGGCCTGGCCTTTGTGGCGCAGGCGTTCCGCGGTACGCCGGCGCAGCTCGTGGCGGCTCTCGGCCAGGCGCCCGCCATACGAAGGACTCACCTGGGTCACCCGCCCCAGCCCGGGGATCACCTGGCGCGCGCGGGTGATGGTTCCGGCCGGGATCGAGGCCGGCGCCAGCGGCGCCTCGACCGCGTCGAGGTCGCGCACCACCTGCGCAGCGTGGGTGCTGACCCCATACAGCGAGCAAAATTGGTCGAGGTCGACGTCGCACGAGACCCGCAGCCAGTACAGCCCCGGCGCCAGGTCGGTGTTGTCGCTGCTGATGTCGGGCGGCAGCGTGAGGGTCACGATGCCCGCGCGCAGGAAGGAGTGGGTCGAATCGGCGCGCACGGCATGCGGCGCGAACGCGCGCCAGACATTGCCGGCCAGGTAGGACCAGCGCAGCACGCGGCTGGCCAGTTCGACCATCGGCAGCGCGTCTTCGCGCAGGTGGAAAAACAGGGTCAGCGGCGCGCGCAGGTCGCTGGCCGACAGGCCGATATACAGGTTGCCGCTGTCGTCGATGCGCGGCAGCAGCAGGTCGCCTCCCTCGCCGCCGGCGCGCGCGGCATCCCAGCCCAGCGGCGACAGGCGCAGGAAAGCCTCGCCCGCCGCGCCGGGCGCCGCGGTGATGCTGGCCTTGGCCCGGTAATTGAGCCAGATGGCGTCGAGCTGGGGCGTATAGGGCGGCTCGGGCAGGTCGCGCAGCCGCCCGCGGTTGCGCGGCTGGCCGTTATGCCCAAGGGCGTCGGCCAGGACGAAGGGGTAGTCGCGGTGGCCGAACAGGAAGTCGGGGCCGGCCAGCGTGATCTTGACGAAGCCGCCACGCGTGCCGGGCGTGTAGACGAAGGGCGCCAGATCGTCCACGCGCTTGACGCGCCGCCCCTGCGGCAGCAGGCGGTCGAAGCGCACCCGGCGCGCCGCCAGCGGCTCGCCGCTTGGCCCGGGGGCGGCGGCGAACAGGGTCACCATGGGCCGTTCGCTCTCCTTGAGCGGCACCCAGGCGCCGTCGGACAGCACGCTGAGGTTGGCGCGCACGTCGCGAAACGGGTTGCCCCGGCTTGCATCGGCGTAGCCCGCGTATTAGGTGCCCAGGCCGTGCACGGTGCGCGGCAGGCCGCCCCACTCCATCACCAGCTCGAAGCCGGTCAGGTCCTTGCACGCGGTTTCGGCGCTGCCCGCGATCAGGTAGGCGCCGGCCGCAGGCAGGGGGCCGAAAGGCTGGAAGGGCGACGCCGCCGACAGCAGTCCGATCTGGTTCTGCAGCGCCAGTGCCCGGTGTCCGCTCACCTCGACGGCGATGTCGGCGCGCACCAGCGGCAGGCCGCGCAGCAGCCCATAGGGATAAACGTAAGCCAGCGCATTGAGTTCGACGCGCAGCACCGGCACGTCGCAAGGATACTGTTCGCCATGCAGGGATGGTGCGTAGGGAACCACCGCCGGGGCCTCGGCGCCGAGGTGGAAGCTCAGCGCCAGGGTATCGGTGGCGCCGCCCTCGCCCGGCACGTAGCGCGCGCTGTATTCGGGAATCGCGATCCAGCCGGCGCTACCGCTGATGCCGATCCTGAACATGCGGTTGAGGATCCGGTAGGTGATCTCGTCCTCGATCGACTTGCCGGCCTGCGCGCCGGGGCCGTCGCCATCGGCACGCTTGATGCCCGCCACGACCTCGGCGCGCACCTTGGCCATCCGCTCGCGCAGCCGGCCGTCGGGGCAGCTGGCGTCGCGGCCAAGGTGCAGGACGACCTCGACCTTGCGCTCGCCATGGCGCATCAGCAGCACGTTGCTGGCCAGCGCAAAGCCGAGCCGCGCCGCCTTGCCCGGCGGCGCCGTGGTCGCATTGCGTGGCGCGCCGAACAGCGGCGCGGCCACGCAGTCCGCCTCCCTGCGCGGCGCGTCCTGGCCGCCCACGGCGATCGGGTTGATCCGGCAGGCGGTCGGGTAGCGCCGCTCCAGGCCATTGACCCGCTCGTACAAGCCCGATTCCGGGCTGCTCAGGCGGTTGCGCTCGAAGTACACCGTATGCAGCGCCACCACCCGGGCGTCGGTCACGACCATGTCGTGCCCGGTCTCGTATTCGAGTTCCGGGGCGCTGCGGTCATACGGCGCCAGGAAGCGGGTGCCGGCCGGGATCGGGATCGCGATCCCGGCCGGCGCGGCCTCGAACACCAGGAAGGTGGCGTCGCGCTCGGCGCCGTGCGGCCGCACCCGCAGCACCTGGTCATAGTAGAAATCGAGGTGGCGTTCGGTGAAGCGGTTGAGCTTTTCCTGTGCGCGCCGGTACAGCTGGGCGAAGGCAATGAGCATGCCCACGCCGGGATCGTGCCGCCCGCTTTGCAGCGCTTCCGGGAGGTGCCCGCTGGCCGCCCGCTGCGCCATGTCGAGGGCTTTCATTACCTGGTGGAAGGCGATGCGCAGCAGCGGCCCATCTCCCGCGGCGCCGGCGCCGTCCACGGCATCGAGGTCGGGCTTGAGCTGGCGCAGCAGGGTGTCCAGCACCGACCCCAGGTCGGCGCCCTGCACGCCGCCATGGCGCAGCAGGACGTCGGACCAGCGGCGCAGCCGGCCGACCCAGTGGCCCAGCATCTGCGCGGCCGGGGCACCGGCCGCGCCCGAACCGTGCCGGGCCAGTGCTGCTTCGAAGCGGGCCGCGGCGGCCGGCACGCGGGTGGCCAGGATCTCGGCCATCACCATGACTTCGTCGTGTCTGAAATACCCTTCCCAGCTGGCGTTGGCCGCCCGCCCTTCGAAGCCGACCCGGCGCGCGCCGTCGAGCGCGATGACCAGCAACTGCGACAGGCTCAATTCGTCGACGTCGATGTAATGCGGCGCCAGGGCCGCCGGCATGCGCTGGGCCTGGGCCGTGCCGCCACGCCCGCTCATCGCGCGCCCTCGGCCGGAACCTGCTGCCCATCGGCGAGATAGAAGGGAAACACCATGTTCGCCGCCGTATTGGTGGCGCGGACGCGGTAGGCCAGCTCGATCTTGAGCAGCGCCTCGTCGAGCGCGTCGGTGTGCACCGCGACCAGCTCGAGCTCGACCCGGTGCTCGAACTGCGCCACCGCGCGCACGACCAGGTCGCGGATGCGCGTCTTGAGGCTTTCGTCGACGCTCTCGAATACCAGTTCGCGCAGGCCGCAGCCGAAGGTCGGATGCATCACCCGCTCGCCCGGACTGGTCGACAGGATGATCAGCAGGCTCTCGCGGATGTCCTGTTCGGCGCTGGCCATGCCCAGCCGGCCGTCGTGCCGGAACCGGGGGGGAAAGGCCCAGCCGCTGCCGAGGAAGGAATTGCCGGCGTCCGCGCTCATGCCGTCAGCCGCCGATCATGACGGTGGGGCAGCCCAGCGCAATGCTGCCGCCGTGGGCGCAGGTGTCGCCCACGCGCGCCGCCGGCTTGCCGCCGATCATGACCGTAGCCGAGCCCTTGACGATGGTGTCGGGCGGCCCGACGCAGGTGCAGGCGTCGCCCACCACCGCGGCCACCATCTTGCCCACCATGACGGTGGGCACGCCAGGGCCGATGACCGGACCGCCCACGTGCGGGATCGGCGGCAAGGCGGGAGTGACCATGGGGCAGACGTGCAGGTCGGTGATGCGGGCGCCTGGTGGCATAGACAAGTCCTGTGCTTCCTAGTTGATCATGACCATGGCGCCCTTGACGGTCGTCTGGCCGGTGGCCGACAGTTCCGCGCTGGTGGCGCCCTTGGCCGTAAAGCCCATGCTGGCCTGGCTGCTGATGTTCAGGGCCGTGCCCTTGAGATCGGCCTTGCTGGTGATCTCGACGTTGCCGACCGCATCGATGCTCAGCTTGCCCTTGGCCGAGAGCACGATGTCCTTGGGACTGTCGAGCGTGATCCCGCCGGGGGCCAGGGTCAGCTTGTTCCCGGTCTCGTCCAGCAGCGTGATGGTTTTCGCGTCGTCGCTCAATTCGACCTTGTTGCCGGCCGGGGTGAGCACCGTCACGACCTTCTTTTCCTCGTCGAACTCGATCTTGAGCTTGCTGCGGGTGACGATCGCCTTCAGGTTGTTCCCGGCCGCGAGCTGGTAGGGCGGCGCGCGCTTGCTGCTGTACAGGCTCCCCAGCACCAGCGGGTGCGACGGGTCGTTGTTGAGGAAACCGAGGATCACTTCGTCGCCGATTTCCGGGATGAAGAAGCTGCCCACGCCGCTGGAGCCGTAGCAGCTGGCCAGGCGCGCCCATACGCCGTCGGTCTCGGCCTGCATGACGGGCACCGCGACCTGGATCATGAACTGCTTGTTGGGATCTTCGTCGAGCTTCTTGACCACCCCGATCTGCAGGCCGGACACACCGGCCGTGAGGCCGCCGGCCATCGGTGCGGCCAGGTTGTGGCGCTCCGACAGGCTGTCGGGTGCCAGTCCGAATTCGGCCTCGGTGATCCAGTCGCCACCGGACAGCGTATGCGTCACGGCGCTGAGCCAGGTATCGCCTTCGAAGCGTTTTCCCACGCCGGCCAGCTTGGCCAGGGTGCCGGGCTTGGCCAGCGCACTGCCCTGGAAGCGCATGCGCCCGCGTACCCGCGCCAGGCCGGCGCGCATCTGGCGCGCCGACGACCAGGCCTTCAGGCCCTGGGCGCCGAGCGGCACCGCCGACTGTATCCGGTAACTGGCCAGGTCCAGCACCTTGGCCAGCGCCGCGCCGTCCAGGTTGCCCTGGGCGTTGAGCGCCTTCGGCCGCTCGGCATGGGTGACGATTTCCTGCGTGGCCGGATCCCAGGCCACGCTGTCGACCACGCCCAGCTGGGTACGCGCGTCGAGGTCGGCGTCGAAGGCGATCAGGTCGACCCCGAAGGTCAGCAGCAAGGGCGCTGCGCCGCCCGTCGCTGGCGGCGCAACCGTCACCTTGCCTGCCTCGACCACCACCACCAGTCCGTTGGCCTCGGCGCGCGCCAGCATGAAGTCCCAGTCGCTTACCTCGTACTGCACCAGCTCCTTGTGGGTCACCTCGGTGCTCTCGACGCTGGCACGCAAGCCGCTGTAGGCCGCGATCAGCTTGGGCAGGATCTCGCCGTCGCTGGCGTCGACGTAATTGGCCGACCTGCGCCCGAGCGTCATCGCCAGCGCCTTGTCGCGGCATTCGATCACCAGGCTCGGGCTACCTGCGCTGCTGCGCATGCCCAGCGACACCACCACACCCTCGAAGATCGTGGCTTCGCGGCTGCCGTAGCCGGCCGCGATGCGGATCTCCTGGCCTGGCTTGAACAGGTCGGAATCCGACAGCGGCAGGCGCCCCCGCACTTCGTCGTCTTCGGCCACGACGATGCGCGCGCCGGGCACCTTGTTCACCGCATGGGTCACCTCCAGGTGCAGTACCGCGATGGCCGGGTCGATCGCGCGTCCGCCGCTGTAGATGCTGACGCGGGTATCGCCGTCGCTGTCGAGGATGGGAGAGACGGCCATGGTCAGCCCCGTTTCGGCAAGGTCAGGACTTCGCCCGGATGCAGGCGGCGGATCGTGGTCAAGCCGTTGAACAGGGCAACGGCCTGGAACAGCGCGGGGTCGTTGTAAGCCTTGAAGCACAGCAGCGGCAGGCTGTCGCCGCCGACCAGGCGGATCTGGCGCGTCTGCGGCGCGCCGGATCCCTTGGCCAGCTTGGCGCTGCTCTTTTCGTAGGCCTTGAAAGCCAGCTTGACGCGCGCGCGCAGGGGCGTGCCGGATGAACTGAACAGCGTGTAGTCCACCTTCATCGAGCTCAAGCGGCCCTGGAAGGACATCGTGCCCCACAATATCTCGACCACGGCATGACGCACATTCCCGTCGCCCGCCGGGTCGTGCAGCACGCTCCTGAGCAGCGCGAGCTGGCGGTCGACGTCGCCCGTGCCGGCGGGTGCGTCGACGATGCCGGTGCCGTCCAGCACGAGTTCGTCCAATTCCAGGGTATCGCCTTCGACGTCCTTGATGCGGCGCTCGGGCACGGTGCCGTCCTGCAGCGGCGGCTCGTCGGTGTAGGCCATGTTGTACGTGCGGCTGTACTTGGCGGGATTGAGCATCGCCTTGAATACCGGGCTGGACGCGACCGTGTTGGATTGGGTATTAAACTGGCGAATGCTCAGCCTTTGCTTGGCGCCGGACATCAGCGTTCCTTGCGCTCGTCGAGCACTTCGGCGATCAGGCGGCGGCACTCGGCGCGCCAATCGCGCGGAACCTGTGCCTGTGGCGCGGCTTCGCGCGCGGGCTCGCCGTCGGCGGCGCGCTGCACTACCTGCGACTTGATCAGCATCTGGCGGATTTCGATGGACATGGCGCTAAATGATCCTGGTTGAATACGAATAGCTGAGCACGATTTTTTCGATTGCCACTTCGTTCTTGGTCGAATTGAAGGCGTCGAACTCCCACTTGATCGGGAAGGCGTCGGCAAACTGCCAGGCCCGGATCGGCACCTTGTCGACGTTCATCAGGTACACGGCCAGCGGCAGCGTTCGGATGCGCGCCAGCCCTTCCCCATCCATGGTGGCCCGGCACCACTGCACCAAGGGCGAATCGACCGAGTCGATGCCGCGCTTGAGTTCCAGAGGCGGGTGCTTGACGCCGGTCGGCAGGCGATGCACGTAGCGGTTCTCGCCGCCTTCGCGGAACTCCTCGAAGGCCAGCTCCGACCCCAGGCCCGACACCTCCTGGAACGAGGAATCGCCGCGCAACTCCGAGGCCGCAAACGCGACCTTGAAGTAGAAGGCGGGCGCCGGGTACACGTCGCCGAACTGCTCGGCCAGGTGTGCGGCGGCCGTCTTCTTGACCGGTTCCATCATCAGGCGTTGGCCACGGTCAGGCCTTCGTGGGCGATTTCGATGGTCTCGATCGCCACCTCGTTGCCCTCGGCCTTCAGGTCGGTGCCGCTGACCTTGGTCGGCCAGGCATTCGACAGCGTCCAGACCATGGTCGGCTTGCCCTCTTCGTCGAGCAGGCTGATCGTGATGGGCAGGCGCTTGACCGTGTTCATCTTGATCTGGCTGATCCAGTCCCAGAACTTGTTGTCGCCCTTGAAGATGCCCTTTTTCATGGTGACGTTGCCGAACTTGGTCATGCCCGGCATCTTGATCACCGAGAACAGCGGGCTGTCGCCACTGCGGTACTTGATTTCCTCGGACTGGATATCGAGTCCGCTCACTTCCTGGAACGACATGACCTGCGCATCCCATTTCACCTGGAAGTGAAACTTCGGCAAAGGCCACAAGGCCGCTGATTGTTTTGCTCCGTCTTCCGCCATCACATCCTCCTTCGGTTATCGTTACTTGATGGTGTCGCCGCCGCGCCGCCGATGGCAGCGCCGGCCGCGCTGCGTCAGGATTTCTGCATCTGCTGCTGGAAGGTGAGCTCGATGAACTCGGCCGGGCGCGACAGCGCCAGCAGAATGCTGACGTTCATCCGGCCTTCGAGGATGTCTTCGCTCGTCATGGTGCTGCCCAGGCCCACCTGTACCGAGAAGGCATCGGCCGCGCTGGCGCCGGCCAGGCCGCCGCGTTTCCAGATGCCGGTCAGGAAGTTGTCCGCCATGCCCTTGACCGTGACCCAGGTATTGGCGGTGTTCGGCTCGAACACATAGGCCGCCATCGCCAGGCGCAGCGATTCCTCGATCATGATCATGGTGCGGCGCACGTTGACGTAGCGCCAGTCCAGGCTGTTGCCGTCGAGGGTGCGGGCACCCCATACCAGCACGCCGGCGCCGATGAAGGAGCGGATCGCGTTGATCGACTTGCCGCCGGTGGTGACGTTCAGGTCTTCCTGCTCTTCGTGGCTGATGTTCACGCTCGGCGCGACCACCGAGTTCAGGCTGACGTTGGCCGGCGCCTTCCAGACGCCGCGTGCGTTGTCGACGCTGGTGTACAGGCCGGCGATGGCTGCACTCGGCGGCAGGCGGTTGAGCTTGAACGCCATCGTGCGCAGCATGGTGTTGTACAAGGGGCTGGACTTGGACAGCAGCTGGTGCACCTGCAGGCGCGCCTTGTCGACCATTCCCTTCGCGTCGGCCAGCTGCTCCGCGCTCAGGGCCTTGGCCCTGGCATCGTCGGTGCTCGCCTCGCCCAGCCTGGTCCTGGCATCGTCGTAGCTGATGTAGGGGGCCTTGTCCGCTGCTGCCTGGGCGGCATCGAATTCCTTGGGGTCGAGCAGCACGTGCCTGCCACCGACCTCCTTGGCCACATACCATTTGTCGTCCATCAGGGCCAGGGCCTGCTTCTTTTCCTCGTAGTTCTTCTTCGGGATCGGATCGGCCGGCACCTCGCCCAGGCGCAGGTCGGCGCGCAGCAGGTCGAGCAGCAGCGAGCGGGTGTCGTCGTGGATGTTCCTGTAGCTGAGTTCGTTTTCCTTGACGATCGTCGTTTCCAGCCACGGATAATAGGCGGCGGCGAATTTCAGGCTGTTGGTGCCGAGATGGTCGCGGAACTCGTCGATCGGGTCGGGCATCGAACGCTCGAGATAGCCGTTATAGACGTCGAGGATGGCAAACCGGTTCTTCATCTCGACGCCGCAATGCTGGAGCACGGCTTGCTGCACCGAGATGCAGTCGGCCTCGCTGCCGAGCATCACCGCCTCCGGCACGACCACCAGCGCGGGCTCCATTTCTTTCTTGAGATGTTCGACGCCGAGCACGAGCTTGCCGCCATCGAGCGGCTGCGCGTAGTCGCCGACCGACACGATATAGCAGGGGCCGCCGCCATTCTGGAAGAACAGCTGCATGCTGGCATACAGGCAGTACTGGGCTGTCGCCCGTTCGATCGCATACTCCTTGCGCGGGGGCGAAGCGCCGGGCGCCGGGACCGCGAAGTCGGCATGCAGGGCGTCGACCGCCGGCTGGTCGCCGGAGGCCGGCGTCGCTTCCGCGCGCTTGAGTGCAAAGCGGGTTTCCGGCTCGTCGCCGAAATACTCGACGAATTCGGTCATGGAGCTGATGCGCCAGGGCTTGTTGCGCAGCGTGTTGCCCCGGTTATCCGCCTTTTCGGTATGGCCGACAAAGGCGGGAACGGCAGTGGCAACTTCGACCACCGAATTGGGGAAGGCATTTTTTTCGACGATGTAGACGCCGGGGGTTTTGTAAGCCACGTTCTCAGCTCCGATGGATTAATGGTTGATGAATATTTCCGAGACCAGAATTTCGTTCCCGTCCCTGCTTTCACGGAAACGCTTGCCCATGCTGGCATTGGGCATTCTTTTGATCAGTACCTTGTCCCCGGCCGGCGACAGGGCGCGCAACTGGAAACGCGAGGGCGACACTTCCCGCATCGGGATCGCGCGCCTGGACAGGAACACATGGGCGCGCCGGTCGTCGGCAATGTTGACGTCGGCGTAATGGTCGAATTCCACCTCGCCCGCCAGGTCGACGACGCCGGCCTGTACCTCGTTGGCTCCGAACAGGCAGTATTTCCAGTGGATGGAGGCGGCGTCGAAGCGGACATGGAAATGGCGCTGCGCGGGATTTTCCGTATCGAGCAAGCCGGTCGAGACCCCGACCTGGACCACCATGGCCGGCGCCGGCGCCAGGATGCGCTTGCCGAGGATGGCTTCGAGGCTGGCATCGTCGCGCCCGACGAAAGCCGATTCCGGCACGAACGGGCCGGCGTGCAGGCGCTGGCAGCCGGCAGCATCGGCCACCGCGTGGGCGGTATCGAGGAACAGCACGGTGTTTCTTGGCCAGGCGGGCACGGTGTACTCGAAGAAATGCGGGTCGGTAAAGAACACCTGGAAGGCCATCCGCAGCGGCTCGCCGGTCTCGGCAATATGCAGGCGCAGGCGCCCGACTGCCTGTGCGTCGCCAAAGGCGGCCACCCCGTCGCCCTGGGCGCGCAAGAGCACGCCTGCCCTGCGCAGCATCTCGAAGCAGGAGGGAACCGGCACGATGCGCAAGGCGCGCAGGGCGCCGTCGGCAAAGAATGCGTGGCCGAACGACAGGCGAAACAGCAATCCGTACGATGAGGGCATGTCAATTCCCTTTCGCATAGACCACGACCTTCGGTTCCGAAACGGTATGCCGGCGGCCGGTGACGCTATCGGAATCGATGCTGACCATCCGTACGCGGTATAACACCGAGGGAATATACTTGCCGCCAAACATGCCCCAGATATTATTCAGCTCGCGCCGATCCAGATTCTCCATATCGAATACCAGTTTTTCGATGCCCGCATCCATTGCCGGGCTCGAATTGCGGTCGAATACCGGACGCTGCTGGAAGAAAGCGATCACGCGCGACAGGTATTTGAGGGAATCTGGATAACTTGATCCAGTAAAGTTGGCCGCTACCATCAGGTACAGATTGAGGAAGGTCGGCGCGGTGCGTGCCAATGCGTGACTGTCGCCGCTGCGGGCCGGATTGGTATCGCGCTCGACGCCAGCCAGGAACATCGCAACCATGTTATTGGTCAGCTTCTCGGCAGCTTCCGCGCCCGCCGGATTGGCCACGATCGCCATGTCCTTGCGGTCGATTGCCAAGGGCCGGAGATACTCGTTCAATTCGAATGCAATATGGGTTATTGCCAGGTCAATCATTGCAGCCGCCGCTTTAAATCGACACCGTTCCCATTAAAGGAAAAAGGGTCTTTATTAATCGTTTCTATTTTCGTTACCACCTGCTTCGGGAACGTAATATGAAACTTTTAGACGGAAGCGTCAACATATTATTCGAACTATTTTTTTACATGTAAAATGACGTGTAAAATTACTGTTTTACATAATCGGATGAATAATAAATACGTCGCATTAATCGACGTTTTTATTTAGAATAGGGGAGAATGAATCGATCGAATCCGATCGCGATCGCGCGCTGTTCCGGCTTGTTTTCAGCGTTGCTTTGGATAAAAAAAAGCCCCTGAAACCAGGGGCTCTGTTCGACTGCTTGGCTCTCTGGGCCTTAACTCGCCGCAGCCTTGGCGCGCGCCTTGTGCAATTTCTTGTAGCTGTCGATCAGGCGGTGGTGACGGTCGAGGCCTTCGAGCTGCATGCTGGTCGGCGTCAACCCGAAGAAGCGCACGCTGCCGTCCACCGAACCCAGCGCCGCATCTATGCGCGCATTGCCGTACATCCGGCGGAAATTGACGACGTAATCGTCCAGCTCCAGCTCGTCATCCAGACTTACCTCCAGCACCACGTTCAGGGCCTGGTAGAACAGCCTGCGCTCGACCGTGTTGTCGTTGTACTGCAGGAAGGCGCCGACCAGTTCATGCGCTTCCTCGAACTGCTGCAGGGCCAGGTGGATCAGGAGCTTGAGTTCGAGCACCGTCAGCTGGCCCCAGTCGGTGTTCTCGTCGAACTCGATGCCGATCAGGGTCGCGATGTCGGAATACTCGTCCAGTTCGTTGTTGTCCAGGCGTTCGAGCAGCGCCGCCAAAGCCGCGTCGTCGAGGCGATGCAGGTTCAGGATATCTTCACGGAACAGCAGCGACTTGTTGGTGTTGTCCCAGACCAGGTCTTCGACCGGATAGACCTCGGAATACCCCGGCACCAGGATGCGGCAGGCCACCGAGCCGAGCTGGTCGTACACCGCGGTATAGACTTCCTTGCCCATCTCTTCGAGAATGCCCAGCAGCGTCGCGGCTTCTTCGGCATTGGACTTGCCGCCCTGCGCCGTGAAATCCCATTCGACGAAATCGGTGTCCGCCTTGGCGCTGAAGAAGCGCCACGACACCACGCCGCTCGAATCGATGAAATGCTCGACGAAGTTGTTCGGCTCGGTCACCGCATGGCTGGCGAAGGTCGGCTGCGGCAAATCGTTCAGGCCCTCGAAACTACGGCCCTGCAGCAGTTCGGTCAGGCTGCGCTCGAGCGCCACCTCGAAGCTCGGGTGGGCGCCGAACGAGGCGAAGACGCCGCCGGTTTTGGGATTCATCAGGGTCACGCACATGACCGGGTAGGTGCCGCCCAGCGAAGCGTCCTTGACCAGGACCGGGAAGCCCTGCTCTTCCAGCGCCGCGATACCGGCCACGATGCCCGGGTATTTCGCCAGCACCGCTTGCGGAACGTCCGGCAGGGCCATCTCGCTCTCGATGATCTCGCGCTTGACCGCCCGCTCGAAAATCTCGGACAGGCATTGGACCTGGGCTTCGGCCAGCGTATTGCCGGCGCTCATGCCATTGCTGGCGTACAGGTTTTCCACCAGGTTGGACGGGAAATAGACGGTCTCGCCATCGGACCGGCGCACGAAAGGCAGCGCCACGATGCCGCGTTCGACATTGCCGGAGTTGGTATCGACCAGGTGCGAACCGCGCAGCTCGCCGTCCGGATCGTAGATACCCAGGCTGTATTCGTCCAGCATGCCGCTCGGGAGGGCGTCGTTCTTGCCCGGCTTGAACCAGCGTTCGTTCGGGTAATGAACGAAGTCCGCCTTGGCGATGTCTTCGCCCCAGAAGGCGCCGGCATAGAAGTGGTTGTTGTTCAGGCGTTCGATGTATTCGCCCAGGGCCGAGGCCAGGGCGCTTTCCTTGGTCGCACCCTTGCCGTTGGTAAAGCACATCGGCGAATGCGCGTCGCGGATGTGCAGCGACCATACGTTCGGGACGATGTTGCGCCAGGACGCGATCTCGATCTTGATCCCCAGGTCGGCCAGCTTTCCGGACATGTTGGCGATGGTCTGCTCCAGCGGCAGGTCCTTGCCGACGATATAGGTGCTGGCATGCGCATCCGGCTGGAGCGTCAGCAGCGCCTGCGCGTCGGCATCCAGGTTCGCCACTTCCTCGATCACGAATTCGGGGCCCGCCTGCACCACTTTCTTCACGGTGCAGCGGTCGATCGAGCGCAGGATGCCCTGGCGGTCCTTGTCCGAGATGTCGGCCGGCAGCTCGACCTGGATCTTGAAGATCTGCCGGTAGCGGTTTTCCGGGTCGACGATATTATTCTGCGACAGGCGGATGTTCTCGGTCGGGATACTGCGGGTGTCGCAGTAGAGCTTGACGAAATAGGCGGCGCACAGGGCCGACGAGGCCAGGAAATAGTCGAACGGGCCAGGCGCCGAGCCGTCGCCCTTGTAGCGGATGGGCTGGTCGGCGATCACGGTGAAGTCGTCGAACTTGGCTTCCAGGCGCAGCTTGTCGAGGAAGTTGACCTTGATTTCCATAATAGAATTCCAAATGGGTGCTTGAGAAGTGTGCGCCGATTATCCCGCATGCATGAGGGAACAGCGTCGGTGCAAAAAAATAAAGCCCTGTGAGGACAGGGCTGGACAGGACGTTGGCATTGGCCTGCACGCAGATCGCGGCAGCCCGTATTTTAACATGCGCGCCCGGCTTGAATCCTAGACCAGCAGCCCAAGCCGGCGCGCCTGCCTGACCCATCCGGGATATTCGGTCATCAAGAGGTCGTACAGCGCCGCATCCGGATGCTCGTCCGGGCTCGCCACCGAGAAGAAGTCCGCGTTGTCGACCAGGCGCCCACCCAGTTCATCGAGCTTTTCCAGGAAAGGAAAATCGGAATCGGCAAAGTCGGCCAGGCGCTTGTTCTTCGACTTCTTGCCCTTCCCGATCCCCATGAATTGCCAGAAGATCGGCTCGCGGCTGGACCAGCGCAACTGCTTCTCGGTCAGGGGCTTGTCCGACGTGGTGCCGTCGGTGACGAACATGACATACACCGGCAGCGGCGCGGCATGCACCGAACTGCGTTCGCCGCCGCGGCCATCGGGGAAATAGTGGCGTCGCACCGCTTCCATGGCGGCGCCGTAGCGCGTGTCGCCCTCCAGCGGATGGCGCTTGATGGCCTGCGCCACGTAACCCGTCCAGTTCGACAAACCCATCGGCGCGGGTTGATGGACGTTTTTACCGAACAGGAAGACATCGATCTCGCCATCGTCGTCGAAGCGGCAACCCAGCGCCAGGATGCGTTCGGCGAAGCGCTGCACCAGGCCTTTGCCGTAGAGACTGCCCATCGAGCCGGAAATATCGAGCACGAGGCAGACTTTGGCGCGGTGCTCCTGCAGCCCGACCTTGGCCAGCGAGACGCCGGCCGACTTCACCAGGCAGACCAGCTGCGGCGCCTTGGCTTCGACGCGCTTTTCCAGGCTGATGGCCGGCTGCGCCGCGGCGGCCGGAGCAGCCGGCGCGGCATCTGGCGCGACGTCGGCGCCGAAATACTGCACCAGCGCCGGCAGTCCGCCGTTGAATCCCTGCCCGACCGCCATGAAGCGCCAGCCTCCATCCTTGCGATAGAACTCGCCCAGCATGACTGCCTGCTCGCTGGCGAAATCCTTGCCTGAAAAATCGAAGCGGGCAAATTCGCCGCCCGGTCCGCCCAGCGCCAGCGAGCTGGGCGCCAGCTGCGACATCAGGCCGCCGCCGTCGATGCTGGCGGTGATCACTACTCGCTGGACCCAGGCGGGCAGCAGGTCCAGGCGGAAGGTAAAGCCATCCCTGCCGCTGCCTTGTGCAGTCCTTTCCACGCCGCCGCAGGGCGTCGTCGGCTGGTTGAAGAAGGTCATGTAACGGTCGTCGGACAGCTTGCCGTCAGCATCGACGGCGAACGAGGCGTAGTCCAGTGCCAGTCCGCTGGCCGACAGGCTGGCGTTGACGACGCCGGCCGGCGCGTAGTCTGCGAGGGGAAGTCGCTCGCCTCTCGAAAGTTGTCGCATCTGTTTTCTCCAGTTGACTTGCATCGGGAACCCGGGCTTCGCTCGACCCTGGCTCAGCTGTGGCGATGATAAACGGCGATGAGCAAGTCCGCCAAGGGTGGCATGCTATGCTTTTGGGCTGTTGACCGAAAAAGCGAGCGATGATGCGAACGATGCTGGTAGCGATAGCCGGACTGTCGATGGTTGCTACCGCAGCCGCCCAGGACCAGCCAGGGCCGAAACCCGCCGACACCGAAGTATGGTCGCCTGAACCCAGGCTCGTCGCGCCCGGCGCAGCAGCTGGCGCCCCGTCGGACGCGATCGTGCTGTTCGACGGCGCCGACCTGCGCGAATGGGTTTCCGCCGCCGCGCCCGGCAAACCGGCCGACTGGATCGTGGGCGGCGGCATGTTGACGGTCCGGGGCGGGAGCGGCGACATCCAGACCAGGCGCCTGTTCACGGATTACCAGATCCACCTCGAATGGCGCGTGCCTGCGACGCTCGCCGGTAGCGGCCAGGCCAGAGGCAACAGCGGCCTGTTCCTCGCTTCGACCGGCCAGGGCAGCGGCTACGAGCTGCAGATCCTCGATTGCGCCGGCAACACCACCTATGCCAACGGGCAGGCAGCGAGCATCTACAAGCAGCACATCCCCCTGGTGAACGCGTGTGCCAAGCCAGGCGAATGGCAACGCTACGACGTCATCTGGACCGCGCCGCGTTTCTCCGCCGAGGGCGCGTTGCTATCGCCCGCGTACATCACGGCGCTGCACAACGGCGTCGTCGTGCAGAACCATGTCGCCCTGCGGGGCGAGACCGTGTACGCGGGCAAACCGTCCTACCGCAGGCACGGTCCGGCGCCGGTCAAGCTGCAGGACCATGGCGACGCCGTGAGCTTTCGCAACATCTGGGTGCGTCCGCTCTGAGGCCGGGCCCTGGCGCAGTCGTGCCCTACTCCTGGGCCTGTTCGATGCGCCACGAGCGGGTAGTGCCGCCTTGATCGACGTCCGCGCTCCAGCTGCCCGACACCACGCATGCCTTGCCCAGGCTCTGGGCCAGCGCCACCATCGTGGCCAGGCAATGCCCTGAGCTTGCCTTGCCGGGGACGAGCGTCCAGGTCTCGCCGACATGCGCAGGCCGCGACAGATGCAATCCGAGCACCTCGCCCATGCGCCGCGTACAGGCGGCAAGATGCTCGACCTTCGAGGGCGCGGAGCAGGTGACCAGCATGGCGCCTTGTTTCACCGTCTGGTCGAGGCGGCGGAACAGTTCGCCCATGGCGGCAAGGTCCGTCGACACCGATTCGATCACCAGGTCGCAGTCCTTGAGGTGATGGAAGTTGACGGTGCCCGCCAATAGCCCTGTGCGCCGGCCGCGCGCGAGCGCAGTGTCGCAGGCCGCGTGCGCCCTGGCGAACGCCGCGTCGAGTGAGGTGCGTTCGAGTTCGAAGACCGTGACCGGAACGCCGGCATCGGCCAGGTTCAATGCGAGGGCCATGCCGGTCTCGTTGGCGCCGACGATGCCGACCCGCCCGATCGCGTGCGGGGCCGTGGGCGCTGTACGGTTGGTTGCGGCAGGTGCGAAGCCGGGTTGCAGCCCGTGATGCAAGTTGCTCATCCGTTTTCCTTCAAAAAAGTGGAAAAACAGGCCCGCACTTGCGGGCCGCGCGACGAACGAGCCGTCAGAACTGGTTCATGGTGTTGTGCTTGCCGGACGCCTTCAAGGCTGCTTCGCCGCTGAAGTATTCCTTGTGATCGTCGCCCAGGTCCGAACCCGACATGTTCTGGTGCTTGACGCAGGCGATGCCCTGGCGGATTTCCTTGCGCTGCACCCCGGCCACATAGCCCAGCATGCCCTGCTCCCCGAAATACTCCTTGGCCAGGTTGTCGGTCGACAGCGCAGCGGTGTGGTAGGTCGGCAGCGTGATCAGGTGATGGAAGATGCCCGCTTCGCGCGCGGCGTCGGCCTGGAAGGTGCGAATCCGCTCGTCGGCCTGGCGCGCCAGCTCGGTCTCGTCGTACTCGGCGCTCATGAGCTGCCCGCGGGCATAGGCCGACATGTCGGCGCCCTCGGCCTGCATGCTGTCGAAGACCTGCTGGCGGAAATTCAGGGTCCAGTTGAACGACGGGCTGTTGTTGTAGACCAGCTTGGCGTTCGGGATCACCTTGCGGATCTCCTTGACCATGCCGCCGATCTGGGCGATATGCGGCTTTTCGGTCTCGATCCACAGCAGGTCGGCGCCGTTCTGCAGCGAGGTGATGCAGTCGAGCACGCAGCGTGCCTCGCCCGTGCCTTCGCGGAACTGGAACAGGTTGCTCGGCAGGCGCTTGGGACGCAGCAGCTTGCCGCCCTGCTTGATGACCACGTCGCCATTGGCCATCGCATCGAGCGAGATCTCTTCCGCGTCGAGGAAACTGTTGTACTGGTCGCCCAGGTCGCCCGGCTCGCGGGTGTAGGCGATCTGCTTGGTCAGGCCTGCGCCCAGCGAGTCGGTGCGCGCCACAATCAGCCCGTCGTCCACGCCCAGCTCCAAGAAGGCGTAGCGCACTGCGCGGATCTTGGCCAGGAAGTCTTCGTGCGGCACCGTCACCTTGCCGTCCTGGTGGCCGCACTGCTTCTCGTCCGACACCTGGTTTTCGATCTGGATGCAGCAGGCGCCGGCCTCGATCATCTGCTTGGCCATCAGGTAGGTCGCTTCGGCATTGCCGAAACCGGCGTCGATGTCGGCGATGATCGGCACCACGTGGGTGACGAAGTTGTCGATCTTGTCCTGGATCGCGGCGCGCGCCGGGCCTTCGGCGGCATCGAGTTGGCGGAACAGGCCACCGAGTTCACGGGCATCGGCCTGGCGCAGGAAGGTGTACAGCTCGCGGATCAGGCTGGCCACGGCGGTCTTCTCGTGCATCGACTGGTCCGGCAGCGGGCCGAATTCCGAGCGCAGGGCGGCAATCATCCAGCCCGACAGGTAGAGGTAGCGGCGGTCGGTACTGTTGAAGTGCTTCTTAATCGAGATCATCTTTTGCTGGCCGATGAAACCGTGCCAGCATCCGAGCGATTGCGTGTACTTGGAAGGATCGGCGTCGTAGTTGGCCATGTCGCGGCGCATGATGCCGGCGGTATAGCGGGCGATGTCGAGGCCGGTCTGGAAGCGGTTTTGCGCGCGCATGCGGGCAGCAGACTCGGGATTGATGGCATCCCAGCCTTGGCCTTGCTGCTGTTTGAGGGTGCTGATGGACTGGATATCGTTCTGGTACTGGGACATGGTGACACTCCAAGGTAGATGAATCGAAACCTGCTGCGTTTGCCGCTTCTGGGCGCGGCTAACTGACATCGCTTGGGAACATCATACGTCGGGAATGCCCTGAACTCTTCTGTCTTATATAAGACTCGGAAAAAGAATTTTTCGATAATAATCAATACGTTACCCACGCTATCGCGCAATGTGAAACGACATGCTGCGCAGTGGGATCAAAAGATGCTGCACTGCGTCAGTCAAATTCCACGATGTGAAAACGCATGCGCCTGGATGAAATCGGCCAGTGTGTCGGCACCGCGTACGCACTTGCCGACCCTCTACTGCTGATAATCATCAATATCCTTGGCGTCATTGCTTGCAGCCAGAATTTGGCTGACTCACACTTCAACAGCCAGGCGTCGAGCCCTCGAAGCGGCGGCAGGTTCCGGCCTGGCCAAGGTCAATCCATCTTTCGGCATGCCAGCTAGAGTTGTTTCGTTAAGGAAAGCACGCGTGCCGAGCCGTGCGAGAAAGAAGAGGCAAGGTATGGCATCCCGTCCGCACCAGTGTTCCCATGAACTGCCGCCAGGGCATGGCCCACGCGCTGCAGCGCCCAATCTGCACCGCCAGCACGGTGCGTTTGCGGTGATGTTCGTGCCCTTGCTTGTCGTGATCATCGGATTCTGCGGCCTTGCCATCGATATGGGGCAGATCTACAACCGCAAGGTCGATCTGCATGGGATTTCCAAGGCGGTCGCCCTGGCTGCGGCGCGCGAACTCAACGGCACTCCCGAAGGCATCACGGCGGCGAAAGCCGCAGCGAAGGACGCCGCCGAAAATCTTCGCTATCGCAACTTCATTGCAGGCACTAGTTTCGCGTGGAGCGACGACGCGCTCAGCTTCGGTACGTCCCCGGCACGAAGCGGAACCTGGGTCGCCGCCACGGCGGTGGGAAACTCGACTGCTCAGGCGGCGCCACTGTTCTTTGCGCGCGTGGACACCAGCGGTCTCGAAGCGGAACTCGGTACAGTAGAAACGTATTTCATCAAGGTGCTATCGGCTGACCTGGCGAATGTCCAGATCAGCGACAGTGCCATCGCAGGCAAGAGTTCCGTGGACGTGGTGCCGATCGCCGTTTGCGCCATGTCGACGGCACGGGCCGAGGCGCGCACGGCCGTGACGCCAGGCGGTTCCACCGTGTCCGAGTTGGTCCAGCACGGATTTCGCCGCGGCGTCAGTTACGACCTGATGAACCTGAACCCCGGCGGCCACGATCCGCTCCGGTTCCTGGTCAATCCCGTCGGCGCACCAGGCGTCAACAGTACTGCGATGGATGCCGCCGCGGTTGTACCGTTCGTCTGCAGCGGGTCGATGTGGACCAACCGGGTACATGACGGAACGGTCCGTGTGTCCGAATTGCCGTCCTCGGCCCCCCTTGCAGCGCTGCGCGCGGCGCTCAATACGCGTTTCGACGTCTACACCGGTACGCCCTGCGCCCCCAGGGGCGCCGCGCCGGATATCAATGTCAAGGGCTTTGCCTACGACGTCATGAACACGGTGAGGTGGATGACTCCTGCAAGAGGTAGCGCCGCTGCTGCTGCGACCAGGGCCCGCGGCAAGCTCGAAACGGTCGCCGACCTCCCCTTGGCGCCCTCCTCGCCCGGGGATTACGGTCCCCTGTGGGCCTACTCGAGGGCAGTCGTGGCCCCGGATCCCTTGGATAGCCCGGAGCCGGTCGGCGGCTACACGACTTTCGCCCATACGGATTGGCCGACCTTGTACGCATCAGGCCCCACCGCGTCGAATTATCCTGCGGCCCCGGCGGTGCCCTACCAGTCCACGCTCGTCTCCAGTGGGCTGTTCACGCCTCCGCGCGTTGCCAACCGACCCATGGCCGTTCCTGGCCGGCGGGTCTTGAACATCCCGCTGCTGCAATGTTCGCCCAGTGCGCCGTCCGGCCAGAATGCTTCGGCCAGCGTGCTGGCCATTGGAAGGTTTTTCATGACAGTACAAGCCACCGACAACTCCCTGATTGCAGAATTTGCCGGACTCCTTTCGCCCACCAGGGTGTCGGGCCACGTGGAGCTCTTCCCATGAACCTCATCGCGCTTGGGTTGCGGGGTAAATCGACAAGACGACAGACCGGTGCGGCGGCGGTGGAGCTGGCGCTCATCATGCCGATCCTGTTGTGCTTTCTGACGATACCGTTTTTCTTCGCCCGGGTGTTCTGGCATTACAGCGTCGCGCAGAAAGCAGCACAGGACGCCGCGCGCTACCTGTCCACGGTGCCGGCAGCGGAAATGATGACCCAGAGCCAGGCACGCGCCGCCGGGGACCTTGCAAAAGAAATCGTCCTGCGAGAAATCGCCGAACTTGCGCCTGGCTCTGAAATCGGTGAGGCAGGTACTTATTGCGATGGGGAGAACTGCGGTGAGCTCCAGCCGGGGACGACTCCTTCCACCGTCCGGGTCAACTTCACGATTTCGATGTTCGACCAGTTCGAAAGCGTCGACGTCGGCTGGTACGGCCTCCCAATTACCGCTAGCTACACCATGCCCTATGTCGGCAAATAAGCTCGCCAGGCGCCGCTTGATGTTGCCTCGCAAGCGGCAGATTGGCGCCACTGCGGTCGAGTTTGCGCTGCTGGCGATGATCTTTTTTACCCTGACCTTCGGGATCATCGAAGTGACACGCCTGCTATTTGTTTTCAATACGTTGCAAGAGGTTACCCGCAGGGCCGCTGCGGCTGGGGTGAACGTTTATCCCAGCGAAACCGCGCGCATTGCGCAACTCAGACGCAATGCGATCTTCCGCACCACGCCCGGCGAACTCCTGCTTGCTTCCCCGGTCACCGACGAACACATTCGCCTCGATTACCTGCGGTTTGACCTGTCCGTCATCCCTGCTGCCTCATTGCCCGAGAGTGCAGCTGCCAACAGGCAGCTATGCATGCTCAATCCGCGTGCATCGCGTTGTATCCGGTTCGTCCAGGCCCGTGTATGCGATCCGGAAGAGGCCGATGAATGCCTTGCCGTGACGTCGCGGATGCTGTTGCCATTCCTGGACCTGCGCGTGCCGCTCCATAAAGCGACCACCATCGCGACTGCGGAGTCGCTGGGATATGTTCCTGGTACGCCGCCGTCCGCCCCGCCGCCCTGCGGCTGTTGATTGTGGGCTCGCGATCAACTTCGCCCCTGAGACGGCCTGGCCGAATCCCGACCGTCCTCGCGGCACGAACAAGCCGTTGCGCAAGTCCTTGTGTTGCTGGCCGAGAATTTGCAGGTCAGTGTCACGAGCGGCGCCGTTCAGTCAACGCAAAGAAATCTTCAAGCTGGATCGACACTGCCAGCCGCGGCAATGAAAAAAGCCCCTGAATCAGGGGCTTGGTCAACTCCGGCACAATGAAGTGCCGGGCTGCGAATTATTCCCACTCGATCGTCGCCGGCGGCTTCCCCGAAATGTCATACACGACCCGGTTCAGCCCCCTCACCTCATTGATGATCCGGTTCGACACCTTGCCCAGCAGCGAATGCGGCAGGTGCGCCCACTGCGCCGTCATGAAGTCCAGCGTCTGCACCGCGCGCAGGGCCACCACGTATTCGTAGGTGCGCCCATCGCCCATCACCCCCACCGACTTCACCGGCAGGAACACGGCAAACGCCTGGCTGGTCGCCTCGTACCAGTTGGTCGGCGCCTTGCCCGGATCGATGCCGGCCACCGCAGGCAGCTCGAACGGCGTATTCCTCAGCTCTTCGATGAAGATCGCATCGGCTTCGCGCAGCAGGTCGGCATACTCCTTCTTGACTTCGCCGAGGATGCGCACGCCCAGCCCCGGGCCCGGGAACGGATGGCGATACACCATGTCATGCGGCAGGCCCAGCGCGACGCCGAGCTTGCGCACTTCGTCCTTGAACAGCTCGCGCAGCGGCTCGAGCAGTTTCAGATTTAAGGTTTCGGGCAGGCCGCCCACGTTGTGGTGGCTCTTGATGGTCTGGCCTTTCTTGCCTTTACCGGCCGACTCGATCACGTCCGGGTAGATCGTGCCCTGGGCCAGCCAGCGCGCATTGCTCAATTTGCCCGCTTCGACCTGGAACACTTCGACGAACTCGCGGCCGATGATCTTGCGCTTCTGTTCGGGGTCGGTGACGCCGGCCAGGTGGCCCATGAACTGCGCTTCCGCATCGATGCGGATGACTTTCACGCCCAGGTTCTTCGAGAACATGTCCATCACCATCTTGCCCTCGTCCTTGCGCAGCAAGCCGTGGTCGACGAACACGCAGGTCAGCTGGTCGCCGATGGCGCGGTGGATCAGGGCTGCGGCCACGCTCGAATCGACGCCGCCGGACAGGCCCAGGATGACTTCATCCGTGCCGACCTGCTCGCGGATCTTCTGCACCGCTTCGCCGATATAGTCAGGCATGTTCCAGTCCGACTTGCAGCCGCAGATCTCGTGCACGAAGCGGCCGATGATGGCTTCGCCTTGCGTCGTGTGGGTCACTTCCGGGTGGAACTGCAGCGCGTAGAAGCGGCGCTCTTCGTCGGCCATGGCGGCGATCGGGCAGCTGTCGGTCGAGCCCATCAGCTTGAAGCCTGCCGGCATGTCCAGCACCTTGTCGCCGTGGCTCATCCAGACGCGCAGCATGCCGTGGCCTTCGTCGGTGACGAAGTCGTTGATGCCCTTGAGCAGGGCCGTATGGCCGCGGGCGCGCACTTCGGCGTAGCCGAATTCGCGCACTTTGCCGTTCTCCACCTTGCCGCCCAGCTGGGCGGCCATGGTTTGCATGCCGTAGCAGATGCCCAGCACCGGCACCCCAAGCTCGAACACGGCTTGCGGCGCGCGCGGCGAATCGCCTTCCAGGGTCGAGTTGTGGCTGCCCGAGAGGATGATGCCGGCGGCGCCATAGTTGCGGACGAACTCGTCGCTGACGTCGTAGGGGAAGACTTCGGAGAACACGCCGGCGTCGCGCACGCGGCGGGCGATCAGCTGGGTAACCTGGGAACCGAAATCGAGGATGAGAATTTTAGAGTGCATGAAGGCGGAGAGTGATGATGAATTCGGGGTGGTCGTCGGAGCCGCAGCCCCGATACAAAAAACGGCGCACCGGCGCCGTTTGTCTGCTTACTCGGAACGGTAGTTCGGAGCTTCCTTGGTGATCTGCACATCGTGCACGTGCGATTCGCGCATGCCCGCCGAGGTGATCTCGACGAACTCGGCTTTCTCGCGCAGCTCTTCGATGGTGGCGCAACCGCAGTAACCCATCGACTGGCGCACGCCGCCGACCATCTGGAAGATGATCGCCAGCACGCTGCCCTTGTAGGCCACGCGGCCTTCAATACCTTCCGGTACGAACTTGTCGGCCTTGCTGGAGGCTTCCTGGAAGTAGCGGTCGGCCGAGCCTTCGGCCATCGCGCCCAGGCTGCCCATGCCGCGGTAGGACTTGTAGCTGCGGCCCTGGTACAGGATGACTTCGCCCGGCGCTTCTTCGGTGCCGGCGAACATGCTGCCCATCATGACGGTGTGCGCGCCCGCTGCGAGTGCCTTGGAAATATCGCCCGAGAAGCGGATGCCGCCGTCGGCGATGCAGGGCACGCCCGTGCCTTCGAGTTCCTTGGCCACGTTCGAGATCGCGGTGATCTGCGGCACGCCCACGCCGGCGACGATGCGGGTGGTGCAGATCGAGCCGGGACCGATGCCGACCTTGACCGCGTCGGCGCCGTATTCGACCAGCGCGCGCGCCGCGGCGGCGGTGGCGATATTGCCGCCGATGACGTCGACATGCGGGAAGCGCGTCTTGATCCACTTGACGCGGTCCAGGATGCCCTGGGAATGGCCGTGGGCGGTATCGACCACCAGCACGTCCACGCCTGCGGCCACCAGCAGTTCGATGCGCTCTTCGTCGCGCTGGCCCACGCCTACGGCGGCGCCGACCAGCAGCTTGCCTTGCGAATCTTTTGACGCCAGCGGGTGCTCGTGCGACTTCTGGATGTCCTTGACAGTGATCAGGCCGCGCAGTTCGAACTCGTCGTTCACGACCAGCACGCGCTCGAGGCGGTGCTTGTTCATCAGGCGCTTGGCTTCGACGGTATCGGCATCGTCCTTCACGTAGACGAGCTTGTCGCGCGGGGTCATCTTGGCGCGCGCTTCCGCCTCGAGGTCTTCCTCGAAACGCAGGTCGCGGTTGGTGATGATGCCGACCACCTGCTTGCCCTCGACCACCGGGAAACCGCTGATGCCGTGCTGGTGCGACAGCGCCAGCACTTCGCGGATCTTCATGGTGGGAGGAATCGTGATCGGATCGCGCAGCACGCCGGCTTCGAAGCGCTTGACGCGTGCGACTTCTCTAGCCTGGTCGGCCGGGCGCAGGTTCTTGTGGATAATGCCGATGCCGCCTTCTTGCGCCATTGCGATCGCCAGGCGCGCCTCGGTCACCGTGTCCATCGCCGCCGACAGCAGCGGGATATTCAGCGAAATATTCCGGGTCAGTTTGGTGCGAAGCGAGGTGTTCGCAGGCAGGACGTTGGAGTAGGCGGGGACGAGCAGCACATCATCGAAGGTGAGTGCTTTTTGAAGTAGACGCATAGCATTTTCCTATAGGCGCAAAAGCGAATTATACAGAAACTGGCAGGGGCTGTCGCAGGCATGCCTAAAATTCGGCTTGCCCAGCCGTTCTCGATTGACAGGGCCGCCGAAGCATGAGGAAATCCATGTGTTACTCAAGGAAAACTTTTATGCCCCGCCTGACACGCCTCTTGATCGCTTCCGCCCTGCTCCTGGGCAGCGCCTTTGCCCACGCCCAGTATTCCTGGATCGGCGCGAACGGCGTGCGCCATTTCTCCGATCGCCCGCCGCCGGCCGGTACGCCGCCGAGCAAGATCCTGAAAGCGCCGCGCCACGCGATGCCCGTTCTGGCCGCGCCCACGGCGGAGGCGCCCGAGCCGCAACCGGTGGTCACCGTGGCGGGCCCTGCCCCTGTGGCGATTCCGGACGCATCGAAGGCGCGGCTCACGCCGAACCTTGCGGCGCGCGAGGCGGCCTACCGCGGCCGCGCGAAGCAGCGCGCGGAAGACGAAAAAAAGGAAGCACTCGATGCCCAGCGCAAGCGCGAGATTGCCGAGCGCTGCGAGAACGCGCGCCAGGCCAAGGCGTATGCCGAATCCGGCATGCGAGTGCGCAAGATCGAAGCCAATGGCGAACCCGGCTTCCTGACGGACGAAGAAAAGGCCGCGAATGCGGCCCGTGCGGACAAGGTCTTGGCGGACTGCCGTTAAGGGCGGGACTCCTGCCCCGCGCCTTCGCCGCCCGGGGGCGCGTTGGCGGCATCCTTCTTGGCCGCGCGCCGGCGGCGCGAATCCTTCGGGTCGGCCACCAGGGGCCGGTAGATCTCGATGCGGTCCCGTTCGCGCAAGACCGTGTCGAGGGTCTGCTTCTTGGCATAGATGCCGACCGGCTGGGTAGCCAGGTTAATGTCCGGATAGGCTTCCAGCACGCCGCTCATCTCGATGGCCTGGCCAATCGTGGTGCCGGGCGCCACCGTCAAGGAACGCAGGAATTCGTCGCGCGCCGTGGCGTAGCAAACGACCACGTGCAACATCTCATCCATAGATCGTCTCGGCGCGCTTGCAGAAGGAGTCGACCATGTTATTGGCGATCATGCCGAACACGGGGCCGATGATCTGTTCCAGGATGATGCTCGAGAACTCGTAATGCATGTCGAACTCGATCTTGCAGGCGTCGGCGCGCAAGGCCTTGAAGTTCCAGGTACCTTCCAGCATCTTGAACGGGCCATCGACCAGGTGCATCTTCATCTGGGTCGGGCGGTTGTTGTGGTTCGAAGTCGTAAAGCTTTGTTTCACGCCGTGGAAATTGATCTGCAGGTTGGCGACCAGCTTGTCTTCGGTGCGCTCGATGAGCTTCACGCCGCCGCACCAGGGGAGGAATTTCGGATAATCTTCGACCTTGGCGACCAGGTCGAACATCTGCTCCGCGCTATAGCCAAGAAAAACTGATTTGTGCACTACTGCCATTGGTCAACCGTTTGTTATGATGTTGGACAAGTTGTATTTTGGGCATGCAGTGTTCACGGGGTGTGCACTCCAGCGCCACAGCAGTAGTTTAACCGAGACGCGGATTTTCGTTATTTCATGAGCATCGTTGACAATAAAAAAGCATTTTTCGACTACTTCATCGAGGACCGGTACGAGGCCGGCATCGTGCTGGAAGGGTGGGAAATCAAGGCCATCCGCGAGGGCAAGGTCCAGATCAAGGAAGCCTATGTGGTCGTGCGCGGCGACGAGCTGTTCCTGTTCGGCGCCCACATCAGCGCCCTGACCAGCGCTTCGAGCTTCAGCCACCCGGAAGCCCTGCGCACCCGCAAGCTGCTGCTGCACCGAAACGAGCTCGACAAGCTGGTCGGCAAGGTCGAGCGCGCCGGCTACACCCTGGTGCCGCTGAACCTGCACTTCAAGGGCGGCCGCGTGAAGTGCGAGATCGGCCTTGCCAAGGGCAAGAAGCAGCACGACAAGCGCTCGACCGAAAAGGACCGCGACGCCAAGCGCGAAGTCGCCGCGGCGATGAAGCAGAACAAGCGCTGACCGCTGCCGCGCGGCTTACGCCGCCGGCTGGGCGAAGCGCCGGCTCAGGCGCCACATCAGGAAGCTCAGCACACAGCCGATTGCGGCGCCGCAGGCGAGCTTGAACGCGCTGCCGAACAGCAGCGGCGCCACCAGGCCCGAGACCAGCGCGAAGGACATCATCTGGATGAAGCCGACCATCGATGCCGCCAGCCCGCGGTTGTTGGGGAACAGGCTCATGGCCGAGAGCTGGATGCCGGGCATGGCCACGGCCAGGCCGAAGGTGAAGACGGCCAGCGGCAGCACGGCCCACGGGATGGTGGCCGGGAACAGCGCGTTGTAGCCGACGTTCAGGATGGAGGCCACGGCCATCACCGAATATCCCACCCACAGCAGGCGCCCGGGCGGCGACTTGGCGGCGCGCTTGCCGCCCCAGGCCGAACCCACCACCATGCCGCCGATCAGCGGAATGAACATCCAGGCAAAGGCCGTCTCCGGCAGGCCGAGGATCTCCATGACGAAGTTGGCGGCCGAACCGATGTACAGCGACAGCCCACCGAACACCAGGCCCAGCGACAGCGAGAGCATGACGAACTGCGGGTGGCGCAGCACCATCAGGTAGTTGGCGGCGATGGTCCCGGGGTGGAAAGGCTGGCGCTTGTCGCGCGGCAGGCTCTCCGGCAGGACGCGCCACACCATCAGGATCATGGCCGCGCCGAACACGGCCAGGAAGATAAAGGTCGAACGCCAGCCGAAGCTCACGTGCAGCCAGCCGCCCAGCACCGGCGCGATCGCCGGCGCCAGGCCAAAGACCATCATGATGTGCGACATCATCTTCTGCGCCTGGGCGCCCGCGAAGCGGTCCTGCACGATGGCCTGGCCGATCACCGAGCCGGCGCCGGCGGACAGGCCCTGCAGCGCGCGGAAGAACAGCAGCCAGCCGAAGGTCGGCGCCCAGGCCGCACCGATCGAGGACAGCGTGTACATCGTCAGCGCGCACATGAGCACGGGGCGGCGGCCGAAGGAATCCGACAGCGTCCCGTAGAACAGCATCATGAAGGCGAAGCACAGGAGGAAGACGCTGAGCGTCTGCTGCACCGCTACCGGCCCGACGCCGAATTCGACCCCGATGGCGGGCATCGACGGCAGGTAGGTATCGATCGCGAGAGCGCCGATCATGCCGAGGCAGGCGAGCATGATGGTCAGGAGTCGTTGCATGAAGTGCCTTATCGATTGAACCGGCACTGCGACATGCAATCATCCGGGGCACCGGATTGTACTGAATTTTGCGCATTCGAGCTGACGGCCCCTTCAAACGCGGGGCCGCGCAGCATGGCGATGGGGATGACTAGCGCAGCGACATGCCGAAGCGCGCCGGGCGCGGCATCCAGTCGCCCTGGTAGTCGGCCGACACCAGGATGCGCTCGGCGCGGCCGATCAGCAGGTGGCGCGGCACGAAGCCGATATAGCGCGAGTCCGCGCTGTTGTCGCGGTTATCGCCCAACATCACAAACGCATCCGGCGGCACCGTCACCGGCCCGAAGTCGCGCGCCACCACTCGCTGCGGCAGCACCTGGATGCGGTGGCGCCGGCCGTCCACCGCTTCCATCATGCGTAGCGCATCCATCGGTCCCGACGGGGACGGCTCCTGCACGAGTTCTTCCAGCGAGTACTGCGATTCGACGCCGTTGATGATAAGGCGCTCGTTGCGCATTTCGATGCGGTCGCCCGGCAGCGCCAGCACGCGCTTGATCAGGCGGGTGCCGTCCTGCGGCGACGCGAAGGTGACGACGTCGCCGCGCCGGGGTTCGCCGGTACGCGCCAGCACCACGTCGGTCAGCGGAACCTTGACGTTATAGGCCAGGCGGTTGACGAACACCACGTCGCCCTCGAGCAGGTTGGGCCGCATGGAGCTCGACGGGATCGGGTTCCAATCGGCCACCGCCGTGCGAAACACGCCGAACAGCAGCATGAACAGCAGGAATCCCTTGTTGGCGCGTATGAAGCCTGTCATGGACGACTCTCCTCTTATTGGTATGAAGATCCTTATACGCGGGCTTCCTTTAGCAATGCTTAAATCTCAAGGCCCCGGTTTTGCGGGCGCGCGGCGCAGGCCGTACCAGGCGCCGGCCAGCACCGGCGCGCCCAGGCTCACGGCCGACACCAGGTCCCATACGCCATCGCCCAGCAGCGCCGACACGAGCCCGATGATCGTGAGTACCGCCAGCAGCAGCGGCATGCCCCAGACCTGCGCGCGGGTGCGCATCATGGCGCCTCCGTGCGGCGCGCCAGCACCGGCGCCTCGTGCGCGCTTGCACGAACACCCTTGGCCGCACGCTTGGCGGCGCGCCCGCGCTTGAACCACAAATACAGGCCGCTGCCGAGCACGATCATGGTCCCGATGTCGAGCAGCGCCCACAGCAGCTTCATGGCCTGGCCGCCGTAGTCGCCGAAATGCAGCGGCTGCGACAGCAGCAGCGCGGTCAGGTACCAGGGCAGCTCGCGGCGGTCGGTGATCTCGCCGGTGGCCGCGTCGACCAGCACCGGCTTATACAGGCGCGAGCTGAAGGCTTCGTCGCCGCGCATGAAGATGCCGTAGTGGTGCGAACTGCTGAAGGGCGTGCCCGGGAAGGCCACGAAGCCGACCTTCATGCCTGGCTCGGCGCGTTCCGCGCGCAGGATGGCGTCGTGGATCGAGGCCATCTGCTTCACGGGCGGCTGGCCTTCATAGGGCTTGAGCATCTCGGCGACTTCGGTGGCCTGCCAGTATTTGAGCAGCAGGTCCGCCCAGGTATTGACCATGCCGGTCGCGCCCACCACGAACACCCAGACCAGCGTCACGATGCCGAGCAGGTTGTGCAGGTCCAGCCACTTGATGACGCGGCTGCGCTCCTGGCGCACGGTGCCGAAATCGAGCTTGCGCATGAAGGGGGCGTACAGCACCACCCCGCTGACCACGGCCACGATCAGCAGCAACCCCATGAAGCCAAGGAAGAGTTTGCCATACAGGCCCGCGAACAGGTCCACGTGCAGGCGGAACATGGTGGACATGAAGACGCCGCCTTCGAAGGCCGGTTCGGTGATGACTTTCGTGGTGCGGGCATCGACCGCGATCGGCTTGTAGTGCTCGTCGTTCGGATGGTCGCCCAGGGTAACGTTCCAGATCGCCGGCTCGTCCGCCTCCTGCGAGATGTACATCGGGATCTTCGACGGATACAACGCCTTGGCCGAGGCCAGCACCGCGTCGATGTTGCCGCGTGGCGGATTGGCCGCCATTTCCGCCGGCAAGCTTGGTGCCTCGACGTCGGTGCCGAGCAGGTGGCCGATCTCGTGGTGGTAGATCAGCGGCAGGCCGGTCAGGCACAGCAGCAGCATGAAGACGGTGCAGACGAGGCTGCTCCACTTGTGGATCCAGCTCCAGCGGCGCAGCTTGGTGGGTGACATGGGAGACGAAGGTGGCTGTGACCGCCAAATAATAATCGTTCTCATTTACAGAAGCAAGGCGGAACGGATAGAATGATAATTATTCTCGTTAAGAAAAAGAGCTTTACCGATGAAACTGCTTCGCCTGACCCCTATTGCGCTCGCCTCCTCCCTCCTCGCCGCCGGCGCCTTTGCCCAGGAAACCGCGACTCCTGTCGAACCGATTGCCACCGTCGTCGTCAGCGCCTCGGCCGACGCCTCGGCCCAGGGCCTGCCATCGAGCTATGCCGGCGGCCAGGTGGCCCGCGGCGGGCGCCTCGGCCTGCTCGGCAACGTCGACATCATGGACACGCCCTTCAATTCGATGAACTACACCCAGGCCCTGATCCAGGACCAGCAGGCGCGCAGCGTGGCCGACGTGGTCCAGAACGACCCCTCGGTGCGCGTCGCGCGCGGCTTCGGTAATTACCAGGAGCTGTACGTGATCCGGGGCTTCGCGGTCAACTCGGACGACCTCGCCTATAACGGCTTGTACGGCATGCTGCCGCGCCAGTTCGTGGCGGCCGAATTGCTCGAGCGCGTGGAAGTGCTGCGCGGCGCGAACAGCTTCGTCAACGGCGCGGCGCCGGGCGGCGGCGGCATCGGCGGGGCCATCAACCTGCTGCCCAAGCGCGCGCCGAATACGCCGCTCACGCAAGTCACGGCGGGCGTCGAGACCGGCGGCCAGGGCTATGTGGCGCTGGACGCCGCGCGACGTTTCGGCGAGCAGGGTCGCCTCGGCGTGCGCGTGAATGCGGTGCGCCGCGACGGCGACACCGCGGTGGACCGCGAGAGCCGTGAACTGAGCCTGTATTCGGTGGGGGTGGATTACCGCGGCCGCGGCTACCGCCTGTCGGCCGACGTCGGGCACCAGGACCATCAGCTGCGCGGCGCGCGCCCGAGCGTCACCCTGGCCGCCGGCGTGCCGATGGTGGCCGCACCGGATAGCAGCAGCAACTTCGCCCAGCCCTGGACCTATTCTAGCGAGCGCGATACCTTCGGCACCCTGCGCGGCGAACTCGACCTGCCGGGCGGCGCGACCGCCTGGGCGGCGCTGGGCCTGCGTTCCGGCGATGAAGCCAACGTCATCTCCTCGCCCACCGTCACGGCGGCCAACGGCAACGCGACCATGACCCGCTTCGACAATACCCGCGAAGACAAGGTCCGCACCGGCGAGATCGGCGTGCGCCACAACGTGCAGACCGGCGCGGTGAGCCACAAGCTGAGCGCTTCGGCAGCGGGCTTCCATGCCGAGTCGCGCAATGCCTATGCGCTGGGCGACTTCGCCGGCTTCGCCTCCAACATCTACATGCCGAGGGACGTGGCCGCGCCATCGAACGCCTTCTTCACCGGCGGCGTACTGGCCAACCCGCTGCTGACGCAAAAGACCATCCTGTCGAGCGTGGCGTTGGCCGACACCCTGGGCTTCATGGACGAGCGCCTCCTGGTCACGGTCGGCGCGCGCCGGCAGAAGCTCAAGGACTACGGGTATGACTACGGCACCGGCGCGCCCAACGCACGCTACGAGGCGAGCGAAGTCACGCCGGTGGCGGGCGTCGTGTTCAAGCCAGCCAAGGGCGTGTCGGTGTACGCCAACTACAGCGAAGCGCTGCAGCGCGGGGCGGTGGCCTCGGGCGCCGATATCGTCAACAACGGCGAAGTGTTCGCGCCCTATGTCTCGCGCCAGAAGGAAGCCGGCGTCAAGTTCGACAGCGGCAAGCTGGGGATGACGGCGGCCGTGTTCACCACCTCGCAGCCGAATGCCTTCGTCCAGGACCGCCGTTTCGGCGTCTATGGCGAGCAGCGCAACCGCGGCCTGGAACTGAGCGTGTTCGGCGCCCCGGCGCGCGGCCTGCGCCTGCTGGGCGGCCTGACCCTGCTCGACGCCGAGCAGCGCGAGACGGCCGGCGGCCTCAATGAAGGCAGGGATGCGATCGGCGTGCCCGACACCCAGTTCAACCTCGGCGCCGAGTGGGACATCCCAGGCGTGCAGGGCCTGTCGCTCAATGCGCGCGCCTTGCACACCTCGACCCAGTATGCGGATGCGGCCAATACCCAGAAACTGCCTTCGTGGTCGCGCCTGGATATCGGCGCGAACTACGCGACCCGCTTCATGGACCGCAACCTGACGCTGCGTGCGCGCATCGACAATGTCGCGGACAAGAACTATTGGGCTTCGAGTGGCGGCTATCCGGGCTTCGGCTACCTGGTGCTGGGCGCGCCGCGCAGCGTGGTGGTGTCGGCGACCGTGGACTTTTGACCGGGCGCCCGCGGCCGCCCGCTGGCACTACTTTGGCGGCCGCACGTCCTGCTTGAGCGCCGCGAGCGCGATTTTCTCCACCAGGCCCGGCGCGACCAGCTTGAGGAAGCGCCCGAGCTTGCCCTTGGCAGTCATCACCACTTCCCGCCTGCGCGCGTCCATGCCCTCGATGATCAGGCGCGCGCATTCTTCCACGCGCATCGCGCCCTCTTCCTTGAGCGAACTGCTGCCCATCGGCTGGCCCTGGGCATTGAAGCCGCGGTAGCGGATCCGGGTGGCGACCACGCCCGGGTAAGCGGTGGTCACGCTCACCCCTGCCCCCTTCAACTCGGCCCGCAGCGCCTCGAAGAAGCCCGTCATCGCGAACTTGCTGGCGCAGTAGGCCGTGCGTCCCGGCACGCCGACCAGGCCCGCCAGCGAGGACACCGCGACGATGCTGCCGCGCGTGGCCTTGAGGTGCGGGAGCGCCGCTTGCGTGCACCAGATCGCGCCCCACAGGTTCACGCGCATCAGCTCTTCGTACCAGTCGAGGTCTTCGACTTCCTCGAACAGCGCATGGGCCGAACGGCCGGCGTTGTTCACCAAAGCGTCGATGCGCCCGAAATGCTCCACGGCGGTGATGACGAGGCGCCGGCACTGGATGCGCACCGAGACGTCGGTCGGCACGGCCAGCGTTTGCGCACCGAAGGCGGCGCATTCGCGCGCCACCGCATCGAGCTGCTGGGCGTTGCGGGCCGCCAGCACCAGGGCCACGCCCGCGCCTTCCTTGCTGGCGAGCTGGCGCGCCATCTCGGCGCCGATGCCGTCCGACGCGCCGGTGATGATAACGACACCTTGCATATTTTCTCCTTCGAATGAAAGCCCGGACGAGCCGCGCTATGGATTGGGTGGCGTGGCGGGACAGCCCTCGCTTTCGCCTGCCGGGAGCTTGACGGGTATGCCCAGTCCGATCGCCAGCTTACGGTCATTGGCATGGGCAAAATCGCCGAATTCGAAGGGCAAGGCCCGTGCCCTTGCAAATCGTTCAAGCTGGTGGCCCGAGCGCTGCGAGAGAGCCCAGCCAAGCGCCGGCTCTCGCTCCCGCACGAATAGCCGCTCTCCGTGCAATGCTGCGAACGCATCGCCTTCTGGATTGGATTTCAATACCTTGAGCATCTCCCCGGTCAAGGGATTCAGGGTTTTATCCGACATTGACCAGTACAGGACATTGCACGCTCCAAGGCGGCGCTGCAGTTCGTGCACGGCAAGCCGACTTCTTCCATCGCGCGTCTGGATGACCGTCGAGACTGGCCCGAGCAATTGGGACAGCGCGCCTTGGTCGCTGAAATCCGTGAGCGAGCTTGGCGTTCGGCCCTCCTTTGGATCGCTCGTGATCAGGATGGCGAAGATCCTGCCACGTGCAATCTTCGCGGCCTCCAGACCGTCCATTACGTCGAGCAAGGTGGACACGCCGGTGTTGTCGAAGTACCCTCCGTCCACCACTGCGCGCTCCGTCATCACCGGCTGGTTCGAATACTGGTCCCAACCGAACACGTCGCGGGCCGCTGCCGGGGAGATGAGCGGAAAACGGGCGCTGTCCATGGCCATCGATAGGTAACTGGCGCTCTTGCCTCCGCACCAGCTGTCGGCCGGGCAGACTGACGCCCGGTTCAGGAGCACGCGCATGCCATCCTGCACGCTGGTGGCATTGAACAGCATGAGAGGCGAACTGCCGGCTTCTCCAACCGGCCCGGAAGCGAAGGAATTGCTGGCAGCTTTGCCGCCGACGCGTTGCGCCAATATCCGATCATAGCTTTCATACCATGCCTGCGACAGCGCGCCGGCACGAGAGTGAACATCGTCGTGGCCTTGCCCGTCGGCGCTGCGACGTACGAGCAACAGGCTCAAAGGCAGGTCACGGAACAGGGTCCGCAGAAGCGGTGCCGACAGGTGGTCGCCGGTACTGGCCTGTATGAGGCGAGGGAGCAGCCACGAAAGGCGCTCTCCTTTGGGAAGTCGTTTACACGCATTCCAATCCTGCACCGTTCGCAAATCCGCGCGGCTCGCCGCATACAGTGCGCCGCCGACCGCACCGCCCGAGACGCCGCTTATCGCAAACAAGCGGTCGCCGAAGGCGCCGCAGGTGGCTGCATCGACCGCCGCGAGCACCGCACTGGTATGGGCCGCCGCGCGTGCGCCGCCGCCCGCCGCGGCAACCAGGAGCACCGGTGCATCCGGTGCGGCTGGCCGCTGCTGCTCCCACTCGGCCAGGAACCTTGCAACGGCTTGCTTGCTGTCGCAGATCGACGGCGCCCCGGTGCACGGAGCCGCCTTGATCGGCGCTGCGATACTGAGCAAGGGCGCCGCCGGCACGCCGCGCAAGAACAGAACCAGCAGGTAGGCGAGCACGATGAACCAGCGGATCGGGCGCGGAATGGTGCGGACGAAGGCCGTCGCCAGCAACAGGATCAGGGCGATGAATATGACGATCGCCGCCGGCGCGTTGACGACGCGGGCTGTCTCCACCGGCCGTAGGTTGCCCGCAAGGGCAAGCAGCCCGAAGCCGACGCATAAGCTCCACAGCAAAGGCGCCGAAGCGGACCTTGCGGGTGAGCGCGGCCGATCCACGGCGGTCGCGGGCGGCCCTGCCAACCGGTAGCGGACCACGATCATCGCGTAGCACGCGGGCAGCAACAGGAGGATCGGAAGGGTCCAGATGCGAACCTGCCCGTTGCTGTAGACGTAGAGACTTCCGGCCGCGAAGATAGCGCCATAGAACAGGGCGGTCACCGGCAGCATCCAGTGCAGCAGGAGCGGCTTAATTTCGAGTTCGTGCCGCCCCGGTAAAGGGCGTAGTACGAAATAGGCCACCACTAGTGGCAACGCTGGAATGAAGTAATTCGCCCACTCGTGCGCCGGGTCAAACGGCCGCGACATCAGCAGGACGAAGCCCAGCAGCCCCAAACCCGCGACGACCACACGCCTGGGGTGGCGCGACCGGGGATACCACCAGCCAACGGCGGCTCCCGCAAGCGCCGACGCGACAGGCCACCATACGATGGCCCATGACCTCAATGGCCCGCCCGTATGCACAATCAGGACGCAGCAGGCCAGCACAAGACAGGCCGCGCCGGCAAACGCCGGTACCCAGCCTGCCAGTGCCTCTGGACGACTCAGTGCCGCAGCATCCGCCGGCTGCGCCCATTGTTCGCCCAGCCGCCACAGCAACAGGGAGAAGCCGAGGCACACCGTGATCAATCCGAGAAACTGCACCGCTGCAAGACGACGGCTGTCCGCCGGACTGCAATCGCTGGGCGTCAGGCAGCTCAGCAGCGCATTGTCCATGAACTCGGCCGTTTGCGGCGCCATGAAACCGAACAGGAACAGCGCGCAGGCGACTAGGATCAGTCGGTGCTCCCAGAAGGGCGACACACAGCGATCGATGCGGTGGATGGTTTGGCGTGCGCGTACGGAAAGCGAAGGAGTCAGATGTGTACCGTCGGGCATGGTTCGAATAGGCGGAGATGACAGCCTCCCGGTGGGGGGCTGCGACGCTGCCGGTCGATACCGGCAGGACGATGTGCTTATTTCTGCGTTTTGACGATCTGCAGGGCACTCGCGATCACGCTGCTCATGTCGCCCATATTGGCCGGCACGATCAGCGAATTGTTGGTCTTGGCCAGGTTGCCGAAGGCGTCGACGTAATGCTCGGCCACGCGCAGGTTGACCGCGTCCATGCCGCCCGGCTCGCGGATGGCCGCGCCCACCTGGCGCAGCGCGGTGGCGCTGGCCTCGGCCAGGGCAACGATGGCGCTGGCTTCGCCCTGGGCGCGGTTGATCGCGGCCTGGCGCTCGCCTTCGGAGCGGGCGATCGAGGCTTCGCGCTCGCCGCTGGCGATGTTGATCTGCTCCTGCCGGCGGCCTTCGGACGCCGCGATCAGGGCCCGTTTTTCGCGCTCGGCCGTGATCTGGCGCTGCATCGCGTGCAGGATCTCGGCCGGCGGGGTCAGGTCCTTGATCTCGTAGCGCAGCACCTTCACGCCCCAATTGGCCGCCGATTCGTCGATGGCGTTGACGATGGTGGTATTGATATGGTCGCGCTCCTCGAAGGTCTTGTCGAGCTCCATCTTGCCGATCACCGAGCGCAGCGTTGTCTGCGCCAGCTGGGTGATGGCCTGGATGTAGTTCGACGAACCGTAGGAGGCGCGCATGGCGTCGGTCACCTGGAAGTACAGGATGCCGTCCACCTGCAGCTGGGTGTTGTCGCGCGTGATGCAGACCTGGGGCGGCACGTCGAGCGGGATCTCCTTGAGGCTGTGCTTGTAGGCGACACGGTCGATGAAGGGCACCACGATGTTCAGGCCGGGCCCTAGCACGGCGTGGAACTTGCCGAGGCGTTCGACCACCAGCGCGTGCTGCTGCGGCACGACGTTGATGGTCTTGAAGATGAAGACCAGGGCAATGACGAAGAAGACCAGGGCGACGACGCCGGACGACAGTTCCATGAGCATCCCTTATAGATGAGTAGTGATTTATATGCCAGGCTTATGGATTGCCCGATTTTATGCGTTGGCCACGATCAGCCGGTTGCCCAGCACTTCGACGATGCGGAACTCGCCCGCTTCCGGCAGCGCGCCGGGCCCGAGTTCGACGTCCCACAGCGCGCCGCGGTACATGGCGCGCGCGCGGCCCTGCTGCCAGTTCGAGACGGCGATGCGCTGGCCGATGTCGAGGTTGACGTTGCGGTCGCGCGAAGCCTCGCCGCGCGCCGGGCGGCCAAAGCGGCTGCGATGGAGGATGGCGGTGGCCGCCAGGCCGACCACGGCGGCAGTCACTGTCTGGCCCGCGCCGCTCGCGCCGGACAAGGCGGCGAGCGCCCCGGCGCCCAGGCCGATGGCGATCATCAAGAGGTAGAAGATGCCGGTGAACAGCTCGGCGATCACGAGGATGCCGGCGCCTACCAGCCAGCCCATCCAGTCGGTCATGGCGTCTTCCTTTCAGGTTTTGAAAAGCAAAAAACCCCCGCGGCCTGCACAGGCGGCGAGGGTTCGAATATGTCGATACGCTTGGTTATTGTGTGCTTTCGGCAAGGAGTCAATCGATGCCAGTGTAGCAGCTCCGGGGCAGGATGGGAGCATCCCGGATGTCGTTTATCGCAGGCGCATAGCCTGGCCCGGCGCGGGCGGATCAATGCCCGCGCCGGGGTGCGATTACATCTTCGCCAGCTTCTGCCAGGTCTCGATCACCGAGTCCGGATTGAGCGACATCGACTCGATGCCCTCTTCCACCAGCCACTGCGCGAAGTCGGGGTGGTCCGACGGACCCTGGCCGCAGATGCCGATGTACTTGCCCTGGGCGCGGCAGGCCTTGATCGCCAGCGACAGCATGGCTTTCACCGCCGGGTCGCGCTCGTCGAAGTCCTTGGCCAGCAGCTCCATGCCGGAGTCGCGGTCCAGGCCCAGGGTAAGCTGGGTCAGGTCGTTCGAGCCGATCGAGAAGCCGTCGAAATGCTCGAGGAACTGCTCGGCCAGGATGGCGTTGGAGGGCACTTCGCACATCATGATCACGCGCAGGCCGTTCTCGCCGCGCTTGAGGCCGTACTTGGCCAGCAGGCCGATGACCTTCTCGGCCTGGCCCAGGGTGCGCACGAACGGGATCATCAGCTCGACGTTGGTCAGGCCCATCTCTTCGCGCACGCGCTTCATGGCCAGGCATTCCATCTCGAAGGCCTCGGCGAAGTCCTCGGCCAGGTAGCGCGCGGCGCCGCGGAAGCCCAGCATCGGGTTTTCTTCGTCCGGCTCGTAGCGCGAACCGCCGATCAGCTTCTTGTACTCGTTCGACTTGAAGTCGGACAGGCGCACGATGACCGGCTTGGGCCAGAAGGCCGCGGCGATGGTGGCCACGCCTTCGGCCAGCTTGTCGACATAGAAGGCGCGCGGCGAGGCGTGGCCGCGGGCGACCGACTCCACCGCTTTCTTCAGGTCCGCGTCGATGTTCGGATACTCGAGGATTGCCTTCGGGTGCACGCCGATGTTGTTGTTGATGATGAACTCGAGGCGCGCCAGACCGACGCCGTTGTTCGGCACCGACTGGAAGTCGAAGGCCAGCTGCGGGTTGCCGACGTTGAGCATGATCTTGGTCTTGATCGGCGGCAGTTCGCCGCGCGCGACTTCGGTGATCTCGGTTTCCAGCAGGCCGTCGTAGATGCGGCCTTCGTCGCCTTCGGCGCAGGAGACCGTGACGAAGGTGCCGTCCTTGAGCACCTCGGTGGCGTCGCCGCAGCCGACGACGGCCGGCACGCCCAGCTCGCGCGCGATGATCGCCGCGTGGCAGGTGCGCCCGCCGCGGTTGGTGACGATGGCGGCGGCGCGCTTCATGACCGGCTCCCAGTTCGGGTCGGTCATGTCGGCGACCAGCACGTCGCCCGGCTGCACGCGTTCCATGTCGGCCGGGTCGGTGATGACGCGCACGGGACCGGCGCCGATCTTCTGGCCGATGGCGCGGCCGGAGGTCAACACCGTGCCCGAGCCTTTCAGGCTGAAGCGCTGCTGCGCGTCGGTGGCCTTCTGCTGCGACTTCACGGTTTCCGGGCGCGCCTGCAGGATGTACAGCTTGCCGTCGCGGCCGTCCTTGCCCCACTCGATGTCCATCGCGCGGCCATAGTGGTTCTCGATGATGACGGCGTACTTGGCCAGCTCGACGACTTCGGAATCGGTCAGCGAGTAGCGGTTGCGCATCTCGATCGGCACGTCGACGGTCTTGACCGAACGGCCGGCCTTGGCTTCGTTGGTGAATTCCATCTTGATGAGTTTGGAGCCGATGTTGCGGCGGATGACCGGCGACTTGCCCTGCGCGAGCATCGGCTTGTGGACATAGAACTCGTCCGGGTTCACCGCGCCCTGCACCACGGTCTCGCCCAGGCCGTAGCTCGAGGTGACGAAGACCACGTCCTTGAAGCCCGACTCGGTGTCGATCGTGAACATCACGCCCGAGGCGCCGGTGTCGGAGCGGACCATGCGCTGCACGCCGGCCGACAACGCCACTTCGGCGTGGGTGAAGCCCTTGTGCACGCGGTAGGAAATCGCGCGGTCGTTATACAGCGACGCGAAGACATGCTTCATCGCCTCGAGCACGTTGTCGATGCCGACCACGTTCAGGAAGGATTCCTGCTGGCCCGCGAACGAGGCATCCGGCAAGTCTTCGGCGGTGGCCGAGGAACGCACGGCGAAGGACATCTCGGTTTCGGAGTCGGCGACCAGGCGCGCGTAGTAGGCGCGGATTTCTTCTTCCAGGCGCGGCTGGAACGGCGTGGCGACGATCCACTGGCGGATCTCGGCGCCGGCAACGGCGAGCGAACGCACGTCGTCGATGTCCAGGCCCTCCAGGCGGGTGGCGATCCGGTCGCCGAGCGACGGGCCGCCGTCGACGCTGTGGTCGAGGAAGTCGCGGAAGGCGTCGGCCGTGGTGGCGAAGCCGCCCGGCACGCGCACGCCGGCGCCGGCCAGCTGGCTGATCATCTCGCCCAGCGAGGCGTTCTTGCCGCCGACCGATTCGACATCGGTCATGCGCAGGTTCTCGAACGAGGCGACGTAGGTGCGGGTCGCGTTTGAAGCTTGGTCCGGCTCCTTCAATGCTGCTACAGACAGGTTAGTCATGGTGAAACACCCTTACTTGATGATGGAAACCTTTGCGAAGCGGTGCCGTGCCGGGGACGGGGTGTTCTTGTTATTCTGGCCGTCGTGCAGCACAATGCAGCTCCTGTTGCCAAACATTTTACCCTGTGACGGGGTGAATTCGCTGCAACTATGTCACCGAAGCTTAGCAATAAGACACCATGACCGCTGAAACCAGCCTCGCCCCGCCACCAAGCTCCCCACCCACCGCCCGCACCGTGTTTTTCGTCTCCGACGGCACCGGCATCACCGCCGAGACCTTCGGCCACGCGGTGCTGAGCCAGTTCGAAATGCGCTTCCGCCAGATCCGCCTGCCCTTCATCGATTCGATCGAGAAGGCCCACGAGGCGGCGCGGCGCATCAACGACAGCTTCGCGCGCGACGGCCAGCGCCCGATCGTGTTCTCCACGCTCGTCAAGCACGACCTGTCGAGCGTGATCCGCGCGGCGAGGGGCATGCACATGGACCTGTTCCAGACCTTCGTCTCGCCGCTGGAACAGGAGCTGGGCGTGAAATCCACGCACACGATCGGCCGCATCCACAATGCAGTGGACACCGAGGAGTACAAGAACCGTATCGAAGCGATCAACTTTTCGCTGGCCCATGACGACGGTCAGTCGCACAAGAACCTGGCCGAGGCCGACGTGATCCTGGTCGGCGTGTCGCGCTCGGGCAAGACCCCGACCAGCCTCTACCTGGCGATGCAGTACGGGCTCAAGGCGGCGAACTATCCCCTGATCCCGGACGACTTCGAGCGCGGCAAGCTGCCGTCGGGACTGCCGCCCTTCAAATCGAAACTGTTCGGGCTGACGATCACCCCCGAGCGCCTGTCGCAGATCCGGAACGAGCGGCGCGCGGGCAGCAAGTACGCCTCGATCGAGAACTGCCGCTACGAAGTGAACGAGGCGGAAGCGATGATGCGGCGCGAAGGCGTGCGCTGGCTGTCCTCGACCACCAAGTCGATCGAGGAAATCGCCACCACGATCCTGCAGGAGATCAAGCCGGATCGGCGCGAGTACTAGTCATGCAAAACCGTCATATTGTCGCCATAAATGAACATCCAGACGAGTGTCTCGGCAATTTCGGCAATTAGATAGTTTCCTGGTGGATATTTGTGTCTTCATGGAGGTAGAATTGACGCACATTTCACGGGAGAAGCAACATGAAGGGCATCGTATTCAACCTGCTTGAAGAAGCAGTGAGCAAGGATTTTGGCGACGCGACCTGGGACCGCCTGCTGGACGACGCGGGCCTGGATGGCGCCTATACCTCGCTCGGCAGCTACGACGACGCCGAAGTCGTGCGGCTGGTGGAAGTGGCCTCGAAAGCCCTGAACATCCCGCCCCAGGAGGTGCTGCGCTGGTTCGGGCGGCGCGCGATGCCGCTGCTGCACGCGCGCTATCCGAGCTTCTTTGCCAGCCATACCTCCACCCGCAGCTTCCTGCTGACCCTCAACAGCCTGATCCATCCGGAAGTGCGCAAGCTGTATCCGGGCGCGACGCCGCCGGTATTCGATTTCGACACGGGCACCAGCGACACCCTGGTCATCGGCTACAACTCGGCGCGCCGCCTGTGCGCGCTGGCCGAAGGCTTCATGCAGGGCGCGGCCGAGCACTACCGCGAAGAGGCGTCCATCACCCAGTCCGCCTGCATGCACGACGGCGCCGGCAAGTGCGTGTTCCACGTCAGCTTCAAGCCGTGAATCCTGCCGTCGTTCCGGTCCTCGACGCGGGCACGCCAGACCCCGAAATCGCGCGCCTGCAGCGGCGCCTCAAGCGCGAGATCGCCGCGCGCCAAGAAGCCGAGGCGATCGCCGAGCGCGGGCTGCGCGATCTGTTCCAGCGCCAGCAGGAGATCGCCCTGCTCGAGCACATCGCGGTAGCCGCCAACGAGGCCGCCAGCGTCGAAGACGCCATGCGCCGCGCGCTGGAGGCGGTGTGCCGCTATACCGAATGGCCGCTCGGCCACCTGCTGCTGGTGCGCGGCGCCGGCGAGGCGATGGACTCGACGCGCATCTGGCACGACGCGAGCGGCGGCCAGTTCGACCAGCTGCGCGCCATGAGCGAGGACATCGCCTTCACCTGCGGGGTCGGCCTGCCGGGCCGGGTGCTGGAGACCGCGGCGCCGGCCTGGGCCAACGTGGGCGCGCCGGACGAAGCGGCTTTCCAGCGCATGCCGCTGATCGCGCAGCTGGGACTGTCGTCGCTGTTCGCCTTCCCGGTCGTGATCGGCAACGAGGTGGTGGCCGTGCTCGAATTCTTCAGCCGGGAGCAGCAGACGCCGGACGACTCGATGCTGCGCCTGATGGCGCAGGTCGGGACCCAGCTCGGACGCGTGATCGAACGGCGCCGCGCGCAAGAACGCCTGCTGCACGACGCCCTGCACGATCCGCTCACGGCGCTGGGCAACCGCAAGCTCTTCCTCGACCGCCTGGAACACTTCATGGTGCGCGCCCAGCGCATTCCGTCCTACCAGTTCGCGGTGCTGTTCGTGGACCTGGACCGCTTCAAGGCCATCAACGACGGCCTCGGGCACCAGGCCGGCGACCAGGTGATCGTCGCGACCGCGCGCCGCCTGACGGCCTGCCTGCGCCTGAACGACCTGGTGGCGCGCGATCCGGCCGGCGACAATGGCCACGTGGTCTCGCGCCTGGGCGGCGACGAGTTCACCATCCTGCTCGATAACATCAACGGCGCGGCGACCCCAATCCGGGTGGCCGAGCGGCTGCTGCAGGCGCTGGCCGCGCCGCTGCAGGTCGGGCAGCAGCAGGTATATGTCACGGCCAGCATCGGCATCGCCCTGAGCAGCAGCGGCTACAGCGACGTGCAGGTGATGCTGCGCGACGCCGACATTGCGATGTACCACGCCAAGCAGAACGGGCGTGCGCGCTGGATGATGTTCGACCAGACCATGCAGGAAGGCGCGCTGCGCCGCCTTACGCTGGAAGCGGAGCTGCGCCTGGCGCTGGGCGCGGGACAGCTGTTCCTGCAATACCAGCCGATCGTCTCGCCGCAGGACGGCGTGATCCGCGGCTTCGAAGCCCTGCTGCGCTGGCGCCATCCGGTGCTGGGCATGATCTCGCCGGTCGAATTCATCCCGGTGGCAGAAGAGATCGGACTGATCGGCGAAATCGGCGGCTGGGTGCTGGCCGAGGCCTGCCGCGCCCTGAGCGTCTGGCAGCAGACCAGCGCACGCGTCCTGAGCATGAGCGTCAACGTCTCGGCGGTGCAGCTCAACGACGGCAAGCTGGTGGAGGTCGTCACGCAGGTGCTGAAGGAGACCGGCATCGCCGCGGACTGCCTCAAGCTGGAGCTGACCGAAAGCGCCGTGATGGCCGACCCAGAGCATGCGCTGGCGATCTTCAAGCAGCTCAAGTCGCTCGGCGTGCGCCTGAGCCTGGACGACTTCGGCACCGGCTACTCGTCCCTGAGCCACCTGCGCCGTTTGCCGATCGACACCCTCAAGATCGACCGCTCGTTTGTGAGCGCCATGGACACCCACGGCGACAAGCGCCAGATCGCCGAAGTCGTCGTCATGCTGGCGCGCTCGATGGGCCTGGACGTGGTAGCCGAAGGCGTCGAAACCAAGGCCGAAGTCAACATCCTGCGCGAAATGGGCAGCGACTTCGTCCAAGGCTATTTCTACTTCCGCCCCCTCGACAAGGAAGCCGTCGTCGCCGCCCTCGGCCGCCAGAACAACGGCGACCCCATTCTGCTCGCCCCCTGACCCCTATTGGGGCCCTATTGGGTTCAGGCCCTATTGGGGTCAGAGTTGAATTATCGAGAAAGATTGCTTGGGTACATAATCCATGTACCCGACCATCCACCGCTAGCTGCCAGAACAATTGTTCAATAATTAGGGTCAGAGTCGAATTACAGAAAACTTTTCAAAAGTTTCCGAATAATTCGACTCTGACCCTCATTCATTTGGATGGCCAGATCGCCGCTTTTCGTAAGCCCTAGCAATAAAGGAATCGGATCAATTGACTTGGAAGAATAAGCTCGGCAATCCGCTGAAAATGCGGCAAAAACAAAAGGGGTCAGAGTCGAATTACTGAGCAACTTTCAAAAGTTGCCAAACAATTCGACTCTGACCCTAATTATTTTTTCGATGAAGGTTTATATGGCAATTAGGGTCAGAGTCGAATTACAGGAAATTTTCGTAAGTTTCCGGAAAATTCAACTCTGACCCCAATGGCTTAGAAGAAGTGGCGCCAGTCTTCCAGCCAGCCGGGGAAGGCGGCGGCTTCCATGGGGTTGGCGATGTGGTAGCCCTGGGCGTAGGTGCAGCCGAGGTTTTGGAGGAAGTCCCAGTCCTGGCGGGTTTCGACGCCCACTGCCACTGACATGCGGTCCAGGCTGTGGGCCAGGGTCAGGCAGGAACGCAGGACGGTGCCCAGGGGGCGGCGCTTGGAGGCGCCGTCGACGAAGCTGCGGTCGATCTTCAGTTCGGTGAAAGGAATGCGGGCCAGCAGCTGGAGGTTGGAACTGCCAGTGCCGTAGTCGTCGATCGCCAGGCCAAAGCCCATCAGGCGCAGGCGCACCAGGCGTTCGATGAAATGCGGGTCGGTGTTGAGCACCGAGGACTCGGGCATCTCGAAGGTCAGGTATTCGGGCAGGATGCGGTGGCGGCCGATGCAGGCGGTGATCTGGCGCACGAAGGACGGGTTGGCCAGCGTCTCGGGCGCGAGGTTGATCGACATCGCGATCGGCAGGCCCTGGTCCTGGAAGGCGCGGCAGTGCTCGGCTGCCATCTCGATCATGCTCCAGTCGAGGAAGTCGACCCGGTTGTTCTGCTCGAGCGCGTCGATGAAGGAGCCGGGGCCCAGCACGCCGTGCTCGGGATGGCGCCAGCGCGCAAACGCTTCCAGGCCTTTTACCTGGCCGGTGGCCAGTTCGATCTTGGGCTGGAAGAAGGGTTCGAACTGGCGCTTTTGCAGGCCGATGCCGATTTCCTGGAAGCTGAAACGCGGGCCGGCAGGCCGCTCGTCCACTTTCGCCAGCGGCGTGTAGTTGTCCAGCAGGGGTTTGAGCTTGGCGGCGGTGACCGGCTTGGCGATGGACCCGAGCAGCTCGACGCCATAGGCCTGGGCCAGGGTCTCCACCGAGAACAGCAGGTTCGATGGCTGGGCGCCCGTGACGACCAAACGCACGCCGCCTTTCATGCCGCCGAGGTTGCGGATCAGTTCCAGTCCGTCCATCCCCGGCAGCGCCAGGTCGACGATCGCGACGTTCACTTGCGGCGTGAAGCCCGCTTCCATGCGCTGCAGCGCCATGTGCCCGTCCGGCACGTCGGTGACGCGGCTCGCGCCCATTTGGCCGAGCAGCTCCACCAGGGTCCTGCGCTGGGCTGCGTCGGCTTCCGCCACCAGGAAATGCAAATGCGCGATGTCCATCTCTACTCCATTGTGTCAACCGCCAGATTACCCTGAAGGCCTAGCCGGCGTCTACGATTGAAGTTGGCGCAGCTGTTCGAAAAAACACACCGCGGCGCAGGCCGCGACGTTCAGGGACTCGACCTTGCCCGCATGCGGCACCGCCACCCGGTGGGTCGCCAGCGCCAGCAGCTCGCTGGAGACGCCCTGCCCTTCGTGGCCCATCACCCAGGCTACCGGCCGGCGCAGGTCGAGGCCATACAGCGGCTCGCTCGCATAGCCGCTGGTGGCAAGTACCGGCACGGTGGCGCCGCGCACCAGCGGAGCCAGCTCGATGTTCTCGAAAATGTCGAGCACGAAGTGCGCGCCCATGGCCGCGCGCAGCACCTTGGGCGACCAGCAGAAGGCGGTGCCGGGGCTGCAGTACACCTGTTTGACGCCGCTGGCCGCCGCACTGCGCAGGATCGAGCCGACATTGCCGGGATCCTGCACGCCGTCGAGCAGCACGCAGGATCCGGCCAGCGCCGGCGCGGCGGAGGGCGTTGGCGATTCGACCACGAACACGAGGTGCACGCCATGCTCGACCTGGCTGATGGCGCCGAACAACGCATCCGGCAGCGCCGTCACATGCGCATGCAGGGCGCCGACGCGGCCTACGATGGCCGCCACTTCCGGGTTGGCCAGCGCGCCTTCCGAGACCACGCAGTGCTCGGGCGCGCCGCGCAGGTCCAGCCAGCTCTGGCACAGGTGCACGCCGTCGAGCAGGCTGCGGCCGGCTTTCCTGCGTGCCTGCGAACTGGTGGCGAGCGCCTTGAGCTCCTTGTAGAACGGATTGTCGCGCGAGGTGATGGTTTTCATGGACATGCGCTCAACCCGCAAACATGTCTTGCTGCAGCAGCTCGCGCACCGGCGCAAACGAGCGGCGGTGCACCGGCGAGGGGCCGTGCAGGCGCAGGCGCTCGAGGTGCAGCGCGGTCGAATAGCCCTTGTGCTGGTCGAAGCAGTATTGCGGGTATTGCTGGTGCAGCTGCACGAGTAATGCGTCGCGCGCGGTCTTGGCCAGGATCGAGGCGGCCGAGATCGCGTGCACCTTGTCGTCGCCCTCGACCACGGCATGGGCGCGCACGTCCATCGGCGGGCAGCGGTTGCCGTCGATCAGGGCAATGGTCGGCAGGGTCTGCAACGCCTCGACCGCCCGGCGCATGGCCAGCATGGTCGCGTGCAGGATGTTCAAGGTATCGATCTCTTCGCAGGAGCATTCGGCGATGGCCCAGGCCAGCGCATGCTGCTTGATCAGCGGAGCCAGCTCGTCGCGGCGCGCTTCGGTCAGCTTCTTGGAGTCGCGCAGGCCGTCGATCGGCCGCTTCGGGTCCAGGATCACGGCGGCGGCGAACACCGGCCCGGCCAGCGGGCCGCGGCCGGCTTCGTCCACCCCGCAGACGATGTCCAGGTCGGTGAACGGGCGCAGCCTGGGAGGCAAGCCCGGATAAAAATTGACTCGCTTTTTACTCATTTCTTTCGTCCGATCACGCGCAGCACTGCTTCCGCGCTCGCCTGCGCGCTGTTGCGCAGCAGGCTGTGGTGCATCTCGGTGAACCGCCGCGCCAGCTGCTCGCGCCCGGTGGGGTCGTCGAGCTGGCGCCAGAGCGCATCCGCCAAAGCCTGGGGCGAGGCCGCATGCTGAAGATACTCCGGAACGACGAATTCGCGCGCCAGGATGTTCGGCAGGCCGATCCACGGCTGGTAACCCATGTGGCGCATGATTTCCCACGAGGCGCGCATGACCTTGTAGGCGATTACCATCGGCTTCTTGAACAGCGCCACTTCCAGCGTGGCCGTCCCGGAAGCGACCAGCACGGCGTCGGCCGCGGCGATGCAGGCATGCGAGTCGCCGTCGACCAGCCGCACCGGCACGTCGGCCAGCCCGGCCGCGTTCACGATCTCGGTGTAATAGGCTTTCTGGCGCTCGCCCGCCATCGGCGCAATGAACACCAGGTTTGGATCGCGCGCCGCCAGCAGCCTGGCCGCGGCGACGAAGGGCTCGGCCAGGTATTTGAGTTCGCCCATGCGGCTGCCCGGCATGATGGTGACCACGCGCGCGCCTTGCGCGATGCCGAGCGAGGCGCGCGCCGCCGCCACGTCCGGCACCAGGGGAATCATCTCGGCCAGCGGATGCCCGATATAGGTCACCGGCACGCCCGCCGCGCGGTAGATCGCTTCCTCGAAGGGAAAGATCACCAGCATGTGCGAGACCGCGCGCTTGATTTTCTTGATGCGCCCGCCGCGCCAGGCCCAGATCTGCGGACTGACGAAGTGCACGGTCGGGATGCCCTGGCTGCGCAGCTGTTCTTCCAGCCCGAGGTTAAAGCCGGGATAGTCGGCGCCGATGAAGGCGGCCGGACGCTCGGCCAGCAGGCGGTCGCGCAGGCGGTTCTGGATGCCCTTGATTTCGCGGTAGCGCGGGATGATCTCGAACAGGCCGCGCACGGTCAGCGTGTCCATGGGGATGTCGGAGACGAGCCCCTGCTCCATCATCCGCGGTCCGCCGATGCCGTGAAAGCGCGCATCCGGCAAGTGCGGCCGCAGGCCCGCCATCAGGCGGGCGGCAAGCATGTCGCCGGATACCTCGCCGGCAACCAGGGCCAGCGAAACATCGTTCACTTGGCCCTCAGCGGACGATGCCACGGGTAGCTAGGCCGAGGAATTCGCGCATGGAGCGGATCTCGATGGCCGCAGCCGGCAGCAGCGTTTCCTGCTCCAGCAGCGCGGCCTTGGCTTCTTCCAGCGTCAGCCCGGAGCGGTACAGCAGCTTGTAGGCCGCGCGGATGCCGTCGATCTGCTCGCGCGAGAAACCGCGGCGCTTCAGGCCTTCGATGTTCACGCCGCGCTGGCCGGCCGGATTACCCGATACCAGCACGAAAGGCGGTACGTCCTGGGTCAGGCTGGTGTACATGCCGATGAAGGCATGGGCGCCGATCTTGCAGAATTGATGCACGCCGGCGTAGCCGGACAGGATGGCGTGGTCGCCCACGTGCACGTGGCCCGCCAGCTGGGCATTGTTCGAGAAGATCGTGTGGCTGCCGACCTGGCAGTCGTGCGCCAGGTGGACATAGGCCGAGATCCAGTTGTCGTCGCCCAGGCGGGTCACGCCTTCGTCCTGGGCGGTGCCCAGGTTGAAGGTGACGAACTCGCGGATGGTGTTGCCGTCGCCGATTTCCAGGCGGGTCGGCTCGCCCTTCCATTTCTTGTCCTGCGGCGCGGCGCCGATGGATCCGAACTGGAAGAACTTGTTATCCTTGCCGATCGTCGTGTGGCCTTCGATGACCACATGCGGGCCCACCACGGTGCCCGCGTCGATACGCACGTGCGGGCCGATGATCGAATACGGGCCGACCTCGACCGAGCTGTCCAGCTCTGCCTTGGGGTCGACGATCGCGCTCGGGTGAATCTTGCTCATCTTACTGCCCCGCTGCTTCCGGACCCTTCATGGTCGCCTCGGCGGCGCCGCGGATGGTGCACATCAGCTCCCCCTCGACCGCGACCTTGCCGTCCACGGTGGCAACCGCCTTGTATTTCCAGATGCCGCGCGAGACGCGCAGGATCTCGACTTCCATCTTGAGCTGGTCGCCCGGCTCGACCGGACGCTTGAAGCGCGCGTTGTCGATGCCCACGAAGTACACCACCGAATTCTCGTCCGGCTTGACGTCCATGGTCATGAACGACAGGATCGCGGCGGTCTGCGCCATCGCTTCGATCATCAGCACGCCTGGCATCACCGGCTTGTGCGGGAAGTGGCCGTTGAAGAATTCCTCGTTGGCGGTGACGTTCTTGATCGCGGTGATGCGCTTGCCCAGTTCCACGTCCAGCACGCGGTCGACCAGCAGCATCGGATAGCGGTGCGGCAGGTATTCCTTGATCTGGGTGATGTCCAGGGTTTTCAGGTCGTTGCTCATTTTTGTTCTGTGAGTGTTTTGATGGTTTTTTCAAGGGTGCGCAGCTTCTCGCGCATCGATGCCAGGTTGCGCACGATGACCGCGCTGCGTTCCCACTCGGCGTTCTTGGCCAGCGGGTAGAAACCGGTGTACTGGCCCGGCTCGAGGACCGAGCGCGAGACCATGCTGCCCGACGAGATGTGGACATTGTCCGCGATCTCGAGGTGGCCCAGCACCATCGCGGCCCCGCCGAAGGTGCAATGCTTGCCGATCCTGGCGCTGCCCGCCACGCCGACGCAGCCGGCCATGGCCGTGTGCGCGCCGATGCGGCAGTTGTGGCCGATCTGGATCTGGTTATCCAGCTTGACGCCGTCTTCGATCACGGTGTCGGCCAGCGCGCCGCGGTCGATGGTGGTGTTGGCGCCGATGTCGACGTCGTCGCCGATCACCACGCGCCCGGTCTGCGGGATCTTGATGTACACGCCCGCCTCGACCGCGAAGCCGAAGCCGTCGGTGCCGATCACCGCGCCCGAATGGATGATGCCGCGCGCCCCGATGGTGCAGCGCGCATGGAAGGTCACGTTCGGGAACAGCTGGGTACCGGCGCCGATGCGTGCCTCGCGGCCGATGAAGCAGCCCGCGCCGATCACCGCGTGGGCGCCGACGATGGCGCCCGCCTCGATGGTCGCGTGCGGGCCCACGTGGGCGGTCGGGTCGACCGTCGCATCCGGCGACACAACGGCGCTGGCGTCGACGCCCGGGCTGGGGGGCGTGCTCGCCAGCGACTCGAACAGCTGCGCGGTGCGGGCGAAGTAGGCGTACGGGTTGGTGGTGACGATGCGCGCGCCTTCAAACGTCGCGGCGACCGTCGGGTCGTCCAGCGGCGACAGGATCAGCGCCGCGGCGCCGCTCTGGGCGGCCAGCGCGCGCAGCTTGCTGTTGCTGAGGAAGCTGATGTGGGTGGGGCCGGCGCTGTCGAGCGGCGCGATGGCCGTGACCTCGAGCTCCGGGTCGCCCACCAGTTGTCCGCCGAAGCGTTCGACCAGCTCGGCCAGCCGGATGCCCAGGTTGGGGTGTCGGGTGTCAGTCAATGTAGTACTCGTCCCTGCTTGTGCGCCGGCTTACTTGTCCAGCAGCTTGAGGATCTTGTCGGTGATGTCGATGCGTGGGCTCGACCAGGCGGCTTCGGCCAGCACGGCGTCCAGGCGCTCGGCTTCGGCGACCTGCTCGATGATCTTGAAGGCTCTCGCCGCGATCGCGGCGCGCTCTTCGTTCTTGCGCTGCATGAGGTCTTCGGTGAACTCGCGCTGCATGCGCTGCACGTCTTTTTCCATGTTGAACAGCTCGCGCGCACGGCGGGTGCGCTCGACGTCGTTCAGGCCGGCCGCTTCGCTGTCGAATTTCTCCGACATCTGCTTCATCTTGGTGACCGTTTCCTCGACCGCCTTCTGGCGCTTGAGGAACTCGGCCTGGATGCGGGCGTCGGCCGTCTTGGCCATCTTGGACTCGGTCATCAGCCGTTCGGTGGCCACATAGCCGATCCGGCTCGGGGCCGGCTGGACCTGGGCCTGGGCCGCCACCAGCGGCGCCGCGCACAGTGCAGCGATCAGCAGCGTACGGGGCAAGGAGGCTATCAGCGTTTTCAAGATCATTCTCCGCAAATCGGTGGAAGCCGATGGTGGCCGGTCAGAAGCCGGTGCCCATCTGGAACTGGAAGCGCTCGAGGCGGTCGCCCGTCAGCGCATTCAAAGGCTTAGCATAACTCAACTTGAGCGGGCCGACCGGCGAAATCCAGGACAGGCCGATACCCGCCGAGTAGCGCATCTGGTCGAGGCGGATCTTCGATTGTTCCTGCCACACCTGGCCGCCGTCCAGGAAGGTGAACCAGCGCAGGCTGCGGTCGGTGCCGCTGCCCGGGAACGGGAACTGCAGTTCCGCGTTGACGATCAGGCGCTTGGAACCGCCCACGGCGTCGTAGTAGAACGGGTCGACCACGCCCAGCGACGAGCTTTCGTAGCCGCGCACCGAGCCGATGCCGCCGGCGTAGAAGTTCTTGAAGACCGGGTAGTTGCTGCCGCCGATGCCCTTGCCATAGTCGAGCTCACCGCGCAGCGCGAGCGTCATCCAGCGCGTGATCGGGCGCCAGTACTGGTGCTCGTACACCATGCGGTAGTACTTCGAGTCGCCCAGTGCATCGATCTCGAGGTTGGCGCGCTGGAAGCGGCCGCGGGTCGGCGTCACCGCGCTGTCGCGGGTATCGCGGCCCCATGCCGCGGTCAGCGGGATGGCGTTGGTCTCGGCCTTGCCGATACCGCTGGCAGGACCGCCGTTCTGCGCCACGAAGGTCTGGTAGATCTGCGGCGAGGTCTGGTCGGTCTCGATCTGGGTGCGTTCCAGGCCGGCGCCGAAGTAGACGGTATCCGATTCCGAGAACGGCACGCCGAAGGTCATGGTGCCGCCGGTCTGGCGCACGGTGTACAGGCCCAGGTTGATCGCCGGCGGACGCGAGGTGCGCAGGTAGAGCTGGAAGGCGCGCGAGATGCCGTCGTCCGTGAAGTACGGGTTGGTCTGCGAGAACGCGATCGTGCGGTTGTACTTGCTGGTGTTCAGTTCCAGGCCGATCGTGTTGCCGCTGCCGGCGAAGTTCGCCTGCGAGATCGAGGCGGTGAAGGTGAACTTCTCCGACTGCGAGAACGCGCCGCCGATCATGAAGTTACCGGTCGGTTTTTCTTCGACGATCATGTTGACGTCGACCTGGTCCGAGGTGCCCGGCGACTCAGGGGTCTCGATCTTGACGTCCTTGAAGTATCCGAGGCGGTCGACACGGTCGCGCGAGAGCTTGACGCGGTTGGCGTCGTACCACGAGCTCTCGAACTGGCGGAATTCGCGGCGGATCACTTCGTCGCGCGTGACGGTGTTGCCCGAGATGTTCATGTGGCGCACGTAGGCGCGCTTGCCCGGATCGACGAAGAAGGTGAAGGCCACTTCGCGCTTGTCGCGGTTGATCTCCGGGTTGCCGGTGACGTTCGCGAATGCATAGCCGAAGGTGCCGAGGCGGTCGGCGATCAGCTTGTTGGTCGCTTCCATCGCTTCGCCCGAATAGGTCTTGCCTGGCTGGAGCAGGATCAGCTGCTTCAGCTCTTCCTCGCGGCCGAACATCTCGCCTTCCAGTTTCACGCCCGAGACGGTGTACTTCTCGCCTTCGGTGACGTTGATGGTCAGGTAGATGTCGCGCTTGTCCGGGGTGATCGAGACCTGGGTCGATTCGACGTTGGCCTCGAGGTAGCCGTTGTTCAGGTAGAAGGACTTGATGTTCTCCAGGTCGCCGGTCAGCTTCTGCTTGGAGTACTGGTCGGCCTTCGAGTACCAGGTCAGCCAGCCCGACTTCGACAGCTGCAGCAGCTCGGTGAGCTGCTTGTCCGAGAAAGCCTTGTTGCCGACGAAGGTGATGCCCTTGATCTTGGCGACGTCGCCCTCGTCCACGTTGAACATGATCGTCACGCGGTTGCGCTCGATCGGGGTGACGGTGGTCGTGATCTTCACGCCGTACAGGCCATGCGACAGGTACTGGCGCTTGAGTTCCTGTTCGGCGCGGTCGACCGACGCCTTGTCGAAGATCTTGGTTTCGCCCACGCCGATTTCGCGCAGGGCCTTGACCAGCATGTCCTTCTCGAATTCCTTGGTGCCGGTGAAGTCCACCGACGAGATGGCCGGACGTTCCTCGACCAGCACCACCAGCACGCCGTTTTCTTCTTCCAGGCGGATGTCCTTGAAGAAGCCGGTCGCGTACAGCGCCTTGATGGCGGTGGTGGCCTTGTCGTCGTCGAAGGTCTCGCCCACGCGCACCGGCAGGTAGCTGAACACGGTGCCCGCTTCCGTACGCTGGATACCCTCGACCCGGATGTCTTTGACCACGAACGGGTTGACGGCAAGTGCGTTGCCGGCGCAGAGAGCCAATACGGCTGCGCCAATCAAGCTGCGGCGGATGAACGGCAGGGCAAAACGATCAGGTTGTGAATTCATTGGCTAATTCTGTGTTCAGTCATTGGACAACATACAAATTCTGGGCATTTCGCCCGTCTTTTGCCGGTACGCGGGGCTAACAAGGGGATCATTGCCAAGCAAGCGCTAGAGCAACCGCACCAGGTCATTGAAGACGGCGAGCGCCATCAGCGCGAACAGCAGGCCCACCCCGAAGCGTTGTGCGAATTCTCCCACTCGCGCAGGCAGGGGGCGCCCGGTCAAAACTTCCAGCGAATAATACAGTAAATGACCACCATCCAGAACCGGAATTGGTAACAAATTCATTACGCCTAAGCTAATACTAATAAATGCAATGAACTGTAAATAAGTGGCCAGGCCGACCCGCGCAGTCTGTCCCGCATAGTCGGCAATCGTGATCGGGCCGGTGACATTCTTCCACGAGGCCTCGCCGGTAATCATCCGGCCGATCATCTTGAGGGTCATGGCGCTGGTCTCCCAGGTCCGTTCCACGCCCTTGACCACCGCGTCGAGCGGGCCGGACGTGACCGTCACCATCTCGACCGGCTGCGACAGCAGCACCTTGGCCACGCCGCGGCCGCTGGCGGCGTCGCGCTCCGGGGTCACCGTGAGCGGCACGATGCGCCCGCCGCGCTCGACTTCGAGTGCGACCCCGCGCCCGGCGGAAGCGCGCATCAGTTCCGTGAAAGCCAGGCCGTCGTCGACGGGCTTGCCGGCGGCGCTGCGAACCAGGTCGCCCGGCTGCAGGCCGGCGCGCTCCCCTGCCCCGCCCGGCATGACCTTCTCGATGCGCGCCCGCGCGCGCCACAGGTCCAGTCCCAGCGCTTTCATGACGTCGGCCTCGACATCCAGTTTGGCGATGCTCGCGGCCGGAATCACCGCGTGGTAGCTGCCGCCGCCCTGGGCGCGCAGCTCGAGGCGCGCGTCGCCCTTGTCGACCGTGGCGTGCACCAGCTGCCAGCGCAGTTCGCTCCAGGACGCGACCGGGTTGCCGTTGACCGCGACCACGGTGTCGCCGCCGCGCACGCCGGCCTGCTGGGCCACGGTGCCTTGCGGCGCCGCGCGCAGGCGCGCCGACGGTTCCTCGACGCCATGCATGAACAGCGCGGCCATCAGGGCGATGGCGACCAGGAAGTTGGCGAGCGGGCCGGCGGCCACGATGGCGATGCGGCGCCACACGCTCTGGCGGGTGAATTCGCGGTGAAACTCGGACGCGTCCTTCGGCGCCGTTTCCGGATCGCGGCTGTCGAGCATCTTGACGTAGCCGCCCAGCGGCAGGGCCGAGATGGCCCACTCGGTCTGGTCGGGGCCGAAACGGCGCGACCACACCACGCGGCCCATGCCGACCGAGAAGCGCAGCACCTTCACGTTGCACAGGCGGGCAACGAAGTAATGGCCCAGCTCGTGCAGCACGATCAGCGGGCCGAGGGCCAGCACGAAGGCCAGCACCGTATAGAGTACGCCCATGTCCTTACCCCCGCAGTTCGGCGATGACGCCGCGCGCGGCTTCGCGCGCCCGCCCATCCTGCGCCAGCACCGCCTCGATCGAGGGAGCCGGGCCGTGCGGCACCGCGTCCATCACGCGCGCGATCACGCGGTCGATGTCGCGGAAACCGATTTCGCGGTCGAGGAAGGATTGCACCGCCACTTCATTCGCGGCGTTGAGCAGGGCCGGGGCCGTGCCGCCTGCGCGCAGCGCGTCGAACGCCAGCGCCAGGCAGGGGAAACGCTGGAAATCCGGCCGGTGGAACTGCAGCGCGGCCATCTGCGTCAGGTCGAGCTGGGGCACGCCCGAGGCGATCCGCTCCGGGAAGGCCAGCGCATGCGCGATCGGGGTGCGCATGTCCGGGTTGCCCAGCTGGGCCAGCACCGAACCGTCGACATAGGAGACCATCGAGTGGATCACGCTTTGCGGGTGGATCACGACTTCGATCAGCTCGGCCGGGGCGCCGAACAGCCAGTGCGCCTCGATCACTTCCAGGCCCTTGTTCATCATCGTGGCCGAGTCGACCGAGATCTTGCGGCCCATGACCCAGTTCGGGTGCTTGCAGGCTTCGTCCGGCGTCACGTCGCCCAAGGTCTCGACGGCGCGATTCAAGAAGGGGCCGCCCGAGGCGGTGAGCAGGACCTTGGCCACGCCGGAGGCCTGCGGGTCGCGCGCATAGTTCAGCGGCAGCGACTGGAAGATCGCATTGTGCTCGCTGTCGATCGGCAGCAAGGTTGCCTTGTTCTCGCGCACCGCGTCCATGAACAGCTGGCCGGACATGACCAGCGCTTCCTTGTTGGCCAGCAGGACCTTCTTGCCGGCGCGGGCCGCGGCCAGGGCCGGGGCCAGGCCGGCCGCGCCGACGATCGCCGCCATCACGGTGTCGACTTGCGCGCACGAGGCGACGTCGCACAGCGCCCGCTCGCCATGTTCGACCACGGTCGGCAGGCCGGCCAGCAGTTGGGCGAGGCGGCTCGCCGCCTCCGGGGTGCCGACCACGGCGCGCGCCGGCCTGAAGCGGCGGCAGGCGTCGGCCAGTTCCTCGACGCGGCCATGGGCCGTGAGCGCATACACGCTGTACTGCTCGGGATGACGGGCGAGCACGTCGAGGGTCGAGGCGCCGATCGAGCCGGTGGCGCCCAGGATGGTGATGCGTTGCATGATGTTTCCTTACTTGAGCCAGGCGCCGATCAGGGCCGCCAGTGGCAGGACCGGGACGAGCGCGTCGACGCGGTCCAGCACGCCGCCGTGGCCAGGCAGCAGGTTGCTGCTGTCCTTCATGCCGGCGCGGCGCTTGAGCTGGGATTCGAACAGGTCGCCGACCACGCTGGCCGCGACGATGAGGATGAGTACCGCGACCAGTGCGCCCCAACCGAGGCTGGCCTGAACGCGGGCGGCGAAGGTCTGCGCCATCAGCTCGCTGCCCAGCACGATGCTCAGCGCGGCGATGACCAGCACCGCGATGCAGCCGCCGATCGCGCCTTCCCAGGACTTGCCCGGCGAGATCGAGGGCGCCAGCTTGCGCTTGCCGAAGGCCTTGCCGGAGAAATAGGCGAAGACGTCGGCAACCCAGACGATCGCCATCACCGACAGCAGGTAGAGCGGCGAATACGAGAACAGGGTCACGATGGCGGCGAAGCAGCCCACCACGGCGATGGCGTAGACCAGGCTCAGGAAGGTGTTGCCGGTGCTGTTCAGAGGCGGCAGGCCGAGCTTGAGCGAGGGCGCGAAGCGCAGCGCCCAGACCAGCACGCTGATGGCGAACCAGAAGGTGGTATCGGTGCTCGGCGACACGAAGAAAGCGTAGACAAAGGCCGCGGTCCAGAAGGCGGCGATGACCGGCGCACTTTTCGTGCCCGGATTAAACAGGCGGAAGCATTCCCAGATCGCGGCGCCGAAGAATGCCGAGACCACCACCGCGAAAGCGAGAAAATTGTTGAGGTACAGGACCGGCAGTAACACTGCCAGCAGCACGAGCGCGGTGAGGATCCGGGTTTTGAGCATCGCTTGTCTTATGTGGTGGTCTTTTTGGCGACCTGGTCGCCGGTCTGGCCGAAACGGCGCTCGCGGTTCTGGAAGGAGCCGATGGCCTCGTCCAGCGCGCCCTTGGAAAAGTCAGGCCAGAAGGTCTGGGTGAAATACAGCTCGGAATACGCCAGTTGCCACAGCAGGAAGTTGGAAATGCGCTCTTCCCCGCCGGTGCGGATGAACAGGTCGGGCTCGGGAGCATAGGCCATGGCCAGGTGCGGCGCCAGCATCTCTTCGGTGTAGTCCTGCACGTCCGGGTTGGCGGCCACCATCTTGCTGGTGGCCTGCATGATGTCCCAGCGTCCGCCGTAGTTGGCGCAGACCGACACCGTCAGGCGGCTGTTGTTGGCGGTGCGGCGCTCGGCCGCGGCGATCATCTCCTGCAGCTTCGCGTCGAAGCGGCTGAGGTCGCCCACGACTTTCAGGCGTATGTTATTCGCGTGCATTTTCGACACTTCGCGCTCGAGCGCGGTGACAAACAGGCGCATCAAGAGCGACACTTCTTCGGCCGGGCGGCGCCAGTTTTCCGACGAAAACGCAAACAGGGTCAAGTATTCGACGCCGCGTTCGACGCAGGCCTCGACGACGCCGCGCACCGCTTCCACGCCCTTGACGTGGCCGGCCACGCGCGGCAGCAGGCGTTTGGTCGCCCAGCGGCCATTGCCGTCCATGATGATGGCGATGTGGCGCGGTACGGCGAGCGCTTCGGGTACGGCTGTGGTCGAACTTTTGAACATTGGTGCATCCAGCAGGGCTGAGGGCGGTTGGCCGAACCAGGGCCGCCTCGGCCGGTCTTAAAAGGGACTCGGACCGGCCGCAGCAATGCCGGGGCCGGTCCGCCTTGGCGCTCGCGCGCCAGGTGTTACACGGTCATGATGTCTTTTTCTTTGTCGGCCAGCAGCTTGTCGATCTCGGCAACGAACTTGTCGGTCAGCTTCTGGATTTCGTCGGACGAGCGGCGCTCGTCGTCTTCCGACGCGGCCTTGTCCTTGACCAGCTTCTTCACGGCCTCGTTGGCGTCGCGGCGAATGTTGCGCACGGCGATCTTGGCATCTTCGCCTTCGTTCTTGGTCAGCTTGACCATTTCCTTGCGGCGCTCTTCGGTCAGTGGCGGGGTCGGCACGCGGATCATTTCGCCCTGCGACGATGGGTTCAGGCCCAGGTCGGAGTCGCGGATCGCGCGCTCGATGGCGGCGGCCATCTTCTTTTCGAACGGCTGCACGCCGATGGTGCGGGCGTCGATCAGGGTCAGGTTGGCGACCTGCGAAATCTGGGTCGGCGAACCGTAATAGTCGACCATGACGGAGTCGAGGATGCCGGCGTGGGCGCGGCCGGTACGGACCTTGGCCAGGTTGGCACGCAGGGTCTCGATGGACTTGGCCATGCGCTCCTGGGCGTTTTTCTTCACATCAGCTAAGGACATGCTGCTCTCCTGTTTTTCTTGATTCAAAAGGTTCAACTACATTCAAACTCAGACGTGTACCAGTGTACCTTCGTCTTCGCCCATCACCACGCGGAGAAGCGCGCCCGGCTTGACGATCGAGAACACCTTGATCGGCAGTTTCTGGTCGCGGCACAGCGCGAAGGCGGTGGCGTCCATCACCTGCAGGTGCTTGGAGATCGCCTCGTCGAAGGTGATCGATTCGTAGCGGGTGGCGTTGGCGTCCTTGTTCGGATCGGCGCTGTAGACGCCGTCGACCTTGGTTGCCTTCAGGACGATCTCGGCCGAGATTTCCGCACCGCGCAGCGCGGCGGCGGTATCGGTGGTGAAGAAAGGATTGCCGGTGCCGGCGGCGAAGACGACGACCTTGCCTTCCTCCAGGTATTGCAGGGCTTTCGGGCGCACGTAAGGCTCGACCACCTGCTCGATGGCAATCGCCGACATCACGCGCGCGGTGATGCCCACGTGGCGCATCGCGTCGGCCAGGGCCAGTGCGTTCATGACGGTGGCCAGCATGCCCATGTAGTCCGCGGTGGCGCGGTCCATGCCCTGGGCGCCTGGCGCCACGCCGCGGAAGATGTTGCCGCCGCCAATCACGACCGCCACTTCCACGCCCAGCTTCGCCACTTCCGCCACGTCGGCCACCATGCGGTCGATGGTCGCGCGGTTGATGCCGAACTGGTCGTCACCCATCAGCGCTTCGCCAGACAGTTTGAGGAGGACTCGTTTGTAGGCTGGTTTTGTCATGATGAAGCGGCTCCTAATGTTGTGTTCGTATTCGGGTCTGACCGGCGCAAGGCGAAGCTTCACCGTGTGCCGGTCTCATCTGTGTGCGGCAGATGGTTGCGGGTGGTACGGACCGGCGGCCGGTCCGCAGGGGAACCCAAGTTTGCCTGCGCAGCCGGCAAGGGGCGCGCACAAAACCTTCCACCCTACAAAAACGGGCCTTACGGCCCGCTGTTGATTACTGCTTGTTGGCAGCCATCTGTGCTGCGACTTCAGCTGCGAAGTCGTCGACCTTCTTCTCGATGCCTTCGCCGACGACGTACATCGTGAACGACTTCACGGTGGCGCCTGCAGCCTTGAGCATCTGCTCGACCGACTGCTTGTCGTTCTTGACGAACGCCTGGTTCAGCAGCGAGACTTCTTTCAGGTATTTCTGCACCGAACCGTCGATACGCTTGGCGACGATCTCGGCCGATTGCGGCTGCTTGCCTTCGGCAGTTGCCTTGTCGGCGTCTTCCTGGGCCTTCAGCTGAGCAACCGAACGCTCTTTCTCGATCATTTCGGCAGGCACCTGGTCCGACGACAGCGACACTGGCTTCATGGCGGCGATGTGCATCGCGACGTCCTTGCCGACCTGCTCGTCCGCGCCTTCGAAGTCGACCATCACGCCGATGCGGGTACCGTGCAGGTAGGACGCCAGCTTGCCGGTGGTTTCGAAACGCTGGAAACGGCGAACGGTCATATTTTCGCCGATTTTACCGATCAGTGCCGTACGCACGTCGTCGAAGGTCTTGCCTTCGTGCGGGATCGCTGCCAGGGCGGCGACGTCGGCCGGGTTCTGCTCGGCGACCAGGCGCGCGGCCAGGTTGACCATGGCCAGGAATTCTTCGTTCTTGGCGACGAAGTCGGTTTCGCTGTTGACTTCGACCAGCGCGCCGACGTTGCCGGAGATGTAAGCGGCGACCACGCCTTCGGCGGTCACGCGGGCGGCTGCCTTCGATGCCTTGCCGCCCAGCTTGACGCGCAGGATCTCTTCTGCACGACCCATGTCGCCATCGGCCTCGGTCAGTGCCTTCTTGCATTCCATCATCGGCGCGTCGGTTTTCGCGCGCAGTTCACCCACCATCGCTGCGGTAATTGCTGCCATGTCGTTTCTCCTAAATGTTGATTCAAGAAGTGCGCATGTCGCCCGGACACGCACACGATATCTTCTTGCTAAATCTTGTGCTTAAAAAAAGGGGGGCTCGTGGTACGGCGCCCCCTCTTCTAGCATGGCAGGCAAGCGCCTGCCATGTGATTACGCCTGCTCGGAAACTTCGACGAAGTCGTCGCCGCCGGCTGCCTTGACCATCTCGGCAACTTCGTTGGTGGCGTTGGCACGGCCTTCCAGGATCGCATCGGCAACGCCGCGTGCGTACAGGGTGATGGCCTTCGACGAGTCGTCGTTACCCGGGATCACGTGGGTGACGCCTTCTGGCGAGTGGTTGGTATCGACGATGCCGATGACCGGGATGCCCAGCTTGCCGGCTTCGGTAATGGTGCCCTTGTGGTAGCCGACGTCGACGACGAAGATCGCGTCAGGCACGCCGCCCAGGTCCTTGATGCCGCCGATCGACTTCTGCAGCTTGATCATTTCGCGCTGGAACATCAGGCCTTCTTTTTTCGACAGCTTCTCGACCGAACCGTCTTCGATCTGGGCTTCCATTTCCTTCAGGCGCTTGATCGAGGTCTTGATGGTCTTGAAGTTGGTCAGCATGCCGCCGAGCCAGCGCTGGTCGACGTAAGGCACACCGGCGCGCTGGGCTTCAGCAGCGATGATGTCGCGCGCCTGGCGCTTGGTGCCGACCATCAGGATGGTGCCGCGGTTGGCCGAGATCTGCTTGATGGTCTTCATCGCATCCTGGTACATCGCCATGGTCTTTTCCAGGTTGATGATGTGGATTTTGTTGCGATGACCGAAGATGAACGGTGCCATCTTTGGGTTCCAGAAACGGGTCTGGTGACCGAAGTGAATACCGGCTTCCAGCATTTCGCGCATAGTAACGGACATGAATTTCTCCAGGGTTAAGTCTTGAATGTGGCCAGTCACCATTTAGGCACCCTTTGTCGGCCACACTCGCGATTTCAATTTAAAAGATGTTTTTTACAACATTGCTCGATGCGAATACGAGCAACCCGAGATTCTAGCGGGATTTGGCTTTGTTATCAAGCCCAGCGTAAGGCCGGGACGCCGGGACGATCCCCGCCTGCCGGGCCGCCGCCCGACCCGCCCATGCAACGGCCAGGGCAACATCCCTTATAATGATGCGATATTGCACAGACCCTGTGCCCGACTTATTCTGCATACGACAGCCATTATGTCCATCACCATCAAAACCCAGGAAGAAATCGAAGGCATGCGCCTGGCCGGCCGCCTCGGCGCCGAAGTGCTCGACTACATCACGCCTTTTGTGAAGCCCGGGGTCACCACTGGCGAGCTCGACCGCCTGTGCCACGAATACATGAGCAACGTGCAGGGCACGACCCCGGCGCCGCTGAATTACGCCCCGCCCGGCTACACGCCCTACCCGAAGGCGGTCTGCACCTCGGTCAACGACGTGATCTGCCACGGCATCCCGGGCGACAAGGTGCTGAAAAGCGGCGACGCGCTCAACATCGACGTCACCGTCATCAAGGATGGCTTCCACGGCGATAACAGCCGCATGTTCCTGGTCGGCGAACCCTCGATCCTGGCGCGCCGCCTGTCCGAAGTGACGTACGAGTGCATGTGGCTGGGCATCGCCAAGGTGAAAGCCGGCGCCCACCTGGGCGACATCGGCCACGTGATCCAGCAGCACGCCGAGAAGCACGGCTACAGCGTGGTGCGCGAATTCTGCGGCCACGGCATCGGCCGCGTGTTCCACGAAGAGCCGCAGGTGCTGCACTACGGCCGCCCGGGCACGCTGGAAAAGCTCGAGGCGGGCATGATCTTCACCATCGAGCCGATGATCAACGCCGGCCGCCGCGAGATCAAGGAAATGCCGGACGGCTGGACCATCAAGACCAAGGACCGCAGCCTGTCGGCGCAGTGGGAGCACACGGTCTTGGTGACCGAGACCGGCTTCGAGATCCTGACCCAGTCGGCCGGCACCCCGCCGCCGCCCGCCATCGTGCTGCCGCTGCTGGAACAAAGCGCCGCGGTCGCGGCGTAAGCGATCCCCATCATGGCACAGCCTCTCCTGGCCGACAGCTCGCGCACCCACCTGCGCCAGCGGCTCAAGGCCGAGCGGCAGGTCCTGATCGACGCCTTCCACCAGGACGGCAAGCCCGAAAAGCTGCTGCGCGGCCTGCGCACCTGCGTCGACGGCGTGCTGGGCGACGCCTGGCTCGCCGCCGGCCTGCCCGCCAATACCGCCCTGGTGGGCGTGGGCGGCTACGGGCGCGGCGAGCTGTTTCCCTATTCCGACGTCGACCTGCTGATCCTGCTCGGCCAACCGGCCGACGCCATCACCCAGGCCAAGCTCGAATCGCTGGTGCAGCTGTTCTGGGACCTGGGCCTGGAAATCGGCCATAGCATCCGCACGGTCGACGAATGCCTGGTGGAGTCGGCCGCCGACATCACCGTGCAAACCAGTTTGCTGGAAGCGCGCCTGGTCACCGGCGATGCGGCCTTGTTCGCCGAACTGCAGCGGCGCTACCGCGAGGCGATGGACCCGCAGGCCTTCTTCCGCGCCAAGACCGCCGAGATGCGCCTGCGCCATGCCAAGTACGAGTACACCGCCTTCTCGCTCGAGCCCAACGTGAAGGAAAGCCCGGGCGCGCTGCGCGACCTGCAGGTGATCCTGTGGGTGGCCAAGGCCGCGCGCCTGGCCGAATCCTGGAGCCAGCTCGCGCGCGGCAAATTCATTACGCGCACCGAGGCGCGCCAGCTGATGGAGAAGGAATACGCCTTCAAGGACATCCGCGTGCGCCTGCACCTGCAGACTGGCCGCCGCGAAGACCGGCTGGTGTTCGACGTGCAGACCCCGATCGCCAAGACCTTCGGGCTGGAGAACGCGGACGGCCGGCGCGCCAGCGAATTCCTGATGCAGCGCTACTACTGGGCGGCCAAGACGGTTACCCAGCTCAATACCATCCTGCTGCAGAACATCGAAGCCCAGCTGTTCCCGCGCCCTGCCTCGGCGGCGCCGCTCAACGCTTACTTCAACGAAGTGAACGGCTTCATCGACATCGCCGCGGGCGACATCTTCGAGCGCCACCCGCCGGCGGTGCTGGGCATTTTCGTGGCGATGACCGAGCGCCCGGACATCAAGGGCATGACGGCGCGCACCATCCGCGCGCTCTGGCATGCGCGCAACTGCATCGACGACGCCTTCCGCGCCGACCCGTTCAACAAGGGCCAGTTCCTGCGCATCCTGCAGGCGCCCAGCGGCCTGGTGCACGCGCTGCGCCGCATGAACGACATGGGCGTGCTGGGACGCTACCTGCCGGCCTTCCGCAGCATCATCGGCCAGATGCAGCACGACCTGTTCCACGTCTATACGGTGGACCAGCACATCATGATGGTGGTGCGTAACCTGCGCCGCTTCACGATGCCCGAGCATGCACACGAATATCCGTTCTGCAGCCAGCTGATCGCCAACTTCCGCGACCGCTGGCTGCTCTACGTGGCCGCCCTCTTCCACGACATCGCCAAGGGCCGCGGCGGCGACCATTCCGAACTCGGGATGCAGGACGCCGAGGACTTCTGCCGCAGCCATGGCCTGCTGCAAGCCGACACCGAGCTGGTGGTCTTCCTGGTCCAGCAGCACCTGACCATGTCCACCGTCGCCCAGAAGCAGGACCTGTCCGACCCGGACGTGATCGCGGCCTTCGCCGCCCTGGTCAAGGACGAGCGCCACCTCACCGCGCTCTACCTCCTGACCGTGGCCGACATCCGCGGCACCAGCCCCAAGGTGTGGAACGCCTGGAAGGCCAAGCTGCTGGAAGACCTGTACAAGACCACATTGCGCGTGCTGGGCGGCGAGCCGCACAGCGCCGACCGCGAACTGCGCGTGCGCCAGAAAGAAGCCCTGGCCACGCTGCGCCTGTTCGGCCTGAACGCCGACGCGCACGAAGCGCTGTGGCAGCAGCTCGATGTTGCCTACTTCCTGCGCCACGACGCCTCCGACATCGCGTGGCAGACGCGCGCCCTGATCGACAAGGTCGACAGCGACCGGCCTGTCGTCAGGGCCCGTCTGGCGCCGATCGGCGAGGGACTGCAGGTGGCGGTCTACATCAAGGACCAGCCCGACCTGTTCGCGCGCATCTGCAGCTACTTCGACCGCAAGAACTTTTCCATTTTGGACGCCAAGATCCACACCACGCGCCACGGCTATGCGCTGGACAGCTTCCTGGTAACCGAGGAAAACTTCGCCGGCAGCTACCGCGACATCATCAGCCTGATCGAGCACGAACTGTGCGCCCTGCTGCTCTCGCAGGACCCGCTGCCCTCGCCCACCCGCGGGCGCCTGTCGCGCCTGTCGCGCACCTTCCCGATCACGCCGACCGTGGACCTGCGCCCGGACGAGCGCGGCCAGTTCTACGTGCTGTCGGTGGCGGCGAACGACCGCACCGGCCTGCTGTACGCGATCGCCAGCGTGCTGGCGCGCTACCGCATCAACCTGCACACCGCCAAGATCCTGACCCTGGGCGAGCGCGTCGAAGACGTGTTCCTGGTCGACGGCGCGGCGCTGAACAACCCGCGCGTGCAGGTGCAGCTCGAGACCGAGCTGCTGGACGCCTTGAAAATCTAGCGCCCGGCCCCGCCCACTTTTTACCTTCACTTTTTTACTGTTTCCCGATGACTGAACCGCTCCGCCTTTCCAAACGTATGTCCGAACTCGGCCTGTGCTCGCGCCGCGAAGCCGATGAATGGATCGCCCGCGGCTGGGTGCGCGTGGACGGCCAGGTGGTGTCGGAACTGGGCAGCAAGGTGCTGCCGACCCAACGCATCACCGTCGAGCGCCAGGCCGCGGCCGAGCAATCCAAGCGGGTGACCATCCTGATCAACAAGCCGATGGGCTATGTCAGCGGCCAGGCCGAAGACGGCTACACGCCGGCGGTAGCCCTGATCAAGCCGGAGAACCGCTGGCCGGACGATCCGTCGAAGGAGCAGTTCCACCCGACCCAGCTGCGCAGCCTGGTGCCGGCCGGGCGCCTGGACATCGACTCGGTGGGCCTCTTGGTGCTGACCCAGGACGGCCGCATCGCCAAGCAGCTGATCGGCGAGACCACCTCGGTCGAGAAGGAATACCTGGTGCGGGTGGAATACACCAAGCCGGGCAAGCTGCCCGACTCGGACCTGAAGAAGCTGTGCTTCGGCCTGTGGATGGACGGCAAACCGCTGCTGCCGGCCAAGGTACGCTGGCAGAACGACGACCAGCTCAGCTTCACGCTCAAGGAAGGCAAGAAGCGCCAGATCCGCCGCATGTGCGACATGGTCGGGCTCAAGGTGGTGGGCCTGAAACGCGTGCGCATCGGTAAAGTCAAGCTGGGCGACCTGCCTGTGGGGCAGTGGCGCTACCTGCAGCCGGAAGAGCAGTTCTAAGCTGGCCTGACTGCCGGTTCTATGGTGTGCCGGCAGCCCAGGCGCCCCGTACGCAGCGGCGCGGCGCCGCGATCGAACGGTGCATCAGGGTCCGCGTGCCGGGCAGGTAGAGCGAGCCGGCAAAGGCCAGGTCGCGCCACCAGCCGGTTCCCTCCAACTGGAAGCACGGCGTCAGGGCGCGGCTGAGCGCCTGGTAGGCGCGCACCGTGCGCAGGCGCCCGTCGCTGTACTTGTTCAATCCCTCCACCGGGCCATGCCGCGCCACGTTCGTGGCCAGCGCCAGGGCGTCCTGCACCGCCAGTGTGCTGCCCAGGCCCAGTTGCGGGCTCATGGCATGCGCGGCGTCGCCCACGATGGCGATCGGGCCGGCGGCCAGGCGTTTGGCGCGCGCGTGGCAATAGGCGGCAAAGGCGAACTGCTCGTGCGAATGGATGCGCTCCACCAGCGGCCTCGACTCCGGCCACAGGGCCAGCAGTTCGCGCTTGAAGTCCTCGATGGGAGCGGCCCGCCAGGCGGCGTATTGGTCGCGATGCAGGCTCCAGAAGACCGAGACGCGCAAGGCATGCGGCAGGCGCTCGGTCGGCATGATGCCGAACATGCGGCGCGTGCCGCCGTAGCGTTGCAGCAGTTCGGTGGGCGCATGCCAGTCGGGCAAATCGATCAGGGACCACAGCGCGCCCCAGGCATACGGCGTCGCCGCCGTCGCCAGGCCGCATTGCGCGGGCAAACTGGAGGTCGCGCCGTTGGCAATGACGACGATGTCGAATGCGCGCGCCGCGCCGTCGACCTCGACGATGCCGTGTTCGCCGTCGACCCGGATGCCGGCGACGTCCGCGCCGAACTGCAGCCTGGCGCCCAGGCGCAGGCATTCCTGCTGCAGCAGCCTGCCCAGCGCCGCGCGGCTCACGGCGCGCGCTGCTTGGCCCCGGTAGGCGATGTCGACCAGCTTCCAGCCGCGGTGATTCAATCCCACCAGCCGCTCGATCGGCACGCTGGCCGCTTTGAACGCCTGCGCCACGCCCAGGTCTTCCAGTGCAGCCACGCCCTGCGGCTGAATCAGCACGCCGGCGCCGAGCGTGGCCAGCGACGGATGCTTTTCGAAGACCTGCACTTCATGGCCATCGCGCGCCATCGCAATCGCCGTGGCAAGGCCCGCCGTGCCGGCGCCGACGATGCCGACGCGGCAGCGCTTCCCTCTAGAACCCTGCATTGTCGTTTCTCCAGGCAGGGCTTGCGAACGCCGCTTCCCGCCACCCAGAATTATAGAGACATGCGCCTGCTGGATACTCTCGAAAAATCAACGCCCAGGGCGGCCGTGCCAGCGCCCCGGATGCGCCAGGGCTTAAGCGCGCTTGCGATCGGCCAGGAACTGCTGCGCCCGCGGATGCTGCGGATGGGTGAAGAACGCTTCCGGCGTGGCGCGCTCCAGGATCTTCCCTTCGCTCATGAAGAGCACCCGGTCGGCGACCTCGCGCGCAAAGCCCATCTCGTGGGTGACGCAGACCATGGTCATGCCGCTGCTCGCCAACGAGCGCATCACCTGCAGCACTTCCCCGACCATCTCCGGATCGAGCGCACTGGTAGGCTCGTCGAACAGCATGATCGGCGGGCGCATCGCCAGTGCGCGCGCGATCGCCACGCGCTGCTGCTGGCCGCCGGAGAGCTCGCCCGGGTAGGCGTCGCGCTTGTGCGCCAGGCCCACCTGCTCCAGCAAAGCCATGGCCTGCTCGCGCGCCTCCCTGGGCGTGGCGCGCTTGAGGTTGACCGGGGCCAGGGTACAGTTCTCCAGGGCCGTCAGGTGCGGGAACAGGTTGAACTGCTGGAACACGAAACCGATCCCGGCGCGCAGCGCGTTCACGTCGCTGCCCTTGGCATGGATGTCGCGCCCGTCGATGGCGATGCTGCCGCCGTCGATGTCTTCCAGCCGGTTGAGGGTGCGTATCAGGGTGGACTTGCCCGAGCCCGATGGCCCGCACACGACCACCACTTCGTTTTTCTCCACGCGCTCGCTGACATCCACGAGGGCGTGGTAGTCGCCGTACCACTTGTTGACTTTATCGAGAACGATCATCGGGGGCTTTCTTTTATGCGATCTGCGTGTCGACCCGCAGGGCGCGGCCCTGCAGACGGCGCTCGGCCAGGTAGGCCAGGCGGGACAGGCCGAAACAGAGGAGAAAATAGGTCAGGGCCAGGATCAGGTAGACCTCGACCGCCTGCGTGAACACCAGTGTGTTGACCTGGGTAGCGATGAAGGAAACCTCCGACAGCCCAATGATATAGCCCAGCGAGGTCGCCTTGATGGTCGAGACCAGCTGGTTGACGATCGACGGCAGGCTGCGGCGAAGGGTTTGCGGCAGCACCACCAGGCGCAGCGCCTGCGGATACGACAAACCGAGCGAACGCGCGCTTTCCAGCTGGCCCTTGGGCAGCGCGCGCAGGCCGGCCGCGACGATCTCGGCCAGGTAGACCGCGTCGAACAGCACCAGCACCATCAGCATGGTGGTCGCCTGCCCGGTCTTGACGCCGGTGACGGCCGGCAGGAAGAAGTAGGCCCAGAACACGACCAGCAGCAGCGGCACCGCGCGCACGACCTGCACCAGCGCGCCGACCGGCCAGCGGATAGCGCGGTGGCGGCTCACGCGCGCCACGCCCAGCACCAGGCCGAGCGGCATCGCCAGCAGCAGCGCCGCGCCCGACAGCAGCACGGTCAGCGCCAGCCCGCCCAGCGGCCCGTCCGGGTATTGGCCGACCAGGAAGTAGAGCCAATAGGTATCGATCAGTTCGAGCACGGGATCCTCATGCCGGACGCACCGGATAGCGCCGCTGGAACAGGTGGGCGGCCAGGGAAATCAGGAGCGATACCGTGAGGTAGGCCAGCGTGGCGAAGGTGAATGCTTCGACGCTGCGAAAGCTCGCCGTTTCCACGCGCGCGGCCTGGTACATCAGTTCGGCCGCGCCGATGACGGTGGCCACGCTGGTGTCCTTCCACAGGTTGACGGTCTGGGAGAGCAGCGGCGGCGTGGCGGCGCGCAGGGCCTGGGGCAGCAGCACCAGGCGCACGGTGGCCAGGCGCCCGAGCCCGAGCGACTTGGCCGCCTCGAACTGGCCGGGCAGGACGGCGCGGATGCCGCTGCGGATGTCTTCGGCCATGTGCACGCCGCTGTACAGCGCCAGCGCAATCACCGCGCAGACGGCTTCCGGGTTGTGCGCATACAGGAATTCGCGCGCAGGCTCCGGCAGCAGTTCGGGAAAGGCGAAATACCAGAACAGCAGGTGCGCCAGCAGCGGCACGTTGCGGATGCCTTCGACGATGGCCGAGCCAAGCAGGCGCAGCGGCGCGAAGGACGCGGTGCGCGCCAGGGCCACGAGCGCGCCGAAAGGCAGCGCGAAGGCAAAGCTGGCGGCGGTCAGCTGGAGCGACAGCACGAAGCCCTGCACCAACCAGTCGTGGTACTGGCCCGACTGGATGATGGCGGGATCGAAAAACGGCAAACCGGTGGTCCGAATCTATCAATCAGATCTTGTCGGTCGTGATTCTGAACTGGCGCTTGGCGATATTGGGGCGGGTGCCCGGGCCATACCACTTGTTGAACAGCTGCTCGGCCGCGCCGCTCGCTTCCAGCTCGCGCAGGGTAGCGTCGACCACCGCCTTCAGGCTCTTCTCGCCCTTGCGCAGGCCCATCGCGATCGATTCGGTGCCGATGCTGGTCGGCAGGATGGTAAAGCTCTTCGCGGCCGGGCCCAGCTTGCCGTAGTCGGCCAGCAGCGAAGATTCGTCGTTGACATAGGCGATGCCCTTGCCCTGGCGTAGCGCCTGGAAGGCCTGCTGGGTGTTCTCGAAGGTCACCACCTCGGCGCTCGGCACGGCCTTGCGGATATTGCTTTCCTGGGTGCCGCCGCGGACCGTGACCACCTTCTTGCCGGCCAGCTGGGGCAGCGCGGTCACGCCGCTCGCTGCGCGCACCATCACCTTCGAGCCGGTGACGAAATGGGTCAGCGCGAAGTCCACCTGCGACTCGCGTTCCTTGTTGTGGGTGAGCGTGGCGGCCAGCACATCGACGTGGCCCTGCTGCAGCTCGGGGATGCGGCTCGATACCGACATCTGCCTGAACACCGGCTTGACGCCGATCTTCTTCGCGACCGCGGTCGCCAGGTCGATCTCGTAGCCGACCAGCTGGCGCGTCTTCGGTTCGATGAAGCTGTTCGGCTCGTCCGTGCCCAGCACGCCGAACACGATCTCGCCCTTCTTCTTGATGTCCGCGAGCTGGTCGGCATGCGCGGCGCTGGCCAGCAGGTTGGCGGACAGGGCGACGGCGCCCAGCAAAAGGTGACGGCGAGTGAACATGGGATTCTCCAGACAGCGATATGGCAATCGGATGAGTATACGGCAAGGCTGCTCTTGCACGAACGATCAATTCGCCATATCGACATGCCGCTCGACTATAAGGGACGGCCCCGGCCATCCGTGCGCCGGCGGTCTCATGATAAAGTCACAACAAGCTCATGGACTGAACGCGGAGACACAATGCTGGTCGTCACATACAATATCAACGGGATCGGCGCCCGCATCGGCGCCCTGCTGGAATACCTCGAAGAGCGCCAGCCGGACGTGCTGTGCCTGCAGGAGCTCAAGGCGCCGCAGGAGAAATTCCCCGAGCAGGCCATCCTGGACGCCGGCTACCACGCGATCTGGCATGGCCAGAAAAGCTGGAACGGCGTGGCCATCCTCACCCGCGAGGGCCCGGCCCAGGAACTGCAGCGCGGTCTGCCGGGCGACCCGCTGGACGAGCAAAGCCGCTACGTGGAGGCGGCTTACCAGGGCGTGCTGGTGTGCGGCCTCTACCTGCCGAACGGGAACCCGGCGCCGGGGCCGAAATACGACTACAAGCTGGCCTGGATGGAGCGCCTGATCGCGCGCGGCGAAGAACTGCTGGAGGCCAGGGTGCCCGTGGTGATGTGCGGCGACTTCAACGTGATCCCGACCGACCGCGACGTCTACAAGCCCGAGCGCTGGGTCACCGACGCCCTGTTCCGCCCCGAGACGCGCGCCGCCTTCGAGCGCCTGATGGCGCAAGGCTGGACGGATTCACTGCGCAGCATGTATCCGGACGAGACCATCTATACCTTTTGGGATTACTTCCGCAACGCCTTCGGGCGCGACGCCGGCCTGCGCATCGACCACCTGCTGCTCAGCCCTGCCCTGGCGCCGGCCCTGCGCGCCGCGGGCGTCGACCGCTTCCAGCGCGCCAAGGAAAAACCGAGCGACCATGCGCCGACCTGGGTCGAGCTGGACCTCGATGCGGTCGTCCAGCCCAAGGGCAAGCGCTGAGCGCAAGTTCCACTGCGCTGGCGCGGTGCGGTACCATGCTGGTCTTTCCATGACCCGCTATCACCCATGCTCACGCCCGAACAATTCCTGGGTTTCCTCACCGCCGCGATCCTGATCACGCTCTCGCCCGGCCCGGACAACATGATGGTGCTGGGCGTGGGCATCGCCAAGGGCCGCGCGCGCGGCATCGCTTTTGGACTGGGCTGCGCGCTGGGCTGCCTGAACCACACGCTGCTGGCCGTGATCGGGGTGAGCGCCATCATCGCTGCCTCGCCCAGCGCATTTACCGCGCTGAAGGTGGCGGGCGGCCTGTACCTGATCTGGATCGGCGTCCAGGCCCTGCGCAGCCGCGGCGGCGGCCAGGTCGCGGCCGGCGTGCCGGACGAAACGGCGCGCACGCTGTTCTTCAAGGGATTGCTGGCCAATGCCATCAATCCGAAGATCGTGCTGTTCTTCCTGTCTTTCCTGCCGCAGTTCGTGGTGGCCTCGCGCGGCGACGCGAACTGGCAGATCGGCTGGCTCGGGCTGACTTTCACGCTGCAGGCGGCAGTGCTGTTCAGCCTGCTCGGGTTTTTCTCGGGGTCGATCGGGCAGTGGCTCCAGCGCACGCCGCGTGCAGGGCTGTGGCTGGACCGGGTGGCAGGAGCAATCTTTGTCGGACTGGGGCTGCGCCTGATCGTGGCACGCTGATCTTCCACCCTGTGGCCCCAGCTTTGTCCCGTCGTACCCGCGAAGGCGGGTACCCACAACGCTTATAGCTCGATGACGACTTTGCCCGATGGCTGCTTGCGCGCCGCCACCGGCACTTCGAGCAGCTGGTGCTTGCCGTTCCAGATGAACTTCACCGCCCGCCCGTCGACCGTCACGGCGCGCGGCTTGGCCGCGATATTGTGCACCTTCAGCGAAAAGCCGCGTTCCTGCGGCGTTTGAGCCTTGCCGGTTTCGGTCTGCAGCGCGATCTCCAGTTTTCCGGCAGCGTAGGCGCTGGCGAAGCGCACGATCTCGTACCTGCCCTTCTCGAACGCGTCGGCGGTCTCGCCGTCGTCGTCGTACATCTTGCCGGTGCTCGCGGCGACCGTCGCGTCGTGGTAGTAGTGCAGGTCGATGCTGCGCGTCGAATAGTCGCGCGTGCTCTGCACCACCTTGGCCATCGGGATGAAGGCGCCGGCGCGCACGAACACGGGAATGTGCGCCTCGACGGGCTTGACCACCTCCAGGATGCCGCCCCGGTGCTTTTCGCCGGTGTGGAAGTCGAACCAGACGCTGTCCTTGACCGGGAAGCGCACTTCCTGGCGCGTGGCGCCCGGCTCGGTCACGGGCGAAACCAGGAAGTCGCGGCCCCACAGGTAGGTGGACGAGAGCGTGGCCGCGTCGTCTTCCTCGAACAGCACGGGGCGCATCAGCGGCGTGCCGGTCCGGTTGTTGTCGAAGGCGAGCGTGTAGTTATATGGCAGCATCGCGTAGCGCAGCCAGACCGCTTCGCGCGCCAGCACCTTGGTGCGTTCGGAGCGGAATACCGGCTCGGGCGCCACGTCGTCCTGCGCGTGCGGACGGAACACCGGCTGGAACACGCCGTACTGCAGCCAGCGCACATACAGTTCGTCGTCCAGCACCGCGTTGGCAAAGCCGCCCAGGTCCGAGTGCATGTAGGCCAGGCCCTGCATGCCCATCTGGAGCGAGATCTCCATCTGCGACTGCAGTCCGCCCCAGCCGCGGTTGACGTCGCCCGACCACGGGATCATGCCGAAGCGCTGCGAGCCCGAATACCCGGCGCGCATCAGGATGAAGGGACGCTCGTCGGGGAAGTGCTTCTTGTAGCCATCGAAGATCAGGCGCGCCCAGTCGTGGCCGTAGATGTTGTGCACTTCGTCGGCGCCCTTCTCGCCCCTGGCGCCATGGCGCACCCAGGACGGATGCACTTCCGGCTCGCCCAGGTCGCCCCACCAGCCGGTCACACCGCCCTCCTTCAGGCCCTTGTAGATGTTCCAGAACCAGTCGCGTCCTTCCGGCCGGTACAGGTCGACGATACCGGTGTTCCCGAAATAGAAATCGTATCTGGCAGGCTGGCCGTCCTTGCCGGTTGCCAGCGCATCGTGCGATGCCGCTTCCTGCCAGCGGCTGGAGGTGGTCAGGATGAAGGGCTCGGTGATGACGACGGTCTTGACGCCCTTCTTCTTGAAGTCGGCCATCATCTTCTCGGCGGTCGGGAAGCTGTCGCGGTCCCAGGCCAGGTTGCCCATGGTGTCCTTGACGGTCTTCCCGAACCAGAACAGGTCGAGCACGACGGCGTCGAGCGGAATCTTCTCGTCGACGAACTTGTCGACCACGGCGCGGGTCTGGGCCTCGGTCTTGTAGCCGAAACGGCTGGCGAAATTACCGAAGGTCCAGCGCGGCGGCAGCGGCTGGCGTCCGGTCAGGGCGGTGTAGTGTTCCATCACGCCGTCCCAGGTGTCGCCGGCGACCACCTGGTAGGTCTTGCGCCCGCCTTGCGCTTCGAAGCGCAAGGTGCCGTCCTTGCGGCTGTCGAAGTCGAGGAAGCCGGTCTGCGGGTTGTCGAAGTGGATCGCGTATTTTTTCGAGGACAGCGCAACCGGAATCGTGAAGTTCAGCAGCTTCGACGTCGCCCCGTAGCCGTAGTCGGCGCGGTTGTACAGCTGGAAGCGGTTGCCGCGGCGGTTCATGCCGACGGCGCGGGCGCCCGCGCCATACAGCGCCTCGCCCTCGTCCAGCGCGAATTCGATGCTCTCGAGCTTGTCGCCGCGGCGGTAGCCGCCTTTTTCGGCCACCAGCGGCTTGCCCTTGTACAGGTAGCTGATGCGGAAGGGCTGCTTGTCCACCACCACCGTGATGCCCGGGGTGGCGAACTCGATCCGGTTGCCTTCGTTCTTGAAGGTCGCGCTGACGTCCACCGGCGCCAGCACCACCGCGTGCGAGGCCGGATCGAACTGCTCGCCCCTCGGGATGAAGGTCGTTTCGACTACATTGGCCGAATACGGCTTGATCAGGTAGCGGCCGTCGCTGGTGGCCAGCTCCAGCGTGTTCTGGTTGCGGGTCACGCCTTGCAGCTGGCGGTCGGTGTTCTGCGCAAGGGCGAGCGGGCTGGCGAGCAGGCACAGGGCCAGGCGGACGAACGGTGCAGTGGTCATAGATCCCGGTGGTCGAAAGTTGTCAAAAGGGGCAAGCCAGAAGGATGCCAGAATTCCGGCGCACGAAACAGGGTCCGTGTAACAAAATTACATGAGCACATCCCTCCGCCGCCGCCCGCAGCCGGCCCAGTCAAGATTGCTTCTTCCAAGCGCCTCGCGTAGCATCGCGCGGTTGCCGGGCCACCGGCAGAAAATAATATCGAGGCAGACCAATGAAGAACGACATTGCGCTGGCGGCTGGCCAGGGCGTGAGCCAGACCAGATCATTCATGACCGTGGCGCTGATCGAGCTGTGGGAACGCTTCGGCTACTACGGCATGCAAGCGCTGATCGTGTATTTCATGGTGCAGCGCCTCGGCTTCGAGGACAGCCGCGCCAACCTGGTATGGGGCGCGGCGGCGGCCCTGATCTACGTGGCGCCGGCCATCGGCGGCTGGATCGGCGACCAGGTGCTCGGCACCCGCCGCTGCATGATCCTCGGCGCCCTGATCCTGACCCTCGGCTACGCCCTGATGGCGATACCGACCACCAATACCTGGATGACCTTCTCGGCGCTGGGCGTGATCGTGGTCGGCAACGGCCTGTTCAAGCCGAATACCGCCAACCTGGTGCGCAAGATCTACGAAGGCGACGATTCCAAGATGGACAGCGCCTTCACCCTGTACTACATGGCGGTGAACGTCGGCTCGACCTTCTCGATGCTGGCCACGCCCTGGATCAAGGACCATATCAACGCCACCTGGGGCGGCAACCTTGGCTGGCACGTGGCCTTTGCCGTGTGCAGCGTAGGCTTGACGATCGGCCTGCTGACCGTGGGCGTGCTGCGCAAGACCATCGGCCATATCGGCTCGCCGCCGGACGCCCGCCCGCTCGAACTGAACAAGCTGCTGGCCGTACTGGCTGGCGGCGCGGTGGCGGTGGCGGCATCGGCCGTCATCCTCGAATACCAGAGCCTGGCGCGCGCCTTCGTCTACATTGCCGGCATCGTGGTGCTGGGGATTTTCTTCCACCTGATTCGCAGCAGCGCGCCAAGCGAACGCGCCGGCCTGATCGCCGCGCTGGTGCTGACCCTGCAGACCGTGTTCTTCTTCATCTTCTACCAGCAGATGTCGACCTCGCTGTCGCTGTTCGCCCTGCGCAACGTGGACCTGCAATTCACCGTGCTGGGCAGCCACCTGTGGACCTGGTCGCCGGCGCAATTCCAGGCACTGAACGCGATCTGGATCATGGTGCTGAGCCCCGTGCTGGCCCTGGTCTACACCCGCGCCGGCAACAGCGGCAAGGACCTGTCGATCGCCGCCAAGTTTGCGCTCGGCTTCGCGGTGGTGGCGGCGGGCTTCTTCACCTACGGTGTGGCCGGCCAGTTCGCCACGGGCGGCCTGACCTCGTCCTGGATCATGATCGCCGGTTACGGCCTGTATTCGCTGGGGGAGCTCTTGGTGAGCGGCCTGGGACTGGCGATGATCGCGCGCTACGTGCCGGCGCGCATGGGCGGCTTCATGATGGGCGCCTACTATGTCGGCGTGGGCATCTCGCAATACCTGGGCGGCGTGGTGGCGAACCTCGCCAGCGTCCCGCGCGACATGGTCGATCCGCTGCAGACGCTGCCGGTGTACACGAACCTGTTCAACAAGCTCGGGATCGCGGCGATCGCGTGCACGCTGATCGCGCTGGCGGCGCTGCCGCTGATGCGCCGTTTGACCGCGACGCATCATGCGCATCAGTAAGCGCCGCGCCATGCTCTGCCGCACATCGTAGGGTGGGCGGGTTTCCCGCCCACGCGGTGATCGTCGACAGGTGATCAAACGCACGGGCGCTCTAACCCGGTTTGAACGCGTGGGCAGAATCTGCCCACCCTACGGTAAGATGGCGGATCACGCTTTTCTGGATTCCGGCATGTCAGCAATTACCCCTCACGCCCTGCAGGTCGCCCAGCGCGTCCACGCCATCGAACCCTTCCGCGTCATGGAAATGGTCAAGGCAGCCAATGAAATGAAGCGCAGCGGCATCGACGTCATCAGCATGAGCGTCGGCGAGCCCGATTTCACCGCGCCCGAGATCGTGGCGCAAGCGGCGGTGGACGCCATCCGCGGCGGCATCACCCAGTACACCGACTCGATGGGCCTGCGCGAGCTGCGCGAAGCGATCACCAAGCACTACGCCGCCGTGCATGGCCTGGACATCGACCCGCGCCGCATCGTCGTCACCGCCGGCGCCTCGGCCGGCCTGCTGCTGGCGTGCGCGGCCCTGGTGGCCGAGGGCGACGAAGTGCTGATGCCCGACCCCTGCTACCCCTGCAACCGCCATTTCGTGTCCAGCTTCGGCGGCAAGCCGGTGCTGGTTCCCGCAGCCAGCGAAGACCGCTATCAGCTCAGCGCCGCGCATGTCGAGGCCCACTGGAGCGCGCGCAGCCGCGGCGTGCTGGTGGCCTCGCCCTCGAACCCGACCGGCACCTCGATGACGCTAGAACAGCTGCGCGACATGCTCGCCGCCGTGCGTTCGCGCGGGGGCTTTTCGATCATCGACGAGATCTACCAGGGCTTGACCTACGACCACCAGCCGGTCAGCGCCCTGGCGCTCGACAGCGAGGTCATCACCGTCAACAGCTTTTCCAAATACTTCAGCATGACGGGCTGGCGCCTGGGCTGGCTGGTGGTGCCCGACGCCCTGGTGCCGACGTTTGAAAAGCTGGCGCAGAACCTGTTCATCTGCGCGCCCACCGTGGCCCAGCACGCGGCGCTGGCCTGCTTCACGCCGGAAGCACTGGGCATCTACGAAGAACGCCGGCGCGAATTCCAGCGCCGCCGCGATTACCTGGTCCCGGCCCTGCGCGAGCTCGGCTTCCAGGTGCCGGTGATGCCGGACGGCGCCTTCTATGTGTATGCGGACATCGGCGAACTGCAGCACGCGCACAGCGACGACAGCACCGCCTTTGCCTGGTCGCTGCTGCGCGAGGCGCATGTCGCGATCGTGCCGGGGGACGATTTCGGGTTTGCGGCGCCCAGCCGGCACGTACGGTTTTCGTACGCCACCCGGCTCGAGCGGATCGAGGAAGCGGTCGCGCGCATCGCGCGCGTGCTCGGGTAGAACAGGGGCGCCTCAGGCGCCCTGCTGCGCCTCGCGCGCTTCACGCGCCTCGCCCACCAGTTCCAGCAGGGCGCTTGGCGCGGCCGGCTTGACCAGGTAGCGGTCGAATCCCGCCGCCAGCGCGCGGTCGCGGTCTTCAGACTGGCCGTAGCCCGACAGCGCGATCGCAAACGGTTTGCCGCCCTGCTCGGCGCCGCGCAGCTGTTCCATGACCTCCAGGCCGTCGATGCCCGGCAGCCCGATGTCGCAGATGACGATGTCGTAGGGCCGCGCCTGGGCGGCCGCCAGGCCGGCATGGCCGTCATAGGCCGCCATCACCTCGTGGCCGGCCAGCTCGAGCAGCGCACGCAGCGTGTCGCAGGCGTCCACGTTGTCTTCGATGAGCAGGATGCGGCAGGCGTCTTCGGCGGCGCTCGGGCCGGCCGGCACGTCGAGCGCAGGGGCGCCGGCGCAGGACAGCGGCAGGCGCACCGTGAAGCTGCTGCCCTGCCCCTCGCCGGCGCTAGCGGCGGACACCGACCCGCCGTGCATGCCGACCAGGTTGCGCACCACGTTCAGGCCGATGCCGAGGCCCCCTTCGGAGCGCGCCAGCGAGCGCGGCCCCTGGATGAACAGGTCGAAGATCTGCGGCAGCATCTCGGCCGAAATGCCGGTGCCGTTGTCGCTGACTTCGACCACCACTTCGTCGCCCGCGCGCCAGGCGCGCAGCAGGATGCGCCCGCCGTTGCCGGTGTATTTCGAGGCATTGCCGAGCAGGTTGGCGAATACCTGGGTCAGGCGCACCGGGTCGCCTTCGATCGCCAGCGGGGCCTCCGGCAGCTCGAGCTCGAGCTGCTGGTGGCGTTCGCGGATGCGCGGCGCCACCGTTTCCACGGCCTGTTCGAGCGCCGCGGCCAGGGACAGCGGGCGCACCGCCAGCGTGATCTTGCCGCTGCTGATGCGGGCGGCGTCGAGCAGGTCGTCGAGCAGGCGGGCCATGTGGTCGACCTGGCGCCGCACCACGCCGGCCACGTGGCCCAGCTGGCCCGTCGAGCCGGAGGCGCCGATGCTTTGCAGCAGGCTGGCCGACATCGACAGCGGCGCCAGCGGGTTGCGCAGTTCGTGCGCCAGCATGGCCAGGAATTCGGTCTGGCGGCGGTTGGTGGCTTCGGCCAGCTCGCGCAGCGACTGCGCGCTGACGGTGGCCATTACCAGGTTTTCGTTGGCTTCGCGCAGCTGGGTGACCTGGTCTTCGAGGCGGTCGCGCTCGCGCACCAGGATGCGGGCATGCGAGAGCTCGGCCTCGAGCACCGCGATCCGGTGGTGCAGGTCCTGCTCGCGCAGCAGGCCGCCAAGTTTGGGATCGTCGCCCATCAGGGAACGTTGTTCAGAGCCGGCATTCGATTCATCGTACGTTCCCATGCTGTGCCTTAGTCGGCGGAATTGGTGTGGTCGGTGCGCCCGAACAGCACCCCGTTGACGGGGGCCGCGATCGGATCGATCTCGATCCCCTCGTCGGTGATCCGGTACTCGCGCAGGTCGGCGCTATGGTTGCTGCCGCGCACCTTGACCACCGCCATGTAGCGGCGCACCTGGCCGTCCACCTCGGCGTAACGCATCGCCACGATGGCGTCGGCAATATAGGCCATGTCGGCGCGCGCATAATTCATGTTGAGCGTGCGGTCGTCCAGGCCAACGGTCATGAGCACCGTCACGCCGCGCTTGGCCAGGCTGCTGAGCAAGCGGAATACGCCTTCGCGCAGGTTGCGCGTGCATTCCGGGGCCAGGAACAGCGAGACTTCGGACAGCGAATCGATGACCACGCGGCGCGCTCCGGTGCGGTCGATCGCCGCCAGCAAATCGTCCTCCAGCTCTTCCATCGTCAGGTCGATCTGGCGGCTCTCGACCACCGTGACCTGGCCGGCGCGGACCATCGCGGCCATTTGGGCATTGCGCAGGCGCGCCGTGCCTTTTTCGAAGCACATCACGATACCGGCCTCGCCCTGGGCGACGCCGGCCTGCAGGAAGCGCGTACCCATGATGGACTTGCCGCAGCCGGTCGGTCCGATGGCCAGCATCGAATGCCCCTGCGGCAGGCCGCCGTGCAGCATGTCGTCCAGCCCCGGCGTGCCGGTCGGGATCCGCATGGGATCGGTGTCGACCGGCGCGCCCTTGTGCCGGTCGGCCGCCGGCGGCGGCAGCAGGCGCGGATAGATACGCAGGCCGCCGGACGTGATGCGGAAGGTATGCGAGCCACCCATGTGGGCCTGGCCGCGCATCTTGACGACGCGGATCTTGCGCACCACGGCGTCGCCCTCGTGCTGCTGGCTCAGCGCGATCATGCCGTCGGCCACGGTCATGATCGGGTTGGCCTCGACTTCGTTCTGCTGGTATTCGCCGATCAGGAAGGTGGTCGCCATCCAGCTCGTCATGCGCGTGCCGAGCTCCTGCACGAAATACTGCAGGTCGCTGGTGCCTTCGCTGCCTGCGCGCCCGGTCTGGATCACGGAGCGGAAGGAATCGACGAACACCATGCTCGGGGCGAAGTCCTCGACCTCTTTCGTGATGCGTTCGAGCACGCCGTTAAAGTCGCCGGCACGCAGGTCGGCGGTCAGGTTGACGTAGCGGATCGAGGTGCCGACCTTGGCCATATCGAAGAAGGCATACTGCTGCTGGTAGCGCAGCATCTTCAGCGGCGGTTCGCCCAGCACGGTGAAGAAGAGCGCGCGCCGCTCGGGACTGGCCAGCGCGAACATCATCTGGTGGGCCATCGTCGTCTTGCCACAGCCGGGAGCACCGCTAATGAGGTTGAACGAGAACTCGTTCAGTCCGCCGCCCAAGAGGACGTCCAGCCCCGGTACGCCCGTTGCCAATTTCCCCAAGGTCACTTTATCGGTCATTTATTTCTGCTCCTGTGCATTCGCCGGCTGGTCGGCAGCGGCCGCCGACGCGAGCAGGCGCTGGGTCAGCGCCTGCCCGATGAGCGTTTCAAGTAATTCGGTAAAGGTCCGCAGCAAGATCTCGTTGGCGGCCGCGGCGCGCCCGGCGTCGACCAGGGACATGCGCTCTTCCAGCAAACCGAAGAGCTGGTCCGGCGAGCGGCAGGCCTGTTGCGGGGAGAGCCAGGCGTGGTCGGGCCCCACCATGTGGATGGCACGGCCGAACAGTGCGCAAAAGCCGCTCTCCCCGATGAGTGGGCAGAGCTGCAATGCGATACGCCGCCAAGGCTGCAACAGCTCATTGCTCCCTGGGGCGAAGTCTTTCGCGCCCGTATTCGTGGTCATGTCGTCGTCAAGGAACAATGCATACGGATGGTGGTTGCCGGGGCCTGCCGCGTCGGCTCGGGCCTGAGCCATGATGGGCCGCGAAGGCATCCCGGCCGGTCGCGCATTATACCTTGCCGTGTCGTCAAACTGTATCTTCTGCCAACAACAATTCGGAAACATTTTCGTTAGTGTCAATTTGCGACATCCCCGCTAAGATGCATCTCGCCGAGCAAGCTTGCTCCGAAGTTAATCGAATCGACTCATTCAATCGCGGGAAGACCATGAATAAAAACCTGGGTAGCGCCTTGTCGGCGGCATGTGTACTGCTGAGTATTGCAATGTCCCCGGTGCAAGCCGCCACCGGCGCGGATGCGCGTTTCAAGACAATCTACACGAAAGAGTGGAAATGGCGCGTCACGGAACGGCTCGCCCGCGCCGAGGACGACCGCGGCGTGAGCGCTTCGCTGGCGCGTGTCGACGCCCCCGCACAAGAGGCGCGCCAGCGCTACTGGGAAGGCATCCTGAAGGAACTCGATGCGATCCGCCCTGCCGACCTGTCGCCCGGCGAACGGGTCAACTTCGCAGTCTACCGCGCCCAGGTCGCCTCGCTGCTCGACGCCCAGCGCTTCCGCGAATACGAGCAGCCGGTCAATGCCGACAGCGCCTTCTGGACCGACGTCACCTTCGGCGCGCGCCGGCCCTTCAAGACGCTCGAGGATTACCGCAACTACCTCAAGCAGCTAGCCGCCCTGCCCGACTATTTTGCTCAGGAGACCGGCAACATGCGCGCCGGCCTGGCGCGCGGCTTCACGCCGCCGAAAGTCACGCTCAGCGGCCGCGACGTGGCGCTCAGCTCCATCGCCGACGCGAAGACGCCGCAGGACACGGTGTTCTTCACGCCCTTCAAGACCTTCCCGGCATCGGTGCCGGCCAGCGAGCAAGAAGCCTTGCGGGCCCAGGCCGCCGCCGTCATCCGCGATGCGGTGCAGCCGGCCTACCGCCAGGTGCTGGCCTTCTTCCGCGACGAATACGTGCCGAAGGCGCGCACCACGCTCGCGGCCACCAGCATGCCGGGCGGGCAGGCCTATTACCAGTCGAAGATCGTGGAGTTCACCACCACCACTTTGAGCGCAGACCAAATCCACGCGATTGGACTGGCCGAGATGGCCAAGATCCGCGCCGAGATGCACGCGATCATGAAGAAGGTGAAGTTCGAGGGCGACCTGCCGGCCTTCCTGCGATTCCTGCGCACCGACCCGCAGTTCTATGCCAAGACTCCGCAGGAACTCCTCATGCGCGCGGCCTGGACGGCCAAGCGTTTCGACGCCAAGGCCGACCAGTATTTCGGCTACCTGCCGCGCCGCCGCTTCGCGATCCTGCCGGTGCCGGACGACCAGGCGCCGTTCTACACGGCCGGCCGCGGCGGCCCGGGCAGCTACTGGGTCAATACCTATAACCTGCCGGCGCGCGCGCTCTACAGCCTGCCGGCCCTGACCCTGCACGAATCGGCGCCGGGCCACGCCTTCCAGATGCCGGTGGCGCAGGAACAGAAGAACGTGCCGAACTTCCGCCGCGCCTATATCTCGGCCTTCGGCGAAGGCTGGGCGCTGTATTCCGAGCGGCTGGGCGCCGAGATGGGCATCTACGAGACCCCGTACGAGGAATTCGGCATGCTCAGCTACCAGGCCTGGCGCGCCTCGCGCCTCGTGGTCGATACGGGCGTGCACGCCAAGGGCTGGACCCGCGAGCAGGCGCAGGCCTACCTGATGGAGAACACCGCGCTGTCGAAGCACGAAGTCGAGACCGAAGTGGACCGCTACATTTCCTGGCCGGGCCAGGCGCTGTCCTACTACCTGGGGCAGATGGCGATCCAGGAAGCGCGGGCGCGGGCCGAGAAGGCGCTGGGCGCGAAGTTCGATATCCGGAACTTCCACGATACGGTGCTGCAGCTGGGGTCGGTGCCGCTGCCGGTGCTGCAGCAGCGCATCGATGTGTTCATTGCGGAAGGGGGCAAGAGCCCCTACCCCAAGGAGTCGTAACGCGTAGCGTGGGCAGGTTCTGCCCACGCGGTCAGATCAGGCAAGCGGGTGTGCGGGCTCGGTTTGAACGCGTGGGCAGGCAAGCTGCCCACCCTACGATGCGCGCCTATTCGAATAATTTCAGCTTGAGCTGCACCGACACCCCGCCATACAAACGATCGCGGTAGGTCGGAATGATCCCGATATTGACGCCCACCCGCTGGTACTCGTACGTCAGGGTAGGAATCGCCGCCGGAAACCAGCCGCCGCTGCGCATGTTCGGGTAACCGTCGAAAGCCGCCAGCGCCAGCCCAACCCGCACCGGCCCCACCGCATACGGCTGCCAGATCACGCCCGCATAATTCGACCACTGCCGGTCGCTGTTGTAGAAACGCCCGGCGGTGGCGGCCATGGTGCCGCTGAAGCGGTATTCTGCCGCGAGCCCCTTGTTGGCGCCGTTCAGGTTCTTGTCGCTGTCGAAGTGGGCGGTGGCGAAACCGGTGTCGAGCCAGAATTCGCTTTTCGGCGCCGGGTCGATCTTCGTGAACCAGTCGCCGGCGTGGGCGACAGGGACACAGGCCAGCAATACCGCTACGGTGAAGAAGCGCATCAGTCGTCCGCCTTCGGATCGAGGTCCGGGAACATCACTTCGGTAAAGCCGAAACGCGAGAAATCGCGGATGCGCATCGGATACAGGATGCCGAGCAAATGGTCGACCTCGTGCTGCACCACGCGCGCATGGAAGCCTTCGCAATCGCGCACGATGGGCTTGCCGTACTGGTCGACGCCTTCGTAATGCAGCCTGGTATAACGCGGCACGCTGCCGCGCAGGCCCGGCACCGACAGGCAGCCTTCGAAGCCCTCTTCCATCTCATCGGCCAAGGGCGTGAGAACCGGATTGATCAGGACCGTCTCCGGCACCGGCGGCGCGTCCGGGTAGCGGCCATTTTTCGCGAACCCGTAGATCACCAGCTGCAGGTTGACGCCGATCTGGGGCGCGGCCAGGCCGGCGCCATTGGCCGCATGCATGGTCTCGAACATGTCGGCGATGAGGAGATGCAGCTCCGGCGTGTCGAACTCGGTGACCTTCTCGGCCACGCGCAGCAGGCGCGGGTCGCCCATGCGCAGGATCTCGCGCACCGTCATGGCAGTTTTCCCTGTTCCAGCAGCGCGGCCAGGCAGGCGCGGAAGCCCGCGCCGGTCTCGGGGTGCTTCAGGCCCATCGCGGCGGTGGCCTGCAGGTAGCCGAGCTTGGAGCCGCAGTCGTAGCGCTGGCCTTCGTAGCGGTAGGCCAGCACGCGCTCGGCCTGCATCAGCGCGGCGATGCCGTCGGTGAGCTGGATTTCGCCGCCGGCGCCGGTGCCCAGGTTCTCGAGGTAGCCGAAGATGGAACCGGACAGCACGTAGCGCCCCACCACGGCCAGGGTCGATGGCGCCACATCCGGCGCGGGCTTCTCGACGATTTCCGATACCACTTCCAGGCCCGGGCGGTAGCTGTCGGCCTTGACGATGCCGTACTGGCGCGTGTGCTCGCGCGCGACGTCCTGCACCGCCAGGATACTGGAGCGTTCGTAGGAGTACAGGTCGGTCATCTGCGCCAGCACCGGCTTGGTCCCAGGCGGGGCATCCATGAAGTCGTCCGCCAGCAGTACGGCAAAGGGCTCGTCGCCGATCACCGGGCGGGCGCACAGCACCGCATGGCCCAGGCCCAGCGGCGCGGACTGGCGGATGTAGATGCAGGTGACGTTCTTCGGGATCACGCCGCGCACCACTTCGAGCAGCGCCTGCTTGCCGGCCGCCTCGAGTTCGGATTCGAGCTCGTAGGCCTTGTCGAAATGGTCCTCGATGGCGCGCTTGTTGCGGCCGGTGATGAAGACCAGTTCGGTGATGCCGGCCGCCACGGCTTCTTCGACGGCGTACTGGATCAGCGGCTTGTCGACGATCGGCAGCATTTCCTTGGGCTGCGCCTTGGTGGCGGGCAGGAAGCGGCTGCCGAGGCCGGCCACGGGGAATACGGCTTTGCGGATCAGGGTCATGGTGTCGCCTTCGTATTGTTCACGCTTCGAGCAGCGCCAGCAGGCCCGCTTCGTCGAGCACGGTGACGCCGAGTTCTTCCGCCTTGGCCAGCTTGCTGCCTGCCTCGGCGCCGGCGACGACGTAAGAGGTCTTCTTCGATACCGAACCGGATACCTTGCCGCCCGCCGCCTCGATCAGGGCGCCGGCCGCATCGCGGCTCAGCGTCGGCAAGGTGCCGGTCAGCACGAAGGTCTTGCCGGTGAAGCGGCCTTCAAGCTGCGGCGCTTCCTCGGGCAGTTGCGCCAGCAGTTCGGACCGCAGTTGCGCCAGCGCGGCCACGCGTTCGCGGTTGCCCGGCGCCGCCATCCACTCTTCCAGCGCGCCGGCGACCGTCGCCGGCAGGCCGAACACGTTGAATACGTTCAGGTGGCCCAGCGACTCCAGGGTCTGGCCGGCGGCCAGCAGCTGGCGCGCGCGCGGCTCGGTGAGCTTGGGGATGCCGAGCGCCGCCAGCAGGTTGATTTCGTCGAGCTTCTCGCGCAAGGCCGGCTTGGGGGGATGCTCGCCCTGCGGCGCGACCCCGGCCGCCAACAGCGCATTGATGGCCTGCTGGTTTTTTTCTTCCGCAAAGAATTCGGCGATGGCGTCGGCCACGGTGCCGCCGATATCGGGCAGCACACGCAGCAGCGCGCTCGGCGCCTGGCGCACCAGGTCGAAGCGGCCCAGCCAGTCGGCCAGGGTCTTGGCGGTCGATTCGCCCACATGGCGGATGCCCAGCGCGAACAGCAGGCGCTCCAGCGGCGGGTGCTTGCTGGCGGCGATTGCCTCCAACAGGTTGTCGGCCCATTTGGTGGCGACCTTGCCGTTCTTGACGGTTTCAGGAGTGGTGCCTTCGCGCTCGTCGGCCAGGCGCTTCATGGCCAGCAGGTCGTCCAGCGTCAGCTTGTACAGGTCGGCCACGCCGTGGATCAGGCTGCATTCGACCAGGCTGTCGATATAGCGGTCGCCCAGGCCTTCGATGTCCATCATGCGCCGGCCCGCGAAGTGACGGATCGCTTCCTTGCGCTGGGCCGCGCAGCTCAGGCCCCCGGAGCAGCGGGCGATCGCCTCGCCCTCTTCGCGCACCACGTGCGAGCCGCACACCGGGCAGGTTTTCGGCAAGACGTAGCGCAGCGGCTCGGGCGTGGGGCGGCGCTCCAGCACCACCGACAGCACCTCGGGAATCACGTCGCCGGCGCGGCGCACGACCACGGTGTCGCCCACGCGCACGTCCTTGCGCAGCACTTCGTCTTCGTTGTGCAGGGTCGCATTGGTGACGGTGACGCCGCCGACCGACACCGGCACGAGCCGCGCCACCGGCGTGATGGCGCCGGTGCGGCCCACCTGCACGTCGATCGCGGTGACTTCGGTCAGCGCTTCCTCGGCCGGGAACTTGTGGGCCAGTGCAAAGCGCGGCGCACGCGAGACAAAGCCCAGCTGCGCCTGGTCGGCCACGCGGTCGACCTTGTAGACCACGCCGTCGATTTCATACGGCAGGCTGCTGCGGCGCTCGCCGATCTCGCGGTAAAAGCCGAGCAGGCCGTCGCGGCCAGTGACCACGGCGCGCTCTTTCGCCACCGGCAGGCCCAGGCGGTCGAACCAGTCGAGCACTCCGGAATGGGTCTCCGGCAGCTCGGCGCCTTCCAGCAGGCCGATGCCGTAGGCAAAAAAGCGCAGCTTGCGCTGGGCGGTGATGCGCGCATCCAGCTGGCGCAGGCTGCCCGCCGCCGCATTGCGCGGATTGGCGAATTCTTTTTGCCCGGCCTCGCGCTGGCGCGCGTTCAGGCTGGCGAAATCGCCCTTGAACATCAGGATTTCGCCGCGCACTTCCAGCACGGCGGGGATGTCCTTGCCATGCAGGCGCAGCGGGATCACGCGCACGGTGCGGATATTCGCGGTCACGTCCTCGCCCGTATAACCGTCGCCGCGGGTCGCGGCCTGCACGAACATGCCGTTCTCGTAGCGCAGGCTGATCGCCAGGCCGTCGAATTTCAGTTCGGCGTTATACGCCACCTGCTTCGCTTCCAGGCCTTCCCTCACACGCCGGTCGAAGTTGTCGACGTCGTCAATCTCGAAGCCGTTGTTCAGCGAGAGCATCGGCACCGAGTGGGTCACCTGCTTGAACTCGGGGATGGGCGCCGCGCCGACGCGGAAGGTCGGCGAATCGTTGGTCACCGCCGCCGGGTGCGCCAGCTCGAGCTCCTGCAGCTCGCGGAACATGCGGTCGTACTCGGCGTCGGGAATGGTCGGCGCATCGAGCACGTGGTAGTTGTAGATGTGGCGGTTCAGTTCCTCGACCAGCCACGCCATCCGCGCCAGCGGGTCGGCCTGCTTCGTCACGCTCGTCGTCACGCTCATCGGGGCCCTGGCCTTATACGAACAGGCGCAAGGCGCGGGTAGAGCCGGCCGGGATGTCCGCCGCTTCCATCTCCTGGTAGAACTCCCCTACCTGGCCCTTGATCTCGTCCAGCGCTTCGTCCGACAGCGGCTGCTCGAAGTCGTCGACGATGGTGGCGTCCAGGCGCTGCACCAGCTCCTTGGCGCACTTGACCATGGCGCCGAAGCCGTCGCGGGCCGGGGCCACGCAGGGCACGTCCAGCAGCAGGGTCAGGCGGTTGGTCGCGTCCGCGCCCAGCGTGACATTGGTCGACAGCGTGAACAGCACGCCACCTGGATTGCCATCGGCGCGGTCGGGCATCGAGAAGCGGCCGTCCGGGCGCACATCGAAGCCCTGCTTCTCGAGCGCCCCGATCAGGGTCGCGATCGGCCAGGCTTCGCCATTGGCCGCCAGGTTCACGCCCAGCTGGGCGTCGTGACCGGCGACAAAGCGGTGCAGCGTGCGCGCTTCACTCATCACTTCGATCATGTCCGGCACTTCCGGCTCGGCGCCGATTTCGTCGGCCACCGCGCGCAGGCGGGTCACGAGCTCGGAATACTCGATTTCGTTCAGGGCCGTGGTGCGGGTGGCCATCTGCACGCCGGCCTGCAGCTTGGTGTAGACACCGCCATGGACGATCGGCTCCCAGTCGCCACTGACGGCAAAGCCGATGTAGTGGATCGGCTTGTTGCCGACCCGGCGCAGCTTTTGCAGCGCCGGCAGGATCTTGTCGCCGCGCACCGCGCCTTCGAAGTTCAGCGGGATCAGGCAGTCGATCAGCGGATCGACCAGGCTTTCGGCCAGTTCGGCCGGCGGGGTGTTCGGGAGCGTGCCTGGCAGCGGCGCCACCGGCGCGGTCGAGGCGGCGGCATAGCTCGCGGCAGGGGCTACGGGCGCAGCTGCGAAAGACGGGCCATCGGCAGGCGGCGCGCTGCGGCCAGGCACGGACAACTCGGGATCGACGTCCAGCGGCGCCAGCGGCGTTTCCGCGCCGAGGTCGAGCACCGGCTCCTGGCGCTCGACGGCGGTCTCGCCGCTGCGCATCAGGACGTCGTCGTGGTCCGAGGCAAAGGCGCGTTCCACGCTCTTGCGGGCCTTGTACTCCTGCCACTTGTTGTAAGAGATGACGCCGACGACGAAAACGCCGCCCGCTGCGATCAGGCTCATTTGGAAATCAGTCATGCTGCTTGTGCCTCAGTAGCGAAGTTCGCGGCGGACTCCATGTCCACCGCCACGATGCGCGATACGCCCTGCTCCTGCATCGTCACACCGATCAGTTGGTTGGCCATCTCCATCGCAATCTTGTTATGCGAGATGAAGAGGAATTGGGTATGTTCGGACATGCGCTTGACCATGCGGCAGAAGCGCTCGGTATTGGCATCGTCCAGCGGCGCGTCCACCTCGTCCAGCAGGCAGAATGGCGCCGGGTTCAGGCGGAACATCGAAAACACCAGCGCGGTGGCGGTCAGCGCCTTTTCCCCGCCCGAGAGCAGGTGGATGGTCGCGTTCTTCTTGCCGGGCGGCTGGGCCATCACCTGCACGCCGGAGTCCAGGATCTCGTCGCCGGTCATCACCAGCTTGGCGTTGCCGCCCCCAAACAGGATCGGGAACAGTTCCGAGAAATGGGTGTTGACCCGGTCGAAGGTGTCCTGCAGCAGGTCGCGCGTCTCGCGGTCGATGCGGTGGATGGCGTCTTCCAGCGTAGCGATGGCTTCCTGCAAATCGTTGTTCTGCGAGTCGAGGTAGCGCTTGCGCTCGGTGGCCTGGGCCAGCTCGTCCACCGCCGCCAGGTTGACCGCGCCCAGCGAGGCGATGGCATTGGTCAGGCGCGTGACCTCGCCCTGCAGGTATTGGGGCTTGAGGTCCGGGTTGAGCTTTTCCGCGAGCAGCGCTTCGTCGGCGCCGGTGGAGGCCAGCGCCTCGGCGAACTGCTCCTGGTTCAGGCGCGCGGCCTGCTCCTTGAGCTGCATCTCGGTAATACGGTCGCGCTGCGGTTGCAGACTGCGCTCGTTGCCCATGCGCGCTTCCTCGGCCTGGCGCAGCTGCAGCGCGATCTGGTCGAGTTCATGGCGCGCGTCCGACAACGCCCGCTCCTGGGTGCTGCGCCGGTCCAGCAGTTCCTGCAGGCCCTCGTGGGCGGTGCCCGCCTCCAGCGCTTCGAGTTCGAGCTTGCCGGCCCCCAGGCTGGCGCCCACCTGCTCGGCCTGCCCGCTGGCGGTGGCGATGCTGCGGCGCAGCTCTTCGATCTTGCTGCGCTGCGCGCGCTCGGCGAATTGCGCCTCTTGCGCGCTGCGCTCCAGGTCGCGCAGCTTCTGGCGCGCATCCGCCAGCGCCTGCTCCTTGTCCAGGAAGGCGGTCTGGCCGTCTTCGTGCGCGCCCTGCAGTTCGGCCAGTTCCATGTCGAGCTGCTCGAATTCCTGTTCGGCGTGCGCCGCCGCCTCGCGCTGCTCGGCTTCCTGGGCGGCGATTTCATTCAGGTCGGCCGCGATCTGGCCGCTGCGCTGGTTGAAGCGCGCTTCGATCTCGCTTTGCTTGAGCACTTCGATCTGCAGCGCGTGCACCTCGCGCTGCAGCTGGGCGGAGCGCTGGCGCGCATCCTGGAGGCGGCGGGTCAGTTCGCTGACGGCGGCGTCGGCGCGGGTGGCGCGGCTGCGCGCTTCGTCCGCCAGCAGGGCTTGGGCGCGCAGCTGCTTGCCGGTATTGTCGATGTCGTGCTGGCGCGCCAGCATGCCGTCCTGTTCGGCGTCCGGGGCGTGGAAGCGCACGCTCGACTGCGTGACCAGGTGGCCCTGGCGCGTGACGAAACTGCCGCCCTGCGGCAGGCGCGCGCGCATGCCAAGCGCCTCGGCGGCGTCCTGCGCCACGTAGACGTGGTGCAGCCAGTCGTTCAGGACCCCGCGCACGCCGGGATCGTTCAGGCGCAGCAGGCTGGCAAACGGTTTCAGGCCTTGGGGGTCGTCGATCGCGGCAGGCGCCGATGGCGCCGGCGAATACAGGGCCAGGCGCGCCGGCGGCGCGTCGCCGAAGAAGCCGTTGGCCCAGTCCAGGTTCGACATTTCCAGCGCACCGGCGCGCTCGCGCAGCACGGCTTCCAGCGCGGTTTCCCAGCCTTCTTCGACGTCGAGCTTTTGCCACAGCCGCGGCAGGCCGCTCAGCTCATGCTTTTCCAGCCAGGGCTGGACCTTGCCCTGGGTTTGCACGCGGTCCTGCATCTGGCGCAGCGCTGCCAGGCGGGCATCGAGCTTGGCGCTGGCAGAGGACTCCTGCTGGACCTGGGCGTGGGCTTCGCGGCGCTCGGCTTCCACTGCTTCCTGGCGCGATGACGCGTCGTCCAGCAGCATGGTCTGCTCTTCGAGCGCCATCTGCTTTTCTTCCAGCTGCATCCGGAGATTGTCGAGCGTGGCGCCGTCGGGCAGGTTCAGGGTGGTGCGTTCCTGCTGCAGGCGCTCGCGCCGGGCCGCCAGGCTGCTGAGAATGCCGGCGGCGTTGCGCTGGTGGGCGCTGGCCAGCTCGATACGCTGCTGCACGCCCATGATGCGGGCGCGCGATTCGTTGGAGCGCTCCTGGCTCTCGCGCCATGCCGTTTCCAGCTCGGGCACGCGCTCCCCGTGCGCTTCCACCGCCATCTGGGCCGCTTCGGCGCGCGCGCCGAGTTCTTCCAGCGTGAACTCGGCTTCTTCGAGCTGCTCCTGGTATTCCTGGCGCTGCGCCAGCCACTGGTCACGCTGCGCGGTAAGCGTGCCGAGCTGGTTCTGCAGGCGGGTGCGCGACTCGACCACGAACTTGATCTGCGCTTCCAGGCTGCCGATCTCGGAATTGGTCTGGTACAGGGCGCCTTGAGCCGTGTGCAGGCGATCGCCCGTGGCGAAGTGGGACTGGCGCAGGTGCTCAAGGTCGAGCTCCACGCTGCGCAGCTTCGCGGTCTGGGCTTCGAGCTCGGTTTGCGCTTCTTCCATCTCGCGGAAATAGCGCAGCTGCTCGGCTTTCGCCTCGTTCTTGCGCAGCAGCCAGAGCAGCTTCTGCTTTTCTTCCTGGTCCGCTTGCAACTGGTGGAAGCGGTTGGCCACCACGGCCTGGGCTTCGAGCTTTTCCAGGTTGGCGTTGAGCTCGCGCAGGATGTCCTCGACCCGCAGCAGGTTCTCGCGCGTGTCGGACAGCCGGTTCTCGGTCTCGCGGCGGCGCTCCTTGTACTTCGATACGCCGGCCGCTTCCTCGAGGAAGACGCGCAGCTCTTCCGGGCGCGACTCGATGATGCGCGAGATCATGCCCTGGCCGATGATGGCGTAGGCGCGCGGACCGAGCCCGGTGCCGAGGAAGATGTCCTGGATGTCGCGCCGGCGTACCGGCTGGCCATTGATGTAATAGGTGGAGGTGCCGTCGCGCGTGAGGGTGCGCTTGACCGCGATCTCGGCGTACTGGCCCCACTGCCCCGCGGCCTTGCCGTCGCTGTTGTCGAATACCAGTTCCACCGAGGCGCGGCCCGAGGGCTTGCGGTAGGTGGAGCCGTTGAAGATCACGTCCTGCATCGACTCGCCGCGCAGCTCGGAGGCCTTGGATTCGCCCAGCACCCAGCGCACGGCGTCGATGATGTTCGACTTGCCGCAGCCGTTCGGGCCGACCACGCCGACCAGCTGGCCGGGCACCTGGAAATTGGTGGGATCGACAAAAGACTTGAATCCCGACAATTTGATGGAAGAGAGGCGCACGTTGCTTCGGTGGCTAATGAGTCGTCAAAGACCGCATCATACCATCTGTTGCTTGCATTTCGGCCAAGATGCAAGCTTGTGAACACGGCAATTGTTTGCCTTCCCCGTCAGCCGGCACGCTCGGCGTGCATCGGGTCGTTCATGGCGGCTTCGCCGGCGGCCTGGGTCAGCACCCGGCCGACCACGCCGTCCGGCGCCAGCACCCGGATGCTGCCGGTGCGGAAGGACTCGAGCAGGCGCTCGGCCGGCAGCGAAAACGCTTCCTGGCGGCCCGTCCCGGAGAAGATGAACAGGGTGCGCAGCGGGCTGACCCAGGCCAGTTTCACCTTGCGCACGCCGCCCGCCCCCGTGAATTCGACGCGCATGCCGCGCTCCAGGCTGGCCAGGGTGGCGGCGGCCGGATCCAGTGCGGCGTCGTCTTCTTCTTCCTGCGCGCTGGCCTGCTCGACGGCGATGCGGCGCAGCGCGTCCTGCTGGGCCGCTTCCACCGCCAGCTCCAGCTGGCGCTCGGGCGAGAGCTCGATCGGGGCGCGCACGATGGTCGCGTGGCATTCGGCCAGCTCGGCGAAGAATTGCAGGCGCTCGGCATCCTGCCATTTGACGGCATCCAGCCATTTGTTCAGGGTGGTGAGCAAACCCGGGAGGCGCGCGATCAGGGCCTTGCGCCCTTCCTGGGTGGCCTTGGGCTTGACGCTCCAGACCAGGTCGTCCATGGCGCGGGTGGCGTTGTCGACCGCGCCAGGTTTACTGTCCTCGATGGTGTAGGCCAGCGTGAGCACCGGGGTCCAGCGCTGTTCCAGGAAGGTGCCGACCACGGCAACCAGGTCGTCCCCGGCCAAACGCAGCGCCACGGCCTTCTTTGCCGAGCGGCTGGCGGCGGCCTGCTTTTCCTGGCGCGTGGCCTGGGCGATCGGTCCGGCGATCGCGGCCTGCTGGGCGTGCTCGCGCTCGGCGATGCTCGCTTCCAGGTCGGCCACGGCGGCGGCGAAGACGACGGCGCTGCCGTCGGGCTGCGCTTCGCGCCGCACTTTCTCCACGCTGCTGCGCATCGCGCGGAAGACCGGATCGTCCGGGCTGCCCGGCTGTTCCCAGCCGACGTTCGACAGCAGGTCGAGCATGCGCCGCGCCGGATGCGTCTCCTCGAAGAAGAAGCTGCGGTCGTGCAGCGCGGCCTTGAGCACCGGCACCTGCAGGAAGGCGATCAGCTCGCGCGTCTCTTTCGGGATGGCTTCGTCCAGCAGCACCGCTTCGAAGATGCGCGAGAGGAGGTCGAGCGTGGTTTCGTCGCCGCGCGACAGGCTGCCCTGGGGCAGGCTTTGCTTCAGGCGCGGCAGGTAGAACACCTCGTGCGCGGGCGCGCCCTCCCCGCCTGCCACGCCCGGCTGGCCCACCGCCTGGAAGCCCGCGGCGAATTGTTCGAGCATGCCGATCAGGGGCGCCGGCAGCGCCGCATGCGCAACGCCGGCCGGGTGCGCCGATCCCGCCGGCGCCATCGTGGCCGCGTGGGGCGCGACCTGGCCAGGCGCCGGCGCGGCGAAACCGGCTGCCGGCGACGATGTCGATGGCGATGCGGCGCCGGCGGCAAAGCCGGCCGCGCCGCTCGGGCGCCAGCCGCCGCTGCCCTGCGGCAGGTTGGCGATCAACGGGATATCAAGCCCGGCACCTTCGGCAGCGCCGAACAGCTGGCGCAGCTGCTGCGAGACGGCGGCGTCGCGCCTTGCCCGTGCGGCCCGGGCGCTGGCGCTGTCGTCGGTCTTGGCAAAGCGCTCGGCCGCGTTGCTTCCTGCGCGTACCGGCTTGAGCTTGTCGTTCAGGGCGCCCAGCAGCGGCCCGAGCTCGAACACCAGGCCGGGGCGCAGCAAGGGCATCACGAGGCCGTGCGCCTGCGGGTCGGGCTCGAATTCGCACCAGGCTTGCTGGATTGCGCGCAGGAAGACTTCGGGGCGGAAGGGATTGTGCGCCGCGCGCACCAGTTCGCGTCCCAGCAGCATGCCCAGGCGCACGCCCAGGCTGGCCAGGGCTTCGGAATGCGCCAGGTCGAACGGGCGGCTCGTGGATGCAAAGGCGAGCTGGCTGTCGACTTCTTCCAGCGGCACCAGACTCAGGGTCAAGGGCGCGGCTGCCGGGGGCTTGAGACCGGGCGCCAGCTGGGCAACTTCCCGTGCCAACGCCAGCTCGATGGCGGTCGAAGCCAGGTGCACGAAGGCATAGGCATTATCCTTGAGCAGGTTGCCCGAGCGGACACGGAGGCCCGCCTGCTGTGGATCGGGCCCGGCCGTGGTCATGTCGAGCAACGCCGCCACCATGCGGGTGGCCATGTCCTTCAGTGCCTCGGCGGCCTGGCGCGCCGCGATACCCACGAGCTCGTCCAGCGTCGCCTGCTGCGTGGCGGCCTTGCGGACGGCGGATGTCTGGGCAATCGGGCTGGACATGGGGTCGGGGATGGGAGTGTTCCCGCATTTTGCCACAACATTTCTAACTAGCAACTAAAAACTTGCTATTCGGCCCGGATCTATCGGGTATGTCGTCTCCTCCCGACAAATCTGTGGGTAAATAATGTCTTGAGAATGTCGGAGGCTGTCCTACACTGGATCACGCTGTGATCCGATACCGATCGTCCGGACCGACACGCATGATGGGTCGACCGGAATTGCTGCGGTATCGATCCGCAGCTCGGCAATCAGGTATTTTTCCCACATTGAAAGGACATCTCCATGGCCTCGAATCAAGGAAAGAAGGGCTCGCGTTCGGGCTCCCAGAGTGGCAGCCAGCAAAGCAGTAACAGCGCAGGCGGCAGCAGTGGCAGCAAGCAGTCCGGTTCGGGCTCGGGTTCGGCATCGGGCAGCGGCAGCGGCACCCGTGGAGGCACGCCGGAGCAGCACGCGGAAGCCGGCCGCCAGAGCCACAAGAACGACAAGAAGCGCTAGGTCGGACAAGCCTGGCTGGGGCAGGCCCTCAACTGCCCGAGCCAGCGACAGACCCCGCCCGCCGTCAAGCGACGGCGGGCTTTTCTTTGGGCTCAGATATTACGCAGGACGGCGCCCTTGGGCGGCTTGAAGTCGGCGATGTCGTGCACCAGCCCCGCCGCCTTGGCGTCGCGCGAATTCAGGTGCAGGTCGGAGTACTGGTGAATGGCCCACTGCTCGGGGGTGAGCTCGACCGATTTGCGCAGCAGCGACTCGGTGCGCGCGTCGTCGGCGCGCAGGCCTTCGACGATGATGTTCAGTGCGTCCGGCCGCGAACCGGGCGAGGCCGTCGCATGCGACTTGTGCACCATGAAGCGCGCCGTCTCGCTGCAATAGCGCCGGGTCCCGGCCAGGAACAGGGTGACCGCGATCGAGGCCACCGCCCCGCCGTTGTACATCACGAAGGTGATCGGGGAATTGGCCAGAAAATTATGCAGGCACAGGCCGTCGCTGACATAGCCGCCGTTCGACTGCACCATCACATGCGCCGTCTCGATGCCGTCCTCGGTCATGGAGGCTACCGCTTCGAACACGCGGTGCACCATGTCGCTGTTGACGTCCCCGGACAGCGTGAACCAGGCTTCCTTCGGTCCTTGCGCTTTGGCTTCGCTCATAGTCTTTTCCCACTGCAAAGTATGTGGAGACAGTGTAGCAAAACACGTGCGAACCCCACGCCTGCCCCGCCCCAATAGTGCGCAGCAATACTTTGCAGCAAGCTTTCAAGCCTGCCGGGCAGCCCTCCTTCGGTTGACAGCAAACCAAGGCTGGCATATTCTCCACAGTCTTGACCAGGAGAGCGCAGGCCCACCTGCCGCCGAAGGGGCACTACCCACAAACTCTCAGGCAAACGGACTGGTCAAGGGGCAGCAGCGCATGGCGCGGCCGGCCCAACTCTGGAGAGCGGCCGCTGCCATTGCAGGCGGCCCACCGAAGGGGCAGGCGGCTATGCTGCTATCTCTCAGGTACCAAGGACAGAGGGGACCCAAGCACCCACCAGGCGTGCCCGTACCCCTATTACTGTCCCGAGGATTCCATGACGCTCAAAGCGACCCCGCTCAACTCCGCACACCGCGCCCTTGGCGCCAAGATGGTCGACTTCGGCGGCTGGGACATGCCGGTCAACTACGGTTCCCAGATCGAAGAACACCATGCCGTGCGTACCGATGCAGGCATGTTCGACGTCTCGCACATGTGCGTGGTGGACCTCAAGGGCGCCAATGTGCGCGCGTTTCTCCGCGGCCTGCTGGCCAACAACGTCGACAAGCTGCAAATTCCCGGCAAGGCCCTCTACTCCTGCATGCTCAACCCAGAAGGCGGCGTGATCGACGACCTGATCGTCTATTACTTTACCGAAGACTGGTTCCGCCTAGTGGTCAATGCCGGTACCGCCGAGAAGGACGTGGCCTGGATGAACCAGCAGAACGAGGCCACTGGCAGCGGCGTCACGATCACCCAGCGCCGGGATGGCAACGACCCGATCGCCCTGATCGCCGTGCAGGGCCCGAACGCCCGCGCCAAGGTATGGCAGGTGCTGCCGACCACTCAGGCCGCTTCCGAGCCCCTCAAGCCTTTCAATGTCGTGATCGTGCCGGATACCGAATTCGGCGAAGTCATGGTGGCGCGCACCGGCTACACCGGCGAAGACGGTTTCGAGGTCGGCGTATCGGCTGCGAACGTGGAAGCGCTGTGGAATGCGTTTGTCGCCGCCGGCATCAAGCCGGCTGGCCTGGGCGCGCGCGATACGCTGCGCCTGGAAGCGGGCATGAACCTGTACGGCCAGGACATGGACGACAGCGTCAACCCACTGGACGCCGGCCTGGCATGGACCATCGACCTGGTCTCGGAGCGCGACTTCATCGGCAAGGCAGCCCTGCTGGCCAAGGGCCAGAACGCCCAGTACGTCGGCCTGATCCTGCGCGAGAAAGGCGGCATCCTGCGCGCCCACCAGAAAGTGATCGCGGCCTCCGGCAACGCGGGCGAGATCACCAGCGGCACCTTCAGCCCGAGCATGCAGCAGGCCATTGCGCTGGCGCGCGTGCCGATGGACGTGGCCGTCGGCGATTCCGTCCATGTCGAGATCCGCGACAAGAAGCTGCTGGCAACCGTGGTGAAGCTGCCGTTCGTGCGCAACGGCAAAGTCCTCGCAGCCTGAAAACAAGAATTGTTATACTGACCGCCTTACCTACTGGAGCTTTTACATGAACATTCCAACCGACCTGAAATACACCGATTCCCACGAGTGGGTGCGCCGCGAGGCTGACGGCACCGTGACCGTCGGCATCACCGAATACGCGCAGGATGCACTGGGCGACATCGTGTTCGTCGAACTGCCGCAGGTCGGCAAGGCCTTCACCGCCGGCGCCGACGCCGCGGTGGTCGAGTCGGTCAAGGCCGCCAGCGACATCTACGCACCGGTCGCCGGTACCGTTACGGCAGTGAACCAGTCGGTCGCCGATGCGCCGGACTCGATCAACTCGGACGCCTTCGGCGCCTGGCTGTTCAAGCTGCAGCCGTCGGACGCCGGCGCGATCGACAAGCTGCTCAGCGCCGACGACTACGCCAAGGCGACCGGCAACTGATGTGAACCGGGTGCGCCCCGCGCGCACCCGCCGCTGTCCCTTGCAAGTGCACTAGCAGACCTCATCTCTCCTACCCCGGCGCTGTCGCAGCGCCAGCTCTTCTCCTGGCCCCTACCATGACCCGCACCAGCCTTACCCAACTCGAAGCGCGCGATTCCTTCATTCCACGCCACATCGGCCCGACCGACGCCGAACAGGCATCGATGCTGTCGACGCTCGGCTACGCCACCCGCGCCGACCTGATCGACGCGATCGTACCGGCCAACATCCGCACCAAAGCGACACTGAATTTGGGCCAGTTCGTCGAGCCGCGCTCGGAAGAACAGGCGCTTGCTACGTTGAAAGCGCTGGCGTCGAAGAACAAGGTCATGAAGTCGATGATCGGCCAGGGCTACTACGGCACCCACACGCCGAAAGTCATCCTGCGCAACATCTTCGAGAACCCGGCCTGGTACACCGCCTATACGCCTTACCAGCCGGAGATCTCGCAGGGCCGCCTGGAAGCGATCCTGAACTTCCAGCAGATGATCACCGACATGACCGGCATGGGCATCGCCAACTCGTCGATGCTGGACGAAGGTACGGCCGCCGCCGAAGCGATGACGCTGCTCCAGCGCGTCGGCAAGTCGCCTTCGAAAGTGTTCTACGTGGCCGACGACGTGCTGCCGCAGACCCTGGAAGTGGTGCGCACCCGCGCCGAGCCGATCGGCGTGGAAGTGCGCGTCATCTCCGCAGCCGAGATCGAAAAGCTGGAAGAATCGTGCTTCGGCGTGCTGCTGCAATACCCGGGCGTGAACGGCGAAGTGCGCGACTACCGCGCCGCCGTCGAGCACCTGCACGCTGCCGGCGCCATGGTGGTGGTCGCCGCCGACCTGCTGGCCTTGACCATGCTGGCCGCACCGGGCGAATGGGGCGCCGACGTGGTCGTCGGTAACAGCCAGCGCTTCGGCGTGCCGCTCGGTTTCGGCGGCCCGCACGCCGGCTACCTGGCTACCCGCGACGAATTCAAGCGCAGCATGGCCGGCCGCCTGGTCGGCGTCACGGTCGACGCCCAGGGCAACCAGGCCTACCGCCTGGCCCTGCAGACCCGCGAGCAGCACATCCGCCGCGAAAAGGCCACCTCGAACATCTGTACCGCCCAGGTGCTGCTGGCCGTGATGGCCGGCATGTACGCGGTCTACCACGGACCTGAAGGCCTCCAGCGCATCGCGCGCCGCGTGCACCGCCAGGCCGCGATCCTGGCCACCGGCCTGAAGCAGCTCGGCATGGACGTGGTCAACCAGACCTTCTTCGACACCCTGACGGTTGCTACCCCTGACGCCGAGGCGCTGGTGGCTGCAGCCGCCGAACAGGGCATCAACCTGCGCCGCATCGACGCAGGCCACGTCGGCATCTCGCTGGACGAAACCACCACCCGCGACGACCTGGCCGTGCTGTTCTCGGTCTTCGGCAAGAACAAGTCGGTGGACATCGACGCCCTGGACGCGGACGCCCAGGACGCCTACCCGGCCGCGCTGGCACGCACCTCGGCTTACCTCACCCACCCGACCTTCCACCGCTACCACGCCGAGCACGAGATGCTGCGCTACCTGCGTTCGCTGGCCGACAAGGACCTGGCGCTGGACCGCACCATGATCCCGCTCGGTTCGTGCACCATGAAGCTCAACGCGACCTCGGAAATGATCCCGGTCACCTGGCCCGAGTTCTCCAGCATCCACCCGTTCGCCCCAGAAGACCAGACCGTCGGCTACCGCGAGATGATCGACCAGCTGGAGGCCATGCTGTGCGCGGCCACCGGCTACGCCGCGATCTCGCTGCAGCCGAACGCCGGCTCGCAGGGCGAATACGCGGGCCTGCTGGTGATCCAGAAATACCATCAGTCGCGCGGCGAAGGACACCGCAACATCTGCCTGATCCCGTCCTCGGCGCACGGCACCAACCCGGCATCGGCCAGCATGGTCGGCATGCAGGTGGTGGTCACCGCCTGCGACGAGAACGGCAACGTCGACCTGGCCGACCTGCGCGCCAAGGCCGAGCAGCACAGCGCCAACCTGGCCTGCGTGATGGTCACCTATCCGTCCACCCACGGCGTGTTCGAGGAAGGCATCAAGGAACTGTGCGAGATCGTCCACTCGCACGGCGGCCAGGTGTATGTCGACGGCGCCAACATGAATGCGATGGTCGGCGTGGCCGCACCGGGCGCCTTCGGGGGCGACGTCAGCCACCTGAACCTGCACAAGACCTTCTGCATCCCGCACGGCGGCGGCGGTCCTGGCGTGGGCCCGATCGGTGTCGGCGCCCACCTGGCGCCCTTCCTGCCGAACCAGCTCTCGACCGGCTACGTGCGCAACGAAGCGGGCATCGGCGCGGTCAGCGCCGCGGCCTATGGCTCGGCCTCGATCCTGCCGATCTCGTGGATGTACATCGCGATGATGGGCGCCGAAGGCCTCACGGCTGCGACCGAAGTGGCGATCCTGAACGCCAACTACATCGCGCGCCGCCTGGCCCCGCACTATCCTGTGCTGTACACCGGCCACGACGGCCTGGTCGCGCACGAGTGCATCATCGACCTGCGCCCGCTGCAGGACAAGACCGGTATCTCGAACGAAGACGTGGCCAAGCGCCTGATGGACTTCGGCTTCCACGCCCCGACCATGAGCTTCCCGGTACCGGGCACGCTCATGATCGAGCCGACCGAGTCGGAATCGAAGGCGGAGCTGGACCGTTTCATCGAAGCGATGATCACCATCCATGCCGAGATCGTGAAGGTCGAGCGCGGCGAGTACGACAAGATGGACAATCCGCTCAAGGGCGCGCCGCACACGGCCGAGGTGGTCACTGCCGACGAGTGGCAGCACACCTACACCCGCGAAGTGGCGGCCTTCCCGGTGGCGTCGCTGCGCAAGAAGAAGTACTGGCCGCCGGTCGGCCGCGCCGACAATGTGTACGGCGACCGCAACCTGTTCTGCGGTTGCGCGCCGATCAGCGACTACGAGTGATCGATTGGTAGGCTAGCAGTTCATTTGCGGCTCGAAGCGAGCCGCAAATGCGAGCGCTCGTGAAGGCGGCGCTCCCTGGGCAGATCCCGCGTCGGGGTCAACCGGGGGGCGCCGCTTTCCTTTTTCGGCGGAGCTGCCGGCGCAGTGTCCGATTCGTCCAGGCGGAAGGCCGCCACGGTGCGCGACAGCGACAGCGCCTGCATCTGCAGGGTGCGGGCCGCGGCGGCTGCTTCCTCGACCAGCGCGCAGTTCTGCTTGGTCACCTCGTCCATCCGCACGATCGCCTGGTTGACCTGGGCCAGTTCGCTCGCCTGCCCCGCGCTGGCGCTCTTGATGCCGCCCACCAGGTCTTCCATCTTCCTGACCGAGGTGGCCACGTCCTGCATGCTGCTGCCGGCGTCCAGCGCCCATTCCGTGCAGCCCTCGATCTCGGCCACCGAACGCGCGGCCAGTTCGCGCATCTCGCGCGCGGCGCCGGCGGCGCGCTGGGCCAGCGCCCTGACCTCGCCGGCCGCATCGGCGAACGCGCGGCCGCCCGGCCCACCCCTGGCCGCTTCCAGCGCGGCATTGAGCGCCAGCGTGCCCGCTTCGCTGGCAAAGGCGTCGATCACGCCGGCCACCTCCGCCGCGCGCAGCGCGCCTTCCCGCACCGTCGCCATCGTGGCCGCCATGCGCTCGACCGTCATCCCGCCCTCGCGCGCGCTGCTGGACGCCGCCTGCGCCAGCCGGTTGGCGGCCAGCGCGCTGCTGGCCGTGTTCGAGACCGTCTCGGCCAGCTCCTGCATCGAAGCCGCCGTGTCTTCCAGCGAGCGGCTGCGGAATGCCGCCCGGCTATGCATGCTAAGGCGCCCCAGGCTGATGTCGCGCGAGGTATTGCCGATGGTGCGCGCCGACTCCAGCACCGTGCGCAGCGTGCCGTTGAGGTTGCGGATTCCCGCATCCAGGGCGCGCGAGGTCTCGCCGATCTCGTCCTCGCCGTAGTCGCGCTGCCCGATGGTCAGGTCGCCGCTGGCCAGGCCCAGCGCCGCGGCGCCGATGCCGCGCACTTCAAGCAGCAGCACGCGGCGCACCGCCATCGTGATCGCCAGCGACACCCCGACCGCCAGCAGGATCACCACCGGCATCAGGCCGGCCGTCACGCGAAAATCGGCAGCGGCGCTGTGCGAGGCCTGTTCCGACAGGTCGCGCTCGAGCCGGGCCAGCGCGGCCATGCGCTCGGCCATGACGGCAAAGGCGGCTTCCGGCTTGATCATGGCGTTGGCGCCGATGGTCTGGTCGGCGTGCGCCAGCTCGACCACCTCGCGCGTCGCGCGTACGTAGACGCGGTGGGCGTGCCGGGCCTGCTCGACGTGGCGCCGCTCGGCGCCGCCGCTTGGGGTCATGCGCGCCAGGTCGGCAAACGAACGCTCGATCGCCGCGTTCTGGCGATGGATCTGGGTGATCAGGAGGTCGATGCGGGGGCGCGAAAAACTGCTGCTGATCCAGGTGAGTAGCTTGTAGGTATCGGCGTGGACGCGCTGGGCCTGGGCCACCAGCTCGGTCGTGCTGCGCAGCTGCACCGCGCGCGGCCCGACGATGGTTTGCAGTGACTGGTGCTGGCGCACCATCGCGTAATAGGCGCCGCTCGAGAGCACGATCAGCAGCAGCAGGACCACGCCGGGCGCCAGCAGCAGCTTGGGGCCGATCTTCAATCGCGACAGCATGGGTCAGGCCGCCTGGGAAGAATGTCGATGGATTTGCATGCTGCCTCCCTGAATTGAACCGTACTTAATTTCCTAAGCGCATTGAACGAATCTACGCGGTTCAAAACTGCGCCAGTTTGCGGTGGCGCATGCCGGCCCAAGTCTTTGGATGCGCGCAACACCCATGGGCCCGGGTGCGATCAAGACTTGTCGTTTAATACAGTTGTAAGTGTGGGTTTGTATCCTTGGCCGACCAGCTCGACCACAACCATGAAGGGGACGCGCATGAAAGCCAACAGCATTGTCTTCGGTGCGGCATTGCTTGCCGCCGCCGGCGCGCAGGCGCAACTGGCGCCGGCGCCGGAGGAGCCGGAACCAGCGCTGGAAGCGCAAGCCGGACGCTTCGGGCCGCTGGCCGCCGGCTTCAAGCGCTATTCGCCCCTGTACGGCGGCAACGAGTCGGCCAATCCGAACGACCGCGTGTTCCAGGGTTTCCGCACCGATCCGAGGCTGGTGCTCGGGCTTGCCCTCAATGAGTATCTGTCGCTGGAAGCGGGCTATGCGCACTTGCGCGACAAAGGCTTCCACAAGATCGAGCCTGGCGCCATGGAGTCCGCAGCCGCCGCCGGGGCACTGGGCGCCCTTAGCCATACCACCTACCTCGCCGCCAGGGTCACGCTGCCTATCAGCGAGCGCCTGAGCGCCTACGGCAAGCTGGGCCTCGCGCACAGCCAGGTGACCAACGACGGCCTGCTGCCGCCGCAACGGGTGCGGCCGGTCGCGCCATCGGCATTCAAGGGCGAGTCCGGCACCGGCGCCTACGGCGCGGTCGGCGCGAACTACCGGCTCGACAAGCGCACCACGATCACCGGCGAGGCGCGCTTCAATGGCAGCGCCGCCAAGTTCGGCAACGCGAGCAATGCCAGCGGCCTGCGGGGCAGCGTCGGGATAGGCTTCTGATAGAAAAACGCCGGCACGAAGGCCGGCGTTGTCTGGATGCTGAAGCTTAGGCCAGCTTGGCCGCGTGCTCGCGGGTCGCGTGGAAGGTCAGCTTCGGCCAGCGCTCCTGGGTCAGGCGCAGGTTCACGCCCGACGTGGCCAGGAAGGCCAGGTTGCCGGCCGCATCGTAGGCGACCTGGTGGCCGAGCTGGTTCTCGAAGTCGGCGAGGGACTTCTTGTCCTCGCTCGAGACCCAGCGCGCGCTGCTGATGCTGCTGCTCTCGAACACGGCGTCCACGCCGTATTCATTGAGCAGGCGGCTGGCCACGACTTCGAACTGCAGCACGCCGACCGCGCCGAGGATCAGGTCCGAACCCAGCACCGGCTTGAACACCTGCACCGCGCCTTCTTCGCCCAGCTGCTGCAGGCCCTTGTGGAGCTGCTTGACCTTGAGCGGATTGCGGATGCGCACGGTGCGGAACAGGTCCGGCGCAAAATACGGGATGCCTGTAAAGGTGAGCATCTCGCCTTCCGAGAAGCTGTCGCCGATCTGCATGTTGCCGTGGTTGGGCAGGCCGATGATGTCGCCGGCATAGGCTTCTTCGACCTGCTCGCGGCTCGAGGCCATGAAGGTCACCACCGAAGACAGCTTGACGTCGCGGCCAAGGCGCAGGTGCTTGACCTTCATGCCCTTCTCGAACCGGCCCGAGCACACGCGCAGGAAAGCGATGCGGTCGCGGTGGGCCGGGTCCATGTTGGCCTGGATCTTGAAGACGAAACCGGAGAACTTCGGCTCTTCCGGCTCCACGGCGCGCACGGTGGCGTCGCGTTCGCGCGGGGCCGGGGCCCAGTCGACCAGGGCCGACAGGATCTCGCGCACGCCGAAGTTGTTGATGGCCGAGCCGAAGAACACCGGAGTCTGCACGCCCGACAGGAAGCGCTCCAGGTCGAACACGTGCGAGGCGCCGTGCACCAGCTCCACTTCCATCTTCAGCTGCTCGATCTCGAGCGGGAACATCTCGGCCAGCTTCGGGTTGTCGATGCCCTTGACGATCTCGAAGGCGCCGTCGGCTTTCTCCTCGCCCGCCTTGAACAGCATGATCTCGTCCTTGAGCAGGTGGTACACGCCGCGGAAGTTCTTGCCCATGCCGATCGGCCAGGTGACCGGCGCGCATTCGATCTTCAGCACCGACTCGACTTCGTCGAGCAGCTCGAGCGGATCGCGGGTCTCGCGGTCCATCTTGTTCATGAAGGTCACGATCGGGGTGTCGCGCATGCGGCACACGCCCAGCAGCTTGATGGTCTGCTCCTCCACGCCCTTGGCCGCGTCGATCACCATCAGCGCCGAGTCGACCGCGGTCAGCACGCGGTAGGTGTCTTCAGAAAAGTCCTGGTGGCCTGGGGTGTCGAGCAGGTTGACCACGTGGTCGCGGAACTCGAACTGCATTACCGAGGAGGCAACGGAAATGCCGCGCTGCTTCTCGATGTCCATCCAGTCCGACGTCGCATGCCGGCCGCTCTTGCGGCCCTTGACGGTGCCGGCCAGCTGGATCGCGCCCGAGAACAGCAGCAGTTTTTCCGTCAGCGTGGTTTTACCCGCATCCGGGTGGGAAATGATGCCGAAGGTGCGCCGGCGTGCGACTTCGCGCGCGATCACGGCGGCAGGCTTGGCTGCGGCGGCGCCGTCTGGGGATTCGGGAAGGGTTACTGCGGTATCGGATGCCATGGTCTCGGCCAAAAGGATTGATGCAAAACCGGCGATTTTACCGGGTCTGGGCGCCCTTGTGTGGACGGCCGGCCTCATCTCGACCTCCCTGCCGTGCCACTGTCAGCATTTTGTCAGCATAGATTCAGCAAATTGACAGGTTAAGTGTTTATACTGGGCAACATTCATTGCAGCTCACAAGGCGATCCCATGCATTCTTACCTTTCCCGGCGCCAGCGCGGCTTCACGCTGATCGAGCTCATGGTGACGGTCGCCATCGTCGGCATCCTGCTGTCGATCGCCTACCCGGCCTACGGCCAGTACCTCGTGCGCAGCAACCGCAGCGCGGCCCAGAGCTACCTGATGGAGCTGGCCCAGGCCCAGGTCCAGTACATGGCCGATACCCGCAGCTATGCCGCCAGCGTGGACGACCTGTCGCTGCCGGTACCGGATGCGGTGTCGAGCAAGTACGAGGTCGAGATCGCCCTCGAGGACGGTCCGCCGCAATCCTTCGTCATCACCGCCACCCCGATCGAGAACACCATCCAGGAGGAAGACGGCGAGCTGTCCGTCAATCAGGCCGGCACCCGTCTGCCGGGCGACAAATGGTAAGCGCCGCGCTGCCGCGCCAGCGCGGCCTGACCCTGGTCGAACTGATGACGGTGCTGGCCGTGCTGGCGATCCTGGCCGCGCTGGCCGGCCCCGCCTATGGCGAACTGACCGCCACCATGCGCGCGCGCAGCATCAGCTCCGACCTGTACACCGCGCTGAACCGGGCCCGCAGCGAAGCCATCAAGCACAATGCCGCCGTGACCCTGGCGCCGGCCGCGGCGGGCGGCTGGCAGCAAGGCTGGCGCATCGCCTCCCCGGACGACGCCGACCAGCTGCTGGACGACTATCCGGCCGTGCCCGGCGCCGTGATCGAAGGCCCGGCCAATGTGGTCTACCTGCCCAACGGCCGCGTGCGCGGCGCCGACCTGCCCACCTTCGACATCGGCATCCAGGACAGCGACGAGTCGCGCTGCGTGTCGGTGGACCTGTCCGGCCGCCCGGCCCAATCCAGCGCCGCCTGCCCGACGCCATGACAGCGCCCTTCACCTTCCGCCGCCAGCAAGGCGCCAGCATGCTGGAAGTGCTGATCGCGATGGTCGTGGTCGCCTTCGGCCTGCTGGGCCTGGCGGCTTTCCAGACCAAGGCCCACATCGGCTCGATCGAGTCCTACCAGCGTGCCCAGGCCTCGGTGCTGCTGCAGGACATGCAGTCCAGGCTGAGCGGCAATAGCGCCAATGCGGCCGCGTATGTCACGGCCGAGCCGCTGGGAACAAACGACGACCTCGATGCCGACTGCGCCACCCTGGCCGGCAGCGCGCGCGACCTGTGCGAATGGAGCGCGGCGCTCAAGGGCGCAGGCGAGCAGCGCGAAGACGGCGGCGGCAATGCCGGCGCCATGGAAGGCGCGCGCGGCTGCGTGACGCAAGTGCGCGCAATGAACGACGCGGCGGGTGTGTGCACCCCTGCCGTCTACCTTGTGACGGTCGCCTGGCAGGGCCTGCACCCGACCCGCGCCCCGGTCCAGGAATGCGGCCGCGGCGAGTACGGCGAGGACACCCACCGCCGCGCCGTCTCGGCGCGCGTGGCCGTCGGCCTGCCCGGCTGCACCTGAGGAACAGCATGCGACCACCTATCCCTTCCCTGCGCCGCGCGCGCGGTTTTTCGCTGGCCGAACTCATGATCGGCATGGCAATCGGCCTGGCCATCCTGGCCGGCCTGTCGCTGATGTTCGTCAAGAACACCCGCGCACAGGGCGAAATCGACAAGGCCCATCGCCAGGTCGAAAACGGCCGCTTCGCGCTCGACACCCTCTCGATCGACCTGCGCAATGCCGGCTACTTTGCCGAATTCGACCCCAGCGTGCTGCCCTCCCCGGCCGCGTTGCCGCGCGCCTGCGCCGCCACCCTGGACGATCTCAAGGCCGGCCTGGTGCTGCCGGTGCAAGGCCTGGACAACAGTGCCGACGGGCTGGATTGCCTGGACGACGTGCGCGAAGGAACCGACGTGCTGGTGGTGCGCCGCACCGCGACCTGCATCGCCGGCGTCGGCGACTGCCCTGCGGCGGCGGCCGGCGGCCCCTTCTTCCAGGCTTCGCTGTGCAGCAACCCGAGCGAACTGGATTCGCCCAACGTCACCGATTTCTACGCATTGAGCCTGACGAACGCGAGTGCGAACCTGAACCGCCACGGGCGCAACTGCACCCAGGTCGCAGGCAGCGGCACGCCGGCCGCGGTGCGGCACTACCGCACGCATATCTACTTCATCGCCAACAACAACGTCGACGGCGACGGCATTCCGACCCTCAAGCGCGCCGAACTGGGCAGCAGCGCCACCGCGCCGACCTGGAGCATCGTGCCGCTGGCCGAGGGCATCGAGCAGATGCAGTTCGAATACGGCCTCGACCTGGCCGAGGACGGCGCACCCGATGCCACCTCGGCCGACCCGGCCACTGCCAACGGCTGCGCCGCCGCCGCATGCGCCGTGGCGAACTGGCGCAGCGTGGTGGCGGTGCGCCTGCATCTGCTGGCGCGCAATACCCAGGCCACGCCCGGGTATGTCGACACCAAATCCTACTCGCTCGGCCTGAAGGCCGACGGCAGCGACAACACCGTCGACGCCGCCGAGGACGCCCATAAACGCCACGTATTCCAGTCGCAGGTGGCGCTGCCCAACCCGGCCGGACGGAGAACGCCATGATGCCCATGCGCCGCGAACGCGGCATTACCCTCGTCACCGCGCTGATCATGCTGGTGCTGCTGACCCTGGTGGCGCTGACCACCTTCAACGTCGGCAAGTCCAACATGCAGATCGTCAGCAACATGCAGCTGCGCGACGAATCCGCCGCCGCGGCGCGCGAAGTGATCGAAGAAGCCCTCAGCACGACGCGCTTTTCGCAAACGCCCGACTTCGTGCTGAACAACCCCTGCAACGGCGAGGCCAACCATCGCTGCGTGGACAGCAACGGCGACGGCACCGACGACGTCAAGGTCGCGATCGCTCCACGCCCGAAATGCGTCAAGGCCCCGGTCATCAAGAACACGGCGCTCGACCTGGCCCGTAACGAAGACCGCGTGTGCAGCATGGGCAGCGCGCAAAGCTTCGGCGTGGTCGGCTCGGTCGACGGCAATTCGGCCTGCGCCGACAGCATCTGGGAAATCCCCGCGGTCGCGACCGACATGGAAACCGACGCCAGCGTCGAAGTCACCCAGGGCGTGGCCGTCCGGGTCGCACGCGACGACGTCGCCAACAACTGCCCCTCCAACTGATCCGAAGGACTTCGCCATGTTCCGCACCACTTCCCTGCGCGTCCTCGCCCTCACGCTGTCGGGGGCCCTGGGCGCCCTGTCGCTGCCGGCCGGCGCCGACGACATCGACATCTTCCTGGGCACCTCGGCCGGCAGCAACGGCAACCCGCGCATCCTGATCGTGCTCGACAACACCTCCAACTGGGCGCGCCAGAACCAGAAATGGCCGGCCGGCATTAGCCAGGGCCAGTCCGAAGCGAACGCCATCAAGCGCGTGCTGACCGACCTGAACGGCACGGTGAGCCTGGGCCTGATGGAATTCGTCACCGGCGGCAATGCCAACCAGGACGGCGGCTTCATCCGCTACCCGATCCTGCCGATGGACGCGGGCAACAAGGCCGCCTTCGGTACTGAGCTGACCGAGATCTATAACAACATCAATAGCCCGGACGAAAAGCGCAATTCGAACACGCCCTACGGCAACCTGATGTACGACGTGTACAACTATTTTGCAGGCGGCAATTCGTACAGCCCGACCGCCGTCCTGGCAAGCAAGGCCGACAGCCGCGGCTACACGACCAACTACACCCGCTTCAAGACGCCGCTGACGCTGGACAATCTCTGCGGCAAGACCTACGTCATCTTCATCGGCAACCCGAACGCGAGCGGTCCCTCGTCGGACAGCGCGGACAACAGCAACCTGCTCAAGACCCTGATCAACCGACGCAACGCCAGCGGCGTGCTGCAGCCCGTCACGCAGCTGCCGCTGCCGAACTTCAGCAGCCAGAAGGTCACCACCCCTACCAACGTCGGCAGTACGCAATTATGCTACGCCAGCCCCACCGCCGCCGCGGCCGGCCTGCAGGTGGCGCCGTTTCCCGCCACCTGCAGCGGCTATACCGACGGCTGCACCATCGGCACCGCCCTGCCCAACACCAACGGCGTGTGCACGGGAACCAACCGCCAGTACAACGTGGTCGGCACCGACACCTTCATTACCAATGTCGAGACCGGCACCACCAGCACCGACACCGGTCCGCGCAATGCCGACGAATGGGTGCGCCTGATGCATGACAAGGGCATCCCGATCGGCAATGGCCTGCAGACGAACGTGACCACGTACACGATCGACGTGCACAACGCCCAGCCGAACGCCGAGCACACCTCGCTGATGCTGAGCATGGCGCGCGCCGGCCACGGCAAGTATTTCCTGGCCAAGAACGAACAGGCCATCGTCGACGCCATCAAGAACATCATCATCGAGATCCAGGCCGTCAACACCACCTTCGCCTCGACCAGTCTTCCGGTGAACGCCACCAACCGTTCCCAGAACGAGAACCAGGTCTTCATCGGCATGTTCCGTCCCGACAAGGATGCCAAGCCGCGCTGGTTCGGCAACCTGAAGCGCTACCAGCTGGTGGAAAAGGGCGGCAACATCGAACTGGGCGACGCCGGCGGCGAGCTGGCGGTCAACACCAATACCGGCTTCGTGACGCCTTGCGCGACCAGCTGGTGGACCAGCCACAGCGTCGACTACTGGGAAAACGTGACGCTCGATCCCGCCCCGATCGGCACCTGCACCACCTCGGATTACGCGGCCTTCCCGTATTCGGATGCGCCGGACGGTCCGTTCGTGGAAAAAGGCGGCGCCGCCCAGATCCTGCGCCAGGGCAACCGGCCGGCAGGCGGCGCCATCTCGTACGCCGTCAGCCGCTCCGTGCTGACCCAGACCGCTGCCGGGCTGGTCCCGATGACCACGGCCAACAGCGGCCTGGATAACAACCTGGTGCGCTTCCTGCGCGGCGAAGACGTGAACAACGAAAAGCCCGGCGGCTCGAGCCAGAACACCCGGCCCTCGATCCACGGCGACGTGATCCACTCGCGCCCGCTTCCGGTGAACTTCGGCCCGCTCAAGGGCGGCGTGACCGTCTTCTACGGCGCCAACGACGGCACTTTCCGCGCGCTCGACGCCGCTTCAGGGGTGGAACGCTGGGCCTTCATGGCGCCGGAATTCTTCGACCGCCTGTCGCGCCTCCAGACCAATTCGCCGCTGGTGGCCTATCCGAACATGGTGGCGCAGACCATTACCCCGACCAGGAAGGATTATTTCTTCGATGGCTCGACCGGCATCTACCAGAATGCCGACAGCTCGGCCGTGTGGATCTACCCGACCATGCGCCGCGGCGGACGCATGATCTACGCCCTGGACGTCAGCACGCCGACGGCGCCGGTGTTCAAATGGAAAGCCGGCTGCCCCAGCCTGACCAGCGACACCGGCTGCACGCCGGGCATGGCCGCGATCGGCCAGACCTGGTCGACCCCGAGCGTGGCCTTCATCAAGGGCTACAACACGGGCACCACGCCGGTGCTGGTGGTCGGCGGCGGCTACGACCGCTGCGAAGATGCCGATAGCGCGAGCCCGAACTGCACGGCCACCAAGGGCAACGCCATCTTCGTGCTCGATGCGAATTCCGGCGCGGTGCTCAAGTCGTTCCCGACCACGCGCGCCGTGGCGGCCGATATCGCGATGGTGGACATCGACAACGACGGCAAGCCCGACTACGCCTATGCGGCCGATACGGGCGGCAAGCTGTACCGCGTCGACTTCGTCGACAGCGCGCGCGCTGCGCGCGAACCCGAAGCCTGGACCATCCGCACCGTGGCCAGCACCGCCGGCGGCGGGCGCAAGTTCCTGTTCGCGCCAGCCCTGCTTGCCACCACGGGCCACGTCTATGTTGCCATCGGCAGCGGCGACCGCGAGCACCCGCTCAACGTCCAGTATCCGTTCACCTCGGTCACCAACCGCTTCTACGTGTACAAGGACGACCTGTCGGCCGCGGCGACCACGGCCGCCGTGGACCTGGACGCACTCGAGAACTACACGGCGAACAATTCCTGCGACACGCCGCCGGTGCTGCCGAACAGTAGCCTCAAGGGATGGTTCATCAACCTCACGGCCAACGGCGCGGGCGAACAGGTGGTGACCTCGGCCCTGATTGCGGGCGGCATGGTGACCTTCAGCACCAACCGGCCGATCGCGGCGGCTGCGGGCACCTGCTCGAACCTGCTGGGCGAGGCGCGCGGCTACTGGCTCAACCTGCTCAACGGTTCCGGGGCGATCGGCGTGGCCGGCACCTGCGGCGGCGAGCGCTCGTCGGCGTTTGTCGGTGGCGGACTGCCGCCGTCGCCGGTGCTGGCGACCGGCGTGCCGATTCTCAATGCCAAGGGCGTGCCGCAGGCCACCACGGTGGTGATCGGCGCGGTGCAGAAAAACGAAGGCGCCAGCGTGCCGATCGCGCCGCAGCGCATCCGTCCCGCCATCAACTCCCGGCGCAAGCGCGCCTACAGCTACACCTCGGGCGCCGACTAAGCCTTCGGCGAGGGCCGGGGAAAGCGCACCGCCACGCGCGTGCCCCGGCCGTCCGGGCCGTCGGCCAGGTCGATCCTGGCCGCATGCGCCAGCGCGATGTCGCGCACGATCGCCAGGCCCAGGCCGCTGCCCTCGGTCTTGTCGTCCAGCCGCACGAAGCGCTCGAAGACCTGGGCGCGCCGCTCGGGCGCGATGCCCGGCCCGCTGTCTTCCACCGCGAACAGCACCGCCTCTTCTTCTTCCCCCGTCACCACCGTCACGCTGCCGCCCTCGGGCGTGTAGCGCAGCGCGTTGTCGACCAGGTTGTCCACCAGGTCGCGCAGCAGGTAAGGGTCGCCCTCGATGCGCGCCGCGGCCAGCTCGAAGCCCAGGTCGATCTGTTTACGCGACGCCTGCTCGACAAAGGGCTGCACCGCCCCGGCCACCAGCTGGGCCAGGTCGAGCGGCGCCAGCGTGGCCCGCCCCAGGCGGTCCGGCTCGGCGCGCTCGAGCGACAACAGCTGCTTGGCCTGGCGGATCATGCGTTCGTTCGCAGCCAGCAGCAGCGCCAGCACGCGCCCGGTCTCGGGATCGTCCCGGTGGCGCGCGGCCAGCCATTCGAGCTGCAGGCGCAGGCCTGCCAGCGGCGTGCGCAGCTGGTGGGCGACGTTGGCGCGGAAGGCATCCTGGGCGCTGGCGCCGGCCGCGATCCGCTGCAGCAAGGCGTTGAAGGCCCCGACCACCGGCGCCAGTTCGCGCGGCATGCCGGCGTCGTCGAGCGTGGCCAGGTCGGTGCTGCCGCGGGCGTCGAGCCGGGCGCGCAGCCGCGCCAGCGGCGCCAGGCCGTTGCCGACCGAAAACCACACCAGCCCGACCAGCGCCAGGCTGAACAGCACCTCGAGCAGCACCAGGGCGCGCACGATGGCCGAGCGCACCTGCTGGCGCTGCAGCAGGGTGCGCGCTACGGCGACCTCGACCGGACCGCCGGGCGTTGCCACCAGCACGCTGGCGACGCGCACCGGCTGACCGTGCATGCGGGCATCGCGCACCACCGGGCCGCCAGGGCGCCGGGGGAAGGCGGGGTCGCCGGCCAGTACCCTGCCGTCCTTGCTGCGCACCACGAACCAGCTGGCGTCCGGCGCGCCGGCCCCCAGCACCTGCGCGGCGGCGTCCGGCAGCACGACATGCAGCGCGCCGCCGTCGGCGCGCACCCGCGTGGCCATGCCGGTGGCGGCATCGACCAGGCCCTGGTCGAAGGCCAGCTGGGCCGGCGTCCAGGCCAGCAGGTAGGTTAGCGCCGCGGCCAGCAGATTGAACACCAGAATGGGCGCGACCAGCCATTTGAGCAGGCGCAGGCGGATGCTGGTCATGGAAGAGCCGGACGCCTAGGCTGCTTCGAGCAGGTAGCCGAAGCCCCGGATGGTGCGGATCGCCACCCCGGCGCCCTCGAGCTTGAGGCGCAGGCGCGAGATGTAGACCTCGACCGCATTCAGGGTCAGGTCGTCGCCGTAGGGCACGATGGTGTCGATGATCTGCTGTTTCGAGACGACCCGGCCGGCCTGCAGCAGCAGGTATTCGAGCACCGCCCATTCGCGCGCCGACAGTTCGAGGAGCCGTTCGCCTACGCAGGCGCGGCGCGATGCGCTGTCGAGGTGGAGCAGCCCCAGGCCGGCCTGGGCGGGCGGCGCGGCATGGCGCCGGGCCAGCGCGCGGATGCGCGCGACCAGTTCGGCGGTGGCGAAAGGCTTGACCAGGTAGTCGTCGGCGCCGAGTTCCAGGCCGCGCACCCGGTCCTCGACCGCGTCGCGGGCGGTGAGCAGCAGGACCGGCGTGGCGCTGCCGCGTGCGCGCAGGCGCCGCACCACTTCGAAACCGTCGATGCCGGGCAGGCCGATGTCCAGCACCACGACAGCGGGCGGGTTGCCCTGCAGGCGAAGGTCGGCCGCCAGGCCGTCGCGCACCAGTTCCACCTGCATGTCCTGGGCGCCGAGCGCGCGCAGCAAACCGTCGGCGAGCACGGCATCGTCTTCAACCAGCAACAAAGGCAGGGGCATCGTAGGATCGGGGCGAAAAAAGACAGGCCCATTATGCGGGTTTTCGTTGCCGCAGCCAAAAAAAATGGCCCAAAAAGGGCTATTTCCCCAGTAGGACTGGGCTGACAAATGTTTATGCGCCAAGCCTACACGGGTGCGACTGCTAATCTTATGTTCGGCAACAGACTATAGCTTTAATGTTCACACATCGCGATGAGGCAACGAAAGAACACCTCACCAGTCGCCCCCGATGCACGTTAGAGATAAGAGGACAACAAATGAACAACACTCAATTTGGCGGTATGCAAAAAGCCCAGAACAAGATTCCAGCCACGAGTGAAGCAATGAAATCCACGTCCCGTCCTGTTGTCAGCTATAGCGGCACCCAGCAAAACGAACTGCTCGGCGCCCTGCCCCGTCCAGACCTGGAAAGCCTGTTCGAGCAACTGGAACTGGTTCCACTGCCATTCGGCAAAGAGTTGTTCGAGTATGGCAGCAAACTCGAATACGTGTATTTCCCGACCACCGCAATCGTGTCGCTGCTGTATGTGATGGAAGACGGCGCCACCACCGAAATCGCCGTCGTCGGCCATGAAGGCGCGGTCGGCGTGTCGCTGTTCATGGGCGAGCGCGCTACCTGCAGCGCCGTCGTGCAGAGCGCCGGCTACGGCTACCGCCTCAAGACCCAGTTCCTGCGCGACGCCTTCAACCGCGGCGGCGCCCTGCCCCAGCTGCTGATGCGCTACACCAACGCCCTGTTCGCCCAGATGGCCCAGAACGCCGTGGGCGGGCGCCACAGCTCGATCGAACAGAAGCTGTGCCGCTGGCTGCTCGACCGCCTGGACCGCTCGGCCAGCAACGAGCTGAAAGTGACCCAGGAACTCATCTCGATCATGCTGGGCGTGCGCCGCGAGAGCATCACCGCCGCGGCCGGCAAGCTGCAGGACGAGGGCCTGATCCAGTACCGCCGCGGCAATATCACCGTGCTCGACCGTGCAGGCCTGGAAGACTACGCCGGCGAATGCTACAAGGTCGCCAAGTCGGAATACGACCGCCTGCTGCTGGACGTGGCGCGCTAAGAACTGACCGGCGTCCCGTTGGACGCTGCATCCGAAGGGGTCTCCGGCAATGCCGCAGGCCCCTTTTCATTTCCCGGGCCACTGAGGGCCGGCGCTGCAGGATTGAAATCGGGGCCCATCACACTGGCGATCGCGGCGCCCGCCGTGTTGCCGTCGCCACCCGGTGCCGTCGCCGGCAGCCAGGCGCGCACGCAGGTGCCCACGCCATTCACGCCACGCTCCACCGACAGGCGTCCGCCCAGCAGCAAGGCACGCTCGCGCATGCCCAGCAAGCCGTGCGACTTCGAGCGCGCCATGGCGTCGGGCGGGATGCCGACGCCATCGTCGGTGATTTCCAGGTCCCAGCCGTCAGGCTCCTGGCTCAGGTTGACGATCACGCTGCGCGCCTGCGCATACTTGGCGATATTGTTCAGCGCTTCCTGGGTGATGCGGAACAGCGCGATGGCCTGCGTCGGCCCCGCGGCGTCGGCCTTCGCATCGATCAGCGCATCGCAGTCGAGCGCGGTGACGCGCGCATAATCGGCGCAATAGCTCTGCAGGGCCGCCGACAGGCCCATGTTGTCGAGCAGGCTGGGGCGCAGGTTCTCGATGATGCGGCGCTTGAGCTGGACAGTGTCGACCAGGGTCTTGCGCGCGCGCGCGAGCTTGGCCGCCAGTTCCGGCTGGGTGCTGCGCAACTGCTCGGCCACTGTCGTGATATCCATGCCGATCGCCGTCAGGTTCGCGCCCATTTCGTCGTGCAGCTCGCGCGCCAGGCGCGATTTCTCTTCTTCCTGCACCCGGATCAGGTGGCGCGACAGCACCGACAACTGCTCGGTGCGCTCGGCAACGGTGTGCTCGAGCGTATCGTTGGTCTGCTGCAGGGCGCGCTCGGCCGACAGGCGCAGCCCGAAGCTGCGCTGCACCAGGTTATGGAACAGCAGGATCACCAGGATCGCCACGCCATTGATGCCGGCGCCCAGCAGCACGGTCCAGCGCGACTGCTTGTAGAACTCGGCGGTGCGGGCAGCCAGCAATTCGTTCTGCTCGCGCGTCATGATCACCACCTGCAGGCGGATCTCGTCCATCTGCCCGCGCTCGTCGGCCGCGGCCGAGATGGCGACGATGTCGACCAGCCCGCCCTGGCGGTAGACTTCGAGCGACTGGTGCATGAGGGCGAGCTTGCGCAGCACGAGGCTGCGCAGCTGGGCCAGGTTCTTTGTTTGCGAGGGGTTGTCGGCCAACAGGACCCCGAGGGCGCGCAACTGGCTGTCGAGTTGCTGCGGCGCGGCATGCAAGGCGTTCAGGTTGACTTCGGCGCCCGACAGGAAATAGCCACGCAAACCGCTTTCGGCATCGGTGACGAGCAGGTTCAGGTACTGGAGTTCGTCGGAGACGCGGGCCGTTTGCGCCTGCAGGGCATTGGCCGAGCGCAGGTCGTCGAGGTTACGCACCAGGAAGACCGCGTTGATGACCAGGATGACGACACAGGCCACGCACAGCAGGGTCTTGGACAGCGGCAGACCCTGGGGCGGCTTGCCGTCATGGGCGGTGGAGAAATACATGAGCTTCCTTTCGCGCAACTGATTCCGTCCGGCACGATTATAGTCGGGCCGACGAATTGTTGCAGAGCAAAACGGCTGCGGTGCGAAGAAGCGTTGCGCAAGGAGGACTGTCCTTGCAGAAATGAAAACGCGCCCTGTTGGGGGCGCGGCGGCGACTCAATCGAGCAGGTTGTTCTTCATGGCGTAATAGGTCAGGTCGCTATTGGACTGCAGCCCCATTTTCTCCATGATGCGGGTCCGGTAGGTGGACACGGTCTTGATCGACAGCGACAGCGCATTGCCGATGTCCGATACCGTAGCGCCCTTGGCCAGGCGCAGGAATACCTGGAATTCGCGGTCCGACAGCTCGGTGTGCAGGGCGGTGTTCGGATCGCGGTCGAAGCTTTGCGCGAGCAGTTCGCCCACGGTCGAGCTCACGTAGCGGCGGCCCTGGTACACGGTGCGCACGGCCGTCTTGAGCTCGTCGGCCTCGCATTCCTTGTTCAGGTAACCGTTGGCGCCCATCTTGAACAGGTTCAGGGCGTATTGCTGTGCCGGATAACCCGACAGGATCAGCACCGGCAGGTTGGGCTGGCCCTGGCGGATGGTGCGCAGGATATCGATGCCGCTCTGGTCGGGCATGGCGATGTCGAGCAGGAGCACGTCGCAAATCTCGCGGCGTGCGATATCGAGGGCTTCGCGCCCGGTAGCGCCTTCGGCCACGACTTCGAAGTCGCCCGACGACGAGAAAATCTGTTTGAAACCTGCTCTAACTATCTGGTGATCGTCACAAATGGCAACGCGTATCATTGTCTTCCCTTAAATTTTCCCTGTTCAGGAAAGTGCCAGGTCCGTCTCCACGCCCCGGCTTGCATGCTTTCGATTCAGCATGCCCGCAGGTGACATTCTAACACTCCGGCGCTGAGCTTCAATACCGCACGCCTCTGCTGAGTTACGAAAAATGCACTGGCGAATGGTCACTACCGTGACAGATGCTGCCCGCGGCACTTCCAGGAACGTCAAGGATGGCTAGGCGTGGCTGCTGCCGTGCTTGAGGACCGCAAGGATCTCCAGCAGCTCGGCGCGCACCCCGTCGATGTCGATGGCCGGCACGCTCGGCGCCGCCTCCGCTTCGGCTGCCAGCGCGCTGTCGTGATGACGGCCATCGAGGCGGTTGCGGGCGCCGCTGATGGTAAAGCCCTGCTCGTACAGCAATTCGCGGATGCGCCGGATCAGCAGCACTTCGTGGTGCTGGTAGTAGCGGCGGTTACCCCGGCGTTTGACCGGCTTGAGCTGGGTGAATTCCTGCTCCCAGTAGCGCAGCACGTGGGGTTTGACCCCGCACAGGTCGCTGACTTCCCCGATCGTGAAATAACGCTTGGCCGGGATCGGCGGCAGCACGGCCAGTTCGGTTTTATTGGGGCGGTCGCTCATCTAGGACTCAGGCAGCACGGGCCAGCGAACTGCTAGCGGGACTGGTCTCTTCGACCATTCCCTTGAGTTTCTGGCTGGCGTGGAAAGTCACGACGCGGCGCGCCGTGATGGGAATTTCTTCCCCCGTTTTGGGATTGCGGCCCGGCCGCTGGGGCTTGTCGCGCAACTGGAAGTTGCCGAAACCGGACAGCTTGACTGCTTCGCCACGCTCGAGCGCATTGCGGATCTCGTCAAAGAAGGTTTCCACCATGTCCTTGGCTTCGCGCTTGTTCAGGCCGACCTGCTCGAAGAGCAGTTCGGCCAGCTCGGCCTTGGTGAGGGTGGGCAGGCCCTTCTCTGCTTCAGCCCGCACGCGCGCTACATGCATCGCGCGATGCAGATCAGCCGCCAGTGCTTCCTGGAACACGGCCGAGTCGACGTCGTTGTTGTTAATTTTGAAGCCCTACCTTCAGTGAAAGCTGTGTTTTGGAAGATTACGAACGCAACCTGGCGCCGAGTTTTGCCTCGGCAGCCTGGGCAATTGCAGCCATGATGGCATCCACCGCCTCGTCTTGCAGCGTCGATTGAGTATCTTGCAAGCTAAAGCGGAAAGCAAGACTTTTTTCATCCGTCTCCAAACCCTTGCCGCGGTATTCATCAAACAAAACAACGGCTTGCACGATCTTTCCAGAAGGATTCGAGGTAATCTCGGCCTGGAAGGCGTCCAGCACATCCTGGGCCGGAACGCCCTGCTTGACCACCAGCGCCAGGTCGCGCGTGGCGCCCGGGAAGCGCGAAATCTCGGCATAGGCCGGCACGCTGCGCTGGCGCAGCGCATCGGCGTCGACTTCGAACAGGACCGGCGCCTGCGGCAGGTCGTACTGCTGCAGCCAGCGCGGGTGCAGCTCGCCGATGAAGCCGATCTGCTTGCCGCCCAATTCGACGATGGCGCTGCGGCCCGGATGCAGCGCCGGATGCTCGCCCTTCACGAAGCGCAAGGCAGCCGGTGCGAACAGGGCTTCGAGGTCGGCCTTGACGTCGAAATAATCGACGGCGCGGCTCTTCTCGCTCCACTGCTCGTCCAGCGCCGGGCCATAGGCAATCGCCGCGACGCGCTTGGGCTGCTCGAAGCCGGCCACCGACAGCGGGCCGTCCTGGACCGCCGGGTTGCGCTTGAACACGCCGCCGACTTCGAACACGCGCACGCGCCCGGCCTTGCGGTTGATGTTGTAGCGCACGTTGGCGACCAGGCTGCCCACCAAGTTCGAGCGCATCACGCTCATCTGGCTGGCGATCGGGTTCTGCAGGCGGATCGGGTCGCTGTTGCCGGCGAAATCCTGCTCCCACTGCGTTTCCACGAAACTCATGTTGACCACTTCCTGGTAGCCGAGGTCGGCCAGCTGGTGGCGGATCGCGAACAGCGAGCGCGTATTTTCCGGGTCGACCAGCATGGCGGTCGGCGCGACCGGCGGACGGGTCGGGATGTTCTCGAAGCCGTAGACGCGCGCCACTTCCTCGATCAGGTCTTCCTCGATCTCGATGTCGAAGCGGTAGGACGGCGAGGTCACGTGGAACACGCCCGGTCCGTCGCTACGGGAGTCGAACGTGAACGGCAGCTGCAGGCGGGTGAAGATGTCGGCCACCACCTCATCCGTCAGCGGCACGCCGATGACCTTGGCGGCGCGCGCGGTGCGCATGGCGACCGCCTTGGGCTGCGGCAGGTTGACGGACTGGTCGTCGACCGGGCCGACTTTCGTCTCCGCGGTGCCGCAGATGTCCACGATCAGCGCGGTGATGCGCTCGATGTGCTCGACCGTGGTCGCGTAGTCGACGCCGCGCTCGAAGCGGTGCGCCGCATCGGTCGAGAAGTTGTACTTGCGGGCGCGGCCCTGGATGGCGCTGGGCCACCAGAAGGCCGCTTCTAGGTAGATGTCGGTGGTGTCCAGGGTGACGGCGGTGGAGTCGCCGCCCATGATGCCGGCCAGCGATTCAATTTCTTTATCGTCGGCGATGACGCCGACCCACTCGTCGACCTCGACGGTGTTGCCGTTGAGGAGCTTGAGGCTTTCGCCCTTGCGGCCCCAGCGCACGTCCAGGCCGCCGTGGATCTTGTTCATGTCGAACACGTGCGACGGACGTCCCAGCTCGAGCATGACGTAGTTCGAGATGTCGACCAGGGCCGACACGCTTCGCTGCCCGCTGCGCTCCAGGCGCTGCTTCATCCAGTCGGGCGTCGCGGCGCGCGCATCCAGGCCGCGGATGACGCGGCCCGAGAAGCGGCCGCACAGGTCCGGCGCCGAAATCTTGACGGGCAGGGTTTCGCTCAGGGTCACCGGGACCAGGCGGGTGGTCGGCACGTGCAGCGGCGTGCCGGTCAGGGCCGACACTTCGCGCGCCACGCCCAGGACCGACAGGCAGTCCGCCTTGTTGGGGGTGAGCTTGATGGTGAACTTCAGGTCGTCCAGGCCCAGGTAGTCGCGGATATTCGTGCCGACCGGCGCGTCTGCAGGCAGTTCCATCAGGCCGCTGCTCTCTTCCGAGATCTTCAGCTCCTTGGCCGAGCACATCATGCCCTGCGACTCGACGCCGCGCAGTTTACCGGTCTTGATCTCGAAGGGCTTGCCGTCGGCGCCCGGCGGCAGCATGGCGCCGGACATGGCGCAGATCGCCTTCATGCCCGCGCGCACGTTCGGCGCGCCGCAGACGATGTTGAGCAGGGTGCCGGTGCCGACGTCGACCTGGCACACGTTCAGGCGGTCGGCGTTCGGGTGCTTGGCCACTTCCTTGACCTCGGCCACGACCACGTTCGAGAACGGCGGCGCGACGGCTTCGACTTCCTCGACTTCCAGGCCGGACATCGTCAGGAGGTGGGACAGTTCATTCGAACCCATCGATGGGTTCACCATGGAACGGAGCCAGTTTTCGGAGAATTGCATGTTCTTTTTGCCTCGTAGCCGTAGGGTGTCAGTTGAACTGTTTGAGGAAACGCAGATCGCCTTCGTAGAACAGGCGCAGGTCGTTGATTCCATAACGCAGCATGGTCAGGCGCTCGAGGCCGGAGCCGAAGGCGAAACCGATGAACTTTTCCGGGTCCAGCCCGAAGTTGCGCACCACGGTCGGATGGACCTGGCCGGCGCCCGATACTTCCAGCCAGCGGCCCTTGAGCGGACCGGAACCGAAGGCGATGTCGATCTCGGCCGACGGTTCGGTGAACGGGAAGTAGGAAGGACGGAAACGCACCTGCAGGTCGTCGGTCTCGAAGAAGGCCTTGACGAAGTTCAGGTACACGCCTTTCAGGTCGGCAAACGAGATGTCTTCGCCGATCCACAGGCCTTCGACCTGGTGGAACATCGGCGAGTGGGTGGCATCGCTGTCGACGCGGTAGGTGCGGCCCGGCGCGATCACCTTGATCGGCGGCGTATGCGTGCGCGCGTAGCGCACCTGCATCGGACTGGTATGGGTGCGCAGCAGCAAGTGCTTGCCCGTGCTGTCATTGCCTTCGATGTAGAAGGTGTCCTGCATCGAACGGGCCGGGTGGTTTTCCGGGCTGTTCAGGGCGGTGAAATTGGTCCAGTCGTTCTCGATTTCGGGGCCGTCGGCCACGTCGAAACCGATCGAGCGGAAGATCTGCTCGACGCGCTCCCAGGTGCGCATCACCGGGTGCAGGCCGCCCTTGCTGCGGCCGCGGCCCGGCAGGGTCACGTCGATCGCCTCTGCATTCAAACGCTCTTGCAGCTGGGCCATGGCCAGCGCTTCGCGGCGGCCGGTCAATGCGCTTTCGATTTTTTCTTTTGCGGCATTGATCAGGGCGCCCTGCGCCTTGCGCTGTTCAGGGTCGAGCTTGCCGAGACCCTTCATCAGGTCGGTGACCTGGCCGGTCTTGCCGAGGTACTTGGCTTTTGCATTTTCGAGCGCGGCGGCATCCAGCGCGGCGCTAAAGTCAGCCTGGGCCGCGACAACCAATTCTTCCAGCGTATGCATGCTTGTTCTTTTCCTGTTTGGGGGTGGCAGGAGCCACAATCAAAAACGGGGCACAGGTTTAACTGTGCCCCGCTCTTTTCGCATCACGCTCATTGCTGAACGCGATACTGGACTAGCTAGCTAAATCAAGCAGCCAGCTTGGCCTGGACGGCGCTGACAATCGCGGCGAATGCCGGCTTGTCATGCACTGCCATGTCGGCCAGGACTTTACGGTCCAGTTCAATTCCGGACTTCTTCAGGCCGTTCATGAACACGCTGTAGGTCATGCCGTGCGAACGCGACGCTGCGTTGATACGGGTGATCCACAGTGCGCGGAAGACGCGCTTCTTGTTGCGGCGATCGCGGTATGCGTACTGGCCAGCGCGCATGACTGCTTGCTTGGCAACACGGAATACTTTGCTGCGGCGACCACGGTAGCCTTTTGCAAGGGCAAGAACTTTCTTGTGACGGGCACGTGCAGTAACCCCACGTTTAACTCTAGGCATATTAGCTCCTTAGTATGTGAGATTAAGCAGACGGCATCATGCGGAGAACGCTGGTCACGTCCGACGCATTGATGTTGCGGGTGCCACGCAGCTGACGCTTGTTCTTGGTGGTCTTCTTGGTCAGGATGTGACGCTTGAACGCCATACCCGATTTGACGGTACCACCTGGACGCACGCGGAAACGCTTCTTCGCGCTGCTTTTGGTTTTCATTTTTGGCATAGTCATCTGTCCGGACTAGGGACAGCCTCATATGGGACAGGATTGCAGGTGGCAGCGATGCTGCTCTTGGATGCCTACTTTCGCTTGTCTTGCAGTCGGCATGCAATGCTGCGCGCGCCGGCTACAACCTGTTTCGAAAAACAGGAACCGCAGATGATAGCACAGGTCGCGGGGGAATTGTTGGGAGGCGAAAAGGGTTTTGGCGGCCGGATGCCACAAACGAACGCGGGCCGGGTCCGGATGCAGCGTGCGCTGGCATCCGGACCCGGCCCGGCAATCGGTCCTCGAAGAATTACTTCTTCTTCTTCGGCGCGACGATCATGATCATCTGGCGGCCTTCGAGCTTCGGGAACTGCTCGACCTGGCCGACTTCTTCCAGGTCGCCGCGCAGGCGCTCGAGCATGCGCATGCCGATGTCCTGGTGCGCCATTTCACGGCCGCGGAAACGCAGCGTGATCTTGGTCTTGTCGCCCTCTTCCAGGAACTTGATGAGGTTGCGCAGCTTGATGCTGTAGTCGCCTTCATCGGTACCCGGACGGAATTTGACTTCCTTGACCTGGATGATCTTCTGCTTCAGCTTCGCTTCGTGCGCCTTCTTCTGCTCGGAGTACTTGAACTTGCCGTAGTCCATCAGGCGGCAGACCGGCGGCACCGCGGTCGGCGCGATCTCGACCAGGTCGACGTTCAGTTCTTCGGCCATGCGGAACGCGTCCGCCAGGCTGACGATGCCCAGTGGTTCATTCTCTACACCGTTCAGGCGCATTTCGGGATGGGTGATTTCGCCGTTGATGCGATTCTGCTTGTCAGTAGCTATGTTGTTTCCTTTGAAAGTATTTGAGTCGGCTGGCGTTATTTCGTCTTGGCGGCGACTTCGGCCACCAGACGCTCCACGAGCTCGTCGACAGGCATCACGCCCAGGTCGACATTGCCGCGGGCACGCACGGCCACAGTGTTGGCTTCCCGTTCCTTGTCGCCAATAACTAGAATGTATGGCAACTTTTGCACGGAATGCTCACGTATTTTATAAGTAATCTTCTCGTTCCGCAAATCAGCGTGAACGCGCAGTCCGGCTTTCTTCAGCTTCGCCGCGACTTCTTTCACGTAATCGGCCTGCGCATCCGAGATGTTCAGCACCGCCACCTGGACCGGCGCCAGCCACAGCGGCAGCGCGCCGGCGTAGTTTTCGATCAGGATGCCGATGAAACGTTCCATCGATCCGACGATCGCACGGTGCAGCATCACCGGCACCTTGCGGGTATTGTCTTCGGCGACATATTCGGCGCCGAGGCGGCCCGGCATCGAGAAGTCGACCTGCATGGTGCCGACCTGCCACGGGCGGCCCAGGCTGTCCTTCAGGTGGTATTCGATCTTCGGGCCGTAGAAGGCGCCCTCGCCCGGCAACTCGGTCCACTCCACGCCGCAGGCGCGCAGCGCCGAGCGCAGCGCTTCTTCGGCCTCGTCCCACACTTCGTCGGTGCCGATGCGGGATTCCGGACGCAGCGCGAGCTTGACGTCGATGTTGTTGAAGCCGAAGTCGTCGTACACTTCCATCGCCTGGGCGTGGAAGGCGGTGACTTCCGCCTCGATCTGCTCTTCGGTGCAGAACACGTGGCCGTCGTCCTGGGTGAAGCCGCGCACGCGCATGATGCCGTGCAGCGCGCCCGAGGACTCGTTGCGGTGGCACTGGCCGAACTCGCCGTAGCGCAGCGGCAGGTCGCGGTAGCTCTTCATGCCCGAGTTATAGATCTGCACGTGGCCCGGGCAGTTCATCGGCTTCAGGGCGTACGATCGGTTCTCCGACTCGGTGGTGAACATGTTCTCGCGATAGTTGTCCCAGTGGCCGGTCTTCTGCCACAGGGTCACGTCCAGGATCTGCGGCGCCTTGACTTCGTCGTAGCCGTTGACTTGGTATTTGTGGCGCATGTACTGCTCCACCTGCTGCCACACGGTCCAGCCCTTCGGGTGCCAGAAGATCAGGCCCGGAGCTTCTTCCTGGAAGTGGAACAGGTCCAGCGCCTTGCCCAGTTTACGGTGATCGCGCTTTTCCGCCTCTTCCAGCATGTGCAGGTACTGCTCCTGGTCTTCCTTCTTGGCCCAGGCGGTGCCATACACGCGCTGCAGCATCTCGTTCTTGGAGTCGCCGCGCCAGTAGGCGCCGGCCAGCTTCATCAGCTTGAACACCTTCAGCTTGCCCGAAGACGGCACGTGCGGGCCGCGGCACAGGTCGGTGAAGCTGCCTTCCGAATACAGCGAGACGTCTTCGCCGGCCGGGATCGAGGAGATGATCTCGGCCTTGTACTCTTCGCCGATCGACTTGAAGTACGCGACGGCTTCATCGCGCGGCAGCACCTTGCGGGTGACCGGCTCGTCCTTCTTGGCCAGCTCGACCATCTTCTTTTCGATCTTGGCCAGGTCGTCCGGGGTGAACGGGCGCTTGTACGAGAAGTCGTAGTAGAAGCCGTTCTCGATGACCGGCCCGATGGTGACCTGGGCTTCCGGGAACAGTTCCTTGACCGCGTGCGCCAGCAGGTGGGCGGTCGAGTGGCGGATCACGTCCAGGCCTTCCGGATCGCGGTCGGTGACGATGGCCAGGTCGGCATCCTGCTCGATCAGGAAGGAAGTATCGACCACCTTGCCGTTGACCTTGCCGGCGAGCGCGGCCTTGCCGAGGCTGGTGGCAATACTGGACGCCACCTGGGCGACCGTGACGGGACCGTCGAACTGACGGCTGGAGCCATCTGGAAGTCGAACGTTGAGCATGCTGTTCTCCAATTGGCGCGCCGCGCCGCTAAAAGTTAAAGATCTTGAAAGCTGAATCCGTTGGACGAAAAAAAACGCGCACCAGGCGCGTTTATTTCAGTGTGTTGAGCAAAAGAACACCATACCGCGTCTAGCGATTCCCCCACAACCAGGTTGTAGTTCGCGGTGTCATAACCGTGGATGCCTTTCTCGCTCTTACTTGTGGGATCCCGAACAATCGGGGAAACCCTGTGTATTCTGGTGGGCGGTGCAGAATTCGAATCTGCGACCCCTTGGATGTCGACCAAGTATTCTAACCAGCTGAACTAACCGCCCAATCCCTGCATTATAAGGAGCGCACCCCTGTTCCGCAAGGCTTGTCACGGAAAAAGTTTCCCGGCGAGCCTGCCTGCCCCGGCGACCGGCCTTTCCTCTACACTCTCGGGCATCACAAAACGTCCCCCGACACGATGCCAGCCCAGCCCGCCGAACGCTCGTCCGCCCACCTGCACGCCCACCTCGACGGCGACGCGCGCCATTCGCACACCATCGAAGGGCGTAGCCAGACCGCGCTGGCCGTTGCCCTCGGCATGACCCTGCTGTTCGCCGTGATCGAAGTGGCGACCGGCTTCATCTCGAACTCGCTGGCCCTCATCGCCGACGCCGGCCACATGGTGACCGATGCGGCGGCCCTGGGCCTGGCCCTGCTGGCCCAGGCCATCGCGCGCCGTCCGCCCTCGGCCCGCCATTCCTTCGGCTTCGTGCGCGCCGAGGCGCTTGCCGCGTTCGTCAACAGCCTGGCCATGCTGCTGCTGGTCGCCTGGATCGCATGGCAGGCGGTGCAGCGCCTGATGGAGCCGGTGCCGGTCCAGGGCGGCATCGTGCTGGTGGTGGCGGGCATCGGCGCCTGCATCAACCTGGCCGTGGCCTGGGTGCTCTCGCGCGACAATCAGAGCATCAATACCCGTGCGGCCCTGGTCAACGTGATGGGCGACCTGCTCGGCTCGCTGGCCGCGATCGTCGCCGGCGCCGTCATCTATGTCTTCCCCGACTGGGTGCGGATCGACCCGATCCTGTCGCTCTTCGTGGCGCTCCTGATCCTGCGCTCGACCAGCGGCATCCTGCGCGAGTCCTACCACTTCCTGATGGAAGGCGTGCCCGGCGGGATCGACTACCTGGAAGTAGGCGCCGACCTCAAGCGCGTGGACGGCGTGCTGGACGTGCACGACCTTCACGTCTGGGACATGTCGCCTGGCCACCCTGCCCTGATCGGCCACCTGGAAATCGCCAGCCTCGACCAATGGCCGGCCGTGCTGGACGCCGTACGCGCCATGCTGCGCGCCAGGCACGGCATCGACCACGTGACCCTGCAGCCGGAAGCGGCGGGCGGCAAGTCCCTGTAAGCGCCCTCTTACCCGCACTTGGCTGGCGCGCCGATAGCCGCTCAGGGCGCGCCTGAGCATAATCGCCGTATGGACTGCGACCGCACTGTATTCGATACCCTCATCATTGGTGGAGGCCCCGCCGGCCTGACCGCCGCTATCTACCTGCGCCGCTTCACGCGCCACATTGCCCTGGTCGACAAGGGCAACAGCCGCCTGTCGTGGATTCCCGTCTCGCACAACTATCCCGGCTTCCCCGACGGGGTCAACGGCCTGGAACTGCTCGGGAACCTGCGCGCCCAGCTGGCCAATTACGGCGGCAGCGTGATGCCGGGCGAGATCCTCGGCCTGCGCCTGGAAGACGGCCATTTTGTTGCCGAGTATGCCGCGGCGGACGGCGGCGAGAGCTGCGAGCTGCGCGCGCTCACCGTGCTGCTGGCCACCGGCGTGGCTGACGCCGGCATGCCGGTCGAGCGCTGGGACGAAGCGGTGCGCAGCGGCGCCGTGCGCCTGTGCCCGGTCTGCGACGGCTGGGACGTGATCGACAAGCGCATCGGCGTGGTCACCTCCGAGATCAACCCGGTCGGCCACGCCCTGTTCATGCGCACCTTCTCGGCCGACGTGCTGCTGTTCGAGCGCACCGCCGAATCGGCCCTCAACGACGAGGAAAAGCAGCAGCTGGCCGCCGCCAATGTCCGCCACATCCTGTCGCCGCTGGCCGGGGTGACCATGAGCGAAGACATGAAGCCCATCCTGCACACCAAGGATGGCGAGGATTATCCTTGCGACGTGTTCTACCCGATGCTGGGCGAGAATGCGCGCTCGGACCTGGCCAGCAGCCTGGGCGCCGAAACCGTGGAATGCCGCAAGCTGCCGGTGGACGACCATTGCCGCACCCAGGTGCCGGGCCTGTTTGCGATCGGCGACGTCACGCGCGGGCTGAACCAGATCGCGGTGGCGACCGGGATGGCGGCAATCGCCGCGACGACCATCCACAACACCCTGCCGTGGGCGCTGCGCCCTGCTCTCGATCCCGCGATCTAGGACTGGTTCGATGCCAGGGCGATGCGCCGGCGGATACGCTGCACTTCCTGTTCGTCGCCGGCGGCTTGCGCCCGTTGCGCCTGCACCCCCAGCCATGCCAGAAGCGGCCGGCGCCAGCCCTGGTTCGAGGCGGTATCGATCGCCAGCACGATGCCTTCAGGGCTCATGCGGCCGGCCTTGAACAGGGCGCCGGCAGCAACCAGGCGCGCGAGCGGATCGGCCACGCTGCTAATTTGCCCGCTCGCGACCACGGGCCGGTGCTGCTCGGGCAGCAGCGCCGCATCCAGCCCCTGCCAGCGGCCATACAGGTAATCGGCATAGGCTCGCTGCGCCGGCGCCGCTTCCAAAGCGAGCGCGGCGTAACCGGGACAATCGTCGAAATCCAGGCTCGCCACCTGCGCCGCGCAGCGCACCAGCTCCACTTGCGCCACGTAGTCCGGCCGGCCGGTGCTGGCGGTGGCGCGGCGCGCATCGCGAAATTCGGACTGCGCGGCGGCCGTGCTGCCTTTCAGGTAATCGTCGACCGAAGCGTCGAGCGCGCCCTTGGCGTCGCTTTGCCAGTCCGGGGGCAAGGGCTTGCCGGCGCAGCCCGCGAGCAGCGCCACGGCCAATAGTGCGAACATTCTCATGGCAGCTTGATCTCCTGGTTGCTGCGGGCGAAAGGCCACTTGCGGTTGATCTCGTCGACCAGGCGGTTCACCTTGCGCAGGCTGGCGTCCACTTCGCCGCGCAGCGCGCCCAGGTCCTGGGTCGCCACGCGCGCGTTCGCCCCGACCGCCTGCGCCTCGACCAGCACCGCGTCGACCTTTTTCAGCGTGGTGCTGGCGTCCGAGAGCACCACGTGCAGCTGTCGGATCGAGGCCTGGGCGTCGTCCATGACGCCGTCCTTGCCGTAGACGCGCCGGTCGGTCTTGTCGAGCAAGCCGTTGATGCGGTCCAGCGCCTCGCGCAGCTTGCGCGCTTCCGTGTCGCCGCCCAGCACCCCGCCCAGCACACCGCCGGGGCCGGACATGCGGCCAGTCACACTGTTGATGTTGGCCAGGCTCGCATTGATGTCCGAACCGGTGGCCGTCATGGTCTCGAGGTTTTCCAGCAGCGCGCGCGCGGTGGCCACGATGCGCGGGATCTCGGCGGTCGCGTCGCCGCGCAGCACCGAACGCACCGCGTTCGGCGGCAGGGGCGCGTCGTTGAGCAGGCCGGTGAAGGCGCGCAGGCGGGTCTCGCCGACGATGCTCGACTCCAGCGTGAACACGCTGGACACGCGCAGCCACTTGGCGTCCTTGCTGGTGACGTCGACCAGGATGCGCACCTTGCCGTCCGGGGCCAGTTCGACCTGGTTGACCCGCCCGATCGGGAAGCCGGCGAAGGTCATGTCCATGCCGGGGATGACGCCGGACGAATCGTCGGTCTCCAGCACCAGGCGCTGGGTGGGCTCGAACACCCCGCGCGCATGCATCACATAGCCGATGAAGGCGGCAATCAGGATACCGATCGCCGCCAGCAGGATCATCGCCTTGAGCTCAACGTGTTTCGGTTCGTCCGGCAGGGGTTCTGTCATTCCAGGTCTCTTGTTTACATGTATTTCAGTGCGAGCGAAGCGCCTTCGATCACCAGCAGCACGAACAGCAGGCGCAGCGCGCCGGGCTGCACCGTGAAGGCGACGCGGCGCGGATAGCGCTGCAATTCCAGGATGGCGGCGGTCGGGATCAGGGCCACGGCCAGGCCGAACAGCACCGTCTTGAGCACGAAGCCGATCGTGATGGCCGGGGCGAACACGCGCCCGACGGTGCGGGTGTAGTCGCCCATGCCCCAGGGCGACAGGCCGTAGACGTTCAGGTAGGCCAGCACCAGCACGAGGGTAGAGGTGACCATGGCCAGGCTCAGCACCGCCACCGCATTGGCCAGCAGCTGCGGCACCATGTCGCGCCGCATGCGCCGCAGCGCCTCGTCGTTGGCGGCCTGCGGCGACATGCCGGCGCGCGCCAGGCCCAGCGCCGAGGCGTCGAAGGCCATGCTGGCACGCAGGGCCACGAACAGCGCGGCGGCCAGCGGAATCAGCTCGAGCACCAGCACCCGCACCACCATCTCGAGCGCGAAATGGGACAGGCCATAGCTCTTGGCCGTGACCAGCACGATGCGGATGATGACCAGGCTGATGAGCGCGGAGGCCAAAGTGAACCAGGGCAGGACCTGCCAGGTGCTGGCGTAGATGTGGCGCGCCGCAGCCAGGCGGTTCTCGCGGTTATAGGTCGAGGGCGACAAGGCCATCACGACGGCGACCGCCCCCAGGTGCACCATGTACCACCAGCTGCGCAGGTAGTGCAGGACGGCCAGGCCCCACAGGCTGGGCCGGGCATAGAGGTTGAGGGTTCGGCGCATGGTGTCAATATGATACAGATTAGGAGGAGTACATCGAATTTTTGTATCAAATTGATACGGTCGGAGCGCCTACTGCCGCCGCGCCTCCATCACCCCGCTCACCTCCCCGATCGCCGCCAGCGCCTTCTGCAACTGCGCGGTCGACCCGATCTCGGCCGTGAACACCATGCGCGCCTGGCCCCTGGCGCTTTGCGAAGCCACGCCCGTCACGTTGATCTTCTCGCGCGAGAACACCTCGGAGATATCGCGCAGCAGGCCCTGGCGGTCGTTTGCGAGGATGAACAGGTCGACCGGATACACGGTTTCCGAGCCGGCCAGGCCCCAGGCGGTCTGGATCACGCGTTCGGGCGCCTTGGCACGCATTTCCGCGAAATTCTTGCAGCTCAGGCGGTGGATCGAGACGCCTTTGCCGCGCGTGACGAAGCCGACGATCGGGTCGGGCGGCGCCGGCTTGCAGCACTTGGCCAGCATCGTCATCAGGCCTTCGGTGCCGACCACCAGCACGCCCGACTTGGCGCCCTTTTCCACGCTCGACGACAGGCTCTTGTTGACCACCGCCTCGTCGACCACGGGCGGCGCCGCCACCTCGTCGTGCAGGGCCGCCTCCACATGGCGCAGGCTGAATTTCTCCTTGCCGACCTGGATGAACAGCTCGTCCACCTTGGCAAAGCCCAGCTTGTGCGCCAGCGCTTCCAGGTTGACCGCGGTCTTGCCTTCGCGCTGCAGGGATTTCTCCACCAGCGCGCGGCCCTGCGCCAGGGTCTCGGCCTGGTCCATCGCATGGAACCAGGCGCGGATCTTCGAGCGCGTGCGGCTGCTGACCGTGTAGCCGGGGCTGAGCCAGTCGCGCGACGGGCCCTGGTTGGCGCTTGCCCCCTTGGCCGTGATGACCTCGCAGGTCTGGCCGTTGCGCAGCGGCGTATTCAGCGGCACCATCACGCCGTCGATCTTGGCGCCGCGGCAGCGGTGGCCCACCTCGCTGTGCAGGTGGTAGGCGAAGTCGATCGGCGTCGCGCCCACCGGCAGTTCGATCACGCGCGCCTGCGGCGTGAGCACGAAGATGCGATCGTCCAGCGCCGCCGCCTTGAGCTTCTCGACCCATTCCTTCTGCTGGTCTTCCTGGCCGGCGACGACGTCGGCCACGTCGGTCTTCCAGGCCAGCAGCTGGCGCAGCCAGGCGATCTTCTCGTCGTATTTCTGGCTCTTGAAGTTCGACCCGCCCTCTTCCTTGTAGCGCCAGTGGGCGGCGATGCCGTACTCGGCGAAGTTGTGCATTTCCTGGGTGCGGATCTGCACTTCGAGCGGGCGCCCATCCTCGGCATTGACGACCGTGTGCAGCGACTGGTAGCCGTTCGGTTTCGGACGCGAGATGTAGTCGTCGAATTCCTTCGGGATCGGGGTCCAGATGTTGTGCACGATGCCCAGCACCGTGTAGCAGGTCTTCACGTCCGGCACGATGACGCGAAAAGCGCGCACGTCGTACAGCGCCGAGAAATCCAGCTCCTTGCCGCGCATCTTGTTATAGATGCTGTAGATGTGCTTCGGCCGGCCCGACACTTCGGCCTTGATGCCGGCGGCAAGCAGCTCGCCCTGCAGGCGCGCGATCGAGGACTCGACGAAGCCTTCGCGCTGCATGCGCTTTTCTTCCAGCATCCTGGCGATGCGCTTGTAGGTCTCGGGCTCGATGAAGCGGAAGGACAGGTCTTCCAGTTCCCACTTGAGCTGCCAGATCCCGAGCCGGTTGGCCAGCGGGGCATAGAAGTCGAGCACTTCGCGGCCATAGGCGCGGGTGACGTCGTCGAAGCGCTTCTGCTCGGCGAAATAGCGCAGGCCGGCCGCGCAGGACGCCAGCCGGATCAGCACTACGCGCATGTCCGAGGCCATCGCCAGCAGCATCTTGCGCAGGGTTTCGACCTGCGCGGCGGCCTGCTGGGCCGCATTTTTCCCGCTGCCGACCTGCTCTTTGCCGGCCGTGAGGTCGCGCAGCTTGACCAGCTGGTAGACGCCCTGCACCAGGTCGGAGACTTCCTTGCCGAAGCGTTCCTCGAGCGAACCCGCTACCGCCGGCTCGGCCATCGCCAGCTCGAACAGCAGGCCGGCGATGCGGGTCTCGGCGTCGGTGCTCAGGTAAGCCAGGGTGCCGGCCACGCCGAGCGAGAATTCGAGCGCATCCTGGCCCGAGGCCGCACGGCGCTCGCCGTAGGCGGCGCCGGCGTAGTCGAGCGCGGCCTGCACGCGTGCGCAATCGTCAAGGCTGAGTCCCTGGACGATCCCGGTGGTGGCGTCGACGAGCAGTGCGGTTGAAACCATCGGCTCAGCGCAGCGCGGCCGTGACGCAGACTTCCACGAGGCAGGCGGGGTTGGCCAGCTTGGCTTCCACGGTGGCGCGCGGCGGGGTGTGGCCCTGGGCGACCCATTCGTCCCAGACCGCGTTCATGCCGGGGAAGTTGGCCATGTCGGAAATGAAGATCTGGCAGGTGAGGATGCAGGACTTGTCGCTGCCCGCTTCGGTCAAGAGGCGGTCGACGTGGCCCAGCACTTCGCGCATCTGGCCCTCGATGTCCTGGTCGGTGTCTTCGGCGATCTGGCCGGCCAGGTAGACGGTGCCGTTGTGGATGGCGGTTTCGGACAGGCGCTTGCCTACGTGCAGACGTTGGATTTCCATGGTTGCTTTCTTCTGTTCTAAAAAGGGGCTAGTCGCCCAGTAAGAATTCGCGTGCGATCGCGATCTGCCCGGCCTGCACGAAAGTCGGCGCGTGGCCCACTCCCGGGATCTCGACCAGCCGCGCTCTTGGCCCGCGCGCGCACATCTCCTGCGCCGTCTGGTGCGACAGCAGGTCGGACAGTTCGCCGCGCACCAGCAGGGTCGGGCAGCGGATCGCATCCCAGGCCGCCCACAGCAGGGCTTCGTCGAGCGCCGCCTGCTGCGGCGTGATGGCGCGGAAGGGCTGGGCCAGGCCCAGGTCGTAGTGGCGCACCCACTGGCCATCGGGGTCCTGGCGCAGCACGTCCTTGGCCAGCTTGAACCATTCCTCGTCCGAGTGCGGTCCGAACGAGGTCGACACCGTGCGCACATAGGCCGCGCCCGCATCGAAGTCGGGGAAGCGGATGTCCTGCCCGATGTATTCGCCGATGCGCTGCACCGCGCCCTGGTCGAGCACCGGGCCGATGTCGTTCACGACCAGCTTGCGGATCGGGCTGTCTTCGAGCGAAGCGAGCACCATGCCGATCAGGCCGCCCATCGAGGTGCCGAACCAGTGCACGCCGGCCGCCTCGTCCTGGGCGGTGACGCGGGCGACGAGCGTGACCATGTCGGCCACGTATTGCGGCACCGTATAGAACGCCGGATTGCGCAGCCGGCCGGAGCGGCCGCGGCCGACCACGTCGGGGCAGACCACGCGGTACTCGTCGCACAGCGCGCGCGCCAGGTGGTCGAAGTCGTCGGCCACGCGGGTCACGCCGTGCACGCACACCAGCACCTTCGGATTGTGCGGGTCGCCCCACTCCTTGTAGGCCATGCGGTGCAGGCCGGCGGGGGAGCTGCACTGCACGCTTCTTAGTCTGGCTTCGGTCATCCCCTGCTCCGTCATGGCAATATTGTCGATCTGTTCAGCGCAATGCATCATTTTACGCGGCGTTGCGATTAGAATTCTACCAATTCTGTAGAAGCAACCCGATCACCTTCACCTTGAGGATGCAATGAAATCGAGTATGTTAAGTGGGAAAACCGCCCTCGTCACCGGTTCGACCTCGGGCATCGGGCTGGGCATTGCCCGCTCGCTGGCCGAACAGGGCGCCAATATCGTGTTCAACGGATTCGGCGACGCCCAGCAGATCGAGAAGCTCTACCTCGAGGTCGGCACCGAGTTCGGCGTCCAGACCGCCTACCATAACGCCGACATGTCCAAGCCGGCCGAGATCGAGGCGATGATGACATTCGCGGCAGACAAGTTCGGCGGCGTCGACATCCTGGTCAACAATGCCGGCATCCAGCACGTGGCGACCGTGGACGAGTTCCCGCCCGAGAAATGGGATGCGATCCTCGCCATCAACCTGACCTCGGCCTTCCACACCACCCGCTTCGCCCTGCCCGGCATGAAGCAGAAAAACTGGGGACGCATCATCAACCTGGCCTCGGTGCACGGGCTGGTCGGCTCCGTCGGCAAGTCGGCCTATGTCGCGGCCAAGCATGGCCTGGTGGGCTTGACCAAGGTCACCGCGCTCGAGAACGCGCACACCGGCATCACCTGCAATGCGATCTGCCCGGGCTGGGTCCTGACGCCGCTGGTGCAGAAGCAGGTCGACGACCGCGCCGCGCGCGAAGGCCTGACCAACGACGACGCGCGCAAGGCGCTGCTGGCGGAAAAGCAGCCCTCGGGCGAATTCGTCACGCCGGACGAACTGGGCGCGCTGGCCGTGTTCTTCTGCAGCCCGGCGGGCGACCAGGTGCGCGGCGTGGCGTGGAACATGGACGGGGGCTGGGCGGCGCAATAGGCGCGCCATGATGGACCATCTCGACGACGAGCAGTTGCAGGAGGCCTGCCGCGACTTGGCCCGGGTCGTGCTCGCGGCCGGCCAGCCGCAGGTCTCGAACGACATCCTCGAGACCCTGGCCGACCGCTTCCACCGCGAGGTCGCCGACTTCGCACCCGGCATCGCGCGCGCCGGGCGCGACCCCAACCTGTTGACGCGCGCGGTCTACTACCTCGTCGACGCCCATGCCCTGCCCCTGATGGGCACCGACATGGAGTGGTTCCGCCAGACCCTGGTGTGCCTGGTCGAACTGGCCGTGCCGGGGATTGCGCTGTCGGAGAAAGGCGGCGCTTTCCTGCGCGACCTGCAGTTCGGCATCGAGCAATCGCTGGGCGACCTGGAAGGCTGATGCCGGCCGACCATGCCGCCGCGCGCCGGTACGCCGGCGTTTTCCGACCATTCAGACAAGAAAACCATACCCCATGCGTTTGCCTGCTTCCTACCTTGGCCCTTCCATGCTCGTGGCCCTGTGCACCCTGGTCCCGGCCTTTGCACAGGCAGCGCCGCAAGCCGCTTCGCCGCGTCCGGTCTTGCTCACGGCCGACAAGGTCTGGACCGGCGACGGCGCGCCGCATGCGGATTGGGGCGTGCTGGTGGCCGGAGGCCGCATCCAGGCGGTCGGCCCGCGCGAGAAGATGAGCGTGCCGCTCGATGCCGAGCGCATCGACCTGCCCGGCAAAACGCTGGTGCCCGGCATGATCGACCTGCACTCGCACGTCCTGCTGCACCCGTATAACGAAACCACCTGGGACGACCAGGTGATCAAGGAGCCTGCCGCCTACCGCATCATGCTGGCGGCGAAACACGCTGCATCTACCCTGCAGGCCGGCTTCACCACCCTGCGAGACCTCGGCACCGAAGGCGCGGACTATGCCGACGCCGGCATCAAGCGCGCCATCGACGAAGGCGTGGCGCCAGGCCCGCGCCTGTTCATCGCGACGAAGGCGATCGTCGCCAGCTACAGCTACGGCCCGGCCGAGAAGAGCTACCGTCCCGACATGGAAATCCCGTACGGCGCGCAGCCGGCCACCGGCGTCGACGAGGTGACCAGGGCGGTGCGCGAGCAGTCCGCGCGCGGCGCCGACTGGATCAAGATCTACGGCGACTACCGCACCGGCATCGACGGCAGCGCGCGCCCCACCTTCACGATGGACGAGATGAAGGCCATGGTCGCCGCCACCCACGTCACCGGCCGCAAGGTCGCCGTGCACGCGAGCAGCGACGACGCGATTCGCATGGCGGTACTGGCCGGCGCCGACACCATCGAGCATGGCTATGGCGCGTCGGAAGCGACCTTCCGCCTGATGAAGGAACGCGGCGTCGCCTACATCCCCACCCTCACGGCGCCGGAAGCCACGGGCGAATACTTCCAGAAGCATGTCCGCGGCGACACGCCGACTCCCGCCATGCAGCAGGCCCAGCGCGCGTTCCAGCTGGCGCGCAAGGTCGGCGTCGTCATCGGCAACGGCAGCGACGTCGGCGTGTTCGCGCACGGGACCAATGCGCGCGAGCTGGCGTGGATGGTCCGCCTGGGCATGACGCCGCTGGAGGCGATGCGCTCGGCCACCGTGGTGGCGGCCGGCATCCTCGGCAAATCGGCCGAACTGGGACAGCTCAAGGCCGGCCTGCTGGCCGACGTGGTAGCGGTCGAGGGCGACCCGACGGTGGATATCGCGGCAGCCGGCAAGGTCGGATTCGTGATGAAAGGCGGCCAGGTGTTCCGCCGTCCCTGATGCCGGCCGGTATTACGTGACGTACATATCCGATATAAGCCTTGCGGATATCCACAATAGATGGCCCGGGGCGAATCTCCGAAGATGGCAGCTCTCGAACTTCTCTCGAAGCGTTGCCATGAAAAAGCCTTTCTACAAAATCCTGTATGTGCAGGTGCTGTTCGCAATTGCGATGGGCGTCCTGCTCGGGGTGTTCTACCCTGAACTGGGCACCAAGATGAAGCCTCTGGGAGACGGCTTCATCAAACTGATCAAGATGATCATCGCCCCGGTGATTTTCTGTACCGTGGTCGCCGGTATCGCCGGCATGCAGGACATGAAGAAGATCGGCCGCGTCGGCGGCAAGGCCCTGCTCTACTTCGAAGTCGTCTCGACCATCGCCCTGGCCATCGGCCTGGTGGTGGCCAACGTGGTCAAGCCGGGCGCCGGCTTCAACGTCGACGCCGCCCACCTCGACGCCTCGTCGATCGCCCAGTACACCGAAAAGGCCAAGACCCAGAGCACCACGGACTTCGTGATGAACATCATCCCGAACACCTTTGTCGATGCGTTTGCCAAGGGCGACATCCTGCAGGTGTTGCTGATCGCCCTGCTGTTCGGCTTCTCGCTGTCGATGATGGGCGAGCGCGGCCGTCCGGTCACCAAGATGATCGAGGACTTCTCGCACGCCATCTTCGGGGTGGTGAACATCGTCATGAAGGCCGCTCCGGTCGGCGCCTTCGGCGCGATGGCCTTCACCATCGGCAAATACGGCCTCGATTCGCTGCTGCCGCTGGCCAAGCTGATGGGCTCCTTCTACCTGACCTGCTTCCTGTTCGTGGTCGTGGTGCTGGGCGCGATTGCGAGATTCACCGGCTTCTCGATCTTCCGCTTCATCGCCTACATCAAGGAAGAACTCCTGATCGTGCTCGGCACCAGCTCGTCGGAAAGCGCCCTGCCGGCCCTGATGCGCAAGCTCGAACGCCTCGGCTGCTCCAAGCCGGTGGTCGGCCTGGTGGTCCCGACCGGCTACTCGTTCAACCTGGACGGCACCAACATCTACATGACCATGGCCGCCCTGTTCGTGGCGCAGGCGACCAACACCGACCTGACCTTGACGCAGCAGCTGACCATCCTGACGGTGGCGATGCTGACCTCGAAGGGCGCGTCCGGCATCACCGGCGCCGGCTTCATCACCCTGGCCGCGACGCTGGCGGTGGTGCCGACGATTCCGGTGGCCGGCATGGCCCTGATCCTCGGCATCGACCGCTTCATGAGCGAATGCCGCGCGCTGACCAATTTCGTCGGCAACGGCGTGGCCACGGTGGTGGTGTCGAAGTGGGAGAAGGAGCTCGACGTCGAACGCATGGATGCGGTGCTGCACGGCCGCGTGCCGCTGGGCGAGGACGACAAGACCCTGGAGGCGGTGCGCACCGCGGCATAAGCTCAGTCTACCGTTGCACCCGAACCGCCGCTGATCCGTCAGCGGCGGTTTTTTTTATGGTCGGGCAAGTCAGCTCCCTGATCCTGGACCCGGTCGAGCAGGAGCCGCACGACCGCCGGCCTGTCGCGCGTCTCGGCCGCGCCAAGCAAGGAAGCTGCCACGGCAGGTGAAGGTCCCTGACCGCGCGAGAGCAGCAGTTCCAGCATCGCGGCATCGTCCTGCTCGCCGATAAGACCTTCCATCTCGGTCCAGATGGTGTGGGCGCGCGTATCGTGCGCATCCAGGCGGGCACCCGCGTCGAGCAGCAGACGCACGACTTCCACATTCCCGCCATCCACCGCATACATCAAGGCCGTCTCGCCATGCGGCGGGTTGTTGCCGTGGATAGCCATGCCGGGAACGCGGTGGAGACCACGCACCGCATTTACGTCGGCGCCCGCGGCAAGGAGCGCGCGCACCCGCACGGGATCGCCCGCCTGCACCGCGTACATCAGCGGCGTGCTCGGGTCCACTTCGTTGTGGGTGCAGCCTGTAGCGGCGAGCATGCACAGGGCCAGCATGAGGCCTGCGCGGTACTGCTTGAAACGCCTGGTCGGCATCGACGCTCCAGTCAACATATAGAAGACCAAGCATATTTCATATAGATCATACTGTCTAATCAAGACCCGTCCAGCCGCAATTGGAGAGTTGCTCAGAGTATCCCGATTGCATAATGCGCACGCGCCAGATGAAAACCCTAGACATCCATGTCTAGACATACTACTCTAGACCTGACCGAACCATCGATGAGGACGCTCATGCCCCGCAAGCCCGATACCCCCAAACCCACCCCCGCCGAGCTCGAGCTCCTGCAAACGCTCTGGCCGCTGGGTTCCGGCACCGCCAAGCAGGTGCACCAGGCCATGCAGGAGCACAAGCCCGACGTGACCTATGCCACCGTGCTGCGCCTGATGCAGATCATGCACGGCAAGGGCCTGCTGGTGCGCGACGAGAGCGAACGTTCGCACGTCTACGCCCCGGTGCATGCGCGCGACTCGATGCAGACCAACCTGCTGCAAGACCTGGTGCAGCGCGCCTTTGCCGGCTCGGCCAAGGCGCTGGTGCTGGCCGCCTTGAAAAGCGGCATCTCGAAGAAGGAACGCGCCGAAATCGAAGCGCTGCTGCGGGAAGACCCGCCAAAGGACGGCAAATGAACAGCGCACTCCTAGTGGGCAGCATCGGCTGGACGCTGGTGCACTTCCTGTGGCAGGGCGCGCTGGTCGGCTGCGCCACGGCCGTGGCGCTCACCGCGCTGCGCAATGCGCCTCCCCAGTCGCGCTACCTGGTGGCCTGCGTCGGGCTGTTCCTGTGCCTGGCCTGGCCCGCCACCGAGCTGGCGCTGCGCCTGCAAAGCGGCGAAGGCGCCGGCGGCGATGCGATGGTGCTGTTTGCCGCCGGGCTGGTGGCGGGCGCGCCGATCGACCAGGGCTGGAGCGCGCTGCTGGGCGAGCAGCTGGCGCCGATCGTCGCCACCTGGGCCGTGTGCGCGCTGGCCATGGCCTTGCGCATGGTGCTGGGGCTGGTCTGGATCGGCCGCGCCGCATCAAATCAACGCCTCGACGCCGCATGGCAGGCACGCACCGGGCGCCTCGCCGCGCGGTTCGGCATCACCCGTGCGGTACGCCTGCGCGTGGTGGAAGGCCTGGCCAGCCCGATCACGGCCGGCTGGTGGCGTCCCGTGGTGCTGGTGCCGGCGGCGCTGGTCTCGAACATGCCGCTGCACCTGCTGGAGGCCTTGCTGGCCCACGAGATGGCGCATATCAAGCGCCACGACTACCTGGTCAATCTCGGCCAGAACGTGGTCGAGACCCTGTTTTTCTACCATCCGGCGGTCTGGTGGATCTCGGGACGCATCCGCGTCGAACGGGAACAGATCGCCGACGATATCGCGGCACAGGTACTGGGCGAACCGCGGCGCCTGGCCCTGGCCCTTTCCGAGCTGGAGAAACTCCAGTTCTCAACCCACCACCTGGCCCAGGCGGCCAACGGAGGAGATCTCATGTCACGCATCAAACGCTTGCTTCGTTCCGATACACAGGCACTGAACTGGAAGGCGGCCATTCCCGTGCTGGGACTGGCGGCCATGTGCACCGCGGTGTTCGCCCATGCGGCGCCGGCCGCCGACCCGGCCGAGCCGGACATCATGGCAGTGGCCGACTTCAAGAGCTGCAAGCGGCCCGAGTACCCGGCCGAGTCGCTCAAGCTGAAGCACACCGGCACCGTGACGCTCGGTTTCCTGGTCGATACCGAGGGCAAGGTCAAGGAAACCAAGGTCACCAACTCTTCCAGCCACCCGGCCCTCGACGACTCGGCCCGCACGGCGCTGGAAAAATGCAGCTTCAAGCCCGCGACGACCAGGGGCAAGCCGGTCGAGGCCTGGACCCAGGTGCAGTACGTCTGGACGCTGGGTTAAGCCTGCAGCCCTGTGCTACGCCAGGCAGCTGGACAGGGACGCCTGTCCGCTGCCGACCGGTAGCGCCAATCAAACCAGGAGGCCCTATGCCACGTATCGCCCCTCCCCTATGCAAGGCCTTCGTAGTCGCCATGGGACTGGCGGCCATCGCCAGCCCGGCGTTTGCCCAAACCACATCTGGCGCCCGTCTCTTCATCGGCACGAGCAGTTGCAGCAGGCCGGTCTATCCGGAAGAAGACGCCCGCCAGAAGCATACCGGCACGGTCACGATGAACTTCCTGATCGGCACCGACGGCAAGGTCGTCGAATCGAAGGTCCTGAAGTCGAGCGGCCATCGCAGCCTGGACGAGGCAGCGCTCTCGGCACTGGCCAAGTGCCGCTTCAAGGCGCCGGTGACGCCGGAAGGCCAGCTCGTACAGGCCTGGACCGCCGCTCAGTACGTCTGGACGGCCGAATAAGACAAAGCCCGGCATGCATCGCATGCCGGGCTCCGGTAAAGAAGGCCGCCAATGGCGCCCGTTTGCGCTTACACCATCGAGACGTCCAGCTCGCAGCCGGTGGCGGCCAGCACCTGTTCCTTGGTCACGCCCGGCGCCAGCTCCACCAGCGTCAAGCCCGTGTCGGTGACGTCCAGCACGCCAAGGTCGGTGATGATGCGGTCGACCACGCCCACGCCGGTCAGCGGCAGGTCGCACTTCGGCAGGATCTTGTGGCTGGTCGAGCCATCCTTGGCGGTGGCGACGTGCTCCATCACCACGACCACGCGCTTGACGCCGGCCACCAGGTCCATCGCGCCGCCCATGCCTTTCACCATCTTGCCCGGGATCATCCAGTTGGCCAGGTCGCCCTGCTGCGACACCTGCATCGCGCCCAGGATCGCCAGGTTGATCTTGCCGCCGCGGATCATGCCGAAGGAATCGGCAGAGCTGAAGTAGGCAGCGCCCGGCAGCGCCGTCACGGTCTGCTTGCCGGCGTTGATCAGGTCGGCGTCGACCTCCGCTTCCGTCGGGAAGGGGCCGATGCCCAGCAAGCCGTTTTCCGACTGCAGGGAGACCTCGATATCCTTGGGGACGTAGTTCGCCACCAGGGTCGGCAGGCCGATGCCCAGGTTCACATAGAAGCCGTCCTGCAGTTCCTTCGCCGCGCGCGCGGCCATTTCATCACGAGTCCATGCCATGTTCTGTCTCCGTCAGTCTTAATTCGCGGCGCGCACGGTGCGCTGCTCGATGCGCTTTTCCGGCGTCGGGTTGTGGACGATGCGGTGCACGAAGATGCCCGGGGTGTGCACCTGGTCCGGATCGATCTCGCCGATCTCGACCAGCTCTTCGACTTCCACGATGCAGACCTTGCCCGCGGTGGCGACGTTCGGGTTGAAGTTGCGCGCGGTCTTGCGGTACACCAGGTTGCCGGCCTTGTCGGCGCGCCAAGCCTTGACCAGCGAGACGTCCGGCACCAGCGAACGCTCCATCACATAGTGCTCGCCGTCGAACTCGCGGGTCTCCTTGCCGTCGGCGACGATGGTGCCGTAGCCGGTCTTGGTGAAGAAGGCCGGGATGCCGGCGCCGCCGCAGCGCAGCTTCTCGGCCAGCGTGCCTTGCGGGGTGAATTCGAGTTCGAGTTCGCCGGCCAGGAACTGGCGCGCGAATTCCTTGTTCTCGCCGACGTAGGACGAGATCATCTTCTTGATCTGGCGCGTCTCCAGCAGCTGGCCCAGGCCGAAGCCGTCCACGCCTGCATTGTTCGAAATCGCGGTGAGGTTCTTGGCGCCGGTGTCGCGCAGCGCTGCGATCAGCGCTTCCGGAATGCCGCACAGGCCGAAGCCGCCCACGGCGATGGTCTGGCCATCTGCCACGATGCCGGCCAGCGCCGACTTCGCATCAGGATACACTTTGTTCATACCCGTCCCTTTTATAGTTAAGCCAGCAAAGCTCTTCTGTACTACAGAGTAGAGTCTCAGCATAAAATACGCTGCTGATAATGACAATACCGTAGAAATACGGGCCAGTCCGCGATTCGTCGCCAGTCAATCCAGATCAACCGAACCCACCAGATGAACGCAGCCACCGCCATCGATTACGAGACCATCTTCCAGCAAGCCCCGGTCGGCATGTGCGTCTCGCGCGACCGCGTGATCCAGGCCAGCAACCTGGCCCTGGGCGCGATGTTCGGCTACGGCGAGGGCAAGCTGCACGGCCAGTCCTTCAGCGTGCTGTATCCGACGATGGACGAGTTCCTGCGCACGGGCGACCGCATCGCGCCGATCATGAACGCCAAGGGGCGCTATTCGGATGAGCGCATCATGCGCCGCGCCGATGGAGAGCTGTTCTGGTGCCACGTCACCGGGCGCGCGCTCGATCCGGCCCAGCCGCTGGGCGCGGGCGTGTGGACGTTCGAGGACGTGAGCGAGAAGCGCCCGGTGTCGGCCGAGCTGACGCCGCGCGAGCGCGAGATCGCCGCGCTGCTGGTCGAGGGCAAGACCAGCAAGATGATCGCGCGCGACACCGACCTGAGTCCGCGCACCGTGGAGATGCACCGGGCCAGCCTGATGCGCAAGTTCGCGGCGTCGACCTCGTCGGAGCTGGTGCACAAGCTGGTCGGGGCGCGCTGAAGATGTTCCGGCGCAGCTGTCGAGACGCCGGAACCGTGACGATTACTTTGGCATGCGGTACGGGCCGTCCGGGATGGCCGACGGTCCGTTGATGAACACCTGATCGTTCGCCATATGTGCAAGCGGCATGTAGTTTGGCGCCGCCCGGGTAACAGCCGCATTGACTGCCGCCACGATCAGATTCGCCAGCGGATGCCCGGTATTGGTGTTCTGCGGCGAATACTGCATCTGCTTGTTTGCGGCCCACATTTCAGTACCATCTTTCGCGACCATGCGATAGTCGAAATTGACCGTCACCGTCGCCGCAAACACCGCATACTGCGCGTCCCAACGATTGATCGTGACATACAGGACCGCGTCTGCACCGAACAGCTTCGCCAGCGCCTGGGGGGATTGCTGATGGACAGAATCGCCATCATAGAAGCCTTCCTGCTCCAGCACGGTGCGCGCGGTGTGCACCGGGAACACATAGAACCCTTTCTCTGCCAAAGGCAAGCTCAAGGTCGTCAGCAGATAATTGGGTGCATCGACGTCCAGCGACTTATTGACGGCCGGTACGACCAGGATGGAACGTGGTTTCAGCGCATGAAAAGCGCCGAGATCGGTCTTCGTCATCGGAGCTGCGCAACCGGTAACGATCAATACCGCGACGAAGGCGGTGATGAGTCTGATGAGTTTCATGTTTTTGCCTCGCGCCCAGCCTTGCTGCTGGAAAGATTCTTGATCATTGCATCCATCAACCCTGTGCTCTCAGGCCAGGCCGCGCGTTCCTTGCGGTAGTTTTCCATGGCGCGCTCGCGGTCTCCCGCTTGCAGGTAAAGCGTGCCCAAATCCGCATACAGCCCTGGCGCGACCTTGGCGTTGCCCTTTTCGAGCCGGACGACATGCTCTTGCAGTTTCTGGAGGTTGGCTGCGGTGGTGTCGGGCTTCTTGTAGGTCTCGTATAACATGCCGCTGTATCCGCCCCAATCGTACAGCGACTGCCGGCTTGCACAGCCGCTCAGGACCAGCGTCACCAGCATGACAATTATTGTTTTCATTTTCATCCTCATTGAAGGCCGAATGCGCGGTTGACGCCGTCGGCAAGGTAGACCCGTTCGCTGAGCAGCACCTGGCTGCCGAGACGAACCTCGATAAGATGCGTGCCCGGCAATATGCGTAGGGCACCGTTGCCCTCGACAAAGTCACCGGCCATGCCCATGTCGAGCCGATCGACGAACACGCGCGCGGGGCGTTGGCCCTCGTGACTGATCCGGAACGAGATTTGCGGGCGCTGATCGACAACCGACTGTTTCTCGGTCGGCATCTGGACACAGCCGCTCAGCGCGCCGGCGCCAAGCAGGGCCAGCACCACTACCATGGCAGAACGGATCGTCATCAGATATTCTCCTTTGCGCGAACCGTCAGTTGCTCGACCTTCAGGCCTTGCAGCGAACCGCTCGCAATGCTGCCGACCGCACCTTCGCTCATTTCCGTATCGCCGAACAGCGAGTCGATGCGCAACTGGGCTACTTCCTTGCCAGGCAGGACGATGTCGAACCCCGTCTGAGGCGACTTGACCTTCTGCCCGAGCGTCTGGACGGAGAACACCATTCCCGGCCGCAGTCCTTGCGACTTGCCACCCGAAATGAAATACCTGCCCTGGTCGACAGCGAGAATCGAGGTTTGCCACGGGCGATTTTCCATCTCCGTCACCAGGCGGCTCACCACTTCGGAAATGGCCTGCCGAATTGACGAGTCGTTCAGGGTGCCGTCATACGAGGCGCGCGAACCGAAACCAAAGGTCGAACCGGTCTCGGTCGACGATTCTCCCGCGCCCGACACGGCGAAGAAGCTCTGCCCAGTGACGGCGTCGACAAGGCGCACATCGACCTTGGCGAAAGCGACCTGCTTCTTGGTGGCCGACACGAAGCCAGATTCACCGATGGTCTTGCGCCCGAACTCGGTGAGCGAACCCATGATCAGCGCATCGACGCCGACGAGATTCTGCTTGATGCCGGTACGGGCGGCTTCTTCCTGCAGTTTTGCGAAATCGCTGCGCTCCAGGACGACGAAGGCGCCGGACTCGGTCAAGGCCTTGCCCAGCATGTCGGAGACCTGTTTGCCGACCGGGTCGCCGGCGTCGTCGCGCAACAGCGATTTCCCATAGCTGGTTTCGTTCGACACCCGGCCAATGGCGATTTTACGCTTCAGGGTCGGCATGGCTGCGGCCGTGCTTGTGGCAGCCGCCTGGGCACGTTTTTGCTCTACAGTTGACTGGGGAGCAAGCTTGACCTGGACGGGCGCCGTCTGCGTTGCGCAGCCAGCCAGAGAAACGAGCACGGTCAAGCCGATGCACACTCTCGATATTGTTGTTTGATCCATATATTCCTTGGTGAGACTGTCGCGTTGACCCTTGGAACAAGGGCATCGAGGAATATACAGTGTTTGCTACTGGAAACTTTCACCAAAAGTAACGATTGCCGCACATACAACAAAGATTGAAAAAGTGAAACGCTTAATTCACAGTCCAGCGTGCGGGTCGGTAAATCGCAGGGTTTGGTTCCGAATACGATCGATGAGCTTCACCAGGTCGTTATCGAGTCGCCGGTCATGGATCACCGGCGCCACCTCGCTTCCCAACTGGGCAGCCATGTCCGCCAGCGGCGCCGGCATGGATCGGGCGGGATCGATCCGCATGCGCAGCCACATGCCCTGCCAGGCGCCGAGCAGGCAGGCCGCGGCCACCTGCTCGGTCAGCTCCAGCACCCGCAGGCAATCGCGCGCCGCGATCGTGCCCATGCTGACCTTGTCCTGGTTGTGGCATTCGGTCGAGCGCGAAAATACCGACGCCGGCATGGTGAGCTTGAGCGCTTCGGCGGTCCAGGCCGAGACACTGATCTGCAGCGCCTTGAGTCCATGCGAGATCGCGGCGCGCTCACCCTCCATGCCCGACAGGTTGGGCGGCAGGCCAGCGCTGTAGCGCGTGTCGACCAGCAGGGCCAACTGGCGGTCCATGAGATCGGCGAGGTTGGCCACCGCGTTCTTCATGCCATCCATCGCGAACGCGATATGCCCTCCATAGAAGTGCCCTCCATGCAGGACGCGCTCGCTGTCCGGATCGATGATCGGATTGTCGTTGGCGCTGTTAAGTTCATTCTCGATGGCAGAGCGGAAGAACGGCAAGGCGTCGGCCAGCACGCCGATGACATGCGGGGCGCAACGGATGGAGTAGCGGTCCTGCAAGCGCTTGCCGTTGCGTTCGCCCAGTTCTACATGGGCCAGGTCCTCGCGCAGCCAGGCTGCGACGGCTTGCATGCCGGCATGCGGCTTCACCGAAAACAGCACTTCGTCGAAATGGCTTGCATTGCCATCGAGCGCGAACGAGGCCATCGCGGTAATGCGGGTCGACAGGCGCGCCAGATACGCCGCGCGGTCATGCGCCAAGCATGCCAGGCCCGTCATGACGGCAGTACCGTTCATCAGGGCCAGCCCTTCCTTGGGACGCAGCGTCAGCGGTACGATCCCGGCATCGCGCAGCGCGTCGGCTGCGGGCACCACGACGCCATCCCTCATCACCTCGCGCTCGCCGCACAGAACCGCAGCCAGGTAGGACAGCGGTGTCAGATCGCCGCTGGCGCCAACCGAGCCTTCCGACGGAATCAGCGGAAGCAGGCCGGCGTCGAACAGGCGCACGATCTGCTCGAGCAGGCCCACGCTCACGCCCGAGTACCCCTTGCACAGCGAGGCCAGGCGCGCCGCCATGACGGCGCGGGTCTGCGCCGGGTCGAGCATGGCGCCCAGTCCACAGCCATGGTAGGTATAGAGCTGGCGCGGCAACTCGGAAGCCAGCGCCAGGGGCACCGGCACGGTGCAGGAGTCGCCATAGCCCGTGGTCACGCCATAGATGACGCCCTCCTCGCGCAGCAGGCGCTCCAGGAAATCCGCGCCGCGCGCGATGCGGGCGCGGAAGGCCGCGTCGCTCGATAACACTGGACGTGCGTCGCCGTGCGCGATGGCGACGATGTCCTCGATCGCCAGGCGCGCCTCGTCGAAGCGCACGATGCGTTGCGGCGCCGTCATGCCGCGGGCAGCAAGGCGCGCAGCCGCTGCGGCAGCGGCCTGGATTGCTCGGCCTTGAATTCAACCCAGACGACCTTGGCCCCGCCCTCGGCATGCAGCGCGCCGGGCTGGCCGTCCGGCCCGAGCAAACGGATCTCGTGCGTCACCTCGAAGCTCGAGCGGCCCGGCGGGCCGACCCAGGTCGTGACTTCGATCTCGCCCGGATAGGTCAGCTGCTTGAGGAAGCTGCAGTGGGCGTTGACGATGACCGGCCCTTCGCTGGTCGGGTCGGGCAATGCCCCGACCTGCTCGAGCCAGGCGATGCGGGCCGTTTCGATATAGCGGAAATAGACCGTGTTGTTGACGTGGCCCATGGCGTCCATGTCGCCCCAGCGGATCGGCATGGTCATGGTGTGAACCAGCTGCTTGTTCATTGCTGCCTTGATGCGTAAAGTGCTTACTGCGCCGTCATGCCGTCGTCGGCCGTGATGATGGCGCCGTTGATGAAATGGGCTTCTTCGGCTGCCAGCAGCAGGAGCAGGCCGTCGAGGTCTTCCGGCTTGCCTGGGCGCTTACGGGGCAGCATGTCGATGAGTTTGCGCCCCTGCTCGGTGCCGAAATAATCCTTGTTCATTTCGGTAGCGATGTAGCCGGGGCAGATGGCGTTGACGTTGATGCCGTACTTGCCCCACTCGACCGCCATGGCCTTGGTCATCTGGACCACGCCTGCCTTGCTCATGCAGTAGACCCCGATCTGCGGCAGCACGCGCAGGCCGGCCACCGAGGCGATGTTGACGATGCGGTGCTGCTTGCGCGGGTCGCCCTTGGCGCGCTGGATCATGCGCTTGGCCGCCTGCTGCGCGACGAAAAACGCGCCGCGCAGGTTGGTGTCCATGATGTAGTTGTAGTCGTCTTCGGTGACGTCGAGCAGGCGCTGGGTGCTCTGCACCCCGGAGTTGTTGACCAGGATGTCGATCGGGCCGGCTTCGGTCTCGGCGTGGGCGATGGCTGCCTTGATCGAGCCGAGGTCGGTGACGTCGAGCCGCACCACGTGGGCGGCGCCGCCGTCGGCCTCGATCTCGGCGCGCAGCTCCTTGAGCCGCTCGACCCGGCGCGAAGCCAGCACCACCTGCGCGCCGGCGCCGGCCAGGGCCTTGGCGAAGCGCGCCCCGAGGCCGCTCGATGCGCCGGTGACCATGGCGATTTTTCCTTCAAAATTGACTTCGATGCCCACGTGCCGGTCCCCTTCCCGTCAATCATTCTGTTTGCGAAGCCATCATCTTACACAAATCATCAGTATTAGATTGCCCCATCTAATAATGTCCGTAAAATGGCGGCCAAAGTTGCAAACAATGGCAAAAAGCCGCACACTCGTGCTTAAATTTGCCCTGCCCGATCAAACCCTAAAACTGAGCACCATGACTGAGACAACCAACCTCCTCGAACAATACGGCCCCCGCGAAGCGATGGAATACGACGTGGTCATCGTCGGCGGCGGACCTGCGGGCCTGTCGGCCGCGATCCGGCTCAAGCAGCTGGCTGCGGAAACAGGCCAGGAAGTGTCGGTCTGCGTGCTCGAGAAAGGCGGCGAGCTGGGCGCCCACATCCTGTCGGGCGCGGTCATGGACCCGATCGCCCTGAACGAGCTGATCCCCGACTGGAAGGAAAAAGGCGCGCCGCTGCATACCCCGGTGACCGAAGACCAGGTGCTGTTCCTGACCGAGACCAAGTCGTATGCGACGCCCGGCTTCATGGTGCCGAAGATGCTGACCAACCACGGCAACTACGTGATCTCGCTGGCCAACGTGGTGCGCTGGCTCGGCACCCAGGCCGAGGCGCTCGGCGTCGAGGTCTTCCCGGGCTTCCCTGCCGCCGAAATCCTGTACAACGAGGACGGCTCGGTCAAGGGTGTCGCCACCGGAAACATGGGCGTCAAGCGCGATGGCGAGCCGGGTCCGGACTTCCAGCTCGGCATGGAGCTGCACGCCAAGTACACGATGTTCGCGGAAGGCTCGCGCGGCCACCTCGGCAAGCAGCTGATGGCCAGGTACGACCTGAACAAGGGCCGCGATCCGCAAACCTACGGTATCGGCATCAAGGAGCTGTGGGAGATCGACCCGTCCAAGCACAAGCCCGGCCTGGTGATCCACACCGCCGGCTGGCCGCTCGATAACAGCACCTACGGCGGCTCCTTCCTCTACCACCTGGAGAACAACCAGGTCGCGGTCGGCTTCGTCGTGGGCCTGGCCTACGAGAACCCTTACCTGTCGCCCTACGAAGAATTCCAGCGCTATAAAACGCATCCGGCGATCCGCCACTATTTCGAGGGCGCCAAGCGCATCTCGTACGGCGCGCGCGCCATTACGGCAGGGGGTCTGCAATCCTTGCCGAAGACCGTGTTCCCGGGCGGGGCCCTGATCGGCTGCGATGCCGGCTTCCTCAACACCAGCCGCATCAAGGGCAGCCACGGCGCGATCAAGACCGGCATGCTGGCTGCCGACGCGGCGTTCGCGGCGCTGGGCGAAGGCCGCCAGCACGACGAGCTGTCGGCCTATCCGGCCGCGTTCGAGAAATCGTGGCTGCACGAAGAGCTGCACGTGGCGCGCAACTTCAAGCCGTGGATGGCCAAGGGCCTGTACCTGGGCACCATCATGGTCGGCATCGACCAGATGGTGTTCCGCGGCAAGGCGCCCTGGACCCTGCACCACCAGCACGCGGACCACGAGAACCTCAAGCCGGCCTCGCAGTTCCGGCCGATCGTGTACCCCAAGCCGGATGGCAAGCTGACGTTCGACCGCCTGTCCTCGGTGTTCATCTCGAACACCAACCACGGCGAAGACCAGCCCATTCACCTGACGCTGAAGAACGCGAGCATCCCGGTGGACGTCAACCTGGCCAAGTATGCGGGCCCGGAACAGCGCTACTGCCCGGCCGGCGTGTACGAATACGTGAAAACCGACGCGGGCCAGGACCGCCTGCAGATCAACGCGCAGAACTGCGTGCACTGCAAGACCTGCGACATCAAGGACCCGACCCAGAACATCGTGTGGGTGACGCCGGAAGGCGGCGGCGGCCCGAACTACCCGAACATGTAAGGGTGGCCATGCCGACCTCGATGCTGCGGCAGCGCGCCGGCGTGCTGGCCTGCATGCTGGCCTGCGCGCCGGCATTTCCCTTGGCGGCGCAGGCCAACGATGGCGGCGTGAAGAGCGCCGCCCTGCTCGACCACCGTTTCTGGATCGAGCCGGACGTCACCTACCTGACCGCCAGCGGCAAGGAGCTCAAGCTCGACGTCTACCGGCCCATGAAACGCAGCGACCAGCCGTCTCCCGTCATGCTGCATTTTCACGGCGGCGGCTGGGTCGCGGGCAAGCGCGAGAGTTCCGCGTTCGCGCTGCTGCCCTACCTCGAGATGGGTTTCACCGTGCTGAACGTGAGCTACCGCCTCGCCAACGTGGCGCTGGCGCCGGCTGCGGTCGAAGACACGCTGTGCGCGCTGCAGTGGGTCGGGCGCAATGCCAAGAAATACAACGTCGACCTGGCCAAGGTCGTCACCACCGGCGACTCCGCCGGTGGCCACCTGGCGCTGGCCACGGCGATGATTCCTTCGGACTCGCCGCTGACCCACCAGTGCGCGGCCAACGAGCCGACCTGGAGCGGCCCTTACCAGAACCCGGCGCCGAAGGTGGCGGCCGTCATCAACTGGTATGGCATCACCGACGTCGCCGACATGCTGCAGGGCCCGAACCAGCGCTCGTATGCGGTGGCCTGGTTCGGCAGCATGCCGGGGCGCGACGCGGTGGCGCGCGCGGTCTCGCCCTTGAGCCATGTGCGCGCGGGCGGACCGGCAGTGTTCACCATCCATGGCGACGCCGATCCGCTGGTGCCCTATGCGCACGGCCTGCGGCTGAAGAAGGCGCTGGATGCGGCCGGCGTGAACAACGCGCTGCACACCGTCAAAGGCGGCGGGCATGGCGGCTTCACGGCGGAGCAGCACGTGGCGGCGTATGCCGCGGCGCACGCCTTCCTGCGCGGCCTGGGAATCGTCCCCGCAGCACCGTAAGCCCTTGATTTGACTGCTGAGTTTGTGCGAGCAGTCCTACGGGAAAGCCTCCCGGATTCCGATTGCCGCCCACGCTGGGAGGGCTATGATGAACTCCTCGACCACGCAAGCAAGGAGTTCAGCATGGGTGAAAACAAGGGACATGGAGTCAAAGGTCCGCGTCACGACAACGACATCGACGATCTGGGCATGAACCAGGCCGGTCAGCAACAGTCGGGCAATCTGCAGTCGGGACGACAGTCGGGCAACATGCAGTCAGGACAGCAGCAAGACAGCCAGCAATCTGGCCAACAGCAAGCCGACCAGCAATCCGGCAAGCAGCAGCAAGGTAGTCAGCAGTCCAGCAAGACTCAGCAAGGCAGTCAGCAGTCCGGCAAGCAGCAACAGGGCAGCCAGCAGTCAGGCGGCCAGCACGCTTCCGGCGGCACGCCGGCACTGGACGACCTCGGCTCGCGCCAGGGCGAATCCGCCCAGGATGCCTCCCAGGCCTGGAGCCAGGACAATAGCGCCGACAAGCAACGCGGCAACCGTTAAACCGGGGCGCCACGGCGCCGCTTCACAATGAAGCAACAACGCGCACCGTCGCAGGCTCTACGCCCGCCCGGTGCGCTTCCACGTCCAGCGCAAGGATTCAGCGAGCGACGTGGGCGCGGTTCAGCCGCTGCTCGGCGCGGCGCTGGATTGCCTCGAAGAACAAACTCAGGCACCAGTAGATGCAGGCTGCGGCAATGTACAGCGGCAGCGGCTGGAAGGTGGTCGCAATGACTTCCTTGGTCGCGAGCATCAGCTCGGTTATCGTAATCACCGACACCAGCGAGGTATCCTTGATCAGGCTGATCAAGGTATTGCTCATGGACGGCACCGCGATGCGCAGCGCCTGCGGCAGGACGATGTGGTGCAGGGTCTGCCAGTAGCCCAGCCCAAGGCTGAAGCTGGCGCGCCACTGCCCTTCGCTCACCGCGCGGATTGCGCCGCGCAGGCTTTCGGACAGGTAGGCGCCGGCATTGAGCGAGAGCGCCAGCACGCCTGCCGTCACCGGCGTGAATTCGATGCCGATGCTGGGCAAGCCGTAATAGATCACGAAGATCTGCACCAGCAGCGGGGTGCCGCGCATCACGCTGACATACAGGCTGGCCGGCACGCGCAGCAGCGCCAGCGGCGAAATGCGCATCAGCGCTACCGGAAAGCCCAGCGCCAGCCCGCCTACCATCGAGGCGACCGCGAACAGCAGGGTGTAGCCGGCGCCCTGCAGCATCACCGGCGCGGCCTCGGCCAGCAGCGCGATCAGGTCCATGCACGCCCCTTCAACGAGGCCGGGCTCACTGCGGACGGCTGGCGTCGGCGCCGAACCACTTGATCGACAAGGCCTTGAGCGTGCCGTCGTTGGCGGCGTCGAGCAGGATCTTGTCGAGCGCCGCCTTGAACTGCGGGCTGCCCTTGCGGAAAGGGATGCCCATGCGCTCGGGTGCGCCCACGCGTGCGCCGGCCTTGATCGGCAGCTGCGAATTCTTCAGCAGGTAGGCCACCATCAGGCTGTCGTTGAGCGCCGCATCGATGCGCCCGAAGGCCAGGTCCTGCAGGTTTTCCGGCGCCGCCGGATAGCTCTTGACCTCGATGCCGGCAACCTGCCTGGCCTGCTGCTCAAACACGCTGCCCTGTCCCACGCCGAGCTTCTTGCCCTTCAGGTCGGCCAGGCTGGCGTAGTTGGCGCGGTCGTTCTTGCGCACGATGAGCTGGGGGCTCGAATAGGTATAGGGACGCGAGAAATCGAAGGCTTGTTCGCGCTTCGGGGTGATGCCGACCTGGCTGACGATCACGTCGTACTTGCCGGCGGCCAGTCCGGCGAGGATGGCGGCCCATTCGGTGCTGACGAATTCCGGCCTCAAGCCCAGCTTGCCCGCCACCAGCCGCGCGACGTCGACGTCGTAGCCTGCCAGCTGGCCTGTCTTCGGATCCTTGAAGTTGAACGGCGGGTAGGTGCCCTCCATCGCGATGCGCAGCGTGCCGCGCGCCTTCGCCTGCTCGAGCAGGTCGGCCGCATGCGCGGGAACCATGGCCGACAGGCCTGCGGCCAGCGCCAGTGCGAGGACGGCGCGGCGCGCCACGGTGTTCGAATGCTGTCCCATCAAGTGTTTACTCCGTCCGTAGTCGAGCTGACGTTATAACCGAAACGCGCGCGGGCGGGAAGCGCCGACGCCGGGCCGGCCGGCTCAGTAGCCCATCCGGCGGCCGCGTGCGCCGAAGGGATGGCCGACCACCAGCGTGGTGCTCAGCACCAGCGTCGACAGGCCGAGGATCAGCTGCACCAGCCGGTCGTCCGGCAGGATCCAGACCCGGCCGCGCGGCGGCTCGGCGCCGGTAGCGGCCTGGATCAGGGGCCCGATCCACTCCGCTTCCTGGTCGAGGTCGAGCACGATCGCGTCGCCGGTGGTCTGCATATGGACGTTGCCGCCTACGGCCAGCGTGAAGCAGATGCCCACGCCGGTTTCCTGCGGCTGGACCAGTTCCTGTAGCGCGCTGTTGTGTTCGTCGATCCAGAGTTCGACGTCCTGCGGCGTCTCGAGGTGGATCCAGGGGCGGGGGCGAAAGCGTGGCGGCGGGATATCGGGTGGCAGAGTCATGCGGCAGGGGGTAAATGCGGTTCGAGCCGTATCTTACGGGATTTTGACGGGGGAGGAAGGCTTTCCGGTGGCTATCCATCGCTGTGGCCAGCGGACAGGCGCGACCTAGAAGTAAAAACAGGTTTGGCACGACTACCGGCGGTGACTGATCGCTTACCCTGCGGGTTGTCTTGCGCGCAATCTCACCGTAGACTCAGCGATTTCGACAGTCAGCATCGGCCATACGTGGTCTTTCACGAAATCTCGGGTGACGTCATGAACTTGTACCCTACGGCGCTCCAAGCGAGTAATTCGGTAGGCGACAGTATTGGTCCGCTTTGACTAAGTCGCTACCCTTCGTGACAGGCCGCGACTTTTCGCTAAGGTGCCCTGCTCTGCTGAGTTATTGGACCGGATCTCGCCTTCGATCCCAGTCTCAACTCGACTAAACGACATCAGGTGAATTGACCGCTCTGGATCGGAAGCTGCCGCATACCTGGCAGCAGCTTTTGACCAAGAGCGGGTCTGAGGCGGATCGTTCAATGGCTACGTGTGTGCACACCGCGACCGGGAATGCGGACCCCGTCAGCGAGCAACTGGCGGCGCATCGTTCCTCACCTCGAGCAGCTCATTGAACAGAACCCGGTAATGCATCACCGCGTTGCGCAGCTCTTCCGTGGTCGCTTCCCCGCGGGCATCGCGTGCGGCAATGAATTGGGCGGCACGGTAATTCGCTACAACCGCCGGGTGGTCGACCGAAATGTCGGCCGCACGATCTTCGAAATCGGCCACTGGGTATCCACGTGTTGTCATCAGCTCGCGAACCAGCTGGTCGGCCTGGGCGACAACGCTTTGTGGATTATCGATGAAACCGGCCTGCAGATTCGCCCATGCCTGACTGAACCTGGAAGCGTCGGACGCGGACAAGGGCACGATGGTCAGCTTTTTAACCCGGGCTTCGCGCGCCTTGAGCTCCGATTCGGCTTTAGCGCGGCTTCCAAGTTGGTCCACGGTTCGGGCGTATTCCGACCCGAAGCGTTGCTGCAATCGATCGGATTGCTTTTTTTGGAAAACGTACCAAGCGACCAGCGCAACGAGAACGAGAACTACAACAACGGCGAGCATGGTCGACGTCTGTGAGTCGAGGCTGTCCATATCAATCTCCTGTTTGCCTGGATGGCGATGTATTATTGGTGGCTGATCCCATTAAGGCAGACTGAGCGAACACGGTCGGTTCGCATTCGCACATAGCCGAGCATGCCTGGCCTGAACCGGTCCATGGCGCTGAAATACGTGAAACACCTTGTTGATGCGCAGCTGCCAACATCTGCATTGGCTCAAGCGACCGGTTCGACTCCTCCCTTTCCAGAAGCAGCTGAATCACGCGGCGCGGATTCGGCCGCGCGCTCCATCTGGATTTCCTTGCTGAGAAAGTAGTTCAGCGCGGTCCGGATGACGGCGATCGCCGCCAGCTTGCCGATCCGGTCCCAGGTCGGCGCGACCGAGGTCGAGAGGATGTCGGCGGCCAACTGCAGTTCCAGCGCCAGGGTCAGGTAGCGGGCAAAGGCCAGCCGGATCGGGCTGAAACTGGCGCCGCGCTCGGCCAGCGCATGGCGCACCAGCCCGACCACGACCACCACGACGCCGACGCCGATCACCAGGGCGCCCAGGGCCTCGACGAACAGACGCAGCCACTCTACATAGGTCTGGACCTGGTGTTCTATCTGGCCAAACAAGTGCGCCTCCGTGATCGATGCGCCGGCGTCGAGCGCGCCGGATCGCCGTCCTACTCTAGCCCAAGCCGCCGATGGCTGGCGCAGCTCTTCCGCAGGCGTTCCGCAAGCCGAAACGGTGGACGGAAAAGCACACAAGAATTCCGTTTGACGCCGTTTCGAAATCGGAATATATTTTCTCATCAACGCATGGAAACGTTTCCATACACCTCTACACCAGCGCCGAATTCGAGACCAACGCCCGAGTTGGCAAGCCATGGAACGCCGTCCTGGCGTCTCCATTTTTCTTTGGAGTTAGAAGAGGAGTCGAAGTGAATAATCCGAACCAGATCCGTCACTTAAGGTGGAAACCTTTCCAGACCCTGGCCGCGAGCCTGCTGCTTGCCTGCGGCGCGCACGCCACCGCCAGTGTCACCAATCCCGCCATCGGCCAGTTGATCTGGTCCGAGGAATTCAACGGCACTTCCCTCAACACCGCCATCTGGACCGCTTCCGACGGCAACGGCTGCCAGATCAACCTGTGCGGCTACGGCAACGCCGAGCTGCAGTATTACAGCCCGGCCAACCTGTCGATCGCCAACGTGCCCTTTGAATCCGGCACCCGCGCGCTGGCGATCCAGGCGCGCAGCCAGGCCATGGGCGGCAACACCTTCACCTCCGGCAAGGTCGACACCAAGGGCAAGGTGCAGGTCCAGTACGGCATGGTCGAAGTGCGCATGAGCACGCCGAACATCGCCACCGGCCTGTGGCCCGCCGCCTGGATGCTGGGCGTGAGCCCGCAGACCTGGCCGCGCAACGGCGAGATCGACATCATGGAGATGGGCCACAAGGCATCCAGCCGCACCGCGGCCGGCTCGCCGTCGGCCAACAACTTTGTCGGCGCCAACGTCATCACCTACCAGCAGGCCGCTTGCGTGCCCGGCAACGAAAGCTGCGCCGCTTCCACGGCCTGGCAGACCAAGAACTGGTATGTGTCGTCCACGTCCATGGCCAACCGCTTCATTACCTACCGCCTGTACTGGGACGAGAGCCAGATGCGCTTCACGGCGATCGACAATGGCGTCGAACGCAACCTGTACGACGCGCCGCTGCCGGTCAATTCGACCGCCTTGCAGGCGCCCTTCTACCTGCTGCTGAACCTGGCCGTGGGCGGCAATTTCACCGATGCGGCCACGCCCGCCCAGGTCACGGCGCCGCTGCCGGGCACCATGTACGTGGACTATGTGCGGGTCTACCAGCTCGACGGCAAAGGCCAGGTCAAGCTCGGCAACCAGACCGTGCCGGAAGTCGGCAAGTTCGGCGTATTCACCGATAACACGGTGGTCAACAACAAGCTGGTGGCGGGCACCAGTTCCGACATCTTCCTGTGGAACGCCGCATCGACCGGCGCCGGCAACACCGCGCCGGCGGAAGGCAGCAATGTCATCGCCTGGAACTATACGGCGCCCAACCAGTGGTTCGGCGGCGGGATCCAGGCGCGCCAGGCGCGCGACCTGAGCAACTTCCGCAACGGGACCATGAAGTTCCGCGTCAAGATCCCGGCCAATGTGTCCTTCAGGATCGGCGTGGGCGACACCTATACCAACCAGAACTGGGTGAATTTCCCTGCCAATACAACCACCTACGGGCTGGTACGCGACGGTAACTGGGGCACCGCCACTGTACCGGTGTCAAGCCTGCTCGGCACCCTGGTGGCGCCCCAGTCCTTGCTCGACGTCTTCATGATCTCGAGCGACGCGGCGCGCCTGCCCGCCTCGACCTTCCAGTTCGCGATCGACGACATCGTCTGGGATTCGGGCACCACGACCACCCCGCCGCCGACCACGCCCACCGGCCCGACCTGGGTGACGCAGACGTCAAGCACCACCCTGCAGTTCAGCACCAATACCGGCAGCTGGGCCGACGTGCACTACACGGTCAACAACGGCGCCCAGCAGAACGTGCGCATGCGGCTCGATGGCACGACCAATACCTTCAGCGCCGGTGGGCTGAAGATCGGCGACGTGGTGCGCTATACCTTCACGTATTGGGATACGGCGCGTAACTTCGCCGTGGATACCGCGCAGCAGAGCTATACGATGAAGTAAGAGGCAGGCGCGCTGCCGGGCCGCCGGCCCGGTGGTTCAAGCGGTATCGAGGGTAACCAGGCGAACCGTGACTTGGTCGCCCTCGACCAGCAACTCCCCCACCGACACAGGCAAGCTGAAGCGCCGCCGCCCCGCACTGCCCGGGTTCACATACAGCACGCCGCCACGCTCGACCTGCGAGGGCTTGTGCGAATGTCCCGACACGACCACGCGCATGCCCTCGCGGGCCGGATCGATCGTCATTTCCTTGAGGTCATGGATCACGTAGATGGCGACCGCCCCGATGCGCAGCACGTCGCTATGGGGAAGCGACCGGCCCCAGGCGCTGCGGTCGTTATTGCCGCGCACGACGCTCAAGGGGGCGATCGCCTCCAGCGGCCCGAGGATTTCGGGGCCGGTGATGTCGCCGGCGTGGATGATGTGCTTGCTGCCCCCGAGGAAGGCCAGCGCTTCCGGGCGTAGCAAGCCATGGGTATCGGAAATCAGCCCGATCCGCATCCTCTATCGACGCTTGCTGCCTGCCATCTTGGCAGTGGTATAGATCGAGTACAGCGCGGCCAGGCCGACCACGACATACACGATCCGGGTGGCCGGGCTGTCCGGGCCGAACAGGGTTGCGACCATGTCGACGTCGAACAGGCCGACCATTGCCCAGTTCAGGCCGCCGATGATGAGCAAGGCCATTGCCAGGTAGTCGAGCGCCGACATCGCGGAGCGCTGGTGGGCGCGTTCGGAGGTACGCCGTTCGCCCATCGTGCGGCGGTCCATCGTGGGGGTATTCATCGTTGCCATCACTGCCTCCTTGGGGAAAAAGTGCACCGAAGCTAAGCTGTCCCGTACTGACGAAGACAATTCATATTAGCCCAAGTTCGATGGCAGGTCCGCCCCCGACGGGGCGAACGCGGGTCAACCCTTCCAGGTGCGGTTCAGGCCCGTGTCGGCGTGGATCCAGCCGCCGCGCGGGCCGGAGCGGTAGTAGTAGCCGACGCCGCCGGTGCGGAAACTGCGGATCAGGCCGCCGAGCACTTCCTCGTTCAGGCTGGCGATGCGGATATCGGCTGCCTTGCCCAGCATGTGCAGGGATTTGCGCGCGGCCGGGATGCCCTCTTCGATCAGGCGCTTGTTCGAGGCTTCGGTGCGGTAGCCCGACAGGATCTCGAGCGGCTGCTGCATGCCGTAGCGGGCGATGAAGGCCTGGGTGCCCCACAGCATCTCGAACAGCTTGGGATCGATCGGCGCGGCCTCGCGGCCGTTCACGTCGCGCAGGATGTGGCACAGTTCCTGGTAGGCCGAGTCGATGACTTCGCCGTCTTTCCAGTACAGCACCTTGGTGCGCTCGCCGCTTTGCGGGCGCACCAGCGACAGGGTGCGCGGCTTGACCCAGAAATCGAGGTCGAGCAGCTGGGCGTCGAACAGGTCGGGTGGAGGCTGGAGGTCGGTGTTCTGGGCTGCCGCGACTAGCGGGACGCCAAGGGCGCCGGCAGCACCCGCGGCGCACAAGCGGGCGCCGTGCTGGAGGAAATCTCTACGTGAAGCCATGGTGCACTCATCGGTTGAAGACGCGTACTATAACGTAAGCGCTCCTTGCACAGAAGACTTGTACGGACGAGTGTTGCGTGCAGGCCTGCAACTAGCCGTTGCAGTTGCAAAACCGCTTGCTGGCGGCCGCGCCGGCGCCGGCTTCGCTGGCGGCATCGAGCTGCTTCCACAACAGGTCGCATTCCAGCCCGAAGCAGGACTTGTCCTTGCCGGCATTGACATAGCCGTTGCGCTCGAAGAAAGCGCTGGCGCCGGCCGGGCTGTGCAGGTGGAGTTTCTTGATGCTCCAGGCGCGGGCCTGGGCTTCGGCGGCGCCCAGGAGCGCACGGCCGACGCCGCAGCGCAGTGCGTCTGGGGAGACATAGCAAAGCGACAGCTTGCCGGCCTGGGTCAGCAGGCACAGGCCGACCAGGGCGCCGCCGTTTTCGGCGACCAGGGCATGGTTGGTGGGAGTGGCAAACCAGGCGGCGACGTTGCCCGCGGTTTTGTTGCCGAGCCAGGCCTGCAGCACGGCGGGCTGGTCCTGGTGGTCGGCCTTGCAGCCGACTTCGATGGAACGACGCAGCAGCGAGCAGGCGGCGGTAGCGTCTTCCGGTACCGCCTGGCGAATGTCAATACGCGTGGACATCAAACATCAGATCACTTTAAGTACATGGAAAAACAAGCAACACGATACCAGCCGCGCCGCGGCGCTCGGCAGGGCTCGACTATACACCGAAAGTTTGAAACCATGCTGGCGGCATGCATACGTCCGCCCCTACCCGCGCAAGTACTAAGCATATGACAAATCTGTTGTTCCATATCCGGGCCATGCGCCCCATCATGCATTCTGTCACCAAGTTTACAAGCGAGAACCACATGCCATTTACTTCCCCGCTGCGCCGCCTGATCCTTGCCCTGTCGCTGGGCGCCGCCGCGCTGCCATTGTCGGCCACCGCCGCCGAGACCGAGCTGCTGAACGTCTCCTACGACGTCGCACGCGAGCTGTACAAGGACATCAACCCGGCCTTCATCGCCGAATACAAGAAGCAGACCGGCACGACCGTCACCATCAAGCAGTCGCACGGCGGCTCGAGCAAGCAGGCGCGCGCCGTGGCCGACGGCCTCGAAGCCTCGGTGGTCACCATGAACCAGGCCAACGACATCGACATGCTGGCCGACCGCGGCCTGGTGGTGAAAGACTGGGCCAGGAAGTTCCCGAACAATGCCGCCCCGTATTACTCCACCATGATCTACCTGGTGCGCAAGGGCAATCCAAAGAACATCCGCAACTGGGAAGACCTGGCCCGTCCGGGCGTGCAGGTCATCATCCCGAACCCGAAGACCGCGGGCAATGGCCGCTATACCTACCTGGCGGCATGGGGCGCGGCGCTGAAAAAAGGCGGCAACGACGCCCAGGCGCGCGAGCTGGTCGGCCGCATCTTCAAGAACGTGCCGATCCTGGACGCCGGCGGACGCGCCGCCACCACCACCTTCACCCAGCGCCAGATCGGCGACGTGCTGGTGACCTTCGAGAACGAAGTGAGCATGGTGCGCGCCGAATTCGGCGACAACTTCGAGGTGGTCTACCCGACCGTCTCGATCCTGGCCGAGTCGCCGGTGGCCGTGGTCGACAAGGTGGTCGACCGCCGCAACCAGCGCAAGGAAGCGACCGCCTACCTGAACTTCCTGTACTCGGCCCAGGGCCAGGACATCGGCGCCAAGCACTTCATGCGCGTGCGCTCCGATGCCGTCATGAAGAAATATGCCGCCAATTACAAGCCGATCCAGCTCTTCACCGTGGATGAATTGTTCGGTGGCTGGCGCGCTGCCCAGAAGCGCCACTTCGACGATGGCGGCGAATTCGACAAGATCTACCAGTCGAAATAAGCCTTCGGTACCAGCCCTGCCTCGTGCAGGGCTTTGTCGTTCTGGACAGTCGATATGCGGTCTGGATGGCAATTGTTGTGGCCGCTTTGCCAAACGGATTGTTGTTCCAGGCGAAAATTCTGGTTTGCAAGGCCAATTTTGCTTGTGCGCCATAGACATGCACTAAGGCTTGATGCTATCGTCCAACCTTCCTGTAGTTGCCCTACAGCTAGAAAGTTGACTGCGCGTTTATTGCATTCCTGCAAATTTACCGCGCCTCCCGCTCAACGCACCCTAACCCAGACCCGACAATGTTCAAAAAATTGTTTGCTACCGTATTGTTGTCGTTTTCGGCTGCGGCTTTCGCCGTGCCGTTCGGCTCGCAGTCGGTACTCGTGGTAGAAGATGACACCGGCAAGATCTTGCTGGAGAAAAATGCCGGCGCCGTCATGCCGATCGCCTCGCTCACCAAGCTGATGACTGCCATGGTCGTGCTCGACGCACGCCTCGACATGGACGAGCTGATCGAGATCGACCGCAGCGACGTCGACATGGTCAAGCACAGCAGCTCGCGCGTGCCGGTCGGCTCGCTGATCTCGCGCCGCGACGTGATGCAGCTGGCCCTGATGTCCTCGGACAACCGCGCCGCTGCCGCCCTGGCCCGCACCTATCCGGGCGGCACTGCCGGCTTCAAGCTTGCCGTGCGCAACAAGATCGCCAGCCTGGGCATGAGCTCGACCGTGATCGAAGAGCCGACCGGCCTGTCGCCGCGCAACCGCTCGACCGCCGGCGACCTGATCAAGATGGCGACCGCTTCGGCGCGCTATCCCGAGATCGCCAACATGTCCACCCAGTCGCGGGACCTGATCAACATCAACGGCCGCGAAGTCGAATACCGCAACACCAACCGCCTGGTCGGCGCCAAGGGCTGGGACATCGGCCTGTCCAAGACCGGCTATATCCAGGAAGCCGGCCGCTGCCTGATCATGAACATCAAGACCAATGGCAAGAATGCGACCATGGTCCTGCTCAACGCCGGCGCTTCCTCGGCCCGCATCCTCGATGCGCTGAACGTGCGCCGCTTCATTACCGGCGAGCCGATCGGCCGCGTGATGGTCGCGAAAGCCTCGAACCGCGCGCCGCGCATGAAGGCCGGCTCGGGCCGTGTCCGCATCAAGGCGACCGCCAGCCGCGCCCGCATCAAGGCCACCGCCGGCCCGGGCAAGATCAAGATCGTCAAGAAGCGCGTCGCGCGCAGCAAGGTCAAGGTCGTGCCGAAGCGCCGCAAGTAAGCGGCCGGCGCAGGAAGAACAAGGGGCCGCAAGGCCCCTTGTTCGTTGGCGCTGCGAAGACGCCGCGTCAAGGCGGCGCCACCGTGTACCAGAGCTCTTCCGTCAATTCCTGCACCAGGTCGTCGGTGTAGGCGGCCGGCGGCGCCTGCATGACCATCAGGCGCCAGGCCTTGCCCTTGGCCTGGACCACGCGCAGCTCTACCCGCACCGCCCCGTCCCTGGCTTCGCCCGCGCTGGCCCAGGACGGCCTGCCGTGGAAATCCCCCACATGGCCGCCAGGGAGCACGAAGCGGTCGTTGAGCCGGTCGCGCAAGCCGCGCACATAGCCGGGAAAAGCAGCCTCGCCGTTTTGCTCGGATGCCAGCACCACCACCGCGCGTCCGCTGTGATGCGTGAACCGGTATTCCACCCTGCCCTCGTCATCGATATGGGACGCGTAGCGCCATTGCGGGGCGATGGCGACGATGCGCCCGGTCTCCTGGTTGATCCAGCCATAGCGCGGCGCGGCCAGGATGGTCGCCATTTCGCGGCTGTCCTGGCGGTCCACCGCATCGAGCACCACCACGGTTGCGAACAGGATGGCAAACAGCAGGCCGAAGCCCCCCTTGCGCGCCCACCCGATGGGCCGGGCGCGCACCACGTAATAGCGGCCGTCGTAGCTGGCGGGCATGCCCTTGCGCAGCCGCAGGCCCTGGCGCGCCATCGCGACCAGTCCGATCACGGGCAGGCAAAAGCCCAGGCCCGTGGTCCACACGCACAGGTTGCGTCCCAGCTGCTCGCCGAAGCCCAGGGGACGCCCATCGGCCTGCACCACCCGCAGGCCGAGCATGGCCTTGCCCGGGGTATTGCCGGCCGACGCCTGCAGCGCCGCATCGAGCAGCAGGCCGAAAGGGATGCACACCAGGCCGAAGGCTTTCCAGCCGAAAGGGGTCTCGAGCCAGCGCAGGAACAGGGGCGACGTGCGGCACAGGACGATGCCGGCGACCAGCGCCACCAGCCCGGTCGCCCACCAGACGTCGAAGGTGCGCGCGAACCAGCGCCGCCAGGCGCCGGCCGCCGGGTCGTCGCGCGGGTCGTCGATGATGTCGATGCAGCGCGCCGCCGGGAAGCCCTGGCGGGGGCGATAGGTGAAGCGTAGTTGCGTCTGTTGATCGACTGGCTGCATGCGTGCTCCCTGATCGACGTGGGCCGCGCACCGGCTTCCCATTGAAATATGACCACCAGGCTATGGCTGAGTTCGGGAAAGCGGCGCAGGGGCCGCGCCGGGCTTGGGTTGGATCAATGGTGCAGCGCAAGCAAGGGCGCCGGCCTGGCGCCGCGGCGCTCAGCGCGGCGCGTGGGCGATCATGCCGCGCAGGCCGCTGGTGCGGTGGGTACGCAGGCTGACCGCCTCGGCCAGCACGGCGCCGGGCGGGGACACCAGGGTGAACTGCTCGCTGGCGCGGGTGATGCCGGTGTAGACCAGCTCGCGCGTGAGGATGGCGCCGCGCTCGCGCGGCAGCGCCAGCACCGTATGGCGGAATTCCGAGCCCTGAGACTTGTGCACGGTCATGGCGAATGCCGTCTCGACATTGCGCAGGCGGGTCGCCAGCACGCTGCGCACCTTTTCGCCCTCGAGGAAATACACGCGCAGGGCGCCCGGGCGGGCCGGGTCCGCCAGGGTCAGGCCGATGTCGCCGTTGAACACGCCGGTACCGTAGTCATTGCGGGTGACCATCACGGGACGGCCCACATACCATTCGCCGCCCGGGCGCAGCAGGCCGGCCTGGGCCAGGCGCGCGGTGATCGCCTCGTTCAGGCCCGACACGCCCCACTCGCCGTCGCGCACCGCGCACAGGATGCGGAAGGACTCGAAGCGCTGCAGGATCTGGCGCACCCAATCTTCATGCCGGGTGATCGACGCCTCTGTCAAGCCCGTATTGAGCACGTCCAGGTAGGGGCCATAGCCGGACTGCGCCAGCAGCAAGACCTGCTGCTGCTGGGCGTTCTCGATCCAGCGCACTCCCTCCTCCCCTGCACGCAGCACGGCTTCGGCTTTCACCGCGTCGCCGGCATTGACCGCCAGCGCCAGCTGGCCGATCGGTCCGCCGAAGCGGCGGCTGTGGCGCAGCATCACGGTCTGCTGGGCCAGACTGCCGCCCTCGCCGACGAACCCTTCCGGCAAGGCTTCCCCGCTGGCGGCGCGCACATAGTCGAGGGTGGCCCGGGAATAGCCGCCGGCCTGGGCGTTATGGCACAGGTCGCCCAGCACGGCGCCCGCCTCGACCGAGGCCAGCTGGTCCTTGTCGCCCAGCAGGATCAGGGTCGCGGTGGGCGGCAGCGCGTCCAGCAGCGAGGCCATCATCTCCAGGTGCACCATCGAGGCTTCGTCGACGATCAGGACGTCGACGTCGAGCGGGTTGCCGCGGTGGTGGGCAAAGGCGCGGGTGTCGGGCCGCGCGCCAAGCAGGCTGTGCAGGGTGCGCGCCGCGCCCATGCGCAGGGTCAGCTCGCGCAGCGGCAGGGTGGAGCCGACCTTCTCGGCCAGTTCGTTCAGCGCCTTGTCGATCGACTGCTTCAGGCGCGCCGCGGCCTTGCCGGTGGGGGCCGCGAGCGCGATGCGCTGGCTGGCGGCTTGCGGCGCGGTGGCGAACAGCAGCGCCAGCAGGCGCGCCACGGTATAGGTCTTGCCCGTGCCCGGGCCGCCCGTGATGATGGCGACCGAGCCGCGCAGCGCGATGGCGCAGGCCAGCTTCTGCCAGTCCGGCCCCTCGGCCTCGGTCTTGCGCTGGGAGGCGAACAGCAGGTCGAGCCAGCCGCGCACCGCGGCCGCGTCGACCTCGCGCGTTGACCGGGCACGGCTGCGCACCGCGTCGGCCACCAGCATCTCGTCGCGCCAGTAGCGGCGCAGGTAGAGCCGCTCGCCATCGAGCACCAGCGGCTGGTCGTAATCGAAGGCGCCGATTTCCCACACCTGCTCGCAGCCGCCCAGCAGCTGGGCCCAGGCCTGCGCGTTCTTCGGCAGCGGGCCGGCATGGCGCGCCAGGTCCTTCCATTGTTCCTCGCTCCAGCCCAGCAGCTCGGCCGGGCCGGCGGCCAGGTCGGCCAGCAGCAGGCAGCTGTGGCCGTGGCCCTCGAGCTCGGACAGCACGCTCGAGGCCAGCACCAGCGCCGGCGGCGCCGCGCCCAGCGACGCGACGAAGCGGGCAAAGGCGCAGGACAGGCGGCGCAATTCCCCGGTTTCGCCCAGCTGGGCCAGTTCGTGCCACAGCGCGTCGATGTTGGCTTCAAGCTTGGCCATGATTTCCCTCGTCCAGCAAGGCTTCGAGCCCGTCGAGCAGTTCCAGGTCGGGCGCGAGCACGCAGCAGCCGCGCGTGTCCGGATTGGCGATCCCGCGCAGGAACAGGAAGACGGCGCCGCCCAGTTGCCGGCGCGGCTCGTAGGCCTCGCCCAGCCGGCTGCGCAGCAGGCGGTGCAGCGCCAGCATGTAGATGGTGGCCTGGATGTCGTAGCGGTGGCCCGCCATGCCCAGTTCCATCGCGGCCTGGGTATAGGCCGCGTCGCCCGGCCCCAGCGCATTGGTCTTGTAGTCGAGCACCCAGAAGCGGCCGTCGTGCTCGAACACGAGGTCGGCGAAGCCCTTGAGCATCCCGTGCAGGGTGCGCTCGGGCAGCGTCGGGCGCTCGACGCCCTTCATGATGCGCGCGCGGCACAGGCGGTCGAGCTGGCCGACGTCCAGCCGGTCGCTCGGGAACCAGAATTCCAGCTCCGGCACCGGCTCGGCAAGTTCGCACAAGGCCGCGCCCACCGGCGGCAGCGGGGTGCTCACCACCGCATGCAGCCAGGCCAATGCATCGTCCAGGCGATGGCCCCAGCCGGCGCGCTCGATGCGCTGGGCCAGGCGCTGCATGAACTCGGGTTGGTCGACCTGCTCGAAGCCTTCCTGCGCCATCCACTCCAGCTGCTCGTGCATGAAGTTGCCGGGCACCGAACCGCGCGGGAAGCGGTGCCAGGGCGCGTCCTCGATGCGCGGCGGGGTCGGCGCCGAGGGGTCTTCCTCGCGCAGGGTCTCTTCCTGGGCGCGCATGGGCGTGGGCACGGGCGTCGCGACCGCGTGGCGCACCAGCGAGGTAAACGACCCGATCGCCCAGTCGCGCTCGAAGCGCGCCTCGTAGCGCGGCGCCCCCAAGAGGTCCGGGCGCACGTCCTCGCGCACCAAGGGCGTGCGGCCCTGCGGCTCGCCCAGGTCGTGCAGCACGATGGCATCCAGGCCGCCGCGCAGGCGCTCCAGCCGCTCGCGCAGCAGTTCGCCGTCGATCTTGTCGCCGCCCCCGAGCAGGTAGCCCAGCGCCGATTCGTGCAGGCGGTTCTCGCTCTTGCTGCGGCCGCTGATCGGCGCCGCGCCCAGCCACAGGAAGTGACGGGCGCGCGTCAAGGCCACGTAGAGCAGGCGCAGGTCTTCTTCCAGGCGCGCGCGGTCGACCGCCTCCAGCGCTTCGTCGCCCATCGACAAATCGAGCCGGCGCGCCCCGTCCTCGCCGACGAACTCGAAGAAGGCGCGGTTGCGGCGGTCGGTCCGGCGCGCGGTGACCGCGAACGGCAAGTACACCAGCGGGTACTCCAGGCCCTTGGACTTGTGGACCGTGACCACCTTGACCAATTCGGCATCGCTTTCCAGGCGCAGCACGCGTTCGTCCCCGCCCTCGCCCACGCCTTCGAGCTGTTCGGCCAGCCAGCGGATCAGGGCCTGCTCGCCCTCCAACTGGGTGCTGGCTTCCTGCAGCAGTTCGGCCAGGTGCAGCAAATTGGTCAGGCGGCGCTCGCCGCCGGGTTCGCGCAGCAGGCGCGCCGGCAGCCCCAGCTCGTGCACGAAGCGGCGCAGCATGGCCAGCACGCCCTGGCGCTGCCAGGCGCCGTGCAGGGCCTTGAGCTGCTCGACCCGCTCTTCCCAGGCCATCTCGTCGTTCGAGAAGCGCGCCAGCTCGCCCAGCGCCAGGCCCGCGGTGCGGGTGGCAAAGGCCGCGCGCGCGAGCACGCCGTCCAGCGGATTGGCCACCGCATGCAGCCAGCGCAGCACGTCGGCCGCTTCTTCGCTTTCGACCACCGAGTCCTTGTCGGACAGGTAGACGCTGGCCACCTTGCGCTGCACCAGCGCCCGGCGCACCGCCGCGGCTTCGCGCCGGTCGCGCACCAGGATGGCGACGTCGGCCGGCACCAGGCGCCGGAAGCGGCTGCCGTCGGAAAAGCCCACGCGCTCGTCGCCCAGCAGGCCGACGATGTGTTCGGCGCAGTGGTGGGCGAAGAATTCGCGGTATTCGTCCTGGTTCATCTGCCCGGCGCAGCACAGGGTCATGGCATGCGATGGGCCATCGGCGCCGACCAGGCGCTCGCGGTGGCCCTGGGCCTTGACCGCCTCGAACGGCAGCGGGTTGTCCTGGCCGCGCCGGAAGCGGAAGGCGCCGCCCGGATAGCCGCCCTGCCCGCTTTCTCCTTCGGCGTGGCGGAACAGCTGGTTCACCGCTTCCACCAGCGCGCCCGTGGAACGGTAATTGGTGCCGAGCTGGTAATGCCGTCCTTCGGTGGCGCGGCGCGCCGCCAGGTAACTGTGGATGTCGGCGCCGCGGAAACCGTAGATCGACTGCTTCGGGTCGCCGATCAGGAACAGGCCTTGCACCGCATCGTTCGCGGCCACCCGGTACAGCAGGTCGAAGATGCGGTACTGGTCGGGCGAGGTATCCTGGAATTCGTCGACCATCGCCACCGGGAACTGCAGCACGATGCGCATGCGCAGTGCTTCGCCGTTCGGCCCTTCGAGCGCGGCCTTGAGGCGCTCGAGCATGTCGGCAAAGCCGAACTGGCGGTTGCGCGCCTTCAGTTCGCGCATGCGCGTGCCGATATGGCTGGCGGCGTGGCGCAGCAAGGCATGCGACAGCGGATCCAGCGCCTCCAATGCGTCTTTCAACGGCGCGGTAAAGCCGAAGCATTCCGGCACCTCGGCCACGAAGTCCTTGCTGAAGGCGTCGACGATGCCGTCCGGGCACAATCGGCGCCATGCCGTGTCGTTCAGTGCCGGCAGCACCATGGCCGGGTCGTTGGCCCAGGCGCGCAGCGCCTCGAACCACTTGACCAGCGACTCGGCGCGCATCTTGTTGCCGTTGAAGCACTTGGGCTGGCGCTCGCGCTGGCCCGCGATCCAGCGCTCCATCTCGTCGGCGCGCGCGGCCCAGCCTTCCTTGAGCTGCACCAGTTCCGCGCGCAGCGCACGTTCGATGCGCGCCACCAGGCTGCCCAGCGGCTCGGGCGCGCAGTCGCCGAGCAAATGGGTGCGGCCAATGAGCTCGCGCACGCTGCCTTTCAGCGCATCGACGTCTTTCCAGCAGCCCAGCACAGAGCCCAGCAGGTTGGCGCCCAGCGGATACACGTGCTGGCGCCAGTAGTCGTGGGCTGCGTCCTCGAACAGCGCGCGCTCGTCGGTGACCAGTTCTTCGTCGAACAGGCTGCCGGAATCGAAGGCGTGCTCGCGCAGCATGCGCTGGCACCAGGCGTCGATGGTGAAGATCGCCGCCTCGTCCATCGTCTCGGCCGCCAGCACCAGGCGGTGGGCGGCGACATTGCGTTCGGCGTCGCTCGGGTAGGCGCCGGCCAGGTCGCGCAAGTAAGGATCGATGATGTCCAGCTGGCCGCGGAAATACGCGGCTGCCTCGACCAGGCGCTCGCGCACCCGGTTGGCCAGCTCGCGGGTGGCGGCGCGCGTAAACGTCATCACCAGGATCTCGCTCGGCAGCAGCGGGCGCACGAAGGCGGCGTCGCCGCCATGCCCGAGCACCAGGCGCAGGTAGAGCGCGGCGATGGTCCAGGTCTTGCCGGTGCCTGCCGAGGCCTCGATCAGGCGCGAGCCGTGCAGCGGGAAGCGCAAGGGGTCGAGATGCTGGCTCATGGCGCCTCCCCGTTCAGCGGCGCAGCCTGCACGCCCGCTGCCAGCCAGTCGGCCAGCGGGCCATACAGGTCGCGCGCCACGTGCGGCCAGTCGCCGGCCGCGATCAGGGCCGCGAAATCCGGCCACAGGCGGGCCAGGCACAGTTCATCGACTTCGCCCGAGATCTCGTAGCTGCCGTCGTAGGTGACCCTGGCGTCGCCTTCCTGCAGCAGCGCCAGCGCGGTCTTGCAGGCCACGCCCAGGGGGCGGTCGAGGTTGGTGCGCCAGAGCGCGGCCAGGTCGTGCAAGGTCGCAGCGGCTTCGACCGGGTCGAGGGGCGCCATCGTGAGCACCGCGTCGCGCGCGACCAGATAGCCGGCGGTCGGCGCGCCGGCCGCTGCGGCCGCCAGCTGGCGCAGCCAGGGGCCGATCAATTTATCGCCGCGCGGGCGCCCTTCGCGGTCCAGCACTTTCGAGGACACCTGCATCAGCCAGGCGGTGTTCTGGCCATCGGTGCGCAGGCGGTCGATCCAGTCGTCCAGCACCAGGCCGTTGTCCAGCGCCAGGCTGACCGCGCGCTTGGGCGCGAGCTGCGGGAAGCGCGCGCCCAGCGCCAGCCAGGCGCTGCGCACCGGCACCAGGCCGTCGACCAGCTCCTGCTGCCACTGGCGGCCCATCAGGCCGATCGGCAGTACGCCTTCGCGCGCCAGGCGTTCGGCGCGCGCGTTCAGCGCGGCGCGCACTTCGTGCGGGGCTTCGGCCGGGCCGCTGTCGTCCAGCAGGTGGTCTTCGAGGAAATAACGCTCCAGCGCGTCGAGCGCGAAGGGTTCCTCGTCCTCGCCCACCACGGCCGCTTCGCCGAACACGACTCCCAGGCGGCGGCGGAAGAAATAGCGCGCCGGCTGGCGTAAAAACGCGGCCAGCTCGCCCAGCTTCAGGACGAATCCCGGTTCGAGCTCGTAGGGCGGCAGCGCCTCGGCCAGGGCCGCGTCGTCGTCCAGGCCGTGGGCCGAACGCCATTCGCCGGCATAGGTGAGCAGGCCGCCGCGCTCGAAATAGCGGCGGCTGAAAGGCTGCAGCGCATGTTCCGTGGTGCGCTCGGCCAAATCGAGGTCCCAGCCGTTGACCAGATAGTCGCGCAACTGCGCCACCAGCACCGAGGCCGGCTGCTCGCTGTTGTCGCGCACATTGCGGCCAACCCAGCTCACATAGAGCTTGTCCCGCGCCGACAGCAGGGCTTCGAGCATCAGGTAGCGGTCGTCGTCGCGGCGCGAGCGGTCGCCCGGGCGCGCCATGCCGGGCAATGCCAGCAAATCGAAATCGGCCTGCTGGGTGCGGCGCGGGAAGTCGCCGTCGTTCATGCCCAGCAGGCAGACTACGCGGAACGGCACGGCGCGCATCGGCATCAGGGTGCAGAAGGTCACGCCGCCCGAGACGAACTGGTGGTTCAGGGTCGGCTGGTCGAGTTCGGCCAGCCAGGCTTCGCGCATCACGGCGAGCGGCACCGGTTCGTCGAAAGCTGCGCTGTCGCAGGTCTCGAGCCAGCATTGCAGCGCGTCGTTCAGCTGGGCCAGGGTCAGGCGGTCGGCCTCGATCCCGGCATGGAAGAAGCCGGCCAGCAGCGCCCGCGCCGCCTCGCCCCATTCGTTCGGGGTGCGCGCCTGCACCAGCGCCGCGCGCCAGCTCAGCAGGGTCTCGATGAACTGGGCCAGCGAGCCGGCCAGCGCCGCGTCCAGGCCGCCCACTTCGGCATAGGGCTCGATGTCGCCGAAGCTCGCGCCCGCGCCGCTGGCATAGCCCAGCAGCATGCGGCGCACGCCGAAGATCCAGGCATTCTGCTCGCCCGCCGAACCCAGGCCCAGGCCGGCGCGGTGTTCGCGGTCCAGGCCCCAGCGCACGCCCGAGCCTTCGATCCAGCGTCCCAATATCGGCAGGTCGCCGCTGTCCAGGCCGAAGCGCGCGGCCACGGCCGGCACATCGAGCAGGTCGCGCACCTCGCTCTGGCGGCAGCGCTGCTGCGGCAGGCGCAGCAGCCATTCCAGCGCCACCAGCAGCGGATTGTGGCTGCGGTCGCGCACGTCGCCGATCTCGAACGGGATGTGGCGCGGGTCCAGCCGGCGGTGCTGGTCGAAGACGGCGTGGATCGCGGCCGAGAAGCTGTCGATGTCGGGCATCATTACCACGATGTCGCGCGGGCGCAGCGTGGGATCCTGCGCGAACCAGGACAGCAGCTGGTCGTGCAGCACCTCGACCTCGCGCTGGACGCTGTGGGTGATGTGGAATTCGATCGAGCGGTCCTCGAAAGGAGGCACATGCGGATGCTCGGACAGCGGCAGCAAATCGCGCACCGCCGCCTGCACCTGGCCCAGCAGGGTGTGGCCTTCGCCGTCGTCGAACAGATCGACCCGCATGTTCTCGTAGCGCGCCCCTTCGCCGTTGTCGAACTCGTCGAGCATGCGCACGAAGTCGCGCCCCTGGCGTCCCCAGCTTGCCAGCAGCGGGTGGGTGTGGGCGTGCAGTTCTTCCACCGGCACCTCGGCCAGGTCGATGCTTGATCTCGGCTGCTGGCGGCGGCGCGCGGCCTTGAGCAGTTCGCGCCCTTCGATGATGTCGCCCCAATAGAAGCGGCAAGGGTTGGGCACCGCGAACAGTACCTGGGTGTGGCGCGACAGCGCGGCGATCGCCTGCAGGGTCTGGTAAGGCAGGGTCGACATGCCGAACAGGATCACGCGGCGCGGCAGCTTCGATGCCGGGGCGCGGCCCGCTTCGCTGGCGGCCAGGAATTGCGCGTGGATGGCGGCGCGTCCGGTGACGCGGTCTTCCTGGGGCAGGCTGGCGTGGATCTCGCGCCACAGGCAGGCCTGCCATTTCTGCTCTGGGCCAAGGGGCAGCGGCTCGCCGGCGGCGCGGCGCAGCAGGTCGCGCCCGGCTTCCCAATCCTCGAGCCAGTCGGCGCGGTAGACCTGGTAGGCGTCATACAGGTCGGCCAGGCGTTCGGCCAGCTGCAGGCGCCGCTCGGGGCAGCCGTCGCCCAGGAATTGGGCCAGCGGGGTATAGCTCGGGTCAGTCATCAGCCCGGGCAGGAGGCGCATCAGGCGCCAGGTGAGCGGGTCCTTGTCAAAGGGCGCGCGGGTGGGCACGCGCTCGCGCCCCAGCATGCCGCGGTAGGCTTCCCACAGGAAGCGCGCCGGCAGCGCCACGCGGGTGGCGGCGCACACGCCCATGCTCTCGGCCATGGCGATCTTCAGCCACTCGGCCACCCCGTTGGACTGCACCAGGATGGTCTCCTGCTCGAGCGGCCCCAGCGGGTGGCGGCGCAGCCAGTCGAACATGGCGCTGCGCAGCAGCTCCATCTGGTTGCCGTGCAAAATTAACAAGCCGGGGGTGATCGCGGAAGACATCGGTATGGTTGGGCTGCTCAGGTGGCAAGGATACCGCGTTTGGGGCCCGGGCGGAAGGGCGCCGCCCTGGCCTGCCCTCCTCAGCCGGACCCGGCAGCCAGGCGCGCGCGCAGGGCGCGGTTCTCGTCCTCGACCCGGGCCAGGCGCTCCTTCAACGGTTCAATTGCCGTCTCAACCTGGTCTTGCGTAAAGCGCGGCATGATGTGCTGCGGGCAGTTCCAGTCGAAGCTCGCCAGGCGCAGGCGATAGATGCGCTCGATTCTTGCGCCGTAGGCGGGGTCCAGCACCGCTGCCGTCAGCGCGGGCTCGTCCCCCGGCGCCAGGATCTCGACCCGCACATACACCTTCAGGCGCGCACGCCGCACATAATCCATCAGGAACAGGCAGGCGCGCTCGTTCGTGGCGAGGTTGCCGGTGCTGATGTACTGGCGGTTGCCGCGGTAGTCGGCAAATGCGAGGGTCTGCGCATCGACCAGCTTGAGGAAGCCGCGCGGGCCGCCGCGGTGCTGCACATAGGGCCAGCCGGTCTCGGACACCGTCGCCATGTAAAAACTGTCGCGCTCGGCGATGAAGGCGGCTTCGTCGTCGCCGAAGCGGTCGAATTCCCGGCCCGCGAGCCTGGCCCAGTCCCTGGCCACGCCCATCCGCTCCTGCACCGCCCGCACGCTGGGCGTGGCGGCAATCTCCATGAAACCGTAGGACATTGGATGCTCCCGTTTGTCAGCGGGCGCCGCCCAGGTGCCGGTCGAGGAAGCCGCGCATGCCGGCGGCGATCTCGGCGCCATGGGTCTCGAGCGCGAAATGGCCGGTGTCGAGCATGCGCACTTCCGCCCGTGGATTGTCGCGCGCGAAGCCGTCCGCGCCGGCCGGCAGGAAGAAGGGATCGTTCCTGCCCCAGATCGCCAGGGTCGGCGGCTGGTACTCGCGGAAGAAGGCCTGCACCTGCGGATATTGACGGACATTGTTGCCGTAGTCGGCCAGCAGGTCGACCTGCGCGTCGACGCCGATGCGCTGCGTCGCGGCGTGCGCCAGCACATAGCCGTCCGGGGCGACCTGCGACGGATCGGCGACGCCCTCCAGGTACTGCCACCTGGTCATCTCCAGTGTATTGAACTCGCGCAGCGCGTCACGGTTCGCGGGGCTCGGGTCGGCCCAGGCCGCGCGCGCCGGCGCCCAGGCCGCGCTCAGGCCTTCTTCATAGGCGTTGCCGTTCTGGCTGACGATGGCCGCGATTTTTTCAGGATGGCGCAGCGCCAGGCGCCAGCCGACCGGCGCGCCGTAGTCGAACACATACATCGCAAAGCGCGCCAGGCCCTTGGCCACGGTGAAGGCCTCGATCGCGTCGGCCAGGCTGTCGAAGCTGTAGCGGAAATCCGGCCCGGCCGTGGTCATGCCGAAGCCCGGCAGGTCGGGCGCCAGCACCCGGTAGCTGCCGGCCAGCGCAGGAATCAGGTCGCGGAACATGAAGGACGAGGCGCCGAAGCCGTGCAGCAGCAACACGGCAGGGGCGTCGGCGGGACCGGCTTCGCGGTAGAACAGATCCACGTCTCCGACCCGGATCGAGGCGTGGCGCACCACGGGCGCCTGGTGGGAAGTGGAAGCGGCGGATGGGGCGACGAGGACGGACATGACATCTCCTTGGGAATCGGCTAATATGAATAACCGGCAATTAGTCTATTTGGCGGTTAGTGGATCCACTATCGCATAATTTTCGTAACCGCTCAAGTAGTATTTTAGGAGTTACTTTGATGGGCAATACCAGCATGGGGGCCGCGCCCCTCCCGGCCGAGCCGCTACTGGTCGGCGACCACCTGGCGCTCGACCTGCTCAATACCGAAGCGATGGACGGCGCCGCCCCGCACGACTTCTGGCGATCGGACGACGACGTGGCAAGGTGGATGGAACGCTGCGGGATCGCCCTGGGCGATGGCTTGGTCGAACCGGGCAAGCCCCCCCTGCTCGAGCGCGCGCGCGCGCTGCGGGCGCTGGCGCGCGAGCTGGTGGGCCTGCGCAAGCTGGGCCGGCATGGCGATCCGGCGCGTTTGAACGGGTATTTGAGCGTGCTGCGCTCGGCGCCGGTGCTGCACTGGGATGCGGCTGGCCCGCGCCTGACGCGCGAGACCGCCCCGCCCTCGCCGTCGACGGCCCTGGGCACGCTGGCCGAATCGGTCGCCTCCTTGCTGGCCGAAGGCAATTTCGACCTGGTGCGCCAGTGCGAGCATCCGGACTGCGTGCTGTGGTTCTACGACCGCACCAAGTCGCACCGGCGCCGCTGGTGCAGCATGGCGGTCTGCGGCAATCGGCACAAGGCGGCCGAATACCGCAGGCGCAACGCCGACACCGCCCCGTAGGCGGCGCTCAGGGGCGGTCTTGCGCCCGCAGGCCCAGCTGGGCCGTGATGTTGCGCTCGATGCGCACCAGCTTGGCCCGCAGGCGCGCCGCCAGCGCGCGTGCCTGGGCCGGGCGGCCGGCCTGGCTCTCCAGTTCCTCGCACACGCTGGCAAAGGCCGCCGCCCCCACCACCCGGGCCGAGGACTTGACCCGGTGCGCCACCGCGGCGGCGCCGGCCGCATCGGCCTTCGACAAGGCAACGTCGATCTCGGACAGCGCGTCGCGCGCGGTCGAGATGAACATGAAGGCGTATTTGCGCATCTTGTCGCGGTCGCCCTCGAAGGTATCGGCCAGCTGTCCCAGGTCCAGCTGCCCCGGGCCCGGCGTCTCGCGCGGCGCGGCCGGCGGCGCCGGCACGGTGCTGCGCCCCAGGCAGCGCGCGATGGTGGCCGCGAGCAGCTCGGGCATCACCGGCTTGGTGAGGAATTCGTTCATGCCCGCTTCCAGGCAGCGCGCGCGGTCGCCGACCCCGGCGTTGGCGGTCATGGCGATCACCAGGGTGCCCTGCAGGGCCGGGTCGGCGCGGATGCGGCGGGTCGCTTCCAGCCCGTCCATCACCGGCATCTGCACGTCCATCAGCACGCAGTCGAAGCGCTGGCGCGCCATCGCCGACAGCGCCGCCTGGCCGTTGTCGGCCAGCACCACCTCGGCGCCGGCGCGGGCCAGCAGCTCGCTGCCGACCTGCTGGTTGAAGGGATTGTCCTCGACCAGCAGCACCGCGCAGCCGTCCAGGCGCGCGGCCGGCGCGCTAGCCGCCGGGTCGCCGGCCGGGCCGGCCGCGGCGTCGTCCAGCGCCAGGCTGGCCGTGAACCAGAAGGTGCTGCCCTGCCCCGGCGTGCTCTCGGCGCCGACTTCGCCGCCCATCAGTTCGGCGAGCTGCTTGCTGATCACCAGGCCCAGGCCGGTGCCGCCGTGGCGCCGGGTGGCCGAGGGGTCGGCCTGGTGGAAAGGCGTGAACAGGCCGGCCAGCTTGTCGGGTGCGATGCCGATGCCCCGGTCCTGCACCTCGAAGCGCACCAGCAGTTGCTGCCCGAAGGCGCGCAGCTGGAAGGCGCGCAGCGCGATGCGCCCGCGCTCGGAAAACTTGACGGCATTGCCGGCAAAATTGAGCAGCACCTGCTCCAGGCGCAGCGGGTCGCCGCGCAGGGGGCGCTTGAGTTCGGGCGCGATCGCGATCTCGAAATCGATGCCCTTGGCGGCGGCGGCCTGGCCCAGCTGCTGTTCGACATTGTGCAGCACCGCGTCGAGGCTGAAGCCGACGGTGTCGAGTTCGAGCTTGCCGGCCTCGATCTTGGAAAAATCGAGGATGTCGTTGATGATGCCCAGCAGGTGCTTGCCGGAGTGGTGGATCTTGTCGAGGTAGCCGCGCAGGCGCGGGTCGGCGCAGGACTGCAGCGCCAGGTGGCTCATGCCGATGATGCTGTTCATCGGGGTGCGGATCTCGTGGCTCATGTTCGACAGGAAGTCGCTCTTGGCCTGGTTGGCCGCATCGGCGCGCGCCTTGAGTTCGTGCAGGGCGGTGACGTCGGTCGAAATGCACAGCACCGCCGGCGCCGCGCCTTCGGGCTGCAGCGGCACCCGCACGCTCCACAGCTGGCGGATGCTGCCGTCGGGCAGGGCCTGCCCGACCTGGCTGGCGCTGCGCTGCCCGCTGTCGAGCACCGCGCGGTCGCGCTCCCACATCTCGTCGGCGCGCGCCGCCGGCAGCAGGTCCAGGTCGCGCCTGCCGATCACCTCGCTGGCGGGCAGCCCAGCCATTGCGGCGGCCTTCGCGTTCACGTAATGGAAGCGACGCTCGCCATCCTTCAGGTAGACGAAGGCGTCCAGGTTGTCCAGCACCGAATCGAGCAGGAGGCGCTGGTCGAGCGCGGCGCGGCGCGAACGGTACAGGTTCAGGAACAGGGCGAAAGCCAGCAGCGTGCCGACGAAGCCCGAGGCCAGCGCCAGCAGCGGCAGGTAGCGCTGGTGGCCGTCGACCATCGCGTCGCGCTCGGCCGAGAACCAGGCCTTCCAGCGGGTGCCGACGTAGTCGATCTCGAGCAGGGTCGTGAACCGGCTGTCCGGCGTGGCCTTGCCGCGCACCTCCGGCCCGCTGACCAGGCGGTCGCCAGGCAGCAGGGCCAGCGCGGCATTGGCCTGGCGCGGCCCGGCCTGGCGCGGCCCGGCCTCGCTATATACGCTGAGCTGGATCGGCCGTCCGGCCTCCGGGCCGAGCGCCTTGCGCAGCAGCTTGTCGACCGAGAAGGCGATGCCGATGCTGCCGAAATAGCGCGCGCGCCGCTCCTCGACCGTGGCCGGCAGCGCGCCGCCCAGGTACAGCGGCTCGCGCATGCCCAGCACGATGCGCGGGGTCGGATGATCGAGGCGCACCGGATGCCCGCTGGCGCTGATGCGGCCGCTGTCGCGCGCCCGCGCCACCGCCGCGGCCACCTTCGGGTTGGCGGCGATGTCGACCCCGAGCCGGGTCACCGGCAAGTTGGGCGGCTCGACCCAGGTGATCACTTCGTAATGCGGGCGCCGGCCTGGCGGGCTGATGTCGAAGCCGGGGCTGCCCGCCGGGTCCACGCTGCGGTCGGTGCGCACGCCGTCGAGGAAGGCCTGGCGCTGGGCGTCGGGCACGTGGGCGATGAAGGAGACCGCTTCGAGCGCCGGGAATTCGCGCGGCAGGTCGAGCGTGGCGACGTAGCGGTGAAAGCGCAGTCGGGTCAGCGGCTCGTCGCCGGCCGTGTGCAGGGCGGTGAGCCCGCGCACCACCCGCGCATACGAGGCGATGGCGGCCGAGACGCGCTCGCGCGCCAGTTGGGCGACGCTATCGAACCGGCGCCGCGCGTCGTCCTCGACCGCGCTGGCCGCGACCTGGTGCAGCAGCATGCCGACCGCAAGCGAGAGCGCGACCCCGGCCGCCCAGGTGGCGGCGAGGGTGGTCCGGCGCGGGCTGGAAGTGAAATTGCGGGTCGATGGGGCGGGCATGTTCTCCAGTGCGCGCCTGCGGGCGCTCGATATGGCGGGGTCTAGTATAAAGTGGCCATGCCCCTGACATATTCACGCAATTCCACCGCGCCCCGGGGCTGCTCCTGCTCATCCATATTAACAAGACTGCGACGCCCATGCTGCATGATCCCATCGACCCCTACCGCTGGCTGGAAGACATCGACGGCGGGCCGGCCCGCGCCTGGGTCGCCCAGCGCAATGCCCTCACCGAAGCCGCGCTGGAAGCCCAGCCCGGGTATGCCGCCCTGCGCACCCGCTTGAAGGCGATCCTCGACTCGACCGGGAAGATCCCGTATGCCGGCTGCCACGGCGGCCTGCTCTACAACTTCTGGCGCGACGCCCATCATGCGCGCGGCATCTGGCGCCGCACCACGCTGGAGCAATACCGCCAGCCCGAACCCGCCTGGGAAACCGTGCTCGACCTGGACGCGCTGGCCGTCCTGGAAAACGAGAATTGGGTCTGGGGCGGCGCCACCTGGCTCGAGCCGGGCGCGCAGCGCTGCATGGTGTCCCTCTCGCGCGGCGGGGGCGACGCGCGCGTGCTGCGCGAATTCGACCCGGTCGCCAAATGCTTCGTGGAGGACGGCTTCGTGCTGCCCGAAGCGAAGAGCGACGTGGCCTGGATCGACCGCGACCTGCTGTTCGTCGCCACCGACTTCGGCCCCGGCTCGATGACCGAGTCCGGCTACCCGCGCATCGTCAAGCAGTGGCGGCGCGGCGAACCCCTCGCCGCGGCCAGCACGGTATTCGAGGCCCAGCCCGACGACATGTCGGCCTCGGGCTGGCGCGACCGCACGCCCGGCTACGAGCGCGACTTCGTGCAGCGCCAGATCGGCTTCTACAGCAGCGAACTGTTCCTGCTCCAGGATGGGCGCTTGCGCAAGATCCCGAAGCCCGACGACGCCAAGGCCTATGCCGTGCGCAGCCAGATCGTCATCGAACTGCGCTCGGACTGGGAAGTCGATGGCCGCCTCTACCCCCAGGGCGCCTTGCTGGCCGCCGGCTTCGATGCCTTCCTCGATGGCGCGCCAGCGTTCGAGGTGCTGTTCGCTCCCACGCCCACTACCTCGCTCGACGGCGTCACGGCCACCCGCGACGCCCTGCTCCTGACCGTGCTCGACAAGGTCAAGAACCGCATCGTCGAACTGCAGCTGGTCGATGGCCGGTGGCGCAGGCGTGACCTGGAGCCGCCCGCGATCGGTTCGCTCGACGCCTGGGCCTATGACGAATTCGATTCGAACCTCTACTTCCTGGCCGTGACCGGCTTCACCGAGCCGACCACCCTTTACCTGATCGAAGCGGGCAAACAGCACAGCCTGGCCTCGCAGGCGCCGCTCAAATCCATGCCGGCTTTCTTCGATGCCGCGGGCCTGGCCGTCAGCCAGTTCGAGGCGCGCTCGCCCGACGGCACCCGGGTGCCGTATTTCGCCGTCATGCGCGCCGATACGGTGCTCGACGGCGCCAATCCAACCGTCCTGTACGGCTATGGCGGCTTCGAGGTCTCGCTCAAGCCCTCGTATGGCGCCATCAGCGGCGCCGCCTGGCTGGAAACGGGCGGCGTCTACGTGCTGGCCAATATCCGCGGCGGCGGCGAGTTCGGGCCGCGCTGGCACCAGGCTGCGCTCAAGCAGCACCGCCAGCGCGCCTTCGACGACTTTATCGCCGTGGCCGAGGACCTGGTCGCGCGCCGCATCACCAGTCCCGCGAAGCTGGGCATCATGGGCGGCAGCAATGGCGGCCTGCTGGTGGGCGCCGCCCTCACCCAGCGCCCCCACCTGTTCGGCGCCGTGGTCTGCCAGGTGCCGCTGCTGGACATGCGGCGCTACCACCAGCTGCTGGCCGGCGCCTCCTGGATGGGCGAATACGGCGACCCGGACATTCCCGCCGAATGGGAATGGATCGCCCGCTACTCGCCCTACCACCGACTGCAGCCCGGCACCGCTTATCCACCTGTGCTGCTGACCAGCTCGACCCGCGACGACCGGGTCCACCCCGGCCATGCGCGCAAGATGGCCGCGCGCATGCTGGAGCTGGGCCAGGACGTGCTGTACTGGGAAAACACCGAGGGCGGCCATGCCGGCGCGGCCGACAATGCGCAGACTGCGCGCATGTGGGCGCTGACCTGGACCTACCTCGCGCTCAAGCTGCGCCGCGTGCCTTAGGACGCCATGCGCTTGGCGAACAGCGCATCCCAGGTCGCCTGCACGTCGATCGTCAAGGCCACCGCGGTCTCGATGCCGATCACCTGCGGCGCGCCGATGCGGCTGGCGACCACGCCGGCGCGGCGCGTCAAGCGTTCCATCGCCGTGGTCGTCACCGTCACGTAGTGGGTCAGGTCGTTCTCGATGCCGTAGCGGATGATGGCCTCGAACGATTCCAGGGTCATTTCCGAGAACCCGTAGCGGCTGGCCGCGTCGGTCTCGATCGCAAAGCGCGACAGCTCCCAGACATGCGGGTCGCAAGGCGCGGCGCGGCCCTCGAGCAGCTGCGGGAAGGAATCCTTGAGCATGTACGGGCCTTCGGTCGGCAGCAGGCGCCAGCAGCCGCGCAGCACCCCGCCCGGTTCGCGCATCAGCATGTAGCCCGGCTCGAGCGCGTCGTAGCCGTCGATCTCCATGCCGGACAGCACCGGCACTTCCCAGCCCAGCCGCCCGCTGAACACCTTGGCGCGCAGCGTGTGCATCTCCCACAAGTCCTTCGACTTGAATTCGCGGCGTGTAGCAATCTTGATCTGCATTGTCATGATGAGCCCCTGTTTATGGTTGATTGAACCTTATGCATTGCGCATACAAGGTTCATGCAAAGCGGGCACAAGTGGAACTAGCAACACTGCTAGGTGGATGTTTCCCGTGCGAGTGGAATACTTGCATTTTGCATAGACACCGACGGAAAGGAGACGACATGGGAAACGAGTTGATGTGCGAAGCACTGGCGGCGGAACTGGAAGCGCAGCAGGCTGCGCAAGTGTCAGGCACGAGGCAGTCGGCGCCGCATGAATTGCGGCGCCTGCGGATCGCCAAGCGCGAAAGCCAGGAGCGGTTCTGGAGCCGGTTCGGCGTGACCCAGTCCAGCGGCAGCCGTTTCGAGACCGGCCTGGCCGTGCCGGCCCCGGTGGCCATCCTGCTGCGCCTGTACGTCAACGGCCGGCTCAGCGATGGTGATCTTCAGGCGTAAGCAGGCCGCAGGAGATGGCCTTGACCACCGCCTGCTGGCGGGTGTTGACGCCGAATTTTTGGCGCACATTCGCCAGGTGAAAATTGACGGTGGCCTCGGAGCAGCCGGTGATGCGGGCGACTTCCCAGGATGACTTGCCCGCCATGACCCACTGCAGCACCTCGAGCTCGCGCCTGGTCAGGCGCGGCAGCCCGGGTTCGGCCTTGGCCTCGCGAAAGCGCGCCGACGAGGCAAAGGCATAGTCGCGGATCAGGGACAGCGCCGGCAGGGCTTCGGCCACCGAGCGCACGAAGGGTGCGTCGGGACGCGCGTCGGAAGCGAAGCTGATGATGCCGACCTCGCCCTGCGGCCCGTGCACCGGCAGGGTGACGCCGCTGCGGATGCCGTGGGCGCTGGCTTCCTCATAGAGCGCCCCGGGTGCGCCGCTGCCGAAGGTGGTCGGCGCCCAGACCAGCGGCAGGGTGCTCGACAGGCAATGGCCCACGGTCGGGTCGACATAGGCGAAGCCATTGCTGTCGTAGCGCTCCCGCCACTCAGACGAGTAATTACTGCAAAGAAAAGCATTCTCGAAGCGCACGTGTCGCGACGGCACGACACCATACAAGACCTGATCGAAGCCCTGGGCGCGCGCCAGCGCGAAGAGCCGCTCGCTCCATACCTGGTCGTCCGGCGCTTCCAGCAGCTCGATGAGTAGTGCAGTGTCAATCATGGGTCAATGTCGGGACAACGTATCCAGCATCCTAGTTCAGTCCGGTAGGATCAACACTCACCAAATTTAACAACCACGTACTTATACCGTTATAAATGTCGTAGCAATACAACGATTCCCGCTCAATCGTGCGCTGCACCTCAGCCAGCTACGCTACGCTCCGCCGGATTGCCATCCGAAATTTTCCCTGTTGCAAGATTAGCTAGCTAAAAATAGCTGATGCACTTGACTTGGATCGACACAAGAGTATCTTCTCTGCAATTCATATGTAACAGTCGCAGGCCCACGCCTCGACGCCTCTCTTTTACCGAACTTAGCGAAACAAGGATTTAGTCGATGAACATCATGACCGACATGGGCGAACAGTTGGACGTCAAGCTGTTGCTGGCCACCCTGATGGCGCTGAAAAAAGGCGATTTCTCGGTGCGCATGCCTTCGGACTGGACCGGCGTCTCCGGCAAGATCGCCGACACGCTCAACGACATCATCGAGACCAAGCAGAAGATGGTCGAGACGGTGACCGACGTGTCGCGCGTGGTGGGCCGCGAAGGCCACCTGACCCAGCGCGCCGACCTGCCGGGCGTGGTGGGCGGCTGGAGCACCATCATCAGCTCGGTCAACACCCTCATCGACGACCTTGTGCGCCCGACCACCGAAATGGCGCGCGTCATCGGCGCCGTGGCGAAGGGCGACCTGTCCCAGACCATGGCGCTGGAAGTCGACGGCCACCCGCTCAAGGGCCAGTACCTGCGCGCGGCGATGACCGCGAACACCATGGTGGAACAGCTCTCCTCCTTCTCCTCGGAAGTCACGCGCGTGGCGCGCGAGGTGGGTACCGAAGGTAAATTGGGCGGCCAGGCGCAGGTGAAGGGCGTGGCGGGTACCTGGAAAGACTTGACCGACTCGGTCAACTCGATGGCGGGTAACCTGACGTCCCAGGTGCGTAACATCGCGGAAGTGACTACCGCGGTGGCGAACGGCGACTTGTCGAAAAAGATTACGGTGGACGTGCGCGGCGAGATCCTGCAGCTGAAGGACACCATCAACGTCATGGTGGACCAGCTGCGCTCCTTCGCATCCGAAGTCACGCGCGTGGCGCGCGAAGTGGGTACCGAGGGCAAGCTGGGCGGCCAGGCCTACGTGCCGGGCGTGGGCGGTACCTGGAAGGACTTGACCGACAACGTGAACTTCATGGCGTCGAACCTGACGGGCCAGGTGCGTAACATCGCGGCCGTGACCACCGCGGTGGCGAACGGCGACTTGTCCAAGAAGATTACCGTGGACGTGAAGGGCGAGATTCTCGAGCTGAAGAACACCATTAACGTCATGGTCGACCAGTTGTCCTCGTTCGCATCCGAAGTGACGCGCGTGGCGCGCGAAGTCGGTACCGAGGGCAAGCTGGGCGGCCAGGCGCAGGTGAAGGGCGTGGGCGGCACCTGGAAAGACTTGACCGACTCGGTGAACTCGATGGCGGGTAACCTGACCGGCCAGGTGCGTAACATCGCGGACGTGACCACCGCCGTGGCAAACGGCGACTTGTCCAAGAAGATCACGGTGGACGTCAAGGGCGAGATTCTCGAGCTGAAGAACACCATCAACGTCATGGTCGACCAGCTGAACTCCTTCGCATCCGAGGTCACGCGCGTGGCGCGTGAAGTCGGTACCGAAGGCCGCCTGGGCGGCCAGGCGAACGTGCCGGGTGTCGCGGGTACCTGGAAAGACTTGACCGACAACGTGAACTTCATGGCGGGTAACCTGACCGGCCAGGTGCGTAACATCGCGGAAGTGACCACCGCCGTGGCGAACGGCGACCTGTCCAAGAAGATTACCGTGGACGTGAAGGGCGAGATTCTCGAGCTGAAGAACACGATTAACGTCATGGTCGACCAGTTGTCCTCGTTCGCATCCGAGGTGACCCGAGTCGCCCGTGAGGTGGGTACCGAGGGCAAGCTGGGCGGCCAGGCCTACGTGCCGGGCGTGGGCGGCACCTGGAAGGACTTGACCGACAACGTGAACTTCATGGCGTCGAACCTGACGGGCCAGGTGCGTAACATCGCGGCGGTGACGACCGCGGTGGCGCGCGGCGACTTGTCCAAGAAAATTACCGTGGACGTGAAGGGCGAGATTCTCGAACTGAAAGACACGATCAACGTCATGGTCGACCAGTTGTCCTCGTTCGCATCCGAGGTGACGCGCGTGGCGCGTGAGGTGGGTACCGAAGGCAAGCTGGGCGGCCAGGCAAACGTGTCGGGTGTGGCAGGTACCTGGAAAGACTTGACCGAGAACGTCAACCAGCTGGCGGCAAACCTGACCAACCAGATGCGCGCAATTGGTGAAGTCGCAACTGCGGTGACCCGTGGTGACTTGTCGCGTTCCATCCAGGTGGAAGCGCGCGGCGAGGTGTCCTACCTGAAGGACAACATCAACGAGATGATCCGTAACCTGAAAGAGACGACGCAGAAAAACGCGCAGCAGGATTGGCTCAAGACCAACCTGGCGCGCTTCACGCGACTCCTGCAGGGCCAGCGCGACTTGCAGGCGGTGACCAAGCTGATCCTGTCCGAGCTGGCGCCGCTGGTCTCGGCCCACCACGGCGTGTTCTACATGATGGACTCGCAGGAGACCGATGCACGCCTGCGCATGATCGCTTCCTACGGCTACCGTTCGAGCCGCAAGCTGCCGACCTCCTTCCTGCCGGGCGAAGGCCTGGTAGGCCAGTGCGCGCTGGAGAAGACCCGCATCTGGCTGACCGACGTGCCGCGCGACTACATCGTGGTGTCCTCGGGCCTGGGCGCGGCGCCGCCGAACAACATCGTGGTGCTGCCGATCCTGTTCGAGCAGCAGGTCAAGGCCGTCATCGAGATCGCCTCGCTGGACCGCTTCACCGAAACCCACCTGTCCTTCCTCGACCAGCTGATGGAATCGATCGGCGTCGTGCTGAACACCATCGAGGCGAACAGCCGTACCGAGTCGCTCTTGACCCAGTCGCAGTCGCTGGCGCAGGAGCTGCAGCAGACCAACCAGGAACTGGCGGAAAAGGCCCGCTTGCTGTCCGAGCAAAACATCGAGGTGGAACGCAAGAACCGCGAGGTGGAGCAGGCAAAATTAGCGCTGGAAGAAAAGGCGACCCAGCTGGCGCTGTCGTCCAAGTACAAGTCCGAGTTCCTGGCGAATATGTCGCACGAATTGCGTACGCCGCTGAACTCGCTCCTGATCCTGGCGCAGCAGTTGTCGGATAACCCGGACGGCAACCTGTCCGGCCGCCAGGTGGAGTTTGCAAAGACCATCCACGGCTCGGGTTCCGACTTGCTGACGCTGATTAACGACATTCTCGACCTGTCCAAGATCGAATCCGGTACCGTCACGCTGGACGTGTCGGAATACCGCTTCCTGAACCTGCGCAACTACGTGGACCGCACCTTCCGCCACATGGCCGAAGCCAAGCACCTCGGCTTCCAGGTCGACCTGGCGGACAACCTGCCGACCGCCGTGATGACCGACACCACGCGATTGCAGCAGGTCCTGAAGAACCTGTTGTCGAACGCGTTCAAGTTCACCAGCCACGGCCAGGTGGAACTGACCATCAGCCTGGTCAACAGCGGCTGGACCGCCGACCACCCGAACCTGGTGCATGCCGACGCCGTGCTGGCCTTCTCGGTGCGCGACACCGGCGTGGGCATCCCGTCCGACAAGCTGCAGCTGATCTTCGAAGCCTTCCAGCAGGCCGACGGCTCGACCGCCCGCAAGTACGGCGGCACCGGCCTTGGCCTGTCGATTTCGCGCGAACTGGCGCGACTGCTTGGCGGCGAGATCCGCGTGGAGTCGATCGTCAACGTCGGTTCCACCTTCACCCTCTACCTGCCGTACAACCGCGCCGGCTTCGTGAACTACGAGCAGGCGCGCCAGCCGCAGCCGGCCCGCCTGGCGCCGCCGCCGCAGCAAGTGGCTTACCAGCCATCCATGCAACAGCAGGCGGAGGTGGCGACCGTGGAGTCGGTCGTGGACGCCACCGTCGTGGAATACTCCTCGGTGCTGGACGACCGCGGCCTGGTGACCCCGGGCGACCCGTCGGTGCTGATCGTGGAAGACGACGAGCGCTTCGCCAAGGTGCTGCTCGACTTCGCCCGCGAAAAGAACTTCAAGGGCATCGTCACCCAGCGCGGCGACTCGGCGCTGTCGCTCGCGCGCGACTACCTGCCGTCGGCGATTTTGCTGGACATCGACCTGCCGGACATCGATGGCTTCACGGTGCTCGACCGCCTCAAGCGCGACCCGAGCACCCGCCACATCCCGGTGCACGTGATGTCCTCGCTGCGCGAGCGCGAGCGCGCGCTGCGCCAGGGCGCCATCTCCTACCTGAACAAGCCGGTCAGCCGTGAATCGCTGCAGGAAGAATTCAAGCGCATCCAGAAGTTCCTGATGGGCGGCAAGCGCTCGCTGCTGGTGGTCGAGGACGACATGGCCCAGCGCGAGTCGATCGTGGCCCTGATCGGCAACACCGACATCCACATGATCACCGTGGACACCGGCGCCTCGGCGCTGGAAGCGCTGGAGAGCTCGCACTTCGACTGCATGGTGCTGGACCTGACCCTGCCGGACATCTCGGGCTTCGACCTGCTCGACCGCATCGGCGCCAACGAACGCCTGCGCGACCTGCCGGTGGTGATCTACACGGCCAAGGAACTCTCGCGCAAGGAAGTCACGAAGCTCAAGCGCTATGCCAAGACCATCGTCATGAAGGACGCCAGGTCCCCGGAACGCCTGCTGGATGAAACCGCACTGTTCCTGCACCGTTCGCAGGCCAGCCTGCCGGAGAACCAGCGCCGCATGCTGGAAGAGATCCACGCGCTCGACGGCGGCCTGGCCGGTCGCAAGGTGCTGATCGTCGACGATGACCTGCGCAACATCTTCGCCCTGTCCACGCTGCTGGAGCGCCAGCAGATGCAGGTGCTGTTCGCCGAGAACGGCCGCGACGGCATCGAGGTGCTGGAAAAGGATCCGACCATCGAGATCGTCCTGATGGACATCATGATGCCGGAGATGGACGGCTACGACACGATGCGGGCCATCCGCCGCATCCCGAAATTCCGTTCGCTGCCGATCATCACGCTGACCGCCAAGGCCATGAAGGGTGACCGCGACAAGTGCATCGCCGCCGGCGCTTCCGACTACATCACCAAGCCGGTCGATGTGGCGCAGCTGCTGTCGATGATGCGGGTCTGGTTGCACTGATGGGCGAGCTGAGCGCCTGGAGCGGATTCGCCGCCGCCCAGGCCACCGAGGAACTCGAGATCGAGCTGCTGCTGGAAGCCTTGTACCAGCGCTTCGGTGCCGATTTCCGTGGCTATGGGCGCGCCAAGCTGCGCGAGAAGCTGCTGGTCCTGCTGCAGCGCCGCGGGCTGGCGACCATCTCGCGCCTGCAGGAAGGCGTGCTGCACCAGGCCGGCGTGGCGATGGACGTGGTGCGCGCGCTGGCGGTGCCGCCCGTGGCGCTGTTCGACCAGCCGCTCGAGATTCGCCGGCTGCGCATGGCGCTGGGCGACAGCCTGCGCCCGACCGCCCTGCCCAAGGTATGGCTGGCCGAGCCGGGCGGCGTGTGCGAGGCCTGGACCCTGGCGATCCTGCTGGCCGAGGAAAAGCTGTACGCCCGCACCGAGGTGTTCGCCACCCTTGCCAGCGACGAGATGCTGGCCGAGGTGCGCGACGCCACGATCCCGGCCGCGCAGCTCGAGGCCGCCCAGCGCGACTACGAGGAAAGCGGGGGCACGGGGCGTCTTGCGGATTATTTCGAGGTATCCGGTGGCCAGGCGCGCCTGCTCGGCCGCCTGCGCGAGCGCATCACCTGGGCGCAATACAGCCTTGTGACCGACGCCTCGTTCAACGAGTTCCATGCCATCATCTGCCGCCGCGCCCTGCCCGACTTCGGGCCGGTGCTGCGCCAGCGCGTGCTGCGCCTGTTCCACGACAGCCTGTCGCTGTTCGGCGTGCTGGGGATGGACCGGCCGCTGGTGCAGACGGATGCGATCGCAGGGGATTACCTGCCGCTGGTCGAGGGTGGTGGGTGGTACAAGCGGATTCGTTGACGCCGTAGGGTGGTACTACCCCGGAAACCGCTCCACCATCCTGTCCCGCCACGCCTGCAAATTCGCCATTCCCTCCGCGCCGGGCTTGAACCGCAACAGGCCCCGCGCGAACTCCAGCGCGCAAAACGCCGTGATGTCGGCAATCGTGAAGCGATCCCCCGCCACGAACGGCTGCTTGCCCAGTTCTCCATCGAGCCAGCGCGCCGTCGCCCGCATCTTCTGCCCTTGCGCCGCGCCGAACTCGGGAAACTGCGGCTGCTCCAGTACCGCCAGCCCCGGATGCGTATGGCGCACGCACAGCGCGATCTCCAGCATCAGATGCAGCTCCATGCGCCGGTCCGCCATCTCGATGAAGGCGCGCTCGATCGCATCGGTCCCCATCAGGTTCGGCTCCGGATACAGCCCCTCGAGATAAGTGCAGATCGCGCGCGTTTCGCTCAGCGCGCGGCCGTCGTCCAGCACCAGCACCGGCACCCGCGCCAGCGGGTTCAGGGCCAGGAATTCTTCCGTGCGCTGCGCGCCGCCATTGAGGTCGACGTCGACCAGCTCGATGCCGTCGATGCCCTTGGCCGCCATGAACAGGGTGACGCGGCGCGGATTGGGCGCGCGGGGGCTGGTGTAGAGGCGCATGGAATTCCCTGGGAGTAGATGGCACAGGCGGCCATCATAGCGGTTTTCGCAACTCGCCCGGTAGCCGGAAACTCAGGCCGGTTCGGCCAGCACCACCGGCCCGGCAGCCAGCCGCTGCCCCGCGATCCAGGCATCGATGCTGTCGGCGCAGCCGGGCGGCAGGTGCAGGCCGAGCTTGCTGCGCCGCCACAGGATGTCGTCGGCGCAGCTTGCCCATTCCTGCGTCACCAGGTAGCGCAGCTCGGCGGCGTACAGGCCGGGCGCGACTTCTTCGCCGAGATCTGGCAGGCAGGCGGCGCCGGCCAGCAAGGCCTCGACCCGGGTGCCGTAGGCGCGCGCCCAGCGCGAGGCCAGCGCCGGCGGCAGCCAGTCGTGGCGGCGCTGCAGGGCGGCGACCCAGCGGTCGAATTCGAGCACGCCGCGGCTGTCGGGCGTGCTGCCGTACAGGTCGCCGCCGGGCAGCAGCGCAGTCGCGGTCCACCCCGGCCTGGCGTTACCGAGGGTCGGCGCGATCCAGTCGACCGCCTGCTCGGCCAGCTTGCGGTAGGTGGTGATCTTGCCGCCCATGACAGACAGCAGCGGCGCGCCGGCCGTGTCATGCGACAGCAGGTAGTCGCGCGTGGCGGCGGCGGCGCTGGCCGCTTCATCCTCGAGCAGCGGGCGCACGCCCGAATAACTCCACACCACGTCCGAGGGCCAGACCTGGCGCCGGAAATAGCGGTTGGCCAGCTCGCACAGGTAGCCGGTTTCCGGGGCGGAAATGGCGACGTCGTCCGGGTCGCCCTGGAACTCGACGTCGGTGGTGCCGATCAGGGTGAAGGCGCCCTCGTAGGGCATGGCGAAGACGATGCGCCCGTCCGGATGCTGGAAGATATAGGCATAGGTATGGTCGAACAGGCGCGGGACCACGATGTGGCTGCCCTTGACCAGGCGCAGGCGGCGCTTGGGCGCGGCGCCGGAAGCGACCTGGGCGATGCGCGCGGCCCAGGGCCCGGCGGCGTTGACCAGGCAGCGCGCCTTGACCCGGCGAGTGAATTCGCCGTGCACCAGGCTGGCCATCCAGTGCCCCGGGTGGCGCTCGAAGCTTGTCGCGCGGGTGTGGGTCAGCACGGTCGCGCCGCGTTCGCGGGCGTCGAGCGCATTGAGCACGACCAGCCGCGCATCGTCGACCCAGCCGTCGGAGTAGACGAAGCCGCGCGTGAAGGCGGGTTTGAGCGGACCGCCGGCGCGGTGGCCGGCCAGGTCGACCGCTCTCGACCCGGGCAGGAATTCGCGCGGCGCCAGGCGGTCGTAGAGGAACAGGCCGGCGCGGATCAGCCAAGCCGGGCGCTGGCCGGTGTCGTGGGGCATGACGAAGCGCAGCGGATGCATGATGTGCGGCGCGCTACGCAACAGCAGCTCGCGCTCGGCCAGGGCCTTGCGCACCAGGCCGAACTCGCGGTGCTCGAGGTAGCGCAGGCCGCCGTGGATCAGCTTGCTGGACGAGGACGAGGTATGGGCACCGAGGTCGTCCTTGTCGCACAGGATCACCTTCAGGCCGCGCCCGGCCGCGTCGCGCGCGATGCCCGCGCCGTTGATGCCGCCGCCCACGACCAGCAGGTCGCAGTCCAGCTGCGTGAGTTCGTTCCTGTCGCCCTTGTCCACGTCGCCTCCTGTGCGCGGAGTGCCCGCCCCCAACCGGTACAGTGTAGAAGCCCAGCGGCAAGCAGTCTTTGCTTTTATCAATTATCCGCAGAATCCGGGCGCCATGTGCGAAATTGCCACAGCAATCCTCCAGCCGCAGGCATGGCAAGGGACGCCCGCGCCATCCGTGAGCGGCGGGCAGATGTGTAGAATCGGGGTTCGACCACGACACAGGACAATGCAATGGTGGAGGATGTGCGCGCCTGGGTGCGCATGCCGTCCGGCAAACGGCTGGACCTGCTCAACCCCACGCCCTTCGACTGGGACGACGCCGACCTGGCGCTGGGCCTGGCGCGCACCTACCGCTGGGGCGGGCATTCGGCCTGGCCGCTGCCGCTGTCGGTGGCCCAGCACTCGATCGCCGTGATGCTGCTGCGCCGCGCCCTGGCCCCGCGCCCGACCCCGCTGGAAGAACTGCGCGAGCTGCTGCACGATGCCGAGGAAGGCCTGCTCGGCTTCGATGCGGTGTCGGTGATCAAACCCTTCCTTGGCGAGGGCTTCCGCGCCCTGACCCGCCGGCTGGAACAGGTGGTGTTCGTGCGCTACGGCTTGCCGCCCTGGACCGAGAAGGACCACAAGCTGCACAAGCAGGCGGACCGCCTAGCTGCCGCCACCGAAGCCGTGCACGTGACCGGCTGGACGCGCGAGGAAGTGCGGCGCACGCTCAAGATCCGTGCGCATGTGCTGGAACAGGATCCACTGGCGGCGTATTACACGTGCACGCCCTGGGAGCCGTGGGCGCCCGGCCTGGCGGCCGAACGCTTCCTGGCCGAACTCGAGCGCCTCAAGGCCGCCACCGGGCACGCCGCTTGAACAGCAGGTCGCCCAGCCCGACAGTATCGACCTGCCCTGTTTCCACTTCCACGATTTTGACGCAGATCAATAGCTCAAACTAAATCCCTGATTTAGTTGAGTATTTTCCAATATCCACAAGATGTGTGGATAACTATGTGGACAAGGCCCACTTGACAAGCCGCAAGTCCAGTATCCGTGCGGGTTTCAACAAAATGCCCGTTCTGAAGGCAAAATGAAAATCTCATCGAATCAATGACTTAGCTCTGCACCTCTTTCGTGCAGTATCGGTTTATAGGGCAAATTCCTACAAAAATTGCTAACAGGGGATAACTAGGGATCGCATGCGCAGTTCGGTCGCTAACAGGTGCTCTTCTGCGCGTATTTTCGCGCCTGGCGGGCCGTCTCACTTCCAGCTGTTCCTGGCGCGGTCCCGCACCATCATCCGCACCGTTTCCGGTACCGGTTTGCGCACTTGCTGGGTATCGGCGCTAAGCCAGGTGTGCTCGTCGAAGTGCTTGAGCATGGCCGGCGTGATGAAGCGGGTGCGCGCCGCATAGACGTGGCGGTCGCCCATCTGCGCCTGCTGCTTGATGAAGAAGCGGTTCGGCACCACCAGCTGCAAGTGTTCCTTCGCACGCGTCATCGCCACGTACAGCAGGCGGCGCTCTTCCTCGATATCGTCCTGGTTCCCGGTGCTCATGTCCGACGGTATGCAGCCGTCCACCACGTTCAGCACATGCACCGATTTCCATTCCTGTCCCTTGCTGGAGTGGATGGTCGACAGGATCACATAGTCTTCGTCCAGCAGCGGCGGGCCGGCGCGGTCGCTGGTGGCCTCGGGCGGGTCGAGCGTGATCTCGGCCAGGAAGCTCTCGCGCGTGGCGTGACCGCCTGCAAGCAGGGCCAGCTGCTCGACGTCGGCGGCGCGCACCTGGGCGTCGTCGTGCATGCGCTCCAGGTGCGGCAGGTACCAGGCCTTGACCAGCTCGATGTCGGCCGGCCAGCGCAGCCCGGGGGTGCGCAGGCGCCGGTACAGGGCGCTGAAGGCTTCCCAATCGGCCGCGCTTTTCGCGGGCGGCGCGAACGCTTCGATGGCCGTGACCGGGTCGGCCGCTTCGGCGACCGCGTCGAGCAAACGGGTGGCCGTGGCCGGCCCGATGCCGGGAATGAGCTGGGCTACCCGGAAGCCCGCCATGCGCCCGTTCGGGTTCTGGGCAAAGCGCAGCACCGCCAGCACGTCCTTGATGTGGGCCGCTTCCAGGAATTTCAGGCCGCCGAATTTCACGAAGGGGATGTTCCGGCGCATCAGCTCCAGTTCCAGCGCGGCGCTATGGCTCGCGGCGCGGAACAGCACCGCCTGGCTCGTGAGCGCGATGCCGGCCTCGCGGTGCTCCAGGATGCGGTTGCAGACCCAGCGCGCCTGCTCGGCTTCGTCCGGGATCAGGACCAGCTGCGGCTTGATGCTGGAAACCTTGTCGGTCCACAGGGTCTTGGCGTGGCGCTCCAGGGCGCCGCCGATCATGGCGTTCGAGGCCTCCAGGATGGGCTGGGTCGAGCGGTAGTTGCGCTCCAGCGTGATGACTTCGGCCGGGCGCGTGAACTCCTTCGGGAAGTCCAGGATGTTGCGCACCGTGGCGCCGCGGAAGGCGTAGATCGACTGGGCGTCGTCGCCCACCACCATCACGCCCTCGCCTCCGGGCTTCATGCCGGTGATGATCGAGGCCTGCAGCCGGTTGGTGTCCTGGTATTCGTCGACCAGCACGTGGTCGAACAGGGCGCCCAGCTCGGGCCCCAGTTCCGGGTCGCCCGCCATCTCGGACCAGAACAGCAGCAGGTCGTCGTAGTCGAGCACGTTCTGCTCCTGCTTGGCGTCGACGTAGGCGCCGAACAGGGTCTTGAGCTGGCCTTCCCACTCGCTGCACCAGGGGAAGGTCGATTGCAGCACCTTGTCCAGGGGCTCGCGGCTGTTCACCACGCGCGAATAGATCGACAGGCAGGTGCCCTTGAGCGGAAAGCGTTTTTCGGTCTGGGTCAGGCCGATCTCGTGGCGCACCAGTCCCATCAGGTCTTCCGAGTCGCCGCGGTCGTGGATGGTGAAGGACTCATCCAGGCCGATGCGGCCGGAATAGTCGCGCAGCAGGCGCGCGCCGATCGCATGGAAGGTGCCGGCCCATGGCAGCGTGACCTGGGATGCGGCGTGATAGCCTGCGGCGCCGCTACGCAGCAGGCGTTGCAGCACGCCGCTGGCGCGCTGGCCCATCTCGCCTGCGGCCCGGCGCGAGAAGGTCAGCAGCAGGATGCGCTGGGGATCGGCGCCGGCCTGGATCAGCCGCGCGACGCGGTGCGCCAGCGTATTGGTCTTGCCGGAACCGGCGCCGGCTACGACCAGCAGCGGACGCACGATGTCGGCGCCGATGTCGTGCTCGACCGCTGCGCGCTGCTCGGCATTGAGGCTGGCGAAGGGATCGCCGGTGGTGGCAGGCTGGTCGAGGACGGCGGACATACGGGCAGGCAAGGTGGAAATGACATACTGTACATTTATCCAGTTCTTATGCGCAAGCGGAAATGCTGGCCAAGTGCAGCGCTGAAATACCCGGGCCCCGCTACGACTGTCATGCAAGACATGCAGAACCCCGCTTAAGTGCCGGATTCTTCAAATGTTTTCCGGATATCCACAAAGTCTGTGAATAACTATGTGGAAAAGCGGGGGCTTGACACGCCGATAGCGGCCAAGGATGCGGCTTTCAACAATTTGCCTATTGGGAAGGCATCCCCCATAGCCCCTGAAATCAAGGGCTTACGTGCACATGCCGCACGTGCAAGACGCCGCAGGCTAAAAATAATTTTCGGAAAGTTATGTGAATAAGCCGGGTCTGGCTGACCCGCGACTGCCCCGCTCGGGGGCACGCACCGTGCGGCTCAGGCGGCCGCAAGTCCCGGCTGGCCGCGCCGCCTGGACGGGTCGAGCAGTACGCGGGCGATCACGCGTCCTTCGACGGCATGCGATTTGAGGTATTCGAGTGCGGACAGGGTGCCGACCGCGTGCATCAGGCACAAGGCGTCGTCCACGATGTCGCGCTGGCGCAGGTCGTGCCTGGCTTCGCTGGTGCGTCCCTGGCCATGAGGGGCTTCGACGGCGCCGGCGGCCCCGTCGTCGGTGAGGGGTGGGTTGCGGTATGCGTTCATCGTGCGCCTGCCCTTTCTGGCTGAAGAAGGTGTGCTGCACGGAGTATGGTCGAAGCCGGGACAATGTCAATATCAGATCTGAATCAAACACTCTTATTCATTTTTGTGCTTGACCCCTGATTCAAGCCCAGCGTTGCGCCACCGCTTCCACCCGCCGCCTACAATGGCCGCGCCAACCACCATTCCACGAGGATCCCATGAGCACGCATCCCGACCCCGACCTGAATCCCGGCGACGAAGCCGAACCCGGCACGCCCGGCGCCGGCGAAGACGTCTGCGAAGCCTGCGCCGGCAGCGGCAAGCTTTCCGACGGCAAGCCCTGCTCCAACTGCGGCGGCAGCGGCAAGGTCATGCGCGGCATCGGCGGAGGCTGAACCGGCCGCGCGTGGACAGCCGCGGCGGCGCCCGGCGATAATACCGGGATGACCGTTCCCCTTCTCGACCCCGCCGCCGGCGACCCGGCGCAGCAGCGGCCGCGCCCCCGTTCGCTGGGCGACCTGTTCGTGTCGTTCACGCTGCTGGCGCTGCAAGGCTTCGGCGGCGTGCTGCCGGTCGTGCAGCGCGAGATCGTCGAGCGCAAGCGCTGGCTGACGCACGAAGAATTCATCGAAGACTGGGCGGTCGCCCAGATCATGCCCGGGCCGAACGTGGTCAACATCGCGATGATGATCGGCGCGCGCTGGTTCGGCCTGGCCGGCGCCCTGACGGCGATTGCCGGCATGATCGCGCTGCCGCTGGTGGTGGTGCTGCTGCTGGCGGCGCTGCACGCGCGCTATGCCGAGCTGCCCGCGGTGGCGGGCGCGCTGCGCGGCATGGCGGCGGTGTCGGCCGGCATGATCGCCGCCGTCGGCCTCAAGCTCGGCGGCGCACTGGCGAACAACCCGCTGCCGCTGCCCTGGTGCATCGCCATGACGGCGGCCGGCTTCGTGCTGCTGGCCTGGCTGCGGGTGCCGCTCGTCTGGGTGTTGCCGGGGCTGGGCGGCCTGGGCTGCGTGCTGGCCTGGCACAGGCTGCGGCCATGAGCGCTGCGCAACTGGGCGCCGGGCTGGCCCCGCAGCTCGTGCTGGGCTGGAACGACTGGCTCAGCCTGTTCGCCCACTACCTGATGCTCTCCCTCATGTCGCTCGGCGGCGCGATCTCGACCACCTCCGACATGCACCGCTACCTGGTCGAGGACAAGGGCTGGCTGAGCCAGGCGCAGTTCTCCGATTCGATCGCCCTCGCCCAGGCCGCGCCCGGTCCCAACGTGCTGTTCGTGGCCCTGATGGGCTGGCACGTGGGCCTGAATACCGGCAGCCTGCCTGCTGCCTTTGCCGGCGTGGCGCTGACCATGCTCGGCATCATGCTGCCTTCGACCATCTTTACCTACCAGGTCTCGCAATGGGGCCACCGCAACCGCGAGCTACGCGCGGTGCGCGCCTTCAAGCAGGGCATGGCGCCCTTGGTGATCGCGATGCTGCTGGCCACCAGCTGGCTGCTGGCCACGGCCGGGCGCGACGGGGGCGCCTGGCCGCTCTGGCTGCTGGCCGCCGCCAGCTGCCTGGTGATCTGGCGCACCCGCCTGCACCTGCTGTGGATGCTCGCTGCCGGCGCCCTGCTGGGCGCGCTCGGATTCGTCTGACTGGCAAGCCGGCACGCCGGAAGGCATACTGGCACTATTGCCCATTCCAGTCGAATCCATGCTCACGCTCCTGAACGAACACGCCTGCTTCGGCGGCCTCCAGCGCTTTTATTCCTTCGAGTCCGAAGCCATCGGCCTCCCGATGCGTTTTTCGTTGTATTTGCCGCCCGGCGCCGAGGGCAAGCGCCTGCCGGTGCTCTTCTATCTCGCGGGCCTGACCTGCACCGAAGAGACCTTCATGACCAAGGCCGGCGCCCAGCGCGTGGCGGCGCAGGAAGGCCTGGTCCTGGTCGCCCCCGACACCAGCCCGCGCGGCGCCGGCGTGCCGGGCGAAACCGACAGCTGGGACTTCGGCGCGGGCGCGGGCTTCTACGTCGATGCGGTGCAGGAACCCTGGTCGCGCCACTACCGCATGTACAGCCACATCCTGGAGCTGCGCGCGCAGGTCGTGGCGAACCTGCCGGCGGATCCGGCGCGGGTCGGCATCTTCGGCCATTCGATGGGCGGACACGGGGCCTTGACGCTGGCGCTGCGCAATCCCGCCCTGTTCCATTCGGTGTCGGCCTTTGCGCCGATCGCCGCGCCGATGCGCTGCCCCTGGGGCAAGAAAGCCTTTACCGGCTATCTCGGCGCCGACGAACGCCTCTGGCGCCAGTACGACGCGACCGAGCTGATGGCCGATATGCAGGCGGCGCCCTTCCCGGGCGGCATCCTGGTCGACCAGGGCCTGGGCGACAAATTCCTCGCCGAGCAGCTGTATCCGGAAGCTTTCGAAGAGGCTTGCGCCCGTACCGGCCAGCCGCTCGAACTGCGCCGCCACACCGGCTACGACCATGGCTACTACTTCATCTCGACCTTCGTCGAAGACCACCTGCGCTTCCACCGCCGCCAGCTCGGCTGAGCGCGTTTTCACCCTGGCCGGCCCGCTCGGCCGGGGTGCATTCCCTCCCCTTCCAGCGCCTGCGCCTATGCCGCCGACGCCGCTTGAAAAGCCCCGGTGGCTGCCCTATAAATGAAGTGCCGGCACCGTCCGGCGATCCCATCGATCTTCATCCATGGAGGCCATCATGAATCTCATCAGGAGAACCAACCCTGCGCTTCAGGCCTACCGCCCGAACCCGGTGGAAGAAGGCTTCGGACGCATGGTCGAAAGCATGTTCCAGGACTTTTTCGCGCCGCTCTCGGCAGGCCAGCAATGGGGCAGCGACGGCGGTGCACTGGCGCCGCGCCTGGACGTCAAGGAAACCGAGAAATCCTTTGAAATCCAGGCCGAACTGCCGGGCGTGGAGAAGGAGGATGTGAAGGTGTCGGTCGACGGGCAGCGCATCACGATCGAGGCAGAATGCCGCAAGGCAAACGAACGCCGCGAGGGCGAAACCGTGGTGTATGCTGAACGCACCGCATCGAGGTTCATTCGCAGCTTTGCCCTGCCCACCGAGGTCGACGACGCCGCGGCGCAGGCCAAGCTCGAGAACGGCGTACTGCAGCTGAGCCTGCCGAAAAAGCAGGGCACCGAGGCACGCCGCCTGACCATCCAATAAGCGCTTCGCCGGCAGGCAGGCGCCGGCCGAAGGTCCATGAACCGCGCCGCGGCGCCTGCCGCGGCGTGCTGCGGCCGGCTTGACGCTGTCAGTTTCGTTGGCTGCACCATGCTGGACACCGAAGGCTATCAAGACCGCACCCATGCCGGCAAGCAGCTGGCGCGCAGGCTGCGCCACCTTGCCGGAACGGGCGATCCTATCGTGCTGGGTTTGCCGCGCGGCGGCGTGCCGGTCGCCTTCGAAGTCGCCCAGGCGCTCGGCGCCGAACTCGACGTGCTGCTGGTGCGCAAGCTGGGCATGCCCCACCACGCGGAATACGCGATGGGCGCAATCGGCAGCGGCGGCGTGCGCGTGCTGCAGGCCGGCGTGCCCGGGCTGATGGGCGTCACGCAGGAACAGGTCGACCAGGTCACCGCGCGCGAGCTGGCCGAACTGGCCCGGCGCGAGCAGCGCTACCGCGGCGCGCGGCCCCTGCCCCGGCTGGACGGCCGCTGCGTCATCCTGGTCGACGACGGCATCGCCACCGGGGCCAGCATGATGGCGGCGGTGCAGGTAGTACGCAAGCACCGGGTGGCGCGCCTGGTCGTGGCCGCGCCCGTCGGCGCGCCCGACACGCTGCGGCTGCTCGAACACGAAGCGGACGAGGTGGTCTGTCCGCTGGCCCCGCCGCGCTTTCATGCGGTGGGCCAGTATTACCGCCACTTCGGCCAGACCGAAGACGAAGAAGTGCAGGACCTGCTGGCGCAGGCATGGGCAGGGCCCGCCGCGCATGGCAAGGATTAGGACCGCTAGCCCCGCAATGGGCTGGCGAAACCGGCTGGCGCTACAGGCAAGCCCGGGATCACAATCAGAACAACAGAAAGGAGCACACATGAAACCAATTCCAACCGAAACGGCGACCGATGTAGGCAACGTGGGCAAATGGCTGGGTGCAGCCGCCGCGGGTGCGCTGTTGATGTATGTGCTCGATCCGGAGCGCGGACGCGCACGCCGGGCGCGTGCGGTGTCGGCGGTGCGCGATGCCGGCGCCCGTACCGGCGCGACGGTCGATCATGCCCTGCACAATGCCGGCGAGCGCCTGGTCGGGCTCAAGGACAGCGCCGCCAGCGCCCTGTCGCGCGGCGCCGACCGCCTGCAGGCCGAGGCCGCTCCCCTGCTCGAGCGTGCCCAGCACAGCGCGCAGCAGGCCAGCCGCCGCATCGAGCACGACGCCGAGCGCGTGCGCGACACCTACAGCGCCAGCCGCGCGCAAGCCGGGCGCAACAGCTACGAGTCCGACCGCCATTATGCCGACCGCCAATACCGCGACCGCAAGGTCCAGGACAGCAACCAGGCGGCCTACCACGAGCGCGGGGGCGGCCTGTCGCAGATGTTGCAAGGCATGCTCGATAGCCTGAGCGGCTCGCGCGGCACCAACCCGGCGCTGCTCGGCGGCGGCATGGTCGGGCTGCTCGGACTGGTGCGGCGCAAGCCTGCGGCGCTGCTGGTCGGCCTGGCCGGCCTCTACCTGCTCTCGCGCGGCGCCGGCACCCAGACCTACAAGGTCGGCTCGACGCAGACGGCGCGCGGCGCCGCCGACGATGGCGAATCCGCGCCCTTCGTCCCGGCCGCCACGGAACAGGGCAACCGCTACCTGCACTGAGCCATGGCCAGCGTCACCGACCATGACCTCGGCGCGCTCCGCGCGGCGGCGCATCCGCTCACCGGCAGCGCCGCCGACTACGACCCGCTGCTCGACCTGGTCGGCGATGCGCGTTTCGTGCTGCTGGGCGAAGCCACCCACGGCACGGCCGAGTTCTACGACGAGCGCGCACGCATCACCCAGCGCCTGATCGAAGAAAAAGGCTTCACGGCGGTCGCCGTCGAAGCCGACTGGCCCGACGCCTGGCGCGTCAACCGCTACGTGCGCGCCGAAGGCCAGGACGCCGACGGCCGCGCTGCGCTGTCGGGCTTCGAGCGCTTTCCTGCCTGGATGTGGCGCAATACCTCGGTGCTGAACTTTGTCGAGTGGCTCCGCCAGCGCAACGACGCCGCGCCAGGCGCCAAGGCCGGCTTCTATGGCCTGGACCTGTACAGCCTGTTCACCTCGATCCAGGAAGTGCTGCGCTACCTCGAGGGAGTCGATCCGGTCGCCGCGCAGGAAACGCGGCGCCGCTACGCCTGCTTCGACCAGTATGGCGAAGACAGCCAGCAATACGGCTATGCCGCCGCGGTCGGCCTGTCCGAATCCTGCCACCAGGGCGTGCAGGCTACCCTGCAGGAACTCCAGCAGCGCGCTTTCGACTACATGCAGGCCGACGGCGCCAATGCCGAAGATGCGTACTTCTACGCCCAGCAAAACGCCCGGCTCGTGAAAAACGCCGAAGAATATTACCGCACCATGTTCAAGGGCCGCATCTCGTCCTGGAACCTGCGTGACAGCCACATGGCCGAAACCCTCGACGCCCTGGCGCGCCACCTGACGCGCGAGGGCAAGCCGGCGAAAATCGTCGTGTGGGAGCATAATTCGCATATCGGCGACGCCCGCGCCACCGAGATCGGGCGCCAGGGCGAATGGAATGTGGGCGAGCTGGCGCGCAAGGCCTATGGAAGCGACGCCTGCCTGATCGGCTTCACCACCTACGACGGGCGGGTCACCGCGGCCTCGGAATGGGATGGCCCGGCCCTGCACAAGCATGTGCGCCCCGGCATGGCCGGCAGCTACGAGCACCTGCTGCATGGCGTGGGGCTGGAGCGCTTCTTCCTGCCGCTGCGCACGCCAGGGGCGGCGCGCGACGTGCTGATGCAGGAGCGGCTGGAGCGGGCCATCGGCGTGCTCTACCTGCCGCGCAGCGAGCGCCAGAGCCATTACTTCATGGCCCAGCTGCCGCGCCAGTTCGACGCCGTGATCCACATCGACCGCACGACTGCCGTCACGCCGCTCGACGCTACCAGCGGCTGGCATTCGGGCGAACCGCCGGAGACGTATCCGGAGGGTTTGTAAAGCGCAGCGCTGCTGGCCGGCGCCGCCGGCTGCCCGCAGGGTGGGCAAGTCCCTTGCTCACGCGGTGGTCGTTATGCGCTCCGATTTCGCGCTCGATGATCTTGCCGCCAGCTATCACCGCGTGGGCGGGTACCCGCCCACCCTACGCATCGCGACTGCGCCGAGGCCGGTTCACCCCTCGAAAAACGCATACCCATCCCGTCCCTTGCCCTTGGCCGCGTACAGCGCGCTATCGGCCGCCGCCAGCAACTGTTCCTGCGTCTGGCGCTGCTGCGACAGCGCCACGCCGACGCTGGTGGACACCTTCAACGGCCCCGCGCTGGTGTGAAACGGCAGGCGCATGCCTTCGACGATCTTGCTTGCGGTGTGCTCGGCTTCCAGTCGGTTGCCGATTTCTTCCAGGATGACGACGAATTCGTCGCCCGACAGGCGCGCCGCGGTGTCGGTGGCGCGCACCCCGGCGCTGAGGCGCCGCGCGAATTCCTTCAGGACCTCGTCGCCCACGCCATGGCCATGGGTGTCGTTGATCTTCTTGAAGTAGTCGATGTCCAGGTAGGCCAGGGCCAGCGGCTTGCCGCTGCGGCGGGCGCGGTCGAGGGCGTGATGCAGGGCCTCGCCGAACATGCGGCGGTTGGCGATGCCGGTCAGGGTGTCGACCCGCGCCAGCTGCAGCAGCTGTTCCTCGACTTCCTTCACGTGCGTCATGTCGTGCACCAGCGCATAGATGCCGGCCACGGCGCCATCCGGCTGCAGGTCGGGGATATAGGTGGCCTGCAGGATGCGCGGCTCGCCGCGCAGCGGGATGCGGATCTCGTGGGTGACCGGGCGTCCGGTGAACGCCTCTTCCAGGTGCGGGTGGATCTCGCGCGCGACTTCCTCGCCCAGCAGCTGGGCCACCGCCATCCCGTCGAGCTGATCGGGCGCCACGCCGAACCATTTTTCGTAAGTGGCGTTCCCGAAGCGGAAGCAATGCTTGCGGTCGATGTAGGAAATCAGGACAGGCAGGTTGTCGGCAATGAGGCGCAGGCGCTTCTCGGTGGCGGCGCGCCCGCTCTCGGCGCGCTCGCGCTCGGCCATCAAGGCGTGGAAGGCCCGGCCCAGCTCCCCGATCTCGTCCTTGCGGCCGTCGCGCAGCACGTCGATGCCGGTGCCGTCGTCGCGGATCGACACCACGCTGTCGCGCAGCGCCTGCAGCGGCGCCAGCAGCTGGAACACCAGCACCCAGGCCAGCAGGCCGGCCGCCAGCGCCAGTCCGCCGGCGCTGAAGAAGGCGCTGCGCCGCATGGCGATCATGGGCGCGAAGGCTTCCGCGGTCGGATAGCGCGCCGCCAGGATCCAGCCGGTCGTGCGCAGGCGCTTGTAGGCATAGATCGCTTCGACGCCGTCCTTGCCGGGCGTTTCCAGCCAGCCTTCGAAACCACCGAGCGCGCGCTCGGTGCCGCGGTTCACGCCGGGCACGCTGGCCACGTGCTGGAACAAGCGGGTCTCGTCCGGGTGGTCGATGATCAGGCCGTCGGCCGTCATCAGGAACAGGTAGCCCGTCTTGCCGGGCTTGAGCGTGCCGATCTGGCGCAGGAAGCCCGAGCGCCGCAGGTCCACGCTGGCCACCACCACGGCCACCAGCTTGTCCGCGGTATCGAACACGGGCGCGCTGAAAATCACGATGTGGTTGCCCGTGAGCCGGCTGCGGATCGGGCGCGAGATCATGCTCTTGCGGGTAGCGATCACCTGCTCGAAATAATCGGTGCCGCGCGCATTCAGGACCGCCTGGCCGGGCAGCGGCCGGGCTGCGAGCCGCAGATCGCCGGCTGCGTCGAAGACGAGGATGTTGACATAGCGTTGCTCGCCCCACAGCCGCAACTGTTCCGTCAGGAAAGGGCGCAACCCAGTCCAGTTGGTGCGCAGCGGCGCCGGGATGCCGCGGGCAAGTGCATCGACCTGCTGGAGGCGCTCCGACATGCGGTCGTCGATGAAGGAGGCGGCCCCCGCCAGCAAAGTGTATTGCTGGTCGCCGATCACCCCCTTCATGCCGCGCTCGGCCACGGACAAGGTCGACAGCGTGGCCAACAGCGTGGCGGCGAACACCAGCACCGCGGCGACGCAGGCCAGGCGGAGCTTCAGGTTGGCGGACGAGAGGCGCGAGCCGGTGGGCACAATAATCGGGTTAACTGATGTAGATGACAAAGTATTACATATCCCTGCCGCCCCCTGTTAGATGATTCCGTGTTACAACTGTCTAGCTTGACGCTGTTCGCTTGCCACAATTGCCCCGCCCTCCCCCGGCTGCCACTGTTGAGCTACGACATTTTCGATTAGCATGTCGTTTTCCCCGCACCCAACGAAAACCGGCCATGAAACCATACCAGCTCCACATCAACGGCAAGACCCAGGCGGTCGACGTCGAGCCCGACACCCCGCTGCTGTGGGCGCTGCGCGACACGCTCGGCCTGGTCGGCACCAAGTACGGCTGCGGCATGGGCCAGTGCGGCGCCTGCACCGTCCACATCGACGGCGTTCCCACCCGCTCCTGCCTGATGCCGGTGTCGAGCCTGGGCAAGGGGAAGATCACCACCATCGAAGGCCTGGACGCGAAAGCGCAGCACCCGCTGCAGCGGGCCTGGCAGGAACTGGACGTGCCGCAGTGCGGCTACTGCCAGTCGGGCCAGATCATGAGCGCCTGCCACCTGCTCAAGCAGCACCCGAAGCCGACCGACGTCCAGATCGACGAGGCGATGGCGGGCAACCTGTGCCGCTGCGCTACCTATACCCGCATCCGCGCCGGCATCCATCGCGCCGCCGAGATCGCTGTCGCCGGAAAGGGCAAGAAATGAGCCGCGCCACCCCGCTCTCCCCCTCGCGCCGCAGCTTCCTGCGCAGCAGCGCCGCCGGCGGCGCCTTCATGCTCGGCATGTCGGCAAATGGCGTGCTGGCGGCCGTCGCCAGCGCGGCAAACACCGCGCCGGCCGACTTCGTCCCGAACGCCTTCATTCGCATCGGCCGCGACGGCCGCGTGACCCTGGTGTCGAAACAGCCTGAAATCGGCCAGGGCATCAAGACCTCGCTGCCGATGGTGATCGCGGAAGAACTCGGCGTCGAGTGGAAGAACGTGCGCGTCGTGCAGGGCGACCTGGACACGGCCCTGTATGGCCCGCAGGGCGCCGGCGGCTCGACCTCGACCCCGACCAATTACGAGAACTTCCACCGCCTGGGCGCCACCGCGCGCACGATGCTGGTGCAGGCTGCCGCGGCTACCTGGGGCGTGCCTGTCGGCGAATGCAGTGCCGGCGCCGGCGCCGTCATCCACGGCCCGAGCAAGCGCCGCCTCGGCTACGGCGCGCTGGTCGAGGCCGCCGCGAAGCTGCCCGTTCCCGACGCGGCGAGCGTCGTGCTGAAAGACCCCTCGACCTTCACCCTGCTGGGCAAGCGCATCGGCGGCGTGGACAACGCCGCCATCGTCAGCGGCCAGCCGCTGTTCGGCATCGACGTACGCTTGCCCGGCATGCTGTACGCGGTCTACGCCAAATGCCCGATCTTCGGGGGCAAGCCCGTCAGCGCCAACCTGGATGCGGTCAAGGCGATGCCGGGCGTGAAGGATGCCTTCATCGTCGAGGGCACGCCGAATCTGAACGGGCTGCGCCCGGGCGTGGCGATCGTCGCCACCTCGACCTGGGCCGCGATCCGTGCGCGCCGCGCACTGGACGTGAAGTGGGACGAAGGCGAAGGCGCCGGCCACAGCTGGGCCGATTTCGCCGCCCAGGCCCAGGCCGCGTCGAAGAAAGCAGGCGCCGCCGTCGTGCGCAAGGACGGCGACGTCTCCGGCGCCCTGCAAGGCGCGGCCAAGGTGGTGGAAGCGGCCTACAGCTATCCCTTCATCTCGCACGCCAGCATGGAGCCGCAGAACTGCACCGCCTGGTTCAAGGAAGACGGCTCGCTGGAACTGTGGGCGCCGACCCAGAACCCGGGTTCCGGCCAGGCCCTGGTCACGACCACCTTCGGCATCCCGAAAGAGAAGATCGCTCTGCACATCATCCGCAGCGGCGGCGGTTTCGGGCGGCGCCTGAGTTCGGACTTCATCGTCGAGGCCACCGCCATCGCGCGCAAGGTCGCGGCCCCGGTCAAGCTGACCTGGACCCGCGAGGACGACCTGCAGCACGACCATTTCCGCCCGGGCGGCTTCCACTTCCTGCGCGGCGGGGTCGATGCCGGCGGCAAGGCGGTGGCCTGGCACAACCATTTCGTCAGCTTCGCCAACCGCATCGAGCGCGAAGGCAAGAGCGTGCTGCAGCCGGGCAGCGGCGCCAGCCTGTCCGCCGACGAATTCCCGGGCCGCTGGCTGGCCAACTGCCAGCTCGAGCAGACCCTGCTCGAATGCCGCATCCCGATGGGACCGTGGCGCGCGCCGGGCAGCTGCGTGTTCTCCTGGGTGTTCCACAGCTTCATCGACGAGTTGGCCCATGCGGCCGGGCGCGACCCGCTGGCCTTCCGCCTCGAGCTGCTGGGCGACAAGGATCTGATGCCGGCCACGATCGAGCGCGGCCTGGCCTATGACGTCAAGCGCATGCGCCACGTGCTGCAGGAAGTGGCCCAGCGCGCCGGCTGGGGCAAGCGCCGCTTCCCGCGCGGCCAGGGCGCCGGCATCGCCTTCCACTTCAGCCACCGCGGCTATGTGGCCCAGGTGGCCGAAGTCACCGTCACGCGCGAGGGCAAGCTGAAGGTGGACCGGGTGGTGGTGGCGGCCGACATCGGCGCCCAGATCGTCAACCTGTCGGGGGCCGAGAACCAGGTCGAGGGTTCGGTCATCGACGGCTTGTCGACCCTGATGTTCCCGGAGCTGAACATCGAGGGCGGGCGCGTCGTGCAGAGCAACTTCCACGATTACGGCCTGCTGCGCATGCCGGATGCGCCGACCAGGATCGAGACGCATTTCATCAAGACGGCCAACCCGGTGACCGGGCTGGGCGAGCCGGCCCTGCCGCCGCTGGCGCCGGCCGTGTGCAATGCGATCTTTGCCGCGACGGGCAAGCGGGTACGTCAGCTGCCCTTGAGCAAGACGGATTTGAGCTGGAGCTGATTGTCGTCCGGGATGGTGTCGAGACCCGTAGGGTGGGCAGGTGCTCCTGCCCACGCGTTCAGCTTACGGATGCGCCCAGGCGAAGCGATCTTCGTTAAGCGCCGATCGTGCTTCAGTGGCGGTGCGCGGGGTCGTTATCCTGCGCACCGTGATAATCCAGGATAGCCGCCGCGTGCTCGAGCTGCTGCTCGTTTCCCGTAATCGTGATCACGCACTTGCCGATCTCCAGCCCCGGCGTGAACACGTCCTTGTAGTCCGTCCCGCCCTTCACCTTGGGCGAATCGCCCACCGTGAAATTGGCTTCCGACGGCCCGGCCTCGTCGCCGGTATGGCTGATCTCGATACCCTCGCGGTCGAAGCCGGCGTCGAGCAAGGCTTGCCGCGCGCGCTCGGCGTCTTCGAAGTTTTCGATTACCCGTACGATCTGCTTGTTCATGGTGGCTCCATCGATTCTGTTGCAGCCACGTTAGCAGAAACGCCCCATCCCCGGCGCTCAGTCCGGGACCACCGCCGTGACCTCGATCTCCACCCGCGCCCGCTCTTCCATGAGGCCGGCCACCTGCACCGCGCTCATGGCCGGGTAGTGGCGGCCGATCACGTCGCGGTAGGCCGCGCCCAGCGCCGCGCCGGCGCCCAGGTATTCGCCGCGGTCGAGCACATACCAGGTCATGCGCACGATGTGCTCGGGCCCTGCCCCGGCTTCGCGCAGCACGGCCACGATATTCTCCAGCGCCTGGCGCGCCTGGCCGGTGAAATCGTCGGTGTGGAAGCGGCCTTCGGCATCCCAGCCGATCATGCCGCTCACGTACACTTGGCGGCCGCTGGCGGCGACGCCGTTGGCATAACCTTTCGGACGCGGCCAGCCAGGCGGTTGCAGGACTTCGATCATGTTCCCTCCCCCGCCAGCAACTCGCGCGCGATGATCAGGAGCTGCACTTCGCTCGCCCCTTCGTAGATGCGCAGCGCGCGGATCTCGCGGTAGAGCGTCTCGACGGTTTCGCCGCTGACCACGCCCCGGCCGCCGAACAGCTGCACGGCCGCGTCGATGACCGTCTGGGCCGTTTCGGTGGCTGTGAGCTTGGCCATCGCCGCTTCTTTCGTCACCCGCTTGCCCCCGTCGCGCAGCCAGGCGGCGCGGTAGGTCAGCAGCGCCGCGGCGTCGATGCCGGTCGCCATCTGCGCCAGCTTGGCCTGGGTCAGCTGGAAATCGGCCAGGGTCTTGCCGAACATCGCCCGTTCCTTCGCACGGTGCAAGGCCTCGTCCAGCGCACGCCGGGCAAACCCGAGGCTGGCCGCCGCCACCGAGGTGCGGAACACGTCGAGGGTGGCCATCGCGACCTTGAAGCCCTGGCCTTCTTCCCCGATGCGGTTCGACAGCGGCACGCGGCAGCCGTCGAAGCGCAGGCGCGCCAGCGGGTGCGGGGCGATGACCTCGATGCGCTCCGCGATCGTCAAGCCCGGGGTATCGGCTTCGACGATGAAGGCGGAGATCCCTTTCGAGCCGCGCCCTCCTTCGCCCCCGCCGTCGCCGGTGCGGGCAAAGACCACATAGAAGTGCGCGATACCGCCGTTCGAGATCCAGGTCTTCTCGCCATCGAGCACATAGCTGTCGCCGTCAACGCGCGCGGCGCACTGCATGGCCGCGACATCCGACCCGGCCTGCGGCTCGGACAGGGCAAAGGCGGCGATGGCCTCGCCCGACGCCACGCGCGGCAGCCAGGCGTCCTGCTGGGCATGGGTGCCGAACAGCGAGATCGCGCCGCTGCCCAGGCCCTGCATGGCAAAGGCAAAATCGGCCAGGCCTGCGTGGCGCGCCAGGGTTTCGCGGATCAGGCAGATGGCACGGGTATCGATGGCGCGCCCCGCGCCGCCGATCGCATGGCGCAGCCAGCCGCCGCGCCCAAGCGTTGCCACCAGCGCGCGGCAGGCGGCATCGACGTCGCGGCCATGCGCATGCTCCAGGTGCTCACCGGCCCAGGCGTCGAGTTCACGCGCCAGCGCGCCGTGCCGCGGTTCGAAAAACGGCCAGTCGAGGTAATCGCGGTCCGCCATTTCAATCCCCCTCGAAATCGGGTTGTTGCTTCGCCACGAATGCGTGGTAGGCGCGATGAAAATCGTTGGTCGCCATGCAGATCGCCTGCGCCTGCGCCTCGGCTTCGATGGCCTCGTCCACGCCCATGTTCCACTCCTGCTGCAGCATCTTCTTGGTCATGCCGTGGGCAAAGGTCGGGCCATTGGCCAGCGCCGTTGCAAAAGCCCGGGCCTGCTCCAGCACCTCGCCCTGCTCGCACAGGCGGTTGAAGAAGCCCCAGCGTTCGGCTTCTTCCCCTCTCAATACGCGTCCGGTGTAGAGCAATTCGGCCGCCCTGCCCTGGCCGATCACGCGCGGCAGCAGCGCACAGGCGCCCATGTCGCAGCCGGCCAGGCCGACGCGGGTGAACAGGAAGGCGGTGCGGCTGCGCGCGGTGCCGTAGCGGATGTCCGAGGACAGCGCCAGAATTGCCCCGGCGCCGGCGCAGACGCCATCGATTGCAGCCACGATGGGCTGCGGGCAGGCGCGCATGGCCTTGACCAGGTCGCCCGTCATGCGGGTGAAGGCGAGCAGCCCGGGCATGTCCAGCTTGGTGAGCGGCCCGATGATCTCGTGCACGTCGCCGCCCGAGCAGAAATTCTCGCCGGCGCCGGTGATCACGACCGCCTTGACGTCGTCGGCATGGGCCAGGTCGCGGAACAGGTCGCGCAGCTCGGCATAGGAGTCGAAAGTGAGCGGGTTCTTGCGCTCCGGCCGGTTCAAGGTGATGGTGGCCACCTTGCCGGCGAGGGCAAGCTGGAAATGGGTCGGCTGGTAGCCGGCGAGGCTGGCGCGGCCGCCCGGCAGCCGGTGCGATTGGCCCGGTAGGTAATGCATGCGGTGTGCTCCTGAAAAAATGTCGTTCAGCCTTCGAGCAGGCGCGCGGCAAGCTGCTGCGGGCTCAAGCCGGCGCCGGCCGCCTGCACCTGGCGTTCCCGTTCGAGGTTGCGCTCGAGCTGCAGCTTGCCGGGACGGTACTGGCGCGGCCAGGCCGCGCCCGTGTAGCCGATGCGCGCGGCTTCGTTCAGCGTCCAGGCCGGGTTGGCCAGGTGCGGGCGCGCCACGGCGCACAGGTCGGCCCGTCCGGCCGAGATGATGCCGTTGACGTGGTCGGCCTCGTAGATCGAGCCGACCGCGATGGTCGGGATACCGGCTTCGTTGCGGATGCGGTCGGCGAAGGGCGCCTGGAACATGCGGCCATATACCGGCTGCTCGTCCTTGCTGACCTGGCCCGAGGAACAGTCGATCATGTCCGCGCCGGCCGCCTTGAACAGGCGCGCCATGGCCACCGCGTCGTCCGGCGTGATGCCACCCTCGACCCAGTCGTGGGCCGAGACGCGCACGCTGATCGGCAGCCGTGACGGCCACACCGCGCGGATGGCGGAAAACACCTCGAGCGGATAGCGGCAGCGGTTTTCCAGGCTGCCGCCATAGGCGTCCTGGCGGCGGTTGGTCAGCGGCGAGATGAAACTCGACAGCAGATAGCCGTGGGCGCAGTGCAGTTCCAGCCAGTCGAAACCGGCGTCCAGCGCGGCGCGGGCGGCGCGCACGAAGGCGGCCTTGATGGCGTCGAGCTCGGCCACGCTCGCTTCGCGCGCCACCTGCGACACGCCCGGCAGGTACTGCTGGCTGGAAGCCGACACCAGCGGCCAGTTGCCGCTGGCGAGCGGCAGGTCGATGCCGTCCCACATCGGCCGGGTCGAGCCCTTGGCGCCCGCGTGGCCCAGCTGCACGCCGATCTTCGCGTCGCCGTTGGCATGGACGAAGCCGACGATGCGGCGCCAGGCCGCCGTGTGCTCCGGCGCGTACAGGCCCGGGCAGCCGGGCGTGATGCGGGCGTCGGGCGAGACGCAGGTCATCTCGGCCATCACCAGCGCCGCGCCGCCGAGCGCGCGCGCGCCCAGATGCGCCAGGTGGAAGTCGCCCACGGTGCCATCCACCGCGGAATACTGGGCCATCGGCGAGACGATCACGCGGTTCTTCAGCACCATCCCGCGCACTTTATAGGGCGTGAACATGGGCGGCACCGGCGCATCCGGCGCCGGCACCCCCGCCTGTTCGGCCGCCCGCGTAGCGAACCAGCGCTCGAACCCGGCCACATACCCGGGGTCGCGCAGGCGCAGGTTCTCGTGCGACAGGCGCTGGCTGCGCGTGAGCAGGGAGTAGGCAAACTGCTCGGCCTGCATCGCCGTATAGCGCGCCACGTTCTCGAACCATTCCATCGAATTGCGCGCCGCGCTTTGCAGCTTGAGCACTTCGACGCGGCGCGCCGCTTCATAGGCGCCTAGTGCGGTGTCGAGCGGGGCCTGCGGGTCTTCCAGGCAGCGCGCCAGCTCGATCGCGTCTTCCAGCGCCAGTTTCGTGCCCGAGCCGATCGAGAAATGGGCGGTATGGGCGGCGTCGCCCATCAGCACGACCGGCACCCGCCGCCCGTCAATCTCGTTCCAATGCACCCACTGGCGGCAGGCGATGCGCGGGAAGCGGATCCACATGTTCGCGCCGTGCAGGTGGGCGGCATTGGCCATCAAGGGGTGGCCGTCGAGGTAGCGCGCGAACAGGCGCTCGCAGAAGGCCAGCGCTTCCGGCTGCTCCATCGCTTCCAGGCCGGCCGCCTGCCAGGTCGAATCGAGCGTCTCGATGATGAAGGTGGAGGTGTCGCCGTCGTACTGGTAGGCGTGAGCCTGGAACCAGCCATGCTCGGTTTCCTCGAAGGCGAAGGTGAAGGCATCGAACTTCTTGCGCGTGCCGAGCCAGACGAAGCGGCACAGCCGGCGCTCGACCTCGGGCTGGAAGACGCCAAGGTGGCGGCTGCGGATGGCGCTGTTGACGCCATCGCAGGCGACCACGAGGTCGGCGCCGAACTGGCGCGCCAGCGCTTCCTCGTCGCGCACTTCGGTATCGAATTCGAGCCGCACCCCGAGCTGGGCGCAGCGTTCCTGCAGGAGGTTGAGCAGGCGCCGGCGTCCGATGCCGCAGAAGCCATGCCCACCGGAGCTGACGGTGCGTCCCCGGAAATGGACGTCGATCGCATCCCAGTGGTTGAACGACTGCAGGATGGCGCGCGCGCTGTCCTCGTCGGCGCCGGCCAGGTGGCCGAGGGTCTGGTCGGAAAATACCACGCCCCAGCCGAAGGTATCGCTGGCCCGGTTGCGCTCGACGACGGTGACCGCATAGTCCGGATGGCGTTTCTTCATGAGCAATCCGAAATACAGGCCGGCAGGGCCGCCGCCAACGCACACGATGTTCATTCCCGCTCCCATTCTGGTGTTGCGCGTATATTACATGGGCAGATGCTTTAAGTGTCAAGCAAGCATCGTGACAACGGCCGAAACTAAATGCGGGGCAAACCCGGCAAGCGTGCGTCGCGTCGCCTGCTTTTTAGTACAATAGGGAAACTAATTGGCCCGTTTCGCCCCGGCCGCGACTTTTCTGGCAATCGTTCGATGAAAATTTCTGACCGGATCGCTCATACCCGCCCGCTGGCCACCACCGCCATGCACGGGCGCGCCGATGCCCTGCGCCTGGCGGGCAAGCCTGTCATCGATTTTTCGATCGCCATCTCGCATTTCCCAGCCCCGTCCGCGGTGCGCGAGGCCGTCGCCGCCGAAGTCGAGCGTTCGCAGGTCATGCCCTACACCGACGTGGGCGGTGCGATGCCGATCCGCGAGGCGCTGTGCGCCAAGCTGCGGCAGGAGAACGGGATCGAGGCGCTGCCCGGGGAAGTCATCGTCACCAATGGTGCCAAGCAGGCCCTGTACCAGGCCTTGTACTCGCTGACCGATCCGGGCGATGCCGTGATCGTGTTCCGGCCGCACTGGCCGGCCTATGTCGCCACCGCCGGGCTGCTCGGGCTGCGGCCGATCCTGGCCGACCTGCCGGACGACCTGACCGCCGCCAGCCTGGACGCCCTCGGTCCGGCGCGAGTCCTGATCATCAACAATCCGCACAACCCGACCGGCAAGGTGTACACGCCATCCGAACTGCGGCAGGTGGGCGAGTGGGCGCTACGCACCGGGGCCCATGTCATCGTCGACGAAAGCTATGAGCATCTGCTGTTTTCCGGCAGCCATCACAGCCTTGCCGCGCTGTGCGACTGGCGCGCCGTGGGCGTGGTCACGCTGTTCTCGGCATCGCAAAGCTATGCCATGATGGGCTGGCGAGTCGGCTTCGCACTGGCCACGGCGCCGCTCGTGGCGGCGATGCAGACCCTGCAGGGGCCGATCACGGCAGCGGCCTCGCACCTGGCCCAGGTCGCGGCCGGCGCGGCCTTCTCCGCAGGGCGTCTCCCTGCCATGCTGGACGACTACCGCGCGCGCCGGGACCTGGTGCTGGATTTGCTGCGCGACGTGTCATGGATCGACATGCAGGCGCCCGACTCCGGTCCCTACCTGTGGGGCGACATTCGCGCGCTGACCCACGATAGCGCCGGCTTTGCCGACGCCTTGCTGGAGCAGGAAGGCGTGGCCCTGATGCCGGGTGACGCACTGGGCGTGCCGGGTTTCATCCGCATCGGCTACATCTCCGACGACCTCGCCACGCTGCGCCAAGGCGTCGAGCGCATCATCTCCTTCGGCGAGCGCCTGCGCAACGCCGGCGCCCGATGAGCTTGCCGCTGCCCCGCCTTCACATGCGCCTGAACAGCCTGCGCAGCCGGCTCATGCTGCTGGTCGCGCTGGCCATCACGCCGGTCGCCGTCATGACGGTGCTGGGCGGGGTGCGCGAGCGCGAAACGGCGATCCGCGCCTCGCAGGAAAACCTGCAGCGCCTGACCGGCCTGGCCGCGGCCAACGAGGCCCAGTCGATCGAGCGCGCGCGCCAGATCCTGGTCGACCTGGTCAGCGTGCCGGACCTGATGGGCGAGAGCGCGCGCTGCAACGCCCTGCTGGCCGACGTCCTGGACCGCAACGAAGGCTATGTCAACTTCGGCCTCATCCAGCTCGATGGCGACGTCACCTGCAGCGCGGTGCCGATGCTCCATCCGGTCAACCTGGGCGACCGTCGCCACTTCAAGCGCGCCATCGCCGAGCGCCGTTTCATCGCCGGCGACTACATCTTCGGGCGGGTGATCCGCAAGCACACCATCAACCTGACCTACCCCGTGATCGACCGCGGCGGCCGGGTCGTGGCCGTGGTGTTTGCCGCCATGGACCTGGCCGGGCTCGATACGTTCGTGAACGACATCAACCTGCCGGCCGGTTCGATCCTGGAAACCGCCGATTCGACCGGCTCGATCATCTCGCGCCGTCCCGACCCGGAGCGCTGGTTCGGCAAGAAGGTCAGCCCTGCCCTGCTGGCGGCGATGCGCAACGCGAGCCACGACGCCGTGGTGCTGCGCGGCGAGGACGGCGTCGAGCGCCTGCATGCCTTCGCGGGCGTGGGCGGCCCTTCGCTGTCCGAATACACGGTGACCATCGGCGTGCCGCTCGGGGTCATCACCGAAGAAGCGCGCGACGCCCAGTGGATGTCCTTCCTGGGCCTGGGCGTGACCACCATGCTGGCCCTGCTGGCGGCCTGGCTGGCCGGCGACATCCTGATCGTGCAGCGGGTGCGCAAGCTGATGGACACCGCGCGCCGCATCGCCGCCGGCGACCTTGAAGCGCGTTCGGGCATCGCCTATGGCCGCGAAGAGATCGGGCGCCTGGGCGCGGCCCTGGACGAGATGGCCGCCACGCTGCAGAAGAAGGAAGCGGCGCGCAGCCAGGCTGAGCGCGAGCTGCGCGCGGCCGACCAGCGCAAGGACGAATTCCTGGCCATGCTGGCCCACGAACTGCGCAACCCGCTGGCGCCGATCAGCACCGGGGCCCACCTGCTCAAGCTGCTGCACTCGGATAACGCCCAGATCACCCAGACCTGCGCCATCATCGCGCGCCAGGTCGAGCACATGACCAGCCTGGTGGACGACCTGCTGGATGTCTCGCGCGTCACGCGCGGCCTGGTCTCGCTGTCGACCCAGGTGCTGGACCTGCGCCATGTAGTGGACGACGCGGCCGAGCAGATCCGCCCCCTGATCACCGCGCGGCGCCACAAGGTGGTGCTCGACCTGCCGCCCGCCCCGGCCAGCGTCAAGGGCGACCACAAGCGGCTGGTGCAGGTGGTGGCCAACCTGCTGGGCAACGCCACCAAGTACACGCCCGAAGGCGGGCATATCCAGCTGACGCTGCAGGAGGCCGGCGACGGCGCGGGCGACGACTACCTGCTGGAAGTGAGCGACGACGGCATCGGGATGGAAGCCTCGCTGGTCGAGCGCGTGTTCGACCTGTTCACCCAGGCCGAGCGCACCCCCGACCGCTCGCAGGGCGGGCTGGGGCTGGGCCTGGCGCTGGCCAAGAGCCTGGTCGAGCTGCACGGCGGCAGCGTGCAGGCCGCCAGCGACGGTCCCGGCAAGGGCAGCACCTTCCGCGTGCGCCTGCCGCGCTTTGCCCAGCAGGTGGAGAGCCCGATCGACGCCGCCGTGCGCCAGGCCGCCACGGTGAGCGCGCCGCTGCGGGTGCTGGTGGTGGACGACAACCTCGACGCCGCCCATACCCTGAACCTGTTCCTGGCCGCCGCCGGGCACCGCGTCGAGATCGCCTACAACGCCCAGGATGCGCTGGACCTGGCCAGGGTGTTCTCGCCCCAGGTCTGCCTGCTCGACATCGGCCTGCCCGACATGGACGGCAACGAGCTGGCGCGCCGCCTGCGGCGCCTGCCGCAGACCGCCGGCGCCATGCTGGTGGCCGCCACCGGCTACGGGCGCCAGCAGGACCGCGACGCCGCGCGCGACGCCGGTTTCGACCATTACATGGTCAAGCCGGTCAATACCATGCAGCTGAGCGAATTGCTGGCCGCTGCTGGCTCGGCCACCGAGCAGCCGCCGGCCTGAGGCGGCGGCAAGGTGTGTTCGCTAACGGTGCGCCGGCGCCGTTCGGCGTAGGATCGGGGCGACCCCACGCAAGGAAGCCCCGCCATGCATAGCGAAGACCACGCCACCGCCGACAATCCGCTCAGCGACCCGCCCGCCGCCGCCAAGGCCGCCGGGCTGCGCTACGTGCTGGACGACCGCCCCGGCATCCGGCGCGAAAAGGCCGGCGAGGCGTTCCGCTACCTCGACGCCGCGGGCGAGCCGGTCGGCGACGAGGCCACGCTTGCCCGCATCAAGTCGCTGGTGATTCCCCCGGCCTGGCTTGATGTATGGATCTGCCCCCAGGCCAACGGCCACCTGCAGGCCACCGGGCGCGACGCCAAGGGCCGCAAGCAGTACCGCTACCACCCGAAATGGCGCGCCGTGCGCGACGAGGTGAAGTACGAGCGCATGCTCAACTTCGGCCATGCGCTGCCCAGCATCCGCCGTGAAGTCGACCGGGCGCTGGGCCTTCCGGGCCTGCCGCGCGAGAAGGTGCTGGCCACCATCGTCTACCTGCTCGAAGCGACCATGATGCGGGTCGGGAACGAAGAGTATGCCCGCACCAACAAGTCCTTCGGCCTGACCACGCTGCGCAACCGCCACGTCAGCGTGGAGGGCAGCGCCGTCGAATTCAAGTTCCGGGGCAAGAGCGGCGTGTACCACAAGGTGAAGGTGCAGGACCGGCGCCTGGCGCGGATCATCGCGCGCGCGCGCGACCTGCCCGGCCAGGAGCTGTTCCAGTATGTCGACGAGGCGGGCGAGACCCACAGCATCGATTCGAGCGACGTCAACGACTACCTGCGCGCCATCACCGGCGAAGACTACACGGCCAAGGACTTCCGCACCTGGTCGGGCACCGTGCTGGCGGCGCTGGCCCTGCAGGAATTCGAGAAATTCGATTCCGAGACCCAGGCCAAGAAGAACATCGTGCGGGCGATCGAGTCGGTGTCCGAAAAGCTCGGCAACACGCCCTCGATCTGCCGCAAGTGCTATGTGCACCCCGCGGTGCTCGACTCCTACCTCGAAGGCACGGTGCTGGAAGTGCTGCGCGAACGCACCGAGCAGCAGCTGCAGGACGACCTGCACGCGCTGCAGCCCGAGGAAGCCGCCGTGCTGGCCATGCTGCAGCAGCGCCTGCGCCACGAGCAGGAAGAGGAAGAGAAACGCGCAAAGCAGCGCCAGGCCAAACCCAAAAAGGCCGCGCGCGCGCCGCGCCGCGCCAAGCCCACGGCTTCCGCCGCCAGGGCGGCCTGAGCGCTTCCTGCCTGCCAGGGCGCCGCCTCCGGCGCCGGATGCCCTCCTCCGCAAGCCGCCTAGTACATTTGTACTGGCGCAGCCGGAAAATCAGGACGCCTGTCTAGGCCGGACAGGACACCGGGCTCATGCCGCTCCGCTCCAATCTGCATAACATTGATCCAGCTCGTTTTGAATCACAACGGGTTCCTGGTCTGGCTCAATGCGGGGTTGGAAAAATGGATGAATTCAACGCTTTTCTCGACTTGTCGGCCATGCTGGCTACCGATCCGCGCAGCATGGCGCTTTTCGGGCTGCTGCTGTGCGCCGCGGTCATCGACGTACGCAGCCGCCGCATCCCCAACTGGCTCACGCTGGCAGGTACCTGTTTTGGCCTGCTCTACAGCGCCTTCGTGCCCTTCTGGGGGCAGAACGGCTTCCTGTGGTCGCTCGGTGCTTGCCTGGTGGCCTTCGTCCTGCTGTTCCCGCTCTGGATGCTGCGCGTCCTCGGCGCCGGGGACGTCAAGCTGATGGCCATGGCCGGTTCCCTGCTGGGACTGGACGCCATCTCGGGCGCAATGGCCGGGTCATTCATTGCCGGGGGCATCCTGGCGGTCGGCTACGCGCTGTGGCACGGCAAACTTGGCCTGATGTTCGCGAATGTCGGACGCGTTGTCCAGCAAGGCGGCATCGCCCTGGCCACACGCACCCCGGTGGCGGCCGCCACGCAAGGCTGGGAATCGGTCGGCAGGCTGCCTTTTGGCGTGGCGATCGCCAGCGGCACCATCACCACCGTTTTCCTGCGCCACTTCGGTTTCCTTTGACAGCACAGCGGAGCCCACCATGAAAAACCTCAAGGCACTCGTGTTCTTCGTCTTCGCTCTCGGGCTCGGCCTGGCCGCCGCGGTCTACGCCAATACCTGGATCGGCCAGCGCACCAACGTCGCGTCCAACAAGGTGGCCGTGGCCGCGGTCGACGTCCCTGCCGGCAGCCGCCTGGCCCCGGAGATGCTGGCCATGGTCGACTGGCCCAGCGCTTCCTTGCCAGCCGGCGCCGTCAAGGATGCGACCCTGCTCAAGGACCGTGTCGTAAAACTCGATGTGGTGCGCGGCGAAGCCATCATCGAAGGCAAGCTGGCCCCGGTGGGAACCAAGGGCGGCCTGTCGGCCGTGATCGCCGAGGGCAAGCGGGCGATGACGGTGCGCGTCAACGAAGTCGTGGGCGTGGCCGGGTTCGCGCTTCCTGGCAACTATGTCGACATCCTGGTGCATGCCGAGCATGAAGGCAGCGCCAAGGACACCACGACGAAACAGATCAGCAAGACGGTGCTCGAACACGTGCTGGTGCTGGCGGTAGCGCAGGAAGCGAGCCGCGACGATACCAAGCCGAAAGTGGTCAGCGCCGTGACCCTCGAACTGTCGCTGGAAGATTCGGAAAAACTCGACCTGGCGCGCTCGATCGGCACCCTGTCGCTGGTCCTGCGCAACCAGACCGATCCGGCCAAGGTGGAGACCCGCGGCGTGACCCGGAGCGAATTGTTCGGCGAGCCGCAACTGGTCAAGACGGCCGCACCGGCCCGGGTCGTGCGCCGCGCCGCGCCGAAGCTGGCGGCCCGGGGTAACTGCGTCGAAGTCATCGCCATGCCGGACGGCGCGGCACGGCTGAGCTGCTTCAACTGATTCGCCTGGTATTCCGCCCCGTCATTCCAACGAGCTGGAGAGAACGCATGCGCCCCACTACCCTTGGCCTGCTGCTGGCTTCCGCCATGTGCGCCCTGCCCGCCGCCGCGGCAGCCGTCAAGCCGGCCGACAGCGTGCCGCGTGACAGCTCGAAGCTGCGCAAATGCAGCGCGACCGAGGTCAGCAAGCCGCTCTACGTTACCCTCGGGAAGTCGAGCGTCGTGACCCTGCCCTACCAGGTCGTGCGGATCGCGGTCGGCGGAGGCCAGACCGGCCAGCGTGTGGAAACCGCAGCGCCGGCGCCAGCGGGGCTGCCGGGCATGCCGGGCATGGCGCAGCCGCCGCAATCGTCCAGCGAAGGCGACGGCGTCTCGGACGTGCGCATCACCCTGCTCGCCCCCAACGAATTGTTCATCCTCGGTCGCAAGGCCGGCGCCATGAACGTCATCCTGCAGGACACCGAAGGCCGTTGCCACGTCACCGACATCGTCGTTACCGTCGATCCCGCAGCCCTGCAGGGCATGCTGGCCGAACTGGTGCCGGAAGAACGCCTGCTCAAGGTGCGGGCCGCCGAGAACAGCCTGGTCCTGAGCGGCGAAGTCAGCGACATCATGGTGCTCGACCAGGTGATGTCGCTGGCGGCCTCCTACGGCGACGGCAAGAAGATCGTCAACATGCTGCGTGTGAGCAGTGCCCAGCAGGTGATGCTGGAAGTGAAGATCGCCGAGGTCAGCAAGTCTCTGCTGGACAAGCTGGGCGCCAGCGTGGGCCTCGCCCGCAACCGCAGCAACGGCACCGACAGCTTTTCGCTGATATCGGAATTCCTCAGCGGCGGCGGCGCGCTGGTCGAGGCCATGCGCATCGGCCGCACCGTGATCAATGTCGACGGCCAGAAGGACGATGGCCTGGTGCGGGTACTGGCCGAGCCGAACATCATGGCCATCAGCGGCCAGCAGGCTAGTTTCCTTTCGGGCGGCAAGATTTTCCTGCCTGTGGCGCGCGATTCCGGCTTCGGCGGCTTCGGCACCATCACCCTCGAGGAAAAGGAATTCGGCATCGGCGTCAAGTTCACCCCGACCGTGCTGGGCGGTTCGCGCATCAACCTGAAGATCGTGTCGGAAGTGTCGGACCTGTCGCAGACCGGTTCGCCCTTCACCACGATCTCCGGCGCCACCGCCATCCTGCCCTCGTTCACGGTCAGGCGCGCCGACACCACGGTCCAGCTCAACGATGGCCAGAGCTTCGTGATCGCCGGCCTGATCAAGAACAACGTCAGCCAGACGATCAAGCGCTTTCCCGGCCTCGGCGAGATTCCCGTGCTGGGGGCGCTGTTTCGCAGCAGCGAATTCCAGAAGGACCAGACCGAGCTGATGTTCGTCATCACGCCGCGCCTGGTCAAGCCGCTGGCGGCGGCGCCATCCCTGCCGACCGATAACCATGCCGTCCCGGGCCGTGCCGGCGTCTACTACAACGGCAGGCTCGAGGGCAAACCCCCGACGACGAATGATGGGAGCGGGAAATGAAGACCCTGATTTTTCTGTGCGCAGCGGCCCTGGCTGCAGGCTGCGCGAATTCCCCAACGCCCCGTTATGACGCGAGATTCGGCGACGCGGTGCGCTCCGCCCGGCTCGCGATGACCATCGATCCCGCCGCCGGCGCAAAGGGCGATGCCGCGGCCGGCCTGGACGGCCGTGCGGCCAAGGAAGCGGCCAAGCGCTACCAGGATTCGTTCAAGGAGCCGCCGCCCGTCACCAATGTCATCAATATCGGTGGTTCGGTCACCGGTGGCGGAGCCGGCAAATGAGTCGATCGAACCTGGCTTTTGCAGTGCATGAACCCCCGCAGTACCTGTAGTACCGGCAGTACCGGTCCGGCATGCCGCCTGGCCGTCATTTAACGCTACTCCTGAAAGGAATTGATCATGTACAACATTGACGCAGCCAAGCAAATGTTTGCAGCCTTCGCCAGCGAAGAAGACGGCGCGCAAGTCGTCGAATACGGCCTGATTATCGCCGTGGTATCGATTGCCCTTGTAATTGCGCTGTCTGCAATTGCCGATGATGGTGCTAACGGCCCCTTCAGCCAGTTTATCACTCGCGTGACGGCCTGCCTGACGACTGCCACCTGCACCTAAGCCACTATTCTGCGGCGCGGGCACGGCGGAAGTTATCGCCTGGCCCGCCCTAGGCATTGTCCGGTTACGAAGAAGCACCCGAGACACATGGTTTCGACCGGCCTAGCGGCAAGAGCAGGAATACGAGATCCGGAGCTCCCCATGAAGAACTGGAATATCTGCAGGAACCGACAAGGTGGCGCCTTCATCGTCACCGTGTGCCTCATGCTGTTCTTCCTGCTTGGCTTCATTGGGATCGCACTCGACGTCGGCCGCATGTTCATCGTCAAGGGCGAGTTGCAAACCGCGACCGATGCATGCGCCCTGGCCGCCGCGCAGGAACTGAACCGCCAGCCCGATGCGCTGGTACGCGCCACCAATGCCGGCTTGACAGCCGGGAACGCCAACGGCGTCGTCATGCAGTCCGCCCTCTGGAACGGCAAGGGAAAACTGGCAGCGGCCAACATCAGCTTCCGCGACCAGAACCATGCGGTAACGACAGCCGCAGCGAATGCGCGTTACGCGCGCTGCGAGCACACCCAGCAGGCCACCGCCACGCCTTTACTCAGGATGCTGTCCCTGGTCGGCGACCAGGATCGCCATCCCGGCACCACCAATGTTTTCGCACGGGCCGAGGCGACACTCGCTCCTTCGCAGTCGACCTGCCCGCTTCCGTTAGCGATGCGCCCCCGGAACGGTGGCGTCAAACCCGATTACGGCTTCGTGCGCGGCGATTGGGTTACTCTGCTGAGCACAGCGGGGGCCACCAATGGCCAGATCGGCTGGGCCAACCTAGACGGCACCAATAGCGCCTCGGAAACCGAGGCCGAGGTGCGGGGTTTTTGCGGCACCAGGATCGGCAATCAACTCGGCACGCCCGGCGTACAGTCCTCGATCGCCGACGCCTGGAACGCCCGCTTCGGCATCTACAAGAATAACAGCGGACCTGCCCAAGCCCAGCCCGACTACACCGGCTACGTCTACACCACAAAGAACTTCTCAGCCGGCCGCAACGCCCTGCCCGACTTCCAGGCCAAGCGCGCAGCCTTTGCCAACTGCGCCGCGTCGGTCAACTCCTGCGAAAGGGCGACTGGCCTCAGCCTCAATTCTTTCCAGAACGTCGCTACCGCAGGGGCCAATGGCGAATTACGCCAATATGGCGGTAACCGCCGCATTGCGGCGGTACCCGTTGTAGACGGTGCCAACAAAGTCATCGATTTTGTCTGCGTGCTGATGCTCCAGCCGATACCCATACCGATGGCCGACGTGCAGCTCGAATACCTGGGCAACGCGTCGGATCCGAACAGTCCCTGCATCGGCAGCGGCCTGCCCGGAGGGAACGCCGGCCCACTCGTTCCGGTCCTGACCCTGTGAGGAGAGCAACATGACACGGCAACGCGGCGTCGCCCTGGTCGAGTTCGCGCTCATCCTGCCCTTCCTGCTGATGATGATCGTTATCACGACCGAGCTCGGACGCGCAATTTTCTACTACGGCACCCTGGCCAAATCGGTCCGCGAGGCCGCCCGCTACCTGTCGGTACGGGCGCCCAACACCGATCTTGCCCAAGCCAGGAACATCATCGTCTACGGCAATCCCGCCGGCACAGGCCGTCCACAGGTGCCCGGCCTGAGCACCTCCAACGTGCCTGGGCCCACCTATACCCTGACCGGCAGCTACCCCGCCATGCACCTGGTCACCGTGACTGTCCAGAATTACCAGTTCATTCCGATGCTGGGCAATGTCTTCGGCACGCAGTTCCAGACCATCACTTTCAGCCCCATCCGGGCCACCATGCGGAGCCCGACATGATTGCCCGGCAAGGTGGCGCCACCACCGTGGAATTTTCTCTGGCCCTGCTGACCTTCCTGATGTTCACGTTGGGACTACTCGACTTCGTGCGCGTGCTGCATACCTGGAGCGCTGCGAGCGAAGTCACCCGCCTGGGCGCGCGCTACGCTGTCGCCTGCACCGACGTCGGCGGCAGCAGCGCGGTACTGGCAAAAATGCAGGGCCTGCTACCGCAGGTCAGCACCATCGACGTGGCCTGGGCCCCGGCTGGGTGCACAGCCGCCACCTGCGACAGCGTGACGGTCGCCATCACCGGGCTGGACTTCCGCTGGATTGCCCCGATGCCGGGCGCCGTCGGGCAGCGCATCATTTCGATGCCCGGCTTTTCTACCTATCTTCCGCGCGAAATGATGCGCCAGGATCCCATCAGCGGCGTTGATTGCTGACTACCACGAGGCCACCATGAAAATCCTGATCGTTTCCGACGACACCGCCTTCCTGCAACTGGCCGGCGCCCACCTGACGCGCAGCAGCTATGACCTCACCCGTATCCGCATGCTGGAGCTGGGCAGCCGCACGAAAAACACCGCCCCGGAGCTGATGCTTCTCGATGCGCGCACCCATGCCCGCGCCGTGCTGGCCACAGCGCAGGGGGTGGCGCTACGCCATCCGCAGGCCGCGGTCCTGCTGGTCTGCGACAACCCTTCGCCCGAGTTCCTGCTCGACGCCATGCGCGCCGGGGTGCGCGAAGTCATACCCGGGCTCGATCCCAAGGAGCTCCTGACCGGCGCGGTCGAACGCGCCGCGGCCAGGCGCCTGACGTCCAACGCGCCCTCGCTGGGACGTATCCACGCGTTTGTCGGCAGTTGCGGGGGCAGCGGGACGACCTTCCTGGCCACGAATTTCGGCCACCAGATGGCGCAATCGCATTCCACGCTGCTGGTCGACCTGAACCTCCAGTTCGGCGACGCCCTCGGCTTCGTGCAGGAGAAAAAAGCGGCGACCACGATCGCCGACATCGCGCGCGACCTCGACCGGCTCGATGCCTCGCTGCTCGATTCGGTGGCTACCAGGGTGACCGATAACTTCAGCATCCTGGCGGCCCCGAACGATCCTGCCCAGGCCGCCGACATCCGCGGCGAGCATGTCGAAGCCATCCTGAAGCAGGCGGTGACCCAGTACGACGCGGTGCTGCTCGACCTGCCGCGCCACCTCGACGAGATCATGATGACGGCGCTGGACCTGGCATCGACTACCTTTGTGGTGATGCAGGCCAGCGTGCCGCACCTGCGCAACGCCGATCGCCTGCTCACGATCCTGCGCTCGCTCGACTATGCGAGCGAGCACATCGAACTGATCGTCAACCGCTACGACAAACGCAGCGAGGTCACCCTCGAGCAGGTGCGCCGCACCCTGGGTCCACTGACCCTGCACACCATCGCCAATGGCTGGCGCCAGGTCAGCAGCGCCATCAACCAGGGCGTGCCCCTGATGCAGGTGGAAAAAAAGCATGGCGTGATTCGCAACCTCAGTGCCCTGTCCGCTGCTGTCAACCCACCCAAGGAACCGCAGCTGGGCGTGGTGGACCGCTGGTTCAAGCGTGCCTGAGCCGGAGGATGCCATGTCATTGCGCGACAAATTCTCCCCCCGGCGCGACGATGCGGAGCGCCCGGCCGCCGCAGGGGCGCGCCGCGACGAATACAAGCAGCTCAAGGAGCAGATGCACCTGAAGCTGCTCGAACAGTTCGACCTCGCGATCCTCGAGACCCTGCCTGCCGACCTGCTGCGCCAGGAAATCGCCCATGCCATCGACCGCCTGCTTGCCGAAGAGCCGGCCCCGGTCAGCGCAGTCGAGCGGCGCATGCTGGTGCGCGACATCCAGCACGAGATGCTGGGCTTCGGGCCGATCGAACTTCTGATGGCCGACCCCAGCGTGTCGGATATCCTGGTCAATGCCTACGACCGCATCTACGTCGAGCGGCGCGGCAGGCTGGAGCTGACCGACGTCAGCTTCACCGACGACAAGCACCTGATGCGCATCATCGACAAGATCGTGTCGATGGTCGGACGGCGCATCGACGAGTCCAGTCCAATGGTCGACGCCAGGCTGCCGGACGGCTCGCGCGTGAACGCCGTGATCCCGCCCATCGCGCTGGACGGACCGATGATGTCGATCCGCCGCTTCGCCCATATTCCACTGAAGATGGACAACCTGGTCAACGACACCCACAGCCTGACGCCGGAAATGGCGGAGATGCTCAGGGGCCTGTCGCAGGCCAAGGTGAACATGCTGATCTCGGGCGGTACGGGAGCGGGCAAGACGACGCTGCTCAACATCCTGTCCGGCTTCATCCCGGAGTCCGAGCGCCTGGTGACGATCGAAGATGCGGCCGAACTGCAGTTGCAGCAACCGCACGTGGTGCGCCTGGAGACCCGGCCGATGAACATCGAAGGCAAGGGCGAGATCACGGCGCGTGCCCTGGTCAAGAACGCGCTGCGGATGCGGCCGGACAGGATCATCATCGGTGAGGTGCGCGGCGCCGAGGCGGTCGACATGCTGCAGGCCATGAACACCGGCCACGAAGGCTCGCTCACGACCATCCATGCGAACACGCCGCGCGACGCGATATCGCGCCTCGAGAACATGATCGGGATGGCAAACCTGAACCTGCCGCACAAGGCCACCCGCCAGCAGATCGCCTCGGCGATCACGGTCGTGGTGCAGGCGCTGCGCCTGACCGACGGACAGCGCAAGATCACCAGCATACAGGAAATCACGGGGATGGAAGGCGAGGTGATCACCATGCAGGAAATCTTTGGCTTCCATCAGACCGGCGTCGACGCCAACGGCAAGATTTCGGGGCATTTCCAGGCCAGCGGCATCCGGCCGCGCTTCACCGACCGCCTGCAGGCTTTCGGCATCGTCCTGCCCGACCGGATGTTCGACCCCGGCCGTCACTACAGCTGACCCAGGAGAGCGCCATGCCCGGCTTTATCACCAACAATTCTGCCGCAGCCATCTCGCTGATGGTGTTCGTCTCGGTCCTGCTGGGGATCGAGGCGCTGTTCCTGTTCTGGCGCTCGCGCCGGGGCGTCGCCGCACTTCGCCTGCGCCAGCGCATCGACGCCCTGGCGAAGTCGCACGAGGGCGAGTTTGCCGGCCTGCACCGGCAACGCAAGCTGAGCGACCTGTCCGGCATCGACCGCGCACTGGGCAAGCTTCCGCTGGCCCTATTGATAGAGCGATATATCGCCCAATCCGGCCTGAGCTGGACGGTGTCGGCGGTGAGCATGGCAAGCCTTGCAGCAGGCGTGGCCGGATTCGGGCTCTTGACGCTGGCGGCAGCCCCGCTGCCGACCAGGATGCTGGTGGCGCTGGTCTGCGCCGCCCTGCCCTGGGCCTACGTCGCGCGCGCGCGCCGCCGTCGCCTCGACCGCTTCCATCACCAGCTTCCCGAGGCGCTCGAGCTGATCGTGCGGGCGCTGCGCGCCGGCTATTCGTTGCCGCTGGCGATCAGGCTGCTGGCCGATGAAATGCCCGAGCCGATCTCCGGAGAATTCGCTGCCGTTCATGAACAAGTGAACTTCGGCGTGTCGCTCCAGCATGCGCTGATGGAGCTCTGCGAACGGGTGCCGGTGACCGACCTGCGCTTCCTGGTCGTGTCGATCCTGATCCAGCGCCAGTCTGGCGGCAACCTGACAGAGATCCTGAACAACCTGGCCCGCCTGATCCGGGACCGATTCAAGCTGCACGGACGCATCAAGGTGCTGTCGTCGGAGGGCCGGATGTCGGCCTGGACCCTGGGCCTGCTGCCTCCCGCGATCGGAGCCGTGCTGAACCTGGCCAATCCGGAATTCATGTCGCGCCTCTGGACTGACCCGCTGGGCATCAGCATCCTGCAGCTGATGCTGTTCCTGACTTTTCTTGGCGCCCTGGTCATGGTCCGGATCGTCAAAATTCGCGTCTGAGGAGAGCGCGCCATGTCCCTGCCCATCATCGTTTTCCTCGCTGTCACCTGTGGCCTGTGCGCCGGCTATTTCTGGCTCGCGCCGACGGCCACGGACCAGCGCGTCGACGCCCTCGCCAAGGGCGTACGCCCTGCGACCACCTGGACGGCGCGCATCGCCGAAGCGGTCGGTCCATTCGCAAAGCTGTCGACGCCCGATGAAGCCTGGGAGCGCTCGCGGCTGCGCATCCGCTTCCTCAACGCCGGCATTCGCTCCGCCAAGGCCCCGCTGGTGTTCTTCGGCGTGAAAACCCTGCTGCCGCTACTGTTCGCTACAGCCAGCTTCTCGGCCCTGCGGGCCACCGGAGGCGCCACCGGCGTGACCATGCTGCTGTGCGTGCTGGTAGCGGCGCTGGTAGGCTGCTACCTGCCCAACATGCTGCTGTCCATGGCGGCGGCGCGCAGGAAGCGCACGATTTTCGAAGAATTCCCCGATGCGGCCGACCTGCTCCTGGTATGTGTCGAGGCGGGCTTGGGACTGGACGCGGGATTGACCCGGGTGGCGGAAGAAGTGGCGCCAAAAAGTCCCGCGCTTGCCGAGGAACTGCAGCTGACCAACCTGGAGATGCGGGCGGGCGCCACGCGCGCCGCCTCGCTGCGCAACCTGGCCCTGCGCACCAACGTCGAGGAACTCGGCTCCTTTGCCACCATGCTGACGCAGGCGGACCGCTTCGGCGCCTCGATCGGCGACGCGCTACGGGTCTTTTCCGACGACCTGCGCCACAAGCGCCATATCCGGGCAGAGGAAAAGGCAGCGAAGATCCCCACCAAGATGCTGTTCCCGCTGGTGCTGTTCATTTTCCCGTCGGTATTCCTCGTGGTATTGGGACCGGCGGTCATTCAGATCATCAGGACCATTGGGCCCATGCTCCAGGGGAAATGACGCTTTTCCGCGGCAGCCGCCTTGCGCTACACCAGCGCAAGGCGGCGCCTTTACGCCGGCTGATGCACGCGTTCCGGCGCGTAGCCGCGGGTCTGGGCCAGCATGTAGAGATCCAGCCGGTTGCTCACGCCGAGCTTCTGGTAGATCGAGGACAGGTGATTGCGCAGCGTCGACTCGGAGATGAACAGCTGCTTGGCGACCGACTTGTTGGGGCGCGAACGGCTGTCGATGACAGCGTCGAGCACCTTGCGCTCGCGCGGAGTGAGCTGGTCGAGCGTCGTATCGCGCCTGGCGGCTTCCGCCCTGACTGGACAGCGCAGCTGCGCCAGAGCGAGATTCGCCGCTTCGCGTCCGAACCATAATTCACCGCCATGGGTCTTGTCGATCGCCTTGACGACTTCCTCGGCACTGGACTTCCTGGTCAGGATGCCATGGGCGCCGCAGCGCACCGAGCGGCCCAGGTTTTCGGCACTGGCATCGTCCACCAGCAGCAGGGTCCGGCAAGAAGCAATCAATTCGGCTGGTAGCATTCCGTCCGGACTCATGGACGCCAGTTGAAACTTCATCAAGACGAGATCCGGCGCCGCATGCGGCAGTCGCTGCAAGGCGTCGGCCTGATTCGAGGCAATCCCGACCACTTCCATCAAGGGCCGGTGCTCATTGATGAGTTTGCACAGCCCCCACAACAGCAGCTGATGGTCCTCAACGAGCAAGACGCGAATCGGTTTCAGGAAGCCATTATTCATTTTTTGCCATCCCATGGTTAGGACATGCAGGTGCATTCGCGACCTGGCGCATGCCATATTTTTATCGGATGTCTTTTCTAGCGGACTGATGTAAATACTACATGCACTTTGGGTAGTTGATCCACATATCTTGGTAGCCCTGATACCTGCTTTTACGACTTGTGGTAACAATACATCAGTAAATTTCTAGGCGTAAATTTTCCATTGTTCAGCCCTTGCCTTCAAGCATATTACGAATAGAAAACAGAGCGGATCGGAGACGACCAGCGCGCTTGTCACGAGGACTTCCTCCAAGGTCGTGCGGCGCATTAAGGCGCTTCACGGCCATCACGCAGCGGATATACGGCGATGGACCCGCTACCAGAGCGGCTTATTTGAGGAAGTATCCCGCCACTTTCCAGCGGCCGTCCGGCTCGCGCATCGGCGTGACGGTTTCGACCGCGCTGGCTTTATTGGCGAACTCGGTCTGGTATTGCACGACCACGTAATCGCCGTCCGGAGCGCCGGGCAGGCTGCGGGTGGCGGTTGAGGAAAGCAGCTTGCGCGACTTGACCTCGCCCAGTGGTTTGCGCATCGAGCCGACCACGCCGCTCCACTGGTCTTGCGGCACCGCGCCGCGCATCAGGGCTGCTCCTTCAGTCCAGGAGTCGCCGAATTTGCCGGCATCGAGCAGCGCGAGGAAGCCGGAAGCGGCGCTATTGGCGGCAGCGCTTACGGCGGCATCCGGGGTTGCGGCAGCGGCGGCAGGCTGGCGTGCGGCGGCCGGGAGGGCATACGCGGCAAAGATGGCGGCAAGGGTCAGGGCGGCAGCGGCGAAACATTTCATGACGGTCCTCGGCATAAAGGGAAGCCGCCAGCATAGCGCGAAATGCGCGCGGCTTTGTCGCGCATTTTCACGCCTTGCGCCCGATCAGGCGGACTTGGCCTGCATCTCGCTAGATGCGATATCGGCCAGGTCGCGCAGCGCCTGCAGTTCGGCCGAGCGCAGGCGGCGCGGCTCGCGGTCGATCACGCACAGGGTGCCCATCGGCAGGCCGGAGCGGTCGCGCAGCGGCACGCCGGCATAGAAGCGGATGCGCGGATCGGCCAGCACCAAAAGGTTGTCGCGGAAGCGCTCGTCGGTGGCGGCGTCTTCGACCATGAAAGGAGCATCCTGCAGGATAGCATGCGAGCAGAAGGCCCATTCGCGCGGCGTTTCCTGCGGCTCGAGGCCGACCCGCGCCTTGAACCATTGGCGCCGCGCCGTCAGCAGCGACACCAGGGCGATCGGCGAGGCCGTCACGGTGGCGGCAAGGCGCACGATGCGGTTGAAGCGTTCTTCCGGTGCGCTGTCGACCAGGCCGCTGACCGCGAGCGCCGCCAGGCGGCGCGCCTCGTCGGGACCGGTCGGGTACACCTCGGCGCCGGAGCTCAGGTATTCGGGATCGGTCGGCATGGGCGCGGCCGATTCGCCGGACAGCGAGCCCGACAGTGGTCCGGCACGCTCGAGCATGCCGGTAATCGTGCTCTGGCGCGTGCGGCGGTGTCCGCCCGGCGTTTTCCAGGAAGCGATGGCGCCACTTTCCATCCACAACTGCACGGTGCTGGTCGCAACGCCCAACATCCGCGCCGCTGCGCTGGTAGTGAGGATCGGGTCTTCTTCAGTGAACTTGCTTAGCATTCGCAATCCTATGTGTGCTGACAGTATAGCCGATCTGCCGAAATTCCCTACAAAAACGGAATCCACTGAGAGATCGGGTTCAAATATTGTCATATCCGTCAAATTGACTTGCTTTAAGGCAATAAATTGCTTATAATCACGTCGATTTGAACAAATATATGGAATAAATCATTACACGTCTTTGCTACTGCTTGTGTATACATCTTGAGAGTTGTTCAAATACCACACTTGTGTGCTGTCCTGTCCTCGAACAAATTAGCTGTGCCTCTGAAAAGATAACTTGCGGTAATACCTGAATTGCTCATATTCAGTTGCCATAAAGAAATTGAACTGACAGAATCCGTGGCGCATTTACCAACAAGCTTGTCATTTGAGCAGCTCTCATAACAAACGGAACCATTCATGAACTTCTTCCAACACGCTGGGCTTGCAACGCGGCTGTACTCCGCTTTTGCCCTCATCCTGTCGATCACCCTTGTCCTGGCCGCCTTTGCCGTGTCGCAGGTGAACAGCATCGAAAACGATCTGCAGCGTGCAGACAGCGTGCGCAGTACCCAGCTCGAACCCCTGTATGCGGCGCGCGAAGCCCTGGCCCAGACCGGCATCGCGGCGCGTAATGCCTATATCTTCAAGGATGCGGCAGCCGCCGCCCGCGAGCTCGACCTGGTGGATGCGCGCAAGGCAGACTACCTGGCCGCCCTCTCCCGCCTCGACCCGGTCCTGCAGGACAATCCGCAATACGCCAAGGTCCGCGCCGGCATGCTGACCATGGCGCGCGAACTGGCACGGCCGCGTGCTTTCCGCAGCAGCGGCGACATGGATGCCTTCGGAACCTTCCTGGTCGAGGAATGCAGCCCGCTGCGCCGCCAGATCGTGGCCGACATCGACGTGCTGCTGCGCGGCCTGCAGGCCAACACCGACAGCGCCGTCGCCCAGGCAAACGCCGAAGCCTCGCAAGGCCGCTACTGGATCACCGCCCTGGGTGCACTGTCGGTCGTGCTGTGCGTGGTGATCGGCCTGGTGCTGGTGCGCAGCCTGGTGTCCCAGCTCGGCGGCGAGCCGGCCTACGCCACCAGCGTGGCGCGCGCCATCGCCGGCGGCGAGCTGCACCGTCCGGTCGACACCGACCGCGCCAATCCCTCCAGCCTGCTGTTCGCCATGAGTGCCATGCGCGATGGCTTGAGCAGCATCGTGAGCAAGGTCCGCGGCGGCACCGACGCCATCGCCTCGGCCTCGTCCGAGATCGCCTCGGGCAACCTCGACCTGTCGAACCGCACCGAAACCCAGGCCGCCGCCCTCACCCAGGTGGCCGCGTCGATGAAACAGCTGATCGAGTCGGTGCGCCAGAACTCCGACTACGCGGCCCAGGCCAGCGCGCTCGCCACCGACGCCTCGACCGTCTCGGTGCAGGGCGGCGCGGCCGTCGACCAGGTCGTCACCACCATGGAGCTGATCCACGCATCCTCGAAAAAGATCGTCGACATCATCGCGGTGATCGACGGGATCGCCTTCCAGACCAATATCCTGGCGCTGAACGCGGCGGTGGAAGCGGCGCGCGCCGGCGAACAGGGCCGCGGCTTCGCCGTGGTCGCCAGCGAAGTGCGCAACCTGGCCCATCGCTCCGCGGCCGCGGCCAAGGAAATCAAGGCGCTGATCGAGGACTCGGTGAGCAAGGTCGGCACCGGCGCGAAACTGGTGGGCGAAGCCGGCGAGACCATCCGCAAGGTGGTCGACGGCGTGCACAGCGTCACCGGCATCATGGGCCACATCAGCGCCGCGACCGGATCGCAGCGCGCCGACATCGAGCGCGTGGACGATGCGATCGCGCGCCTGGACGAGATGACGGTGCAAAATGCCGCGCTGGTGGAAGAAGCGGCGGCCGCGGCGCAGTCGCTGCGCTCGCAGGCGGCGGAGCTGGCGGCGGTGGTCAATACCTTCCAGCTGGAAGAGACCGGACAGCGCGGCGTGCGCCGTCTGGCCCACAGCGCGTAAATTCGATCGCGCACGCAGCGCCTGGAGCACCGGTCAGCCGGCGGCCCGTAGGGTTTCGACTACTCCTGAGGGTGGTTGAACACCTGCCGCAGGTAGGCCAGGAAGGTCTCGTCGGTACACATCGACTTCCCTGCCGTATCGGCCAGCTTGGCCACCGGCTGCCCGTTGCAGCGTACCAGCTTCATCACGATGTTCAGCGCCGGATAAGGCGTGTCGTTGGTGAGCTTGGTGCCGATGCCGAAGCCCAGCATGGTGCGGTCGGCGAAATGGCGGTACAGGCTCAGGGCCTTGGGCACGCTCAGCCCGTCCGAGAACACCAGGCGCTTGGTGCGCGCATCGATGCGCAGGCGCGCGTAGTGCGCCAGCGCCTTCTCGCCCCACGCCACCGGGTCGCCTGAATCGTGGCGCAGGCCGTCGAACAACTTGGCGAAGTACAGGTCGAAGTCGTTCAGGAAGGCGTCCATGCCGACCACGTCGGTCAACGCGGTACCCAGGTCCCCGCGGTATTCCTGCACCCAGTCCTCCAGCGCCGCCTTCTGGAAGTCGCGCAGGCGCACCCCGAAAGCCTGGTAGGCCTGCAGGTATTCGTGGGCCATGGTCCCGATCGGCACCAGCCCGTATTTGCGCGCCAGGTAGACGTTCGAGGTACCCTTGAAAAATTGCGGCAGCTCGCGTGCGAGCGTGGCCACGACCTCGTCGTGCCACTCGCCCGAAAACCGCCGGCGCACGCCGAAATCGAAGAATTCAAAAGGCGTGGCGCGCCTGGGCTCGCGCTCGAAGGCGCGCAGCTCGTCGATCTTCTGTTGCAGGCGCAGGCGCGCCTCGACAATCGCGGCTTCGCGCTCGAAGCGGCGGAAGTACAGCTCGTTGACGATGTAGAGCACGAAGATCTCGAAGCCCATCACGTGCACGATCGGACCCACGGCGCGGATGCGCAGGTGCGGGCCGTCGGTAGACACCTCGATGAACTTGCGCTGGAAGCGGAACAGTGTGAGGAAGTCGGCGAAATCGCTCTTGATGAAGCGCAGGCCGCGCAGGTAGACGACTTCTTCTTCGGTGAACATGAGCGAACAGAGATGATCGAGCTCGCGCTCGACATCGTCTTTCAGCTCGGCCAACGGATAGGCCGGCTGGTTACGGCAGCGGAACTCGTATTCGCCGTCGGCGCCCGGGTGGCTGTGCAGCAGCGCCTGCCACATCGTGAATTTGTACAGGTCGGTTTCCAGGAGGCTGCGCACGACGGGAATCATGGCGTCTTTCATCAAACGGCCGCGGACGGCTTCCTGGCCCGCTTCTTGGGAGCGAGCATGGTGCCGGTGCACCCGGGCGTGCCGCAGCGGCAGGCGAACAGTTTTTTCAGGGCCGGCGTATGGCGCTCGTCGTAGATCAGCGCGTAGTTGTAGTTCAGCTCTTCGCCCGGCTCGATGTCGCGCATGGCGTGGATATACACGCGCCCCTCGTCCTCGAACGCTTCGCAATTGGGCGAGCAGGCGTGGTTGATCCAGCGCGCCGCGTTGCCGCGGCTGCCGCCGTCGATCACGCGGCCGTCGGCCAGCGTGAAATAAAAGGTGTGGTTGATCGGGCCGCCGGCATCCGCGGCGCGCCGGGTCGCTTCGTCCCAGGTGATGCGCTCGCCACGGTATTCGATGATGCGCTCGCCCGCGCCGATGGGTTTCAGCGCAAAGACGCCGTTGCCGTGGACGGGGGAGCTGCGCACTTCGTAGGAAAGGTCAAGCTTGGCGGCGGCGGGTTTGGTGGTTGTCATCGATGGGAGTCGAAAGCGGTGCGCGGCCACGGGGCGGTGTCGGCGCTTGTTGTGGGATTGACCACTATTATGGCGGCAATGTGGACGGGTGTGCCGCACACTTCGGTAATCAAGGTGTTTGCTTGACATCGCGTGGCTATCGGATGCCCGCAGGTGTGGCAAGCATCGGTTGAACGCGTGGGCAGGTAAAACAGTCCAGCGAATTGTTTTACGCCCACCCTGCGACGATCGACCGCTTTGCTGCCGGCTATGGAGTAGAGAAGTCTTCCTCGCGGTACTCGATGCCCTGCTGCTGCACACCCTCGCCCCGGCCGGCTTCTTCCTTGCGCAGCTCGACACGGCGGATCTTGCCGGAGATGGTTTTCGGCAGCTCGCGGAACTCGATGCGGCGGATGCGCTTGTAGGGCGCGAGCCGTTCGCGCGCAAACGCGAACAGCGAGGCGGCCACTTCGCGGCTGGGCGCCACGCCCTGGCGCAGCGTGACGAAGGCCTTGGGCACCGACAGGCGCAGCGCATCGGGGCTGGGCACGATGGCCGCTTCCAGCACGTCCTCGTGTTCGATCAGCACGCTCTCGAGTTCGAAGGGGCTGATGCGGTAGTCGGAGGACTTGAAGACGTCGTCGTTGCGGCCGACGTAGAAATAGTAGCCGTCGGCGTCGACCGTGGCGGTGTCGCCCGTGTGGTAGTGGCCCGCGCGCATGACATTGGCGGTCTTTTCTTCGTCGCCCTCGTAGCACATCATCAGGCCCAGCGGGGCCGGGTCGAGCTTGACGGAGATTTCGCCTTCCCTGGCGGGCGCGTCGTCGATGTCGAGCAGCGTGACGCTATAACCCGGCAAGGGGCGGCCCATCGAGCCCGGCTTGATCGCCTGGCCCGGCGAATTGCCGATCTGCGCGGTGCTCTCGGACTGGCCGAAGCCGTCGCGGATGCGGATGCCCCAGGCCTTCTCGACCTGCTCGATCACTTCCGGGTTGAGCGGCTCGCCCGCGCCGACCAGCTCGCGCAGCGGCGGCTTCCACTTGCCCAGGTCTTCCTGGATCATCATGCGCCAGACCGTGGGCGGCGCGCACAGCGAGGTCACGCCGCAGCGGGTGATGGTGTCGAGCGCCGCCTTGCTGGAAAAGCGCTCGTAGTTGTAGATGAAGATGGTGGCGCCCGCATTCCAGGGTGCGAAGAAACAGCTCCAGGCGTGCTTGGCCCAGCCGGGCGAGGAGATGTTCCAGTGGATGTCGCCGGGCTGCAGGCCGATCCAGTACATGGTCGACAAATGGCCGACCGGATAGCTCTGGTGGCTGTGCAGCACCAGCTTGGGCTTGGCAGTGGTGCCGGAGGTGAAGTAGAGCAGCAGCGGATCGGTGGCGCGGGTCTCGCCTTCCGGGTCGAACACCGAGAGCATGTCGCGGCTCTCTTCGTAATCGTGCCAGCCGTCCGGTTTGCCGCCGACGGCGATGCGGGTGAAGCTGCCCTGCATGGTCTCGAACTTGGGGGCTTCGGAGGCCTGGGCGATGACATGCTTGACACGGCCGCGCTCGAGGCGGTCCTGCAGGTCCCCTCCCGACACCAGCATGGTGGTGGGCACCAGCACCGCGCCGAGCTTGATCCCGGCCAGCATGATTTCCCACAGCTCGACCCGGTTGGGCAGCATCAGGAGCACCCGGTCGCCGCGCCGCACGCCGCATTGGCGCAGGTATTCGGCCACCTGGCAGGAACGCGAGGCCATGTCGGCAAACGAGATCTTGCGCTCGGAGCCGTCTTCTTCCACGACCCACAGGGCAGGCAGCAGGTTGTCCCTGGCCTGCTGGTCGAAGAAGTCGAGCGCCCAGTTGAAGTTCTCCAGCTGGGGCGGCCGGTAGCCGCGATAGGCGGCGTCGTAGTCGAGCCGGTGCTGCTGCAGGAAGTCGCGGGCTTGGACGAAGCGCTGGGTTGGCGTCATGGTGTCTCCTGGTCGCTGGTCGGGCGGCGGCGCGGATGGGCGATGCCGGCCGTGGTGTCGTGGCTATTCTGCCATTGTTTGGGTGGGGGTGGGATGCCCGGGCGGGAATTTACATCGGGGCCGGACGGCGGCCGGATGCGTGCCGGGAAGCGATGCGTGCGCCGTCCGACAGCCTGAGGATCTGCCCACCCTACGGGGTAAGGCGATGCAGGGTCCCCGGCCCGAGATGCTTAATCCCGACGCAAGGTCGTCACCCGCATCTCGTCCCTGGGCTCCATCATGTCGATCACACGGCAGTCGCCGCACATGCGCAGGCGGTCGAGGTGGCCGGCAAACGCGGGGTGCGAACCCAGGCGGCCCAGCATGTTCTCGACCATCTGCAGGGTGCCGAAGGGCTTGTCGCAACGGATGCAGTGGAAGGGCTGGGTCTCGTTGAGCACCACCGGCTGGTTGCGCGTGTCCATGAAGGACAAACGCGGCGCCAGCGTGATGGCGTTCTCGGGACAGGTGGTGGCGCACAGGCCGCACTGGACGCAGTTCTTCTCGATGAAGCGCAGCAGCGGCGCGCCCTGCCCGTCCTGCAGCGCGCCTGCCGGGCAGGCGCCGACGCAGGACATGCACAGGGTGCAGGCGCTGCGGTTGACTTCGATGGCGCCGAAGGGCGCACCAAGGGGCAGCGCCACCTGCTCGGGACGGTGCGGCGCGTGGCGGTGCAGGTGGTCGAGCGCGTAGTCGAGGGTGTTGCGCTTGTCGTTGGCCAGGTGGAAGACAGCCGGCTCGCTCGGCGCCAGGCCGCGCGGGGCGTGGCGCAGGGCTACCGCCAGTTCTTCCGGTGCATCGACCCGCAGCAATTGCAGGTGCGGGCCGTCGTAGCCGAGGCCATCGAGCACGGCCTGGGCGATTTCCATCTGCTGGTCAAGGGCGGCAAGGTATTGCGGCGCTTCGTGGCCCGTCACCAGGACCGAGATGCCGGAGGCGCCATAGGCGATCGCGGCGAACCAGACGTCGATGCCGGTCGAGGCGCTGTGCTGCAGCGCCAGCGGGATGACGCGGCCGGGAATCGCATTGCCGATTTGCGCCAGCAGCGCCGCGCCATGCTCCGGGTCGTGCAGCAGCAACGCCGGTTGCTGGCCGCCGGCCTCGCGGTAGGAGCGCAGGGCCGCCTGGATGCGCTTGCCCGTGAGCGCGGCCGGCGGGAAGGCGTAGCTGATGGCGCCCGTCGGGCAGACGGTCGAGCAGGCGCCGCAGCCGGCGCACAGGTAGGGATTGACCTTGATCCTGTCGCCGTCGCTCGCGATCGCGGAGGCCGAGCAGATGTCGATGCAGGCGGTGCAGCCCTTCTGGCCATTGCGGCCGTGGGCGCAGATGCGCTCCTTGTAGGCGAAATACTTGGGCTTCTCGAATTCGCCGACCATCCCGAGCATGGCCTCCACATCCTGCTCGCGGGCGCAATCGTCGTAGCCGGGCGCGTAATAGCCGTTGGGGCGCTGGTGGCTGGGGATCAGGCGGCTCGGGCTCAGGTCGAGCACGAGGTCGAAGCGGCCCTGCTCCACCGGCTTGCCGGGCGCCTGCCAGCGCGCCTCGAAAGCGCCGAGCCAGCCGGCCACGGCCACGGTGCGCGCGACGTGCACCGGGTAGGGCCGCACCGGCATGGTTTCCTGGTTGTCGAGCAGGAGCACCGTAACCGGCAGCATGCCGGCCAGGCGGTCGGCCCAGGGCAGCGCGTTCGCGCTCGACCCGACCACCAGCGAGCGCCCGCTGGAGGTGTAGCCGACGGTGACGGACGCCTCGAATACGGGGATGGCGTCGGCCGCCAGGATGGCGGCGCTGCGCGCCTGGGCGTCCACCCCGTCCTGCAGCGGGTCCAGGGGTGGCGTATCGGTGAAGCGGATGTTCATGCGGTCCCTTGTTCGGTGGTCGGCGGCGCGGCCGTTTCGGCGGCTGCCCCTTCTTCTGCATCCTTGCGCTGGTCGTCCAGCAGCCTGGCCACCAGGCCCTGGGCATGCTGGAGCGAGGCCAGCATGACCGGGGTCAGCGGCGAGGCCTTGTTATAGTCGTTCATGTAGACATCGAGCCCGTCGATGAGATTGAAATGCGGGTCGGCGAACAGGGTCTTCAGGGCCAGGCGCTGCACGGACTTGTCCACGTCCTTGCCGACGAAGGCGGAGAAATCGGCATCGGACGTGAGCCGCGCCGCGTCTTCGAGGGTGGGCAACGCCCTCGCCTGCGCCTGCGGCTCTCCCGCGGCGGACGGGTCGGATGCGGGGCGCACTGCCGGTGCGCCGTGCTGCATGGGCGATCCGGCGGCAGGCACGGCTTGCTGCGCCGGGGCGTGCGCCGTCCCCGGCTTGTCTTCAAGCCCGGCGGACTTCAGGCGTGCCCAGCGCCGGAAGAATCCTTCTTCAGACATCCAGGGCTCCCCTCATCCGTGCTGGCGCCCGCGGCGCGGCTTGGGCTGGTAGTGCTGGCGCAGGTATTCGGCCACCCAGGTGTACACCTCGGCGGGCATGGTCACGCCGTCGGCCGCTTCGCCCGAATCGAACATGCGCGTGCCCTCGACATAGCTGACCGAGGCGCGTGCGGGAATCGCCTTGCCTTCCTCCATGCGCCACAGGACGAAGACCTTTGACTCGGGCGCGACCATGTTCTCGTAATAGCCCTCGTTCTCATCGGTGTAGAGCTCGAGCTCCAGGCCCGACACCAGGTAGTAGTCGCGCTCCGGGCTTTCGCTGAGCACCTGCAGGCGCGGCAGGTTGCCGCGGTCGGGCACCACGCCCACCGCGGCCCAGGCTTCGTCGGCCCAGCGGTGCTGGACGGCGCGGCGCTGCATGATGACCGCGATCGGCATCGAACCCATTTTCATTTCTTGTTCGCCGTGGTGGGTGTGCTGTCGCGCTCGACGGCGGGCCCGGCCCCCCTCGGGACAGCGCGGGTCTGCTGCTTCTTGACGTCTTCGCTCGGCGTCACGTTGCCCAGCTTCTCGCTCTTGACCGGGACATTGGCGGCGTTCAGCGCCTGGCGGCTGAGCGGCGCGGCGCCCGTGGCCGGCGCGGCCGCGGCCGTGCCCGGCGCCGCGGTATTCGGCGCCGCGGCCGGCATGCCCGCGGCCGGCGGCGTCACGCCCGGCGGCACCATGCCGGCAGCGGCGGCGGCCCGGGCGGTGCCGGTGGGCATGGCGCCCGGCGGCGTGCCCGCGGGTACGCCCGCGGCAATGTTCGGCGGCACGCCCGGGGCGGCGCCCGGCGCAGCGGCTGGCGGGGCGGCGGCGATGGCGACCGGCGGGTTGATGCGCCAGCCCTTGCCCGCCGCCTGGGAACGCCAGCGCGTGCTGATCGTGTCCATCGAGGCCGCCAGGGCCTCCTTGTCCTTCGCGGCCTTGGCGTCGGCCTCGGCTTTCTTCGCGGCGGCGGCCTGCTGCTGCGCCGGGGTCAGGACCGGCTTGGGCAGCCCCGCCCAGGCCGCGCTTGCCGCCATCAGGCCCGCCAGCACGCAGGCGAGAAGGGTGTGCTTGCTCATCATTGGCCCCTCAGGTTGGTGGCCGCCGCCGGACCCTGCGGCGCATTGTTGGTGGCGGCCGGCGCCTCGACCGTTCCCGGCGCCGGGGCCGCAGGACGGCCGTTGTCGCCGGACGGCTTCTGGGTGCCGGCCTGGGCGCCCGACGGCGGCGTCACGCCGGTCGTCGGGCCCTGCCCGGTCTCGCGCACGGTGCCGGCCGTTTCTGCTCCCGAACTGGTGCCGCCCGAACCGCCCGCATGCCCCGGCGTGCCGCCGGCATAGGTGGCGTCGGTCACCGGCTTGGCGGTGGCCGCAATGATGGCCCCGGCCGTCTGGCCGCCGGCCGTGACCTGGCCGGGATATTTCGTCTGCTCGATGCCGCCCACGCTCGGGTGCCCGCCGCGGTCGCAGCCGCTCGCCGCCAGCGCCAGTGCTACCAGTGCGCCATGCATCAGGATGCTCGTTGGTTTCATGAAATCGTCCTCAGTGTGCCGGGCCGGGGCGCGGCGCGGGGCGCACGGGCGGCGGGCTGTCGGGATGGGCGCCGGGCGCGCTGCCGTTCTTGACCTGCTCGTACCAGAGCGCGTGGTGGGCGCGTGCCCATTCCTCGTCCACGGTGCCTTCGCGCATGGCCTGGTAGGCGCCGGGCGTGCCCCAGGTGCCGATATAGATGTGGCCCATGGCGGCGGCGATGTAGAGGGCCGCGCCGGCCACGTGCAGCACGTTGGCCACCTGCAGCACGTAGCGCGACTGGCCGAAGTTGACGAAGTCCAGCACCAGGCCGGTAATGGACATCAGGATGCCCAGCAAGGTCACGCCGAGCCAGAACCAGGCCTTTTCGCCGGCATTGAAGAAACCGGCCGGTACGTGCTTGTGCGACACCAGTCCCCCACCCTGCTTGACCCACTGCCAGTCATGGCGGTTGAAGAAATTGCGGCGCAAGAAGGTAATGAACATCAGGATCGAGCACAGGATGAACAGCGGCCCGACGAAGTTATGCAGGTATTTCGAGATGATCGCCACCCACGAGAACAGGTCGTGTCCCATCCACGGCAGCATGATCTTCTTGCCGTACATGATGATGATGCCGGTGATCGCCAGCGCAATGAAGGTATAGGCCGTGGCCCAGTGGACCTGGCGCTCCCAGGCCGTGAAACGCTGGATGCGGCGCCCGGAACCGGGTTCTTCGCGCGCCGGTCCGACTGCCTTGTAGAACACGAAGATCAGGAACGGCACGACCAGCAGGATGAAGCCGGCGATGGTCGCGAGCGGCCCGTTGCGCAGGTGGCGCCAGGTATTGCCGCCGCGCTGGACGATGACGTTCGCTTCCTTGGTGCCGTACTGGCCCAGGAAGTGGCGGTCCATGTGCACCCGGCCGGAAGCCGGATTGGTGAGGCCGGGCTCGGGCACGACAGAATCGCCTTCGATCTGGAGCATGGTCTGCTCCTCGGCATAGGCCGGCTTGGCGTCCTTGTTGGGCACGCCGGCAAAGGCCGGCGAGAGCAGGAAGGTCGCCGCCAGGGCCAGCAGCACGCAGGACACCTGCAGGGACAACAGCCTGGCCAGGAACGCATGGATTCGAAGCGGGTTGGCGTGCATCGTCGGCTCCTAGGGATTGGCCCGGTTGTACTCGTTCTGCTTCTGGTTGCGGTTGTTGATGGCCGCCGCCCAGGCCAGCCGGTCGTTGTGGAAGCGCACCTGGTAGTGCCGGTTGTCGACCTTGCCGGCGTACTGGCCGCGCAGCCACTCGGGATGCTGGTCGACTTCGAGGCAGCCGCTCAGCAGCAGGGGCAGCGCCAGCAGGCAGCAGGCCAGCCTGTACCTCGGCTTGTGGTTGGAAGGCGTGGTCATTGTGGGAACCCTCCCCCGCCGTTCTGGGCGTCGCCGGGAATCAGGTTGCGGCGCGGCAGGTCGCCCTTGGCCTGGACTTCGCCGCCGCGTTTCGGGCGGCCGTAGGCGATCTTCCAGCCCCACAGCTCGGGGCCGTAGCCGCGCGTCTCGACGCGCTGGCGGTAGATGTCGGCGATCAGGTTGGCTTCGCCGGCCAGCAGCGCCTTGGTGCCGCACATCTCGGCGCAGGCCGGCAGCTTGCCCTCGGCGATGCGGTTGCGGCCGTATTTCTTGAATTCGGCTTCCGAGGTGTCGGGCTCGGGCCCGCCGGCGCAGTAGGTGCACTTGTCCATCTTGCCGCGGTGGTTGAACAGCCCGGTCTCGGGGAACTGCGGCGCGCCGAAGGGGCAGGCATAGGAGCAGTAGCCGCAGCCGATGCACTGGTCCTTGCTGTGCAGGACGATGCCGTCCTCGGTGTGGTAGATGCAGTTGGTCGGGCACACCGCGATGCAGGGCGCGTCGGTGCAGTGCATGCAGGCGATCGACACCGAGCGCTCGCCCGGGATGCCGTCGTTGATGGTCACCACGCGGCGCCGGTTCACGCCCCAGGGCGTTTCGTTTTCGTTCTTGCATGCGGTTACGCAGCCATTGCAGTCGATGCAACGCTCGGTATCGCAAATGAATTTCATCCTCGCGGCCATGCCACCCTCCTCAACTCTTCTGGTCCGTCATGCGTCCGCTAGGCCCGGACGACCCGGCACAGCGATACCTTGGTTTCCTGCATCATCGTCACGGCGTCGTAGCCGTAGGTCCAGCCCGTGTTGCAGGCCTCGCCGCGCACGGTCGGGGCGCCGCCCTCGGGATAGTGGCGCTCGAGGTCTTCGCCCATCCACCAGCCGCCGAAGTGGAAAGGCATCCAGACCAGGCCGATCGGCACGCGCTCGGTGACCATCGCCATCATCTTCATGCGCGCCCCGGTGGGGGTCTCGACCCAGACGTAGTCGCCGATGCGCGCGTTCATCTGCGCGGCATCCTTCGGGTTGATCTCGACGAACATGTTCTGCTGCAGCTCGGCCAGCCAGGGGTTGGAACGGGTTTCCTCGCCGCCGCCCTCGTACTCGACCAGGCGGCCCGAGGTCATGACCATCGGATAGTCCTTGGAATAATCGACCGCCTGCACCGACTTGTAGAGCGTCGGCAGGCGCCAGAAATTGGCCTTGTCGTCGTAGGTCGGGTAGGCCGCGACCAGGTCGCGGCGCGGCGAAGCCAACGGCTCGCGGTGGACCGGCACCGGGTCGGGGAAATTCCAGACGTTGCAGCGCGCCCGCGCGTTGCCGAAGGGCGCGCAGCCGTGCGAAATGACCACCCGGATGATGCCGCCGGACGGATCGGTCTTCCAGTTCTTGCCTTCGGCCAGGGCCTGCTCCTGCGGGGTGAGCTCGGCCCACCAGCCCAGCTTTTTGAGGAACACGTGGTCGAATTCGGGATAGCCGGTGTCGAGCTGGCTGTCCTTGTTGGTCGAGCCGTCGGCCGCCAGCAGCGATACGCCGTTGTGCTCGACGCCCCAGTTGGCGCGGAACGGCAAGCCGCCCTCGGCGATCGACTTGCTGGTGTCGTAGAGAATCGGCGTGCCCGGGTGCTTCATTTCCGGCGTGCCCCAGCAGGGCCACGGCAGGCCGTAGTAGTCGCCCTTGCAGGGGCCGTCGTCGGCGCGCATGGTGGTGGGGTTGAACGTGTGCTTGTTCTCCATGTGCAGCTTGAGGCGCTCGGGCGAGCAGCCCGTGTAGCCGATGGTCCAGCACGAGCGGTTGATCTCGCGCAGGATGTCCTCGATCACCGGTTCGTTCTGCACCACCTTGATATTGCGGCACAGCTCGTTATGGAAGCCGAGCTTCTTGGCCAGCAAATACATGATCTCGTGGTCGGTCTTGCACTCGAACAGGGGTGCGATGACGCGCTCGCGCCACTGGATCGAGCGGTTCGAGGCCGTGCACGAGCCCTGGGTCTCGAACTGCGAGGCAGCCGGCAGCAGGTAGACGCCGTCGGTGCGGCCGTGCATCGCCGCCGTCATGCTCGGGTAAGGGTCGACCACCACCAGCATGTCGAGCTTCTGCATGGCCGCCTTCATGTCCGGCAGCCGAGTCTGGCTGTTCGGGGCATGGCCCCAGTAGAACACGGCGCGCAGGTTGCTCGGCTGGTCGACGAACTGGTTCTGCTCGTTGACCGCATCGAACCAGCGCGACACCGTGATGCCGGGCTTTTCCATCAATTCTTTGGAGCCGAAGCGCGACATGATCCAGTTGTAGTCGACGCCCCATGCCGCCGAGAAGTGCTTCCAGGCGCCTTCGGCGATGCCGTAATAGCCCGGCAGCGAGTCGCCGTTGGGGCCGACGTCGGTGGCGCCCTGCACATTGTCGTGGCCGCGGTAGATGTTGGCGCCGCCGCCGGGGATGCCGATATTGCCCAGCGCCAGCTGCAGGATGGCCAGCGCGCGCACGTTGGCGGTGCCGACGTGGTGCTGGGTGATGCCCATGCACCAGACCACGGACGAGGGCTTGTTCTTGGCCAGCATCTCGGCTGCCATGCGCACCGAGGATTCGGGCACGCCGGTGACATCCGACACCTTGTCGGGCGTCCACTTCATGACCTCCTTGCGCACGTCTTCCATGCCATAGGTGCGGGCGGCGATGTATTCCTTGTCTTCCCAGCCGTTGGTGAAGATATGCCACAGCATGCCCCAGACCAGCGGGATGTCCGTGCCTGGGCGCACGCGCACGTAATGGTGGGCGAAGCGCGCGGTGCGGGTGAAGCGCGGGTCGACCACGATCATCTTGGCGCCGAGCTCTTTCGCGTGCAGGAAGTGCAGCATCGAAATCGGGTGCGCCTCGGCCGGGTTAGAGCCGATGAACATCACGGCCTTGCTGTAGTGCAGGTCGTTGAAGGAATTCGTCATCGCCCCGTAGCCGAAGGTCTGGGCCACGCCCGCGACGGTGGTCGAGTGGCAGATGCGCGCCTGGTGGTCGCAGTTATTGGAACCCCAGAACGCGCTCCACTTGCGCAGCAAATAGGCCTGTTCGTTGTTGTGCTTGGAGCTGCCGATGACCATCAGGGCGTCGGGCCCGGCCTGCTGGCGCAGCTGCAGCAGCTTGTCGCCGATCTCGTTGACGGCCTGGTCCCAGGAGATGCGCACATATTTACCGCCCACCAGTTTCATCGGGTAGCGCAGGCGGTGCTCGCCGAAGCCGTGTTCGCGCACCGAGGCGCCCTTGGCGCAGTGGGCGCCCATGTTGATGGGCGAATCGAAGGCGGCTTCCTGGCGCACCCAGACGCCCTTGGCCACCACCGCATCGACCGAGCAGCCCACCGAGCAGTGGCTGCAGATGGTGCGCTTGATTTCGGTGGGGACTTTGGCGCCGGGCACCGGGTCGGCTGCCTCGGCCGGTTCGATGACGTTCAGCGGCAACTGGCGCGCCAGGGCGCCGGCGCCGGCCGCTACGCCGGCCCCGACCAGGAAGCGGCGCCGTTTCAGTCCGCTGTCGCGGGTGGTCTTCACAAGGGACATGCTGGCTCTCCGGTTGCTCGGGTGCGCTCGACGCCTGCTCACCAATAGGCGGCGGTCTGGTAGTAACGACGAATGTGTTCGGTCTCGTGGTAGCCGCGCTTGGCCTGCGGCTCGGGGGCAATCGGCGCCGCGGCGGGGACCTCGGCCGCGCCCGCGCTGCCGGCCACCACGGCCAGTGCGCCCAGCGGCGCGGCCCTGAGGAAGCTGCGGCGCGCGGGGTCCGGCGCCCCGGCTGCGGGCTTGCCTTCCGGCACCGAGGCGGGAATCGGTTCCTGTCCTGGCGATTGCTGTTTCATGGCGGTTGCCTCGTCCTGGTTAATGTGCGACGGCTTCCCCGACCGCGAAGGCTTGCGCTTCGATGTCGAGGAAGGCCCCGGCCAGGCGTGCGACCAGCCGGTAGTAATTGGCGCCTTCGGCGGACGCGATGTCGGCCACGCAGCGCGCATACCAGGGCGCGATGTGGGCCTCGAAGAACTGCTGCTGGCTTTCGACCGGCTGGCGCGCGATGCCGGGCGCGCCGGCGACCAGCACGCGCATCGTCTCGCACAGCGAGCCCAGGTGGTCTTCGAACTCGCCCACGCCGCGCACCCGCTGCACGCCGTAGCGCGCCAGGTCGGTGCGCAGTTCGGCCAGCGGGGTGTCGTTCATGAAGCCGGACAGGTAGCGCGAGCCGTAGGGGTTGACCGGGGGCGTGCCGATGCTGATGAAGAGGGTGTCGAATTCGTCGAGCACGGCGTCCGGATCCATGACGCTGGAGGCGCCCGTGAGCTGTTCCCAGGCCTGCTCGAGCGCCGGGTCGCCGCCTGCAGCGCAAATCGGGTCGGCGCCGGCCAGGGCGTCGAGCAAGGGACCGTCGGGCGCCCTCAGCAGCAGGCGCGCGAGCAGCGCGTACAGGTCGGCGCGCGCCTGGTCCTCGCCCGGCAGCGGGAGCGGGATGGAGGTGAACACGGCAGCGGACGCCCCAGGGGCAGCAGGACGGTCGATCGGCGGCGCGTCTGGATGGGACACGGTGCTGCTCTCCTGTTAGCAAAGGGTTACGAGAAGTGTAGTCCTCGCCGAAAGCGAGCCGCGCACGGTTGACCGATGGTCCCGCCGTCAGCGCATGCCCAGCCCATGCATGATCACGCGGATGACGTAGGCGACCGCCGCCAGCGCCGCTACCCCGCCGGTCCAGAGCGCCGCCATCCAGCCAAGACGCTGCAGCCATTCTCGCCGGCCGACCTTGCGCGGCCCGGCCTGGCGCGGCCCGGCCTGGCGTGGCGCACCCATCAGTGGTACCCCGCGTCGGCCTTGACCTTGCCGCGGAACACCCAGTACGACCAGACCGTGTACATCAGGATGATGGGCAGGATGAACAGCGTGCCCACCAGCGCGAAACCCTGGCTGGCCGGCGGCGAGGCCGCTTCCCAGATCGAGATCGCGGGCGGCACGATGTGCGGCCAGATGCTGATCGCCATGCCGCTGTAGCCGAGGAAGATCAGGGCCAGCGCCGCCACGAAGGGCAGCCGGTGCGGCAGCTGGGCGTCCTTCCCGGTGAGCGAGCGCAGCAGCAAGGCAATGAAGACCAGCACCAGCACCGGCACCGGCGCCAGGAACACCAGGTTGGGGAAGGTGAACCAGCGGTCGGCCACCGCCGGGTCGCGCAGCGGGGTCCAGATGCTGACCACGACGATGGCGCCCAGCAGCGCCAGCGCCAGCGGGCGTGCCACCTGCACCATGCGCGCATGCAGCTCGCCTTCGGTCTTCATGATCAGCCAGGTCGCCCCCAGCAGGGTGTAGGCGATCATGACGCCGAATCCGGCCAGCAGCGGGAAGGGAGCGATCCAGTCGAGCGGCCCGCCGGCATAGCTGCGGCCCGAGACCGCGATGCCGTCGAGAAAAGCGCCCAGCGACACGCCCTGGAAGAAGGAGGCCACTACCGAACCGCCGATGAAGGCCTTGTCCCACAGGTGGCGCTCGTGTTCCTTGGCCTTGAAGCGGAATTCGAAGGCCACGCCGCGAAACACCAGGCCGATCAGCATGAAGACCAGCGGCAGGTAAAGGCCCGAGAGGATGATCGAATAGGCCACCGGGAAGGCTGCCAGCAGCCCTTCCCCGCCCAGCACCAGCCAGGTCTCGTTGCCGTCCCAGACCGGGGCCACGGTATTCATCATGGTGTCGCGGTCGCGTTTTTTCGGCGTGAAGGGAAACAGCATCCCGATGCCCAGGTCGAAGCCGTCCAGCAGCACGTACATGAAGACGGCGAAATAGATGATCAGCGCCCAGATGATGGAAGTGTCGATGCCCATGCTAGCTTCCCTTCACGGCGGCATCGTCGTGCGGGCGCTGCGGCCCGTCCGGTCCTTCGTCGTCGTTGTTGCCGACGTCGGCCGCGGACATCGGGCGCATCGGCGTGCGCTCTTCGCCGGGGCCGCCCTCGGCCGGGCGCTGCAGCTCGAAGCGCTGCGGTCCCTTGCGGATCATGCGCAGCACATAGGCGGTGCCGGTGCCGAACACGAAGAAGTACGCCACGACGAACAGCGCCAGCGTGAGCGCCAGCGGCCCCGCGCCGTGCGGCGAGACCGCGTCGGCAGTGCGCAGCACCCCGTACACCACCCAGGGCTGGCGCCCGACCTCGGTGGTGGTCCAGCCGGCCAGGATGGCGACCAGGCCCGCCGGTCCCATCCACAGCGCGAAGCGCAGGAAGGGCCGCCTGCTCCATATGCGCCCGCGCCGCCGCAGCCACAGGCTCCAGGCCCCGAGCAGGATCATCAGGACGCCCAGCCCCACCATGAGGCGGAAACTCCAGAACACGATGAGCGAATTGGGCCGCTGCTCGCGCGGGAAATCCTTCAGGGCCGGGATCTGCCCGGACCAGCTGTGGGTGAGGATCAGGCTGCCCAGGTGCGGGATGCCGAGGGCGTACTTCGTGCGCTCCTGCTCCATGTCGGGCACGCCGAACAGCAGCAGCGGCACCGCCTCGCCCGGTTCGTTGCGCCAGTGCCCTTCCATCGCCGCCAGCTTGGCCGGCTGGTGCTGCAGGGTGTTCAGGCCGTGGAAGTCGCCCACCACCGCCTGGATCGGGGCCACGCCCAGTATCATCCACATGGCCATCGACAGCATCTTGCGCACCGCCGGGTTGTCCCGTCCCTTGAGCAATTGCCAGGCGCCGGAGGCGCCGACGATCAGCGCCGTGCACAGGTAGGCGGCCAGCACCATGTGCACCAGCCGGTAGGGGAAGGACGGGTTGAACACGATCGCCAGCCAGTCGACCGGCACCATGCGCCCGCCTTCGATGGCATAGCCCTGCGGGGTCTGCATCCAGCTGTTGGCGCCCAGGATCCAGGTGGCCGAGATCAGGGTGCCGAGCGCCACCGCGCAGGTGGCGGCGAAATGCAGGCCGGGGCCGACCCGGGTCCAGCCGAACAGCATCACGCCCAGGAAACCGGCTTCGAGGAAGAAGGCGGTCAGCACCTCGTAGGCCAATAGCGGCCCCATGATGCTGCCGGCGAATTCGGACAGGTAGCTCCAGTTGGTGCCGATCTGGTAGGCCATCACGATGCCCGACACCACCCCCATGCCGAAGGTGACGGCGAAGATCTTGAGCCAGTAATGATAGAGATCGACATAGACCTGCCGCCCGGTGCGCAGCCAGCACAGCTCGAGCACGGCCAGGTAGCTGGCCAGTCCGATCGTGATCGCCGGAAACAAGATGTGGAAGGACATCGTGAACGCAAACTGGATGCGTGCCAGGTCTAAAGCGGACAAACCGAACATGCAGACTCCTCGAATGGGTCATGCCGGTGCTACTTGCGGGTGTGTCCAGAATCTAGCATGCGCAGGCGGCGCGCACGGCAGGCCGATGTTTTTTTGATACGCCGTCACCCCGTTCGGCTCTCGCGCCGCTGCCAGGCGCCGAAACGGGCGATCACTGAGGCAGGTCAGGCCGCCGTCGAATGGCGCTTCCGGCGCTGCCGGCCTTGTCTATATTTGGGTGGGCTCCAAGCGAGCTCGACCCCACAACCATCCTACACCACCACGCTGCGCGCGTGCAAGGAGACAGGCATGTCGGAAGATGATCGTAACGAAACCCTGATGGCGCCGGCCGGACAGACCGCCAGGGCCGAGGTGGCCGCCAGCACGCTGGCGCCGGCGCTGAACGGCGCCGGCTTCACCTACCGCCACGACTGGGGCGCGCGGCGCGGCCAGTGGACGCTGCAGCTCGACTGGCCGGACGTCAATCCGCGCTCGCAGGTGTTCGTGGCGATCGGCGAAGGGGTCGCCGGCGGGCCGGACGCCGGCAAGTTCATCGGAGCGGCCCGCTACACCGTGCACAACGTGGCCCCGCGCACGGGGGGCGTGGACATCTGGGTCAATATCGAGTGGGAGGCCGACATCCCGCTGTATGCCGACTACCTGGTGGTCAATCCGGCCGACACTACCGGCCGCACGGTGCAGGTGACCGTGCAGCGCCACGGCAGCGTAGCCCTGAGCGAAGCCGACGCCGACCGTATCCTGGCCGACATGGGCCGCACGCTGCAGGCGTCGGACTCGGCCGCGGACGTGGCGACCCGGGTCCAGTTCGTGCGCAACGGCCCGGTGCAGGTGCTGCCGGCCCATATCGCCGGCACCATCCAGACCGAGACCCAGCTGATCGACCTGCTCAATGCCGGCACCGGCGTGAAGATCGTCCAGGCCATCCGCTGGTGCGGCGGCCCCGGAGGGTCGATCATCGGCTGCGCGCCGGTGGGCAGCCCGACAGTGAACCTCGCGGCGGTGCGCTTCACCCCCGGCATGGAAGGCATCCTCTGGGTGCACGAGTATGGCCACAACGCCGGCATCGGCCACCGCAGCGACGACCCGCGCGCGGTCATGTACCCGAGCATCGGCGCCGACCACAACGTGGTCAACGGCGCCGAATCCGCGCGCTACCTGGCCGGCCCTGTCACTGTCACCGGCGCCGTCATGCCGGCTTGCGCTTGCGATGGCGAGGGCATCCAGGCGCCGAAGGACGTGCGCGACTTCGTCTCGCGTCATTGGGTCGAGGGCGTGCCCTACGGCGTGGCCACGCAATACGGCCCGGCAGACGCGACACTGCTGCTGGAGTGGCTGGCGAACGAGCCCGACAAGCACGAGGAATTCCTGCCCGAGATCGTCACCACCCTGTGCTTCATCGGCGCCGAGGCCGCGCTCAAGCCCCTGGTCGATTTCGTGCACAGTCCCTGGGCCGGGCGGGCCGCCTTCAATGCCAAGAACGCCGTCCTGATCCACCTGGGCGACCTGGCCAACCGCTCCGGCAGCCAGGCCGCGCTGGACTTCCTGACCCTGGTCGCGACCGGCACCGAAACGGCCAAGGCCCTGGCCGCGCCCCAGGCCCGCAAGGCGGCGCTGGATGCCGCCGCCCTGAAAGTGCCCGCACCCACGGTCGAGGAACTGGCGGCCGAGCTGGCGGTGTCGGCGACCTTCGGCCTGGCGCTGGCCGGGCGCCAGGAGGCCGAGCAGGTGATCGACGCCCTCCGGGATGCGCCGGACGCCTTTGCTTTCGTCAAGCATGCGGCGGTGGAAGCGGCCAAGCTGTCGCGCACCGTGCGCGCCAAGGGCCAGAAGGAGTATTACCGCACCAAGTCGTCCTGAGCCTGCAGCACCCGGGCCGCCGGACCCATGCGCCGGCGGGCCCGGGGATCAGCCGTGCGCCGGCCGGCTCAAGCCTGGAGCTCGATGACCAATTCTGGCCGGAAGCCCTCCTGCTCGCCCTTGCTCAGGTAGCCCAGCGGATTGGCCACCACGCGGCAGGACCAGGGCCGGCCGCCCTCTTCGCCCGTCACGGTGTAGTCGTTGGCGCAGTGCAGGTGGCCGTGCATCCAGACGTCGGCCAGCGGGAACAGCGCGTCGAGCGCATTGCAAAAGCCCGCCGTGCCGGGTGTGAGGCCATAGCGCGGGTCGGCGCTTTGCAGGCTGGGCGCGAAATGCGTGACCGCCACCGTGGCGCCCTCGAACGGCACGCCAAGCGCGCCGCGCAGCCAGTCCTGGCAGTCGAGCGACATCGCGCGGATGCCTTCGGCCAGCACTTGCGCGCCGTCTTTCAGCGTGGTGTTCTTGGCCAGGTAGTAGTTCGCGGCGCGGAAGGCCTTTTCGCGCCGCTGCAGCTGCTTGGTCAGGTCCTGTTCCTGCAGCGCCAGCGCATCGAAGTCGCTCCACAGCGTGGTGCCGATGAAGCGCACCTGCCCGATGACGATGGTCTCGCGGTCCAGCCACTCGATGCCAAGCTGCTCGCAGGTGGCGCGCAGGCGGGCGTAGGCGTCGTCGAATTCGAGCCCGTCGAACTCGTGGTTGCCGGGAATGTAGAGCACCCGCGCGGCCGTGGCGCCCGGGCGCAGCGGCGAGAAGCGCTCCAGGCCGAACTCGCTGGTGGCCAGGCGCGAGCCGGCCTGGTAGGAACCGATGTCGCCGGCCAGGACGACGACGTCGGTGTCGGGCGCGATCGAGGGCGCAAAGGCCGGATAGCGTTCGAGGTGCAGGTCGGAGAAAAGCTGGATGCGCATGGTCGGCGCAGTATAGCCGCTTTCGCCCCTCCCCCGCCCGCTTCAGAAGCTGATGACTACCGAGGGCGCGCTGCGCCTGGCCTCGCCGTGGAAGACGGCTTCGATGTTGTTGCCGTCCGGGTCGAGCACGAAGGCGGCGTAATAGCCCGGATGGTAGGGCCGCTCGCCGGGGCCGCCATTGTCCTTCGCGCCGGCGCCCAGGGCCGCATGGTAGAAGGCGTCGACCATCTTGCGGTCGCGCGCCTGGAAGGCCAGGTGGTGGCGGCCGGTGGTCACGCCCAGCGCCGCCTCGCTGTCCACGCTGGAGACGAACAGTTCGTCGTACCAGAACCAGCTGTCGCCGCTGCCGCCCAGCGGCACTTCCAGCACCTCGAACACAGCCTGGTAGAAGGCCCGGGACGCGGGCAAGTCGCGCACCACCAGCTGGACGTGGTCGATCAGGCGTCCGCGATGCAATTCCATTGTTTCCATGCTGCTCTCCTGGAGAAGACGTTCATGAAAAACCTGCACATGCCTGCGCAAGTGTAGGAGCAAACGCGGGGCGCGGCAAACGGCGTGCGTGGCGGGAGGGCGCCAGGCGCGAGCCGGCGGCAGCGTGCACCAGCAAGGCCTAAGGAGTTTGCCGCCGGCGCAGCTTGTCTTCCACGAAGGAGAGCCAACGGTCTTCCGATAGCCGCTCGCTGCCGGGTTCGAGCTCGATACGTTCGAAGCTGCGTCGCGTATAGGGCTTGTCGAAGAAGACCAGGTAGGCCTGGCCGACATCGAAACGAGGAGTGATATAGCAGAAGTTCCCGTCGCCACCCATGCGTCCGCCCCCGTGCTCCCAGAAGCGGTCGTCGCTGTGGTCGCGCGAATGAACGGTGCCCTGCTCCACCGGCCAGCCACGGCCGACGATGGTGAACCGGTGGTGGTAGGGGCCGGCCAGCCGTTTCAGGACAACGAACTCGTATTTCACGCTGCCGAGCCCCATCTCGGTGGCCTGGACCACCTTGGCTACCGAGACGTCGCGCGCGACGGCAAGCTGGTCGTCAATGGACATGGTCTGGTGTCGGTCGGGCACGCGGCAGGCATGGGCCGTCCCGAGGCCCATCGCCAGCATCGCAAGCGAGAGGGCCAGGCGCCTGGCGAGCATCGGGGAAAGTGGCTGCCGCGACATCAGGGTCCCCATGTGGCGCCGCGTTCGGCACGGACGCGCCAGGCCTGCGGGATGTCCCGCCGATTCAGCTTTGCTTCCACATACATCAGCCACTGGTCGGTCGCCAAGGACTCGCCGCCGACGGTGGCGATGCGTTCAAAACTGCGCCGTGTCGTTTCCTGCTTGCGGAACACGAGGTAGCTCTCGCCCTGCTCGAAGCGGGGATGGATGCGGCAGTCGCCGCGATTCATCAGGCGCCCGCCGCCGTATTTCCAGAACGTGTCGTCGCTGTGGTCGGGAGACCGGGACGGCTGCTCCGACGCACGCGCCGGCATGCCGAGCAGCGTGAATGCCTGCTCGGCCGGCCCAAGCAGGCGTTTGCGCACGACGAAACCGTATTCGACGATGCCGTTTTCGAGCGGCGTAGTCTTGACGACCGTCGCCACCGAGATGTCGGTCGCTTGCGCGATGTGCGCGTCCACGCCGACCAGCTGTTCGGCTGGAGGGACGAAACAGGCGTGGCAGGCCTGCGCGAGCGACCACGTGCCGATCAGCACAAGGCCGCGGCGCCAGCCCGGCAACATCGAAGGTTTCATGCGTCCTCCCCTGTTTCCTGGCGTGCGCTTCGTTTCGGAGCGCACGCCCGGCTACCCGCGGCTCACGCCTTCTTCTGGCGCGCGATCCAGCTGTCCACCAGCTCGCCCAGCACGTCCAGCGGCACCGAGCCCGCGCCCAGCACCAGGTCGTGGAAGCCGGGCAGCGAGAACTTCGCACCCAGTTCTTTCCTGGCCTTTTCGCGCAGCTCGACGATGCGCAGCATGCCGATCATGTAGGCGTTGGCCTGGCCCGGCCAGGCGACATAGCGCTCGACTTCCTGGGCGCCGATGCCGTAGTCGATGGCCTGCTGGCGCGTCCAGCCCTTCGAGTGCAGGCCGGTGTCGACCACCAGCCGGCGCGCGCGGAACAGTTCCGAGCCCAGCGCGCCCAGCAAGCCAGGCACGTCGCCTTCGTACCAGCCCTGCTCCACCGCCAGGCGCTCGGTGTACAGCGCCCAACCCTCGGCGTGGGCGCTGCCGCCGCTGAAGATGCGCTGGCTGCGGAATTTCGGGATGCCGGTCAGCTCCTGCTGGATCGCCAGCTGGAAGTGGTGGCCGGGCACTGCCTCGTGGTAGGACAGGCTGCGCATGCGGACCATGTCGAAGGTCGGGCCGCGCAGCGGCACCCAGAAGATGCCTGGGCGGGTGCCGTCCGGCGCCGGCATCGAGTAGTGGGCGGCGGCCGACGGCTCGGTCAGCGGCGGCTCGCGGCGCACGTCGACCGGCGCGCGCGGCTTGAGGTTGAACAGCGGGGCGCTGCGGCGCTCGGCGTCCTTGACCATCCCGACATAGCTGGCCAGGATCGCGGGACGCGGGTCGCCCTCGCCCTTGGGCTGGAAGCGGGCGTCGAGCTGCTTCATGCGGGTTTCGATATTGCCTTCGGTGAGGCCGAGCGAGCGCAGGTGGCGGTCCATCTCGCCTTCGATGCGCGCCACTTCGCGCAGGCCGATCTCGTGGATCTCGTTCGGAGCGAGCTTGGTGCTGGTGAAGTTCTCGACCGCGCGCGCATAGGCCGCGGCGCCATTGGGCAGGCGCGAGATGCCGGCCACGTCGCCGGTGCGCGGGTGGATCGCGAGCATGAAGTCCTGCACGCGCTTGTAGGCCGGGCGGATGCGCGCCTCCACCACCTGGGCGGCGCGCGCCAGCGCGGCCTTGCGCGCTTCAGGCGTCAAGCCTTCCATTTTCTCGGTGCGCTGCGCCAGCGAGGTGACCAGCACGTTGTCCGCGGCGGCCGGCTTGAGGAAGGTGTCGACCTGGTACTGGGCGCGCTCGAGGATGAAGCGCGGCGGGATCAGGGAGCGGGACGCGGCGTCGCGCGCACGCGCCAGCGCTTCGTCCATGCGCGCGCCCACCTGCTCCAGGCGCGCCAGGTAGCTGTCGACGTCCTGCGCATTGCGCAGCGGGTGGGTGGTGGTCATGAAGTTGACCAGGCCGACCTGCACGCCGCTGAACTGCGAGAACACGAAGGCGTGGTCCTCGAAGGGTTCGTTGGCCACCACGTTCTGCAGCGACCAGCGCATCACGGCGCCTGATACACGCTGGTTTTCGTCGAGCGGGCCGGCCATCCATTTGTCCAGGCGCGCCAGGCCCGCCTTGGCCATCGCCACCGACTTCTGGCGCTGGGCGCGCGTCAAGGGCGTCAGCTCGCGGTCCAGCCTGGCCTGCTCGGCGCCGCTGAAGTATTGCGTGGCCGTCGCGCCCTGCGGGTTCAGGCGCACCCAGTCCTCGGCGAACTTGTCGGCCCAGGTATCGAAGGCCTTGTTCGGCTTGGCGGCGGCCGCGGTCGCGGCAGGGGCGGCCAGGGCCGCGCACGGCAGGCTGGCGGCGGCGATCGCGGCGGGGATGAACAGGGCGCCGATGAGGGCGCGCAGGCTGCGCTGGCTTGGGGATGGCATCTTTGTCTCTTCCTTGTCGTTGATCGTGGAGCCGGTTTCTCACCGTGCTTTTCCGCCGGGGAATCTAACATGGAAAAGAGCAGTTCAACAATGCGCACGTAGTATGTACAGACCTGCCTTGGCGCCGGTGCTAGACTCGTCTCGACCTTATTACGGATGAGCTCGCGTGCTCTGACTCGCTCTCCACCGTGAAATAATCTTTCAGGATTGATCCTCTGATGAAATTTCCTTTCGCCTCAGCCGTGACGTTCGCAGCCGCCCTGTTCGCCGTGCCGGCCGCGCAGGCCGAGCAGTTCAAGGTCCTGCTGTTCACCAAGACCGCCGGTTGGCACCACGACGCCGTCCATGCGGGCGTTGCGGCAGTGCAGGAACTGGGCAAGCTGCACGATTTCAGCGTGTTCTGGAGCGCCGATGCCGGCCGCGTGATGAACGACGCCGAGCTGGCGAACTACCAGGCCGTCGTCTTCCTCTTGACGACCGGCGACATCCTCGACGCGCCCCAGCAGGCCGCCTTCGAGCGCTACATCCGCAAGGGCGGCGGCTTCGTGGGCGTTCACAGCGCGGCCGACACCGAATACGGCTGGCCCTGGTACACGAAGATGGTCGGCCACATGTTCCGCGTGCACCCGGCGGTGCAGACCGCAGTGCTGCAGGTGCGCCAGCGCGACTTCCCCGGCATGGAGCGCTTCGCCCCGCGCAGCCTGTTCACCGACGAGTGGTACGAATTCGGCCCGGCCACCTCGCCCTCCCTCACCTACCTGCTGACGGTCGACGAAACCACCTACCAGCCCGAGACCGTGTGGCCCGACCGCCAGGGCAAGGGCATGGGGCGCTTCCACCCGGTCAGCTGGTACCAGCCCTACGAGGGCGGCCGCGCCTTCTATACCGCGCTCGGGCACTTGCCCGCCACCTACCGCGACCCGGTCTTCCTGCACCACCTGTACGGCGGAATCTACTGGGCGGCAACGGGGCGCGGCTTCAAGGCGGACTGAGCCCGCCTCCTTGCGCCTGCACTGGCGCCTGGCTGGCGCGCATCAAGGGCCGGGCCGCGGCCCCGGTCTACGATCTTTCCATATCGCAACAGCCGGAGAGTTCCATGGACACGACCGCCAGCACCACCCGCCACGCCGCCGGCGACAACCTCCTCGCCTTGTGGAACCCGGTGGCGGCGGCGCTCTGGAGCCTGCTGCTCACGCCCGCCTTCGGCGCCTGGCTGCATGCGCGCAACTGGGAACGGCTGGGCCATCCGGAAAAAGCCAGGGAAGCCCAGGCCTGGGTCGCCGCCATCTGCATCGTCAACCTGATCAACCTGGTCGTGGTGGCCGTGGCCACCGCCAACGGCTCGGATGTCGGCATTCCGTCCTTCGTGAGCCTGGCGCTGCTGGGCGTGTGGTACTGCATGTCGGCCCACGCGCAGGTGAAATACGTGGCGCTGCACCACGGCCTTGCGTATGCGCGCCGCACCTGGGGCCTGCCGCTGATGACCGGCCTGGGCGCGGTGGCGGCCTTCGTGCTGCTGAACGTCCTGGTGCTGGCCGCCATCTCGTCCTGAACCCAGGGCCGCGGCGGCGCCAGGCGCGTGCGCGCGCACCCGGCGTTATCGGCTAGACTCGGTTCGACACCTCCAACCACCAACGTCGAACGGGAACATGCTTATGCCGCCTCTATCGCCATCGGTATCCGAACAACTGAGCCAGCGCCTGCACCAGGCGCGTGAAGACCTGCTGGAGACGCTGCGCGCGCGCACGGATTCGGCCGACGACGAAGCGCCGGCCATCGGCCCGCTGGCCCACCAGGGCCAGTCGGACGACGCGCCGCAATCCGAAATGCTCAGCCATAACGAGCAGCACCTGGCCGACCACGAATCGGCGCTGCTGCACGAGATCGACGTCGCCATCGGCAAGCTGGAGTCGGGCGGGGCCGGCATCTGCGAATCCTGCGGCTGCGACATCCCGGAAGCGCGACTGCTGGCCACCCCCACGGTGCGCCTGTGCATCGGCTGCCAGGAGCAGCTCGAGAAAGACCAGCACGGCGGCCGCGGCCCGTCGATGTAGGCGCGCCGCTCAGCCTTTGCGCAGGCGCAGTGCGTTGAGCACGACCAGCGCCGAACTGGCGGCCATGCCGATGCCGGCCACCCAGGGGCTGAGGATGCCGGCGGCGGCGGCCGGAATCGCCACCAGGTTGTAGATCGCGCCCCAGGCCAGGTTCTGGCGAATGACGGCCAGCGTGCGGCGCGCGGTGTCGGCGGCGTCGGCCAGCGGGCCCAGGCCGTCGCCCAGCAGGATGCCGTCGGCATGCAGCTGCGCCAGCTCGGCCCCATGCCCCATCGCGAACGAGACATCCGCGCCGCGCAGCACCGCGGCGTCGTTGACGCCATCGCCCACCATCGCCACGGTCGCGCCCTCGCGCTGCAGCTTCTGCACGAAGGCCAGTTTCTCGCCCGGCAGCCGGCCCCCGAAGGCGCTGGCGATGCCGAGCCGGCTGGCCACGGCCTGGGTGGCGCGGCCGTCGTCGCCGCTGAGCAGCACGATGGTCTTGCCGTTCTTGCGGAAGCGCTGCACCACCGCGCCGGCATCCTCGCGCAGCACGTCCTGCAGGTCGAAGCGGGCCAGCCAGGCGCCGCCGGTGCCGAGCCAGACCGAGCTCGTGCCAGGCGGCGCGGCCGAACGCGCGACCCCGCCGGCCAGGCCCGCCACGAAGGCGGCGCTGCCGACCCGGTACACCACGCCCTCGATGCTGCCCTCGATGCCCTGCCCGACCTCGAAGGCGCGCTGGCGCGCGGCCATGACCGACGGGCCGCTGGCCGCGCGCAGCGCCACGCCGATCGGGTGCGCGTTGTCCGCTTCGAGCGCGGCGGCGATGCGCAGGCAGTGGGCCGCGCCGAGCGGACCGACCGGGAGCACCTGGTGCAGCACCGGGCGGCCCAGGGTCAGCGTGCCGGTCTTGTCGAACACGATGTGGGTGGCGCGCTCGAAGGTTTCGAGCGTGTGCGGCGCCACCGCCAGCACGCCGCCGCGCAGCAGGCGGCCGTTGGCTGCCGCCAGCGCCGCCGGCGTGGCCAGCGACAGCGCGCACGGGCAGGACACCACCAGCACCGCGATCGCGGCTTGCCAGGCGCGCGCCGGGTCGACCGCCTGCCAGATGCAAAATACCGCCAGGTCGACCAGCAGCAGCGCCGGCACGAACCAGACGCCAATGCGCTCGAACCACTGCGCCGCCACCGGCTTGCCCTGGCCCGCGCTTTCGGCCAGTCCCACCAGCATCGCCAGGGTGCTGTCGCCGGCGCCGGTTGTGAGCCGCACCACGATGGCCTGGGCCACGTTGACCGCGCCGCCGGGCAGCTTGTCGCCCACGCTTTTCCTCTGGGTGCGGCTCTCGCCGGTGAGCAGGGCCAGGTCGATCTCGGTCACGCCCTCGACCACGACGCCGTCGGCCGGCACCGCCTGGCCGGGCTGGACCAGCACCAGGTCGCCCGCCCTCAGGGTTGACGCCGCCACGGTGTCGGTATCGCGCGCGGCCGGGTCGCCGCGCAGGCGCAGGGCGGCGGCCGGCAAGCCGTCGCGGAAGGCGTCCAGCGCGTCGGTGGCGCGGCGCCGCGCATCCTGTTCCAGCCAGCGGCTGCCCAGCAGCAGGAAGACGAAGGCCACCAGCGCCGCGAAATGCACGTCGCCGCGGCCGGCGAACAGGCTGGCGCAGCTGCAGGCGAAGACGGCGGCGATCCCCAGCGCCACCGGCACGTCCGCGCCCGGCAGGCCGCGCCGCAGGTCGCGCCAGGCGCCCCGGTAGAAAGGCAGCGCCGAATAGCACACCACCGGCAGCGCCAGCACCAGCGAGATCCAGTTCACCAGCGCGCCCGCACCGGCATCGGCCACGGCTGAGCCCCCGCCGGCCAGCCAGGCCGGCAGCGCGTACATCAAGAGCTGCACCAGCGCCAGGCCGGCCACGAACAGGCGCCGCCCGAGCTGGCGCCGGGCGCGTTCCAACCGCGCCCCGTGGCGCCGCTCGTCGAAAGGCCAGGCGCGGTAGCCGAGTCCGCGCAGCGCGCGCAGCACGGTGCGGATGCCGCACAGCTCCGGGTCCCAGCGCACCCAGGCGCGGTCGGCGCCGACATCGACCGCGACCCGGAGCACGCCCGGCACGCGCCGCAGGCGCCGCTCGATCAGCCAGGCGCAGGCCGCGCCGCGCATGCCGTCGATGGTGAAGCTGGCCTGCCCGGCCGGCGGGCGCCGGCTGCAGCCTTCGGCGCTGTCCGCAGGCGGCTCCGGCTCGGGCCGGGGGGGCGCAGCGCTGAGGTTAGCGGCCGGCGGCGGCGCCAGCGGTCGCAGCGCCTTGTCCACACGCTGCGGTGCGGGGCCGGGAACAGGCATGGCAAGGCCGGCGGCCAGTCCGTGGGCGGTCTTCATGCCGCCACCTTGTCCTGCAGGCTGCGCGCCAGCGGCAGCTCGTTGCGGTCGAGCAGGGCGTAGTAGTCGCCGGGCGCGGACACGTTGCAGCTGCGCAGCGCACCCGTTATGCCGGTGGCCCCCACGCCGCAGCCGACCACCTGGACCGCCCCATGTAGCGGGATGCCGAAGACCGACGGCGCGGCCGCCGCGGCGTCAGGCGCCGGCGCGAGTGCCTCGTCCGGCAAGGCGTAGCAATCGCCGCCGATGTCCACATAGCCGGCCGCGCGCAGCTGGGCGACGCACTGCATGCGCATGCGCTGCGCGAACTCGCCGCGCACGGCACCGCCATGCGGCCGCAGCTTCACGCGGTCGGGGCCGGCGCCGATGATCGTGACCAGCATGCGGCGCAGCAGGTCGGCGCCCTGCCCCGGTAGAGCGTAGCCGAACACCACGCGCAGCGAACGAAAGCCTGCGGCGCGCGCGGCGGCGGCCACGCAGCGCACCCGGGCCGGTTCGGCGCCGTCGTCGCCCACGTCCAGGCTGATGCAATTGAAGCCCAGGCGGCGCAGCCGGGCGATGCGCTCGGGGCTGGCGCCGCGCGGGTCGGCCCTCACCTCGAATTCTCCTGTTGCATCGGGGGCAAAACGGAAATGGCGGTGCAGGTGGGCCATCAGGCCATCGAGCTGCGCCGCGTCCAGGCAGGCGGGCGACTGGCCGTCGAAGCGCAGGTGCGCGACCTCGCCCATGCCGTCCAGGAGCGCGGCGCGCATGGACGCCTCGCGCTTGAGGTAGGCGAGATAGGTGGCCAGGCCGCCGAAGACCGGGACCGGCATGTCGTCGAACGAAGGGATATGCAGGTGCAGCGCCAGCGCGCGCGTGCCGCGCAGGGCCAGGCCGGCGGCCGGCATGGCACACCCGGTCGAAGGCGAAAGGGGCATGCGGGCGGGGCCCGCGTAGGTGTCTGCATGCATGAGGTGTGGGCTCCAGCCTTCGCCGGTTTGCGCAAATGCAAACCCGGCGCGGTCATCACGCAGTGTATTGAGGCGCGTCGCTGGAACTGTTGACTTGCATCAAATGCCCGCCGGAAATTTTATTTTGCCACATGCCTTTCGGCACGCGGCACCGACAGCGCCTTGCTGTAAGCTTGCACCATGGACAATATGACCCATTCGCTCGTCGGCCTCGCACTTGGGGAACTGGTGGAACGCGCCCTCCCCGCCCCGCGCGACGCTGCCCATGGCCAGCTCCGGCGCCGCGCCCTGCTCGTTACCGGCCTGCTTGCCAGTAATTTCCCCGACCTCGACCTGGTGCTCACGCCGCTGCTCCCGGCGCCGCTCGGCTATCTGATCCACCATCGCGGCCATACCCACACGCTGCTCTACGCGCTGCCGCAGGTGGCGCTGCTGCTGGCCCTGTGCTGGCTGCTGTGGCCGGCCACGCGCCGGCTGCTGCAAAGCGACCCCACCGCCAGGCATGCCGTGCTGGGCACCGCCCTGCTCGGCATGCTGCTGCACCTGGGCTTCGACGCACTGAACGTCTATGGCGTCCACCCGTTCTACCCCTTCGATGCGCGCTGGATCTACGGCGACCTGGTGTTCATCGTCGAGCCGGTGTTCTGGACCGCGCTCGGCTGCGCGCTGGCTTTGTCGGCGCGCAGCCGGGCACTCGGACGGGTGGCGCTCTCCTTCTTCGCCGCGATGCCTTTGCTGCTGGCCTGGCTCGGCCTGCTCCAATGGGGTTCGGTCGCGCTGCTTGCGGCCATCCTGCTGCTGGTCGGCGCCGCCCACCGCGCCGGGCCGCGGGCGGGCCTGGCGGCGGCGATCGCCGCCTGCATCGGCTTTATCGGCATCCAGGCCGTGGCCGGACAGCTCGCGCGCACCCAGGTTCGCGCCGCGCTGGCCCAGGCCGCGCCGGGCAGCCGCGTGCTCGACATCCCGCTGTCCTCCTTCCCCGCCAATCCGCTGTGCTGGTCCTTCGCCACCGTCAGCGCAGGCCCGGCGCCCGGCAGCTATGCGCTGCGCGTGGGCGTGCTGAGCCTGGCCCCGGGCATCACCCCGGTAGCGCACTGCCCGGCGCGCTTCGGCGGGCGACCGGGCGCAACTGCGCCCGACCTGGCCTGGTCAGCCACCGAGACCGGCAGCCTGGCCGGCCTGCGCGGCCTGCGCCAGGCCAACTGCCATGTCGACGCCTGGCTGCGCTTCGCGCGGGTGCCGTCGCTGCAGGGCGGCAGCGCCACCGACCTGCGCTTCGGCGCCCCCGGCCAGCCGAATTTCTCGACCCTGCCGTATGCCGAACGGCTTGGCCAGCCCTGCCCGGCGCCGGTCGTCCGCTGGGGCTATCCGCGCGCCGATTTGCTGGGAGCAGCGCACGCCCCATGACAGCGGACGGCTATACTGCCGCCATGGACGACGACCTGCCCCTTCCCGACACCCTCTGCTACTGCTCGTCGCTGCGCCAGGCGTCGCGCTACGTCACGTCCTTCTATGACCAGATGCTGTCCGGCTCCGGGCTGCGCGTGACCCAGTTCGCGATCCTGGCCCGCCTCAAGCCGCGCGCCGCCAGCGTCAGCGCGCTGGCGCAGGGCATGGTGATGGACCGCACCACGCTGGCGCGCAACCTGCAGCCGCTGGTGCGCGAGGAACTGGTGCGCATCCGTCCCAGCGACCAGGACCGGCGCGAGCGCATCGTCGAACTCACCGAGGCGGGGCGCAGCAAGGTCGAGGCCATCCTGCCGGCCTGGCGCCGCGCCCAGGCCCTGTTCGACCAGCAGTTCGGCGCCGAGCAGGGGGCCGCCCTGCTGTCCACGATGCGCGCGGTGGTCGACAGCGGCCTGCACCGGATCGACGAGACGGACGGCGACCAGCCTGGCGCCACCTAGTGGCAGGCCGGCGCCCTGCCGGCCAATACAATGACGCCCCCTCATGGTGCGGACCCTTGATTCATGAGTCCCATTCATAAGCGTATGCAATTTTGACAAGCTCGTGCGCCTGTCCCAGCCTCTACAATCGCCTGGACAAGGCAAGCGGCGAATCGGCCCTGGCATCCATCCGTCCACTGTCCATAGGACAAATCGCCGCCAGGCGAACTGCACGCCGCCGAAATGCGAAAAGCGTTATGTTCTTGTAATGCCCAGCGCCCATGGCACACGCTCATCCAGACCCATCTCCCGAAAGGAATACCGATGCCCGACTTCGATCCAAACAGGCGCCAGCTGCTCAAGGCCTCGACGGCCGCCGTCGGCGGCGTCGCCGCGGCGTCCAGTTTCGCGCCCCAGGCCGCGGCCGCCCCGGCCCCCGCGGCACAGGCGGCGCGCACCACGCCCGCCATGATGAGCGTCATGCTGCGCGTGAACGGCAGCGAGCACCAGCTGATGCTCGACCCGCGCACCACCCTGCTCGACGCCCTGCGCGAGCGGCTCCAGCTGACCGGTTCCAAGAAGGGCTGCGACCAGGGCCAGTGCGGCGCCTGCACGGTGCTGATCGACGGCCGCCGCACCACCTCCTGCCTGACGCTGGCGGTGATGCAGGAAGGCCATGAGATCACCACCATCGAAGGACTGGGCACGCCCGGCAACCTGCATCCGCTGCAGGCCGCCTTCGTCAAGCACGACGGCTTCCAGTGCGGCTTCTGCACCCCCGGCCAGATCTGCTCGGCCGTGGGCATGCTGGCGGAAGTGCGGGCCGGGATGCCGAGCCACGTGACGGCCGACCTCAACGCCCAGGTCCAGCCTGGCGACATGGAATTCCGCGAGCGCATGAGCGGCAACCTGTGCCGCTGCGGCGCCTATTCGAACATCCAGGAAGCGATCGCCGAAGTCGCCGGAATCGCCCCTGGCGCAGCGGGAGCCAAGCGATGAAATCCTTTACCTACGAACGCGCCAGGACCCCGGCCGAAGCCGCCGCCAGCGCCGCCCGCACCCCGGGCGCGCGCTTCGTTGCCGGCGGCACCAACCTGCTCGACCTGATGAAGCTGCAGATCGAGACGCCGGCCCACCTGATCGACGTCAACGACCTGGCCCTGGACCGCGTCGAGCCGCTGGCGGGCGGCGGCCTGCGCATCGGCGCCCTGGTGCGCAATTCCGACCTGGCGGCCGACATGCGCGTGCGGCGCGACTACGGCGTGCTGTCGCGCGCCCTGCTCGCCGGCGCCTCGGGCCAGCTGCGCAACCAGGCCACCACCGCCGGCAACCTGCTGCAGCGCACCCGCTGCCCCTATTTCTACGACACCAACCAGCCCTGCAACAAGCGCAACCCTGGTAGCGGCTGCAGCGCCATCGGCGGCTTCACCCGCATCCACGCCATCGTCGGCCAGAGCGATGCCTGCATCGCCACCCACCCGAGCGACATGGCGGTGGCCATGCGGGTGCTCGACGCCCAGGTCGAGACCATCAACCCGAACGGCGCCACCCGCACCATTCCGATCGCCGATTTCCACCGGCTGCCGGGCAAGACCCCGCACATCGACCACAACCTGCAGCCGGGCGAACTGATCACGGCCGTGACCCTGCCGGCCCCGCTGGGCGGCCTGCAGGTCTACCGCAAGGTGCGCGACCGCGCGTCGTACGCCTTCGCGCTGGTGTCGGTGGCGGCGGTGATGCAGAAGGACGGCAGCGGCCGGGTCGCCGTGGGCGGCGTGGCGCACAAGCCGTGGCGCGTGGAAGCGGCGGAAAGCGCATTGCCGCGCGGGGCCCAGGCCTTTGCCGCCGCGCTGATGCAGGGCGCGCGCACCACCGAAGACAACGCATACAAGCTGCCGCTCGTGGAACGCACGCTGGCGTCCATCATCGCCGACGCCAAAGCCTAGGAAGGACCGTCATGAAATTCAACGAACCCGCAAGCACCAACCCGATCGACCAGCTCAAGGTGGTCGGCCAGCCGCTCAGCCGCATCGACGGCCCGCTCAAGACCACCGGCACCGCGCCGTACGCGATGGACCGCCACGACGTGGTGGCCAACCAGGCGCACGGCTACATCGTCGGCTCCAGCATTCCCAAGGGACGAATCGTCTCGATCGATACCGCCGCGGCCAAGGCGGCGCCTGGCGTGCTCGCCATCGTCACCGCCGCCAACGCCGGCAAGATCAACAAGGGCAACTTCAACACCGCGATGCTGCTGGCCGGTCCGCGCGTGGAGCACTACCACCAGGCCGTGGCCGTGGTGGTGGCCGAGACCTTCGAGCAGGCGCGCGACGCGGCCCACCTGGTGCGCGTGCGCTACGAGCGCGACAAGGGCGTGTTCGACCTGGAGGCGGTCAAGAACAAGGCCGCCGCGCCCAAGGGCGAAGCGGCCGAAAGCAAGGTCGGCAACTTCGCCGGCGCTTTTGCTTCGAGCGCGGTGCGGCTCGATGCCGAATACCATACGGCGCACGAATCGCATTCGATGATGGAGCCGCACGCCAGCATCGCGGCCTGGGACGGCGATTCGCTCAGCCTGTGGACCTCGAACCAGATGATCGCCTGGACCGCGGGCGACCTGGCCAAGACGCTCGGCATCCCCAAGTCCAAGGTGCGCGTGATGTCGCCCTACATCGGCGGCGGTTTCGGCTCCAAGCTGTTCCTGCGCGCCGACGCCGTGATGGCGGCGCTGGGCGCCAAGGCGGTCGGCCGCCCGGTCAAGGTGGCGCTGCCGCGCGCCCTGATCCCGAACAACACCACCCACCGCTCGGCCACCATCCAGCGCGTGCGCATCGGCGCCACGCGCGAAGGCAAGATCGTCGCCATCGGCCACGACAGCGCATCGGGCAACCTGCCCAAGGGCAGTCCGGAAAACGGCGCCACCCAGACCCGCCTGCTGTACGCCGGCGAGCACCGCATGACCTCGAACCGGGTGGCCGAGATGGACCTGCCCGAAGCGAACGCCATGCGCGCGCCGGGCGAAGCGCCCGGCATGGCGGCGCTGGAAATCGCGATGGACGAGATGGCGGAAAAGCTGGGCATGGATCCGGTCCAGTTCCGCATCCTGAACGATACCCAGGTGGTGCCGGACAACCCGGAAAAGCCGCCCGGCGCCGATCCCCAGTCGAAGGGCAAGGCCGACAAGCCCAAGCACAATCCGCATCCGGCATTCTCGATGCGCCAGTACGTGCAGTGCCTGCAGACCGGCGCCAAGGCCTTCGGCTGGGACAAGCGCTCCACGACGCCCGGCAAGACGCGCGACGGCCGCTGGCTGGTGGGCATGGGCATGGCCTCGGCCTTCCGCGACAACCTGCTGATGAAATCGGCGGCGCGCGTGCGCCTGGACCGGCGCGGCATCCTGACGGTGGAAACCGACATGACCGATATCGGCACCGGCAGCTACACCATCCTGGCGCAGACGGCCGCCGAGACCATGGGCCTCCCGATGGAACGGGTCAAGGTGCGCCTGGGCGACTCGAGCTTCCCGGCATCCTGCGGCTCGGGCGGCCAGTGGGGCGGCAACAATTCGGCCGCCGGCGTGTACGCGGCCTGCATGAAGCTGCGCGAAGCGATCGCCACCAAGGCGGGACTGGACCCGGCGCGCGCGATCTTCGCCGACGGCCTGGTGCGCGCCGGCGAACGCAGCCTGCCCTTGTCGGAAGCGGTGGGCGAGCGCGAGCTGCTGGCCGAGGACATGATCGAGTACGGCGACATCGACAAGCGCTTCCAGCAATCTACTTTTGGGGCCCACTTCGTGGAAGTGGCGGTCGACAGCGTGACCTGCGAGGTGCGCATCCGGCGCATGCTGGCGGTGTGCGCGGCCGGCCGCATCCTGAACCCGAAGACCGCGCGCAGCCAGGTGATCGGCGCCATGACCATGGGCGCGGGCGCGGCCCTGATGGAAGAGCTGGCGGTGGACAAGCGCCTGGGCTATTTCGTGAACCACGACCTGGCCAGCTACGAGGTGCCGGTGCATGCCGACATCCCGCACCAGGAAGTGATCTTCCTCGACGAGACGGACCCGATGTCCTCGCCCATGAAGGCCAAGGGCATCGCGGAACTGGGTATCTGCGGCGTGGCGGCGGCGATCGCGAATGCGGTCTACAACGCCACCGGCGTGCGGGTGCGCGAGTATCCGATCACGCTGGACAAGCTGATCGCGAAGATGCCGCTGTCGGTGTAAGCCCAGGGGAACCGGCGCCCTGCCGGCTCCCTGCTCCAAGCTGCTCCAGGCCGCGCCATGCGGCCTTCCCGCCACCTGCGCCGTCCGCGCACGTGGCGGGAATCGTTTTCCTCGTCCCCTTTGCGATAACGGCCAAAGCGAAAAGACCCTTCCGGCAATCAGTTAGTACTTTGCGGAAAGCCTTATTTCGCCCGTTACGGTTTGGAACAATTTCGATTCGTGCAAGTCCGCGGACGGGCTTACGATTCATGCATGAACTTCAGCTTCTCAACTCCACACAGCGGCGACTGCCTGGTCAAGCTCTGGGCCAGCGGACGCTACGGCTTTTCCCTGCCCAAGAAAGTCGAGATCACGGCGCCCGATGGCGTGACCTCGACCTATGTCTATCACAGCCGGAAAGTTGGCCAGGGCGCTGAACTCACCAACCGTACGCTTGTCAGAATCGCGATTGCCCAGTTCCTGCGCGGCGTGCGCGGCGAGGCCGTCGAGATCGACGATGCGGTGGCGCCCTTCAAGGGCTCACTGGTCCAGATCCGGCCCTTCGCCCCGCCGCCGCCGCCACCCCGGGTGCGGCCGTCGCGGGTGATGCCGCGCACGGCCTCGGGTGCGCCGGCAAGCGCCAAGGAAGCGGCATGAACATGCGCAGCACATGTGAACACGAATCCAGCACACTACGTCCACGCACCACAAGGTAAGCACCCATGCGAATTTCGTACACTCCCGGCCAGGTCGCCATGCTCATCGCCAGGGCGGAACGCCAGCTCGAACAGGTCGTCGCCGACTCCCTCCACCAGAATGGGGGCAGCCGCAACATCGCCAGGTCGGCGCACCACGCGCTGCATGAAACGGTCGTGACCTTGATGCGGCTGTTCCGCGAGCAGGTGCCGGGCGGCGCGGCGGCGGCGACCCGCATCGCGCGCGAATACGCGAAAGGCGCCGATGCGCATTCGGGCGCCCCGACCATGGCCTGCGTGCGCACCATCCTGTCGGTGGTGCAGGATGCGCGCGCGGGCTTGCAGGCTGCACCCGAGCCGGTGGAAGCGGGCCACACCCGCGACGTACGGACCGGCTAGCGGCTTGCATTGCCACGCCACGCGGCGCCGCCGATTGCGCCGGTGCCGCGTGGCTAGGCATTGGCGGCGCCGAGCCGCCGCGCGCGGGTGGTCCCACCCACGCCCACCGCGGTGGCGATCGCCAGCGCCTGGAACAGCGCTACGCCGGCAAACACCCAGCCTGGCCGTCCCGCATCCATCACCAGCCCGAACAGCAGCGGCCCGATCGCCAGCCCGCTGTCCAGCCCCGAGTACACGACCCCATAGACGCGGCCCGTTGCGCCCGGCGGCGCGGCGGCGCGGATCATCAGGTCGCGCGACGGCCCGGCCACGCCCGAGCACAGGCCGATCAATCCCATCAACGGCAGCGCCATCCAGGCCGGTCCGGCGCCCAACGCCAGCACCAGCGCCAGCAGCGCCGCCGCGCTGAAGGCCAGCGCCACCGTACGGTCATGATGGGTCGATCCGGCGCCGAGGAAGCCGCCCGCCACCATGCCCAGCGCCGACGCCAGCATGTAGGCCGTATACGAGCTGGTGGCCAGCGCATGCGAGATCCCGTAGAGCGACTCCAGGCTGATGGTGGCGAAACTCTGGATGCCGCCCAGGGCCACCGCGGTCAGCAGGAAGAAACCGAAGCACAGCCAGACCGCGCGCAGTGTCAGGAAGCCGAGCGTATTGCCCTGGGTTCCCTTGGCCTGGCGCACGATCGGGTCCGGATACAGCACGTGGCGGTTCAGCACCAGCAGCACCAGCACCGCCAGCGGCAGCCCGGCCGCCGCCAGCAGCGCGGTGCGCCAGCCCTGCACGGCCGCGATCGAGGTCAGGAACACCGGCGCCGCGGCCCAGCCGATGTTGCCGACGATGCCATGCACCGAAAAGCCGTGCGCCAGCCGCGCTGGCGAGACGCGCTGGTTGAGCAGCGTGTAGTCGGCCGGGTGGAAGATGGCGTTGCCGCTGCCCGCGATCAGGGCGCCGGCGACCAGGCCGGCATAGCTGTCGGCGCCGGAAAGCACGATGGCGGACACGCCCAGCATCGCGATCCCGAAGAACAGCACGGCGCGCGCGCCGAAGCGGTCGACCACGAAGCCGGCCAGCGCCTGCCCGATGCCCGACACCACGAAGAACATGGTCATCAACAGGCCCAGCTCGGTGTAGCTCAGGTCGAAGGCGGGCTTGAGCCAGGGGATCAGCGCGGCCAGGATCAGGTGGTAGAAGTGCGAGGTGCCGTGCGCCAGGCCCACCAGGCCGATCACGCGGGCGTCCTGCCTGAGGGTGTTGTCCTTGTTGTCCATGCCATGCCCTTTATCGAATGCTCCCAGTGTAGGCAGGAATGGCGCGTCCGATTTAAGATAGCGTGTCAAGATTTGTCGAAAACCTGCCATGCGCACCCTTCCTCCGATTCCCGGCCCCGGGCCGACCGATGCCTGCCCGGTCACCCTGGCCTCGCGCAACCTGCCGGCCGACGTCTCGATCGGCGCCCACAGCCATGAGTGGGCGCAGCTGACCTATGCCGCCAACGGCATGCTGCGCGTGAGCGCCGACACCAGCACCTGGATCGTGCCGCCGCAGCGCGCGATCTGGATCGCACCGCATATCGAGCACGAGGTCACGCTGCTCGAGGCGGCCTGCCTCAGTCCCCTGCGCATCCACGCCTCGCGCGCCCTGTTTCCGGGCGAGACCTGCCGCGTGGTCGAAGTGAGCAGCCTGCTGCGCGAACTGCTCGCGGTGATGGTGGCCGGCGGCGAGGACTTGCCGCCGCAGCGCGCCGCCCTGGTCGGGGAGCTGATCCTGGACGAACTGGCGCGTGCGCCGACCCGCCCGATCCGGGTGCCGCTGCCGCGCGACAAGCGGCTGCGGGGTTTGTGCCAGGCCCTGATCGACACGCCCGGCGACACCCAGACCCTGGGCGACTGGGCCAGGTTGGCCGGCGCATCCGAGCGCACGCTGGCGCGCCTGTTCGAGCGCGAACTGGGCATGAGCTTCGGGCAGTGGCGCCAGCAGGTGCGGCTCGCGCACGGCGCATCCCTGATCGCGCGCGGCCTGCCCCTGTGGCAGGTGGCGCAGCAGCTGGGCTACGCCAGCCAGTCGGCCTTCACGGCGATGTTCAGGAAGACCTTCGGGACCACGCCCTCGGCGTTTTTCGCAGGCGAGCAGCGGCGCAGCTAGGCTTATTTCCTCACACAGCTTGGGCCGTCACGATGGCGACAAAGTCAATCTCCCCTTTGCACCTGAACTTTCCCGCCGTTGTTTTTAAATCACCTAATAAATCACGGTGTTTTTTTATTATGGCTTGGAGCAGAATCAACCCATCGTGCATAGAAATACGGTAGAGCCCCCGTTTGTTGCCGTTCCCCGGGGCCGCCTGCAACGACGATTCCCAACGGCCGGGGTCGCGGCCGGTGCCAGACCACGGAGGACCCCATGCCCGCCCCATTCAAGCGGCTCACGCTCGACCAGTTCGCCGCCCTGCTCCAGCGCTTTCCCTTCACCCGCAAGATCAACGCCGTCCACATGCACCACACCTGGCGCCCGAACCACCGCCAGTTCCGCGGGCACGAGTCGATCGTCTCGATGTGGACCCACCATACCCAGCGCAACAAATGGTCGGACATCGCCCAGCACATCACGATCGACCCGCAAGGCTTCATCTGGCTGGGCCGCAACTGGAACGCCGCGCCGGCCAGCGCCACCGGGCAGAACGGCGACAGCCAGGCCGGTCCCTTCATGTTCGAGATGATCGGCGACTTCGACAAGGGATGCGATCCCTTCCAGGATCCGCAGCGCGACGCCGCCATCAAGGTGATCGCCCTGGTGCAGAAGCGTTTCGGCCTGGCCCCTGGCAGCCTGATGTTCCATAACATGATGTCCGGTAAATCCTGCCCCGGCAGCAGCATCGACTACCGCGAGATCCTGGCCGAGGTGCAGCGGCTGCACGAGCAGCCGGACCAAGGGGCGCCGCGCGGCCGCAGCGCCATCTTCGCCGACGAGGCGATCGAGGACCCGGACGCCCGCACCATCGACGAGGCGGTCGAGGACCTCGGCCGGGTGTCCGCAACCCAGCGCGATCCCGAGGACGCCGAGGCCTGCGCCCACACGCGGGGGGCGGTCGAGGCCGACGCCCCGCCCGCCGGCCGCGCCATCGAGCTCGGCGCCGCGCGCCGGGCCGGCCCCACCCCGGCCCGGCTGGCGGCCCTGCGCCCCCACCTGGTCAACCTGACGATGGGCGAACTGTCCGACGAGGGCGAGTACAAGACCTCGAAGGGCGATGTCGATGCGATCTTCGGCGAGCACCTGGAAGCGGCGCTGCGGCGCGCCCAGGCGCTCGAACTGCCCTTGCGGATCGTGGTGCAGGCCCACGGCGGCCTGGTCAACGAGGCGGCCGGCCTGGCGATCGCCCAGAAGAGCGTGGACTGGTGGATGGCCAACAATATCTACCCGCTGTACTTCGTCTGGGAGACCGGCGCCTTCGAGACCATCGGCCAGCTGCTGCGGCGGGTGCGCGACGGCGCCACCCGCGGCGTGCCGCGCGACGTGTTCGACCTGCTCACCGATCCTTTGATCGAGGAAGCCGTCCGCGCCCTGCAGGGCCAGCACGTCTGGGGCGCGATGAAGCTCAGTGCGCAGCGCGCCTCGGCCCTGGACGTCGTCGGCAATGGCGAAGATGGCGACGGCCGCTTCCAGGGCGGCGCCTGCTATGTCGCGCAGAAGCTGCGCGACTTCTGCCAGCTGCACCGCGAAGGCGTCGAGCTGCATGCCGTCGGCCACAGCGCCGGGGCCATCTTCCAGGCCTATTTCATCCCGCGCGTGCTGCAGTTCGGCGCCGGTCCCTTCCAGTCGGTGCACCTGATGGCGCCGGCGATCCGCACCGATTTGTTCAAGGCCACGCTGGCGCGCTTCGTCGGACCCGGCAAGCCGGGGATCGAACAGCTGACGGTGTACACGATGCGCAAGGATTACGAGCTCGATGACAACTGCGCCGGGGTCTACCGCAAGTCGCTGCTCTACCTGATCCACCATGCGCTCGAGCCCCAGCGCCGCACCCCCTTGCTGGGACTGGAAGAAAACCTGCGCGCGGACCGCGAGCTCATCAACCTGTTCGGCCTGGACGGCAAGCCGGCGCTGGCCGACGTGGTCTGGTCGCAAACCGCGGCGCAGCAGGGCCGCAGCGCCTCGCGTTCCAGCACCCACGGCGGCTTCGACGACGACCCGGCCACCATGGGCAGCATCGCGCGCCGCATCCTGGCGCGCTCGGATGCCGACCGCATCGTCGAATACCGCCCCGGCGCCGATGGCAGCCGCGACCTGGACGCCTGGAACGCCGAGGTCGCGCTGCCGACCGACATCCTGCTGCGCCCCGCCCCGGCCCCGCTTGCCACGGGCGGCTTCATGGGCGGGTATGGCGTGGCCGGACGCACGCAAGGCAATGGCGGCAACGGCAACGGGGGCGCCGGCTACTACCCTCCCGGCGGCGTATTGCACACGCCCGCCATCGGCGGCGGGCGCCGGCGCGCCCTGTGCGTGGGGATCAACCGCTACCCAACCTATCCGCTTACCGGCTGCCTGGCCGATGTCGACGCATGGAGCCGCACCCTGGGCCGGCTCGGCTTCGAGGACATCGCCACCCTGCTCAACGAGCACGCCACCCACGATGCGATCCTGGAGCACCTGCGGCAACTGGTGCAGGCCAGCCGGCCGGGCGACGTCATCGTGTTCCAGTACGCCGGGCACGGCACCACGGTCACGGATCTTGGCGGCGACGAGGGCGGCGGCGACACGCCGGCCGACGACGAAGCGATCTGCCCGGTCGACTACGAGACCGGCGCCCTGATCCTGGACGACGACATCGGCCGCATCGTCGACCTGCTGCCCGAAGGGGTCAACCTGACCTTGTTCATGGATTGCTGCCACTCCGGCACGTCCTCGCGCTTCGGGGTCGGCAAGAACCCCAGCAATACGGCCCACGATCCCGGCGACCGCGCGCGTTTCGTCGTCGCCGGGCCGGAGCTGCAGAATGCCCACCGCCGCTACCGCGCCGGAGCGCCCCAGGGCCGCAGCCTCCCGCGCGGAGCGGCGCGCATGCGCGAAGTCCTGTTCGCGGCCTGCCTGTCGAGCGAAAAGGCCTGGGAAAGCCGCGGCCAGGGCGAGTTCACCGTGCGCGCAACCGGGGTACTGGGGCGCATGGGGGGCAGCCTGGCCAGCATCAGCAACGCCGACTTCGCCCGCCTGGTCACCCAGGAATTCGGACCGTCGCCGCGCCAGCAGCCGCGGCTCTACAGCAGCGAAGAATCCAAGGCGCTGGGCCTGCTCGCGCCCCTGCAGGCGCACGCCGCGGCGACAGCAACCCGGCCGGCCTGGAGCGGCGAAGCCCAGCTCCTGATCCAGGGCATGCAGCAGCTGCTCCAGCAATACGGGCCGCCCCACTGACAGGCTGAGCGCCATGACCTCGACCGGGCAGCGCTACCGCATCGCGCCGTCGGTGACCCGCCCGATCCCGGCGGCCTACCGGCGGCGCCCAGGCGACCCGCCCTGCCGGCTGCTGCGCGTGCTCACGCTGGACCCGACCGCCTCGCGCCTGGAAGGATCGGTCGCCTGCGTCGAAGTGCCCTACGAGCCGCTCGCGCCCGGCCCCCAGGGACGCCTGTTCAAGGTCGACGGCTACGACTACGCCCAGTCGGTCGCGTACAAGAAGGCCGACCTCGACGACGTGCACGTGCTGCTCAAGGACGGCTACGACCCCTCGCCCGCCGACCCGCGTTTTCACGAGCAGATGGTGTACGCCGTGTCCAGCAGCGTGTGCGCAAGCTTTCGCGATGCGCTCGGGCGCCAGCTGTCCTGGGGCTTCCAGCCGCGCGGCGACGACCACCTGCTCTACCTGCGGCCCTTCGCCTTCCGCGACGCCAACGCCTACTACGACAAGCGCGAAGGCTGCATCAGCTTCGGCTATGTTCCGATGCCCGCCGCCACACGCTCGGCGCGCGCCCTGCCCGGCGAGACGGTATTCGCCTGTCTCTCGCACGACGTGGTGGCGCACGAAATCACCCATGCGCTGCTGGACGGCCTGCGGGCAAATTTCAGCATCCCCACCGGCCCCGACGTGGCGGGCTTCCACGAAGGCTTCTGCGACCTGGTCACGCTCTTCCAGCGCTTGCGCTACAAGGAGGTGGTGGCCGTTGCAATACGCAAGTCGCACGGGATGCTCGACGCGTCCAGCCTGCTGGGCGTGCTGGGCCACCAGCTCGGGCTGGCCAGCGGCAGCCGGCATGTGCGCGACCTCATGAACGCGCGGGTCTATGACGCCGACGCCGGAGCCCACGAGATCGGCAGCGTGCTGGCCGGCGCGGTGTTCGAAGCCTACCTCACCGTGTTCCGGCGCAAGACCGCGCGCCTGCGGCGCCTGGCCAGCAACGGCAGCGGCATCCTGCCGCCGGGCGAGCTGGCGCACGACCTGGCCGAGCTCCTGGCCGGCGAGGCCACCGACCTGGCGCGCCAGTTCCAGGCCCTGGTCATCCGCGCCATCGACTACTGCCCCCCGGTCGACATCCACCTCGGCGAATACCTGCGCGCGCTGGTCACGGCCGACCACGACCTGGTGCCGACCGATCCCTGGGCCTACCGCGAAGCGCTGGTCGACGCCTTCATGAAGCGCGGCATCTATCCGCAGGAGGTCGGGACCCTGTCCGAGCACGCCCTGCTGTGGCGCGCGCCGCGGCTGGCGCTCCAGCCCATCGCCGGGCTCGACTTCGCCCACCTGCGCTTCGGCCAGGACCCGGCCTGCCCGGCCGGCGCCGACGAACTCGAAAGGCAGGCCGCCCTGCTCGGCGAATTCGCCACCCGCCCGGAGCATTTGCAGGAATTCGGCCTGACCTGCGAGGGCGCGCCCGCACTGGAAGGCGCCGGCGCGGAACTGCCGCAGGTGGCCTCGATCCGGGCTTCGCGCAGGATCGGGCCGGACCGCGAGATCGTGTTCGACCTGGTGGCGGAAATCACCCAGCGCTGCATCGTGCCGGCGCGGGGCGGCACGCCGGCCTATGCGCTGTTCGGGGGCGCGACCGTGATCATCGGTCCGGATGGGGCGATCCGCTACATCGTCTCCAAGAGCGCGGTCGGCAAGGACCGGCCGGCGCGGCGCCTGGCCTTCATGGAGTCACCCGCGGGCCGGCGCTACTGGAGCCGCGACGCCAAGTGCTACCGCATGCGCGATGCGATGTTCCGGGTGCTGCACCGGTAGCGCGCCGCCCGGCGCTCAGCGCAGGTCGCCGGTCTCGAAATAGACGGTGCCGCGCACGGCCGCCAGCGCCTTGAGCGCCGCTTCCGGGTTGTCCAGGCCTGCCTTGGGGATGACGAGCGCCTGCGGAGCGGGCGCGGCCAGCGCGACGATGTGGTCGTAGTCGGGGCGGCTGTCGATTTCCTTGACCAGGAAGCTGCCGACCGGGAGGTAGCGCGCGTCAACGCGGCTGCGCATGGCGGCATCGAGCTGGCGGTAGACCAGCACGCGGTCGACGACGAACCGGGCGTTGGCGTAGGCGCGCTTGCCGTCGCGCTCGAAATGGCCGCTGAATACGTCGGCACCGAAGGCGCGCAGCGGGGACGCGGCCTGCGGGTCCAGGCGCGATAGCTCGAAGCGTTCCGGCTCGATGGTCCACAAATCGGTCTTGCCGTCGAGCTGCGCGCGCAGGGCGCGGTCGAGCTGGGCATCGGCCAGGCGCACCTTCAGCACGACCTGGTGGCCGTGCGGCGCGCGAAACAGCGGCAGGTGCGACAGGTAGAGCCCGTCGCGGTCGCCGAACAGCGCCATGCCGTGGGTGCCGTAGGAATGATCGTGCGCCTGCGCCGCCTTCGGCATGCAGGACAGGGCCAGCATCAACAGCGCGAACAGGGCGGGGAACAGGGGGAGCGGCAGGCGCGGATAATGGAGCTTCATGGGAGGCGGCAGGCAAACAGGGAAGCGTATTATGCCGCGCCTTGCTCCGCCCGGGGAAAACGGCCTGGATTTCACCATGCATGGCTTCCAGCGTTGGGCCGCGAGTGATTGCACGATGGTATCGGACGCTCGGCAAGAAACCATTGGGCTAGGATCTGTGTCTTATCAACCCAACAAGGAGACCTGCCATGGGCGGATCGGAACAAGCCAACATCCAGGCAGCCATCGAAGCCTGCGAGATCGCGCTGCGCGCCTGCCAGGCCTGCGCGGCCGCCGACATACGCGAGGGCAGGAACGACTGCGCCCTGATCAGCCTCGACTGCGCCGACATCTGCACCGCGACCCTGAACGTGCTGGCGCGCGGCTCGCACCACCACGGCGACTTCTGCGCCCTGTGCGCCCACATCTGCCGCGCCTGCGCCGCCAAGTGCGCCGAGCACGCCGCCATGCACCAGACCTGCGCCGACTGCCAGGCCGCCTGCGAGCGCTGCGCCGCCGAGTGCGACAAGCATGCGAAGGAGCGGCATATCTAGCACCGGGTAGGCATGCGCGCCGCCGGCGCAAGATGCGGCGGTGGAGAACATTGCATACACATTGCCGACAAATGCCCGCTATTTGCCGGCCGGCGCCTCGATTACGCTTGAGCCCTCCCAACGCTCGGCAAGTAATCGATGACCCCTAGACTCCTCCTGTTGTGCGGCGCCATGGCGTCCGCGTCGATCCTGGCCGCCTGCGGCGGCGCCGACCTGGCGCAGGCGCCGGCGCAGGTCGCCACGGTCTTTGCGCAAGGCCTCGACGGCTGGCAAGGCGGCTACGCCGACTACCACGAGGACACGGCCCCCGGCGACGTCGCCTGGGAGCTGCGCGCCCTGCCCGCTCCCCTGGCGGGAACGGCGTATTTCACGGGCGGCACCAACCGCAGCGACGACCTGTTCATCTACAGCAAGAAGCGATTCGGCGGCTATGCGCCGTCCACCCAATACAAGCTCAGCTTCGAGATCGAGATCGCGACCAACCAGTCGGCGGGTTGCTTCGGGGTCGGTGGCGCGCCCGGCGAGAGCGTGTACGTGGTGGCAGGAGCGGCGCCGGTGGAGCCGAAGACCGTGCTGAGCGGCGGCGAGTACGTGCTCAACATCGATCGCGGCAACCAGGCCACACCCGGACCGGCCTCCCAGGTGCTGGGCAACGTGGCCAACGCGGTCGCCGATTGCGGGCCCCAGGTGTACCAGTCCAAGACCCTGACAAGTAGCGCCCCGCTGGTGGTCCGAAGCGACAAGGACGGCACTATCTGGGTCTTCTTCGGCATCGACTCCGGCTTCGAGGCCAGGAGCAGCGTCTTCTACAAGTCGGTCAAGGTCGCGGTGGCGCCGCTCAACTAGCGGCGGCTGGCTGTCGGGGAATTTGACAAACTGGCCCCGATGGGAGAGGAACTGGACGTCAAGTGCTTGAATGCATAAGGTAATCACTGGATGGCACGGCGATTGCTATCGAAGTTGAAGCACTACCAACCTGACCTGCACAAATCCATGATCAAACATCTCCTGGCCGCAGCTATCGCTTCCCTGGTGTCGTTCGATGCGTTTGCCGGCTACATACAGTACAACCTCGGTGGTCCCGTTTCCGGATACGTCGTCCAGCGCGAGGAAGACCAGTCCGTCGCCTACTTCAGGCTCACTGTCGAACTCGCCGGACTGCCGACGGCGAATGCGTTCTACCTGCCCTTGACCGCCGAACAGCGTGGCGAGGGAGAGACGCGACTGACCGGCGCGACCACCTATTTCCGCGATGACGGGCCGACCAACTTCAGCCTGAGCAGCACCTTCGGCGGCGACCAGTTCACCGACTTCCGCATCGATTTCTCGCGCAGCAGCCAAGGAGGATTCACGTACTCCGCGGTGTACAGCAGTTCCGTGTATTTCTGCGCGCCAGCTTGCCGCTTCTATCCCAGTTCGGGGACCCACGCCGGCTCGGCTACCGAAGCGACGGTGGATCCCCTGCTGGCTGCCAACCTGGATCTCAATCCAGCCCAGTATTCCAATGTCGGGCGTCTGGTCCCAAGGTTCATCGAACCTAACGGCGTACCTGAGCCGGGAAGCCTGGCCCTGATCGCGCTTGGTGCACTTGGCCTCGGCAGTCTTCGCCGCTACCGGAAACAGTAAGGTTCAAAACGAAAAACCCGCCTGCGTGGCGGGTTTTTTCGGCGCTTGACAGCGCGAGGCCGGAGTGTTGTCGCGAGCCTCGGAGGAGGCCGTAAAAATGGAGGCGAGGACAGGAATCGAACCTGTCTCCCCGGCTTTGCAGGCCGTATCTCATCAATAAAATCAATCGCTTGCATGAAAACCTCCTTATGCGCCTCTCGCCGATAGATTCTTTCAGAACTGCCATGCGCAGAATGGCGCGGAGCTCTTTGAAGCATACACAATTCGGCTGCGATGGGGCGTCTGAAACGGCCTGCAGTAGGCAAGGAACCGGAGCGCAAGGAGCTCGTTCTACTCTAGGCGGGTCTGCCAAGTAGGCATTTTTTGAGTGCAAGACATTACTCCTATAATGTCGAAAATCGTTGCGGCAGAACCCAGCAAGTTTCGCAGCCTATGGCACAGCGCCATTCAGGGCAGCGCGGCCGACCCGGCGCCGCTGTTCCTCCGCCGCAGCGAGCGCGATTCCACCTGAGTCCGGATCCCCGGTCCGTGCACCGCCAGTGCCCGAACTGGGCCGCAGACGCTCATTTCGGCAATCCGCCGGAGGCGGCTGGTATCGCCTCCGAATTGAGGGGACGGACTGCCGCCCGGATCTCGACCGTTTCCCTGCGTCGGTTCGGGCCTTCGAACACCAATCTCAGTGGTACGCTGTCTCCTGCCCTGACCTGCTGGCGCAAGTTCAGCAGCATAACGTGGTAGCTGCCCGGCTTGAGCTCGACCGTCCCGCCGGCTGGCAGGCGGATGGCAGGTACCTGACGCATCCGCATGACGTCTCCCTGCATTGCCATCTCGTGGATCTCGACATCGGGCGTCAGGGGCGACTCCACGTGGACTAATGCGCTGCCACTGGCGGACCGCAGCTGCATGAAGGCGCCCGTCGCCTTCTGATACGGCACGGTTGCGCGTACCCACGCATTGGCGACCGTGGTCTGGCCTTGCGCGCTCCCATCCAGGAGAAAGGCGGTGGCGAGTGCCAGGTGAACGACGTATTTCATTGTGATGTTATTTTGTTGTTTTGTTTAGCTCGAGCGCAGAATATTGCGCAGGTCCGCTGCGCATGCTTCAGCGCTCTGTGCGTGAGTGAACTTAAGCCTTAGCTTGCCCCGCGGGTCGTACACATAGCTAACCGATGTGTGGTCCATGCTGTAGGACGCAGCTGTAGGGACTTTCTTGTAGACGAGATTGAACTCCTGGGCTACCTCTGCCAGGCCGGCAAGGTCATCATACAAGGCCAGGAAGCTGGGATCGAAGGCTGATGTATAGGCTTTCAAGACGTTGGGCGTATCGCGCTCCGGATCGACGGTGACGAACAGGACCTGGAGCCGCCCCCCGTCCTTACCGAGCAAGCGCTTGATCTCGGCGGCGCGTGCCAGCGCGGTTGGACACACGTCAGGGCACTGCGTGAATCCGAAGAAAAGCATGACTGCCTTGCCCTCGAAATCCGCCAGCGTGCGTTCCCTCCCCTCCGGGTCGGTCAGCCGAAAGTGGCGTCCGTATGTGGCGCCAGAGACGTCGGTTCCGTAAAACCGCACCATAGCGTCCTTTGCACATCCTGCAAAGCCCAGCAAGCCCAGCGCGGCGCTGGCCCCAAGGAAGGTACGGCGTGACAATACAATCTTCATGTCGACGACTCCTCGATAAAATGTACGTGATTGAATGCTCGAATTGCCGGGCAAGGGCGGAACTCAGGCCGGCCCCGCCCTGGCGATCTCGGTCTTTAACTGCACCAGGCTGGGGGTGAGAATCGGCAGGAAGGCGGCTTCACGCATGCGACGCGCGAAACCACTGTTGGCGCTGCGCTGGTAGGCCCGGGCACCGAGCGCCTGGAGCTCGAGCTGCACCGCCGATGTCGCAAGCCCGACCATGTTGAGGCGCAGCTCAAACAGCGCCGCAGGATTCGCCTCGAGTCGACCTGAGTCTAGCGCCGCTGACAGGGTGCGCCAGAATTGTTCCACCGTATCCTGGAGCGCATATATTTCGACAGCGAGGACCGAGCGGCCGGGCGTGTGCCTGCGCGCGGCTGCGAGGCTGGCCCGAGAGAGACCGAGGCCGAGTCCGCACTGGAGTGCCAGCATCATCGGTCGCAGTGCAGGTAACAACACTTTTGCGTGCGGATGTAACAGCCAATGCTCTGTCAACAGGACGTCCTCGAAGCGCAATGCTGCGGTATTGCTTGCGCGCAGTCCCAGTAAGTCGTGGTCGTTTCCCCGCCAAACGCCTGCGGCATCATGAGGCACGGCGAAGATCGCCGCCCCCACGCCCGTAGTATCGAGGGCGGCGACAGCCGCAACAAACCCACTTCGCCGAAGGTTCGATGCCCATGGAACGGCTCCGTTCAGAACGCTGCCTTCGGCGGTCGGTCTGCAATGCGCATTAAGCTGGTCGAGCCCGCTCGATGAGCGAATCGCATTCGACAAGCCTGGGGCGCCGGCGACGGCCCCATCCAAAAGCCGCGGCAGCAGCTCCCGGACCAGCTCATGGTTCGGGCTGCGCAACAGGCATTCGATCATCGCGCGCTGGGCCCAGAATACGAATGCCGCTGCCAGGGAACGTTCGGCGAGCGCCGCTGCAAGCGCAACGGCGGCACTGTCCGCACCGCCTGTGCCACCCTGCGCAACAGGGACCGCAACTCTGAACAGCCTGCTTGCCGCGAGCGTCGCAAGCAACTGGTCCGCATGCGTATTGTCGCTGTCGAGTGCATCCGCATGTGAGTCCAGCCAGGCGCCCAGCGCATCCTCGATGTGGTTCAGCATACTGATCCGTTCAAGTTCCAGGCCTCCGCGTGGCTCACGAGATCGCAATCTGCACGGCAAACATCAGGATGCTGATAAAGATGGCGAGTCCGATGAATGCTGCGAGCAGGACGAACAGTGGATTGAACGCCCCGTCGGCATCGACATCGAAGTCCTTCTTTCGGCGCAGGCCGACGAAGCCCCAGCCAATCGCTTTCAGGGTTGCAGGAAAAGACCGTTTTTTGTTCATTCATATGCTCCTTGCCTGTCGAGACGCGAAGTCACGTCTAGCAGTAATTTGCCATCATGGTAAGGTCAAGTCCAAACCGAGCTTTCTGGCCAGGACGAAGGTGATGAGCACCAGACCAAGCAGGGCCGGTACGAAAACCGCGACTACCTTGCCGGCCGCGATAAGCACTGCACGCCTTTCCTGCGCTTTCACCGCATGCTTCTTCCCTTGATCGTAATGCCACTTGATGGCAAAAAACATGCCGATGCCTAAGGCGACAACCTTGAACGAACCAGCGACGAGAGGGAACCATTCGATCATTAGCGGCTTTCCAAGCGATGACTTGACACTATCCGTTGATAAGAGTACTACCTCAAAAGTCTGCGTCCGGCGCTTCATTTCTGTCGTTGAAAGCATCGAAAACGCAGCGGAAATCATTCTACTTAAAAGCAATTTCCATACATCGAGACAAAATGTCCCAGTTGAAATCCATGCAAGACAACGACGATTCGCCAATCTGGTCGCCGCGATTGTCGGTGCATGGCGGACCGCGTTTTCTGCAGATTGCGGATGCCCTGCAAGCCGCACTGGCGGACGGATCACTGAAAGCCGGCGACCGCCTGCCCACGCAGCGCCAGCTCGCGGCGCAACTCGACCTGGACCTGACGACTGTCACCCGTGCCTACGACGAAGCGCGACGCCGCCATTTGCTGGAAGGGCGCGGGGCTCGCGGTACCTATGTCGCGGCTCCCAAGGTCGAACTGGTGCCCGTGCTCGACTTGAGCATGAATATCCCGCCACCCCCAGCCGGCGTCGACTTCGACGACCTGCTCAAGCAGGGCTTGTCACAGGTCCTCCTGCGTGCGGACAATGAGCTCCTGATGACTTATCACCTGGGCGGTGGAAGTGCGGCGGATCGATCTGCAGGCGCCCACTGGATCGCGCCGATGCTCGGACGCGTCGATCCGGCAAGCGTCGTGGTATGCCCGGGAGCACAGGCGGCGCTCGCTGCATTGTTGCTGGCCCTGTCGGAACCGGGCGACGCCGTTCTCACCGAACCGATGGTGTACCCCGGTTTACGCGCCTCGGCTGTACAGTTCGGGCGGCAGCTGCTGGCAGTGGAAACGGACCAACAAGGAATGCTTCCCGATGCACTCGAGCGGACCGCACAGGCGAGTGGCGCGCGTTTGATCTACCTCAACCCGACCCTGCAGAACCCGACCGGCCTCACCATGCCGGAAGCACGCCGCAGGGACATCGCGGCCGTGGCGGCAAGGCTAGGCATCCGGATTATCGAGGACGATCCGTACTGGCTGTTCCTGAAGGGTGCCCCAGCGCCGCTAACACACTTTGCGCCCCACCACGCCTATTACATCTCCACCCTGTCGAAATGCCTGACCCCGGGACTGAGAATCGCTTTCGTCGTGCTGCCCGACAGCGCGGAGCGAGACAAATTCCTGAGCGCGCTGCGCGCGTTCGCACTCATGGCGGCGCCCTTGACCGCGGCACTGGCTACCCAATGGATCTTCGACGGCTCGGCAGCCAGGCTCCTCGATGGAGTTAGGAAGGAAACGCAGGCACGCCACCATCTGGCGACCGACATTCTAGGCGGCGGGCGGGACAACGACGGCGGGAAGCTGCATATCTGGCTGCCTCTGCCCACCTATTGGTCCCCTGCCGACCTGGCTCAGGCGGCCAGTGCCGAGGGCGTGGCGGTGACACCTGCCGACAGTTTCAGTACCGTCCACCCGCTGCCCAACGCGATCCGCATCTCGCTGGGCAGCATGGCTGACCGTCGACGACTTGCATCGGGACTCGGACGGCTTTCGCACTTGCTTGCACGACGTCCTGTCCGTTCGCCGCCGCCGGTGGTTTGACGGAAAGTCGGTTTGCGGCCGTCAGCTCGGATTATTCACGGCAGGAAATTGACCCTTCGCGTTTTGCCCCTTTATCAGGCAATTCCGCGGGGGTACAGTGAGTTCCTTAGTAGCACTACCTGGGCAATCCAGCTCCGGGTTCACAAGGGATGAGACGATGAATAAGCAGCTTGAAGGCAAGGTGGCCCTGATCACTGGCGGGACCACGGGCATCGGACTGGCATCGGCCAAAGATTTTACTGCAGAGGGCGCAACTGTCTTTATTACCGGGCGCCGGCAGGCCGAGCTCGACGCGGCGGTAGCGGAAATCGGCGGGAATGCTGTCGGCATCCGCGGCGATGTTGCGAACATGGAGGACCTGGACCGCATCTATTCCGTCATCAAGGACCGGGCCGGTCACCTCGATATCCTGTTTGCGAATGCCGGCGGCGGCAACATGATGCCTCTGGCAAGCGTTACTGAAGAACACTTTGACGGCATTTTCAATGCAAACGTCAAAGGCCTGCTGTTCACGGTACAGAAAGCACTGCCGCTGCTGAAAGATGGCTCGTCGATCATCCTCACCTCTTCCACGACGTCGGTCATGGGCACGGAAAATTTCAGCGTCTACAGTGCGAGCAAGGCAGCGGTGCGCAATTTCGCGCGTAGCTGGCTGCTCGACCTCAAACCACGCAACATCCGCGTCAACGTCATCAGCCCTGGGATGATCCATACCCCGGGCCTCGCGGGCCTGGTACCACCTGAACATCAGGAAGGGCTGCTCGCGCAGCTCGCCACGCAGGTGCCGATGGGGCGCCTGGGAAAACCACATGAGCTTGCCAAAGCGGCGACCTTCCTCGCGTCGGACAGCAGCAGTTTCATCAACGGTATCGAGCTGTTCGTCGACGGCGGGACGGCCCAGGTATAGGGTGGGATCACAAGGCAAGATTGTGTACTCCGCAATCACCAGGCAGGCGCGCGAGCGCACCATCGCGCTGCTGCTGGGAGGCCTGGCCCTGCTCGGACCGCTATCGGTGGATTTCTACCTGCCTGCCTTTGCCAGCATTGCCCATTCCATGCAGGTCGGCCCGGCACAGGTGCAGTATACGCTGACCGCCTACCTGTTCTCGTATGCCGTGCTGAGCCTGTGGCATGGTGCACTATCGGACGCGTTCGGCCGGCGCAGGGTGGTCATTGTTTCACTGATGCTGTTCGCGGTCGCCTCACTCGGCTGCGCAATGGCGCCGGACATCAGGGCGCTGTCCGGCTTCCGCATGCTGCAAGGCATCGCTGCCGGTGCAGGAACGGTGATCGGGCGCGCCATCATTCGCGACCTGTACGAAGGTGCAGCGGCGGCCCGCATGCTGTCGATGGTCAGCATGATATTCGCGATTTCTCCCGCCTTCGCACCGATCCTTGGCGGCTGGGTCGTCACCGCATTCGAATGGCGGGCGATCTTCTACGCTTTGGCGATCTATACAGTGGCCTTGTTGTGGTTCTGTGTGCGCCGCCTGCCGGAGACGCTGGCCCCGCGAGACCGCCAGTCGCTTGCGCCGGCCAAGCTGTTTCACAACTATGCCAAGGTATTTCGATCCGTCGGCTTTCAGCGCGGGGCCGGTGCGATCGCCGTCAACTTTGCGGGTCTGTTCCTGACGGTCGCGGCGGCGCCAGTCGTCCTGGGCGACCACCTGGGATTGTCGCCGAACCAGTTTGGCTGGCACTTCGTGCCGATGGTTGGCGGGATTTTCCTGGGTTCTCTGGTGGCCGACCGGCTTGCCGGCAAGCTCGGCCTGCAGAGACAAATCGGTATCGGCTTTGCCGTGATGCTGGCCGGCGCCGGCGCCAACGTGCTGTATCATGCCGTCCTTCCACCCGCCCTGCCCTGGTCGGTGGTGCCGATCTTCTTCTATGCATTCGGGATGTCGCTCGCCGCTCCAGGACTCACGCTGAGGGTGCTCGACCTGTTTCCCGACGTACGGGGAGTAGTCGCGTCAATGCAGAGCTTCTCGATGGTCATGCTTACCGCAATCGTCACCGCGGTCGCCGCGCCCGCGCTCCAGCACTCGCTGCTGTATCTGGCGCTCGGCCAACTGGCGTTCGGTCTTGCCGGGCTCGTGCTCTGGCTTCCGGGCTTGGCTCGAAGGTCCCTCACCCCGCCCTGAATTCACAGCCTGCTGCCGCGCCCCGCGGGGCAAGGATCGCATGGAGCCGGCGGAAACGAAGCCCTAGGCGACTCGTCAAATAAATGGGACAATTCCCAGGGTTTTTTCGGCATGTGAATAATTGGAGCGCGATGGATCAACTACTGGCGATACGTGCGTTTGCACGCGTTGTTGAGGCAGGGACGTTCACCAAGGCCGCAGATTCGATGAATATGCCAAACGCTACCCTTAGCAAGTTGGTACAGGGACTCGAGGCCCATCTTGGCGTGAAGCTCCTGCAAAGAACGACGCGACGCGTATCGGTGACTCCCGAGGGGGCAGCCTATTACGAGAGGACCGGTCGCATGCTCAAGGAACTCGAGGATATCGATGGCAGCATCGGTGCCGCGCAAGGGCGCCCGCGCGGGCAGCTACGCATCGACATGGGGTCGTCGCTCGCGAATCTGGTCATCATCCCTGCCCTGCCGGAGTTTCTCGAGCTGTACCCAGACATACGCATCGACCTGGGCGTGAGCGACCGGATCATCGATCTCGTGGGTGACAACGTCGACTGCGTTATTCGTGGTGGTGCATTGACTGAAATGTCGCTGATCGGACGCCAGATCGGTGCAGCCCCTTGGGTCACCTGCGCAACACCTGGGTACCTGGCGCGGCATGGCGTGCCGGGCGCGCCCCACGAACTGGAAAACGGTCACCTGATCGTCAGTTACCTATCGTCGCGGACGAATCGGGCCGTACCCATGAAATTCGTTCAGGCGGGGCGCGAAGTTGAAATTTCCGGGACCCGCGCGATCGGCGTCAACGAAAGCAATGCACATATTGCGGCGGGTCTGGCCGGGCTAGGCGTGATCCAGGCATTCGCTTACACTGCCCAGGCACACATCGCGTCTGGAGCGCTGGTGCCGATACTCGATGATTGGCAGCCAGCCCCCTATCCTTTTTATGTCGTGTATCCACCGAATCGCCACTTGAGCAACCGTCTCAGGGTGTTCATTGACTGGATTGCCGGACGCTTTCCCGGTCTTACAGCCTAGAAAGCACCCACGCTTAGGCTTCATGCACAGGATGGCTGCACGTCGCTAGCCCTCGAAAACTTGACCGGTAAGCCAAGCCGTCGGTTGAACGAGTGTCCCAGGTAAGCGAGCATGGCCTGCCGAACAGGGTCCGGCAAGCTGGCGATTATCTGCGCCGGCGGTGTCTCGGCGAGTAGGCCGACCAGCGTGGCCTTGTCAGTCCCCATCAGGGAAACACGCGCTGCAATCGTGCGAAACGCCTGCTCGATCACGCCAGGCCATAGCACGACACCGACGACGCTCTCCCGTCTCCTTCCCCGGTCTGTCGATCAATGGCTTTACGTCTGCCGCAAATGCGGGCATCGTCTTCGCGCAACTCAAGGGCTTTGACGAACGCGGCGAGGGCCTGACCGGCGAAGCGATTGCGGCCGACATTAACAAACGCATGGGCGTGGTGCAGGATGCCTTCGTGATGGTGTTTCCGCCACCGCCAGTTAATGGGCTGGGTACTATCGGCGGCTTCAAGATGATGCTGGAAGACCGCGGCAACCTGGGTTATGAAGCACTGCACAAGGCCACCCAAGCGATGCAGGCAAAGGCCGCAGCCGACCCGCGCCTGGCCGGCGTTTTCTCCAGCTATCAAATCAATGTGCCGCAGCTGTACGCCGACGTCGACAGGACCCGTGCCAAGCAATTGGGCGTACCGCTGCCGACCATTAACCAGACCTTGCAAATCAATCTAGGCTCGCTTTATGTAAATGACTTCAACCAGTTCGGGCGCACTTAGCAAGTGCGGGTCCAGGCTGACGCGCCCTTCCGTTCACAGGCTGAACAAATCGCGCAATTGAAGGTGCGCAACGACAAGAACGAGATGATCCCCCTGTCGTCGTTGATGCAGGTAAAGAATAGCTTCGGACCAGACCTGGTACAGCGCTACAACGCATATGTGTCGGCCGACATGAACGGCGGTCCGGCTCCTGGCGTATCCACTAGCGAGGCACAGGCGATCTTTGAAAAGATTGCTCAGGAGACGCTGCCTAAGGGAATAGCCTACGAGTGGACCGACCTCACCTATCAGGACATTCTCTCCGGCAATACCATGATCTACATCCTCCCATTGTGCGTGCTGCTCGTGTTCCTGGTGCTGGCCGCCCAGTACGAAAGCTGGACCCTGCCGCTGGCCGTGATCCTGATCGTGCCGATATCGATCCTGTGCGCGCTCATCGGGGTCAAGCTGAGCGGCGGTGACAACAACATCTTCACGCAAATCGCGCTGTTTGTGCTGGTCGGGCTGGCCTCGAAGAACGCGATCCTGATCGTCGAATTCGCCCGCGAGCTGGAACACCAGGGACGCACGGTCATACAGGCTGCACTTGAAGCTTCGCCCCTGCGCCTGCGCCCGATTCTGATGACTTCAATTGCATTCATCATGGGCGTCCTGCCACTAGTGTTCTCCACCGGCGCCGGCGCGAAAATGCGCCACGCCATGGGGGTGGCAGTGTTTTCAGGCATGCTCGGCGTGACGCTGTTCGGCCTGTTCCTGACGCCCTTGTTCTACGTGCTGCTACGTTCTTTCGCCGTTCGCTTCGAGAAGAAACCCGCCGCTGCAGCTGCGCCTGCGGCCGCCCGATATCAACGGAGTCACTAAGATGAAACAGCTTATCGCGAGGGGCGTTGCCCCGCTGCTGGCGGCACTGATCCTGACAGCATGCGGCACACCCGTATTCAAACAGCCAAGCGTCACCATTCCCGACGCCTTCAAAGCGCAGTTCTCGCCGGGGAGCGTGCATACCGCTGCTGACGGCACAGTCTGGCGGCAGGCGAAAAGCGCGGAACAACAAGCGCGCGGCCAATGGTGGCTTGCATTCAAGGACCCAGCGCTCGCTGAACTGGTCGAGCAGGCGACCAGGGCCAACGCAAACCTGGCCGGAGCAGCGGCGCGCGTCAAACAGGCGCGGGCAATTGCTGGTATTGCCGCCGCCGACCGAAGCCCGCAGCGAAGCACCGGAGTTATCGCAAGGCAGCGGCCGCGTTGGGTGTCTCACCGTCCGCGCTCAGTTACATTGTATCGAGCCTGGAACAACGCATGGGCATACGACTTTTCAACCGCACGACACGCAGCGTGGCCGTGTCCGAGGCTGGGGAACAGTTTCTGGCACGCGTGCGCCCCGCTCTACAGACGATTACGGAAGCGATCGCGGACGCCGACTCTTTTCGCGCCACGCCATCCGGTACGATCAGGATCAACGCATCGGAGGGCGCAGCGAGGGTGATTCTTGCGCCGCTCATACTTTAATTTCTGCGCCGCTATCCAGACATGCTGGTGGATCTGGTCAGTGATGGCAGACTGGTAGACATTGTTGCAAACGGATTCGATGCCGGCATCAGGGCGCCAGAGAACGTTCCTCTCGACATGATCGCGGTGCCGTGCAGCCCACCGGTTCGCTTTCTTGTCGTGGGTTCGCCCGAGTATCTTTCAAAGAACGGTGTACGAGCGGTGCCGGACGATCTGTATTGCCACCAGTGCATCCGTAGTCGTTTGCCCAGCGGTTCACTGTACCCATGGGAATTTTCCGGTGCTCGAGAAATGGTCGCCAGAAGCGTCAGGGCTGCAGCTGTACTATCCAAGTCACCGGCACCTGCCGGCGGGAATGCGGGCATTCGTCGCGTTTCTAAAGGAAGCCAGTATGAGTCAGGGCAGCTAACCCGTCTCGCGAAGATCGAATGATTGAAGGGCGCCAGGCCGATGCACATCTCGGAACCGGATGCTTTCCGCGTGGACTGGTAAAGCAAGCACCGGTTGGCGGTAAGCTTGCGGCCTGGGGCGGCGGTCCCGATGCCGATGGCCGATGGCCTTCCGTATCCGGGCTGAAGCATCACCAGTATTTGGGGTAGCGCGCGGCGCGGGTCGCATTGTTGTACACCAGGGCGACGAGTATGACAATCAGTGCGCCGCTCAGGGTGGGGAACAGAATGAAGTCCCAGCCAGGCTGAGCAAGGAATATGATGACCGGATTGGAACCGGCCGGCGCATGTGCGGTACGCGTCGCAAGCATCAGCGCGATCGCAGTGCCAACTGCCAGCGCTACTGCCCACCAGCTTGGGCCGAACAGTGCGAGGAAACAGAGGCCGGTCATTGAACTGATCAGATGCCCGAAGACGACGTTGCGCGGCTGCGAGAGCGGCGAGTCGGGGAAGCCGAAGATCAGTACGCAGGATGCGCCAAATGAACCCAGCACCAGCACGGTTGACAGCGCATCTGCCATCCCCGCTACCGTTCCGATGGCCAATACGCCGCCGAGCCACGCGAGCAAAACATTACGCAGGCTTGGCTGCGGCGGCAGGGCAGCGCCGTCGCCCCGGAATTTGCTCAAAAACTGTTTCATCACCATCAGCTTTCCAAAAATAAGCCAGAACGCAGCCGGTGAACCGGCTGCACCGTGATCACGGCTTCAGAAGCTGAAAATCGTATAACCCTGCTCGGACAGCTGGGCGATGCTCGGCAGTCCGGAGGTGCCGGGTACGCTGTTGTCGGTGATCAGGTCGAACCCATTCTTGACGGCGTCGTCGCGTGATCCAAACACGTCCGCACAGCCGCATGACACGCCAGCCACGGTATCTGCGACGGCGTTGTACAGCGCGTGCACCGGATGATCGGCGTTACCGACGATGCCGGCCCAGCGCGTACCAGTGCCCTGGAAATAGATAGCCACTTCCGTGCCGCGCTGTTTGAAGTCATAGGCCGCGGCCAAAGCATTGAACAGACGGCCGAGGGCCTCTTCGCCGCCGTGTTTCGGATCGGACAGAACGATAATTGCTGCTTTCATGATGTTTCCTTTTGTTGGGTTGGGAGTTATTGCGCGTCATGAGTTGACAAGGGACATTCTAGGAAATCGAACCGCTTCAAGAAACGGCCCAGCGCGAAATTCATTGTTTCGGTAGACGTAACGGGCCGTCCTTGCAGGCAACGGAGCGCTCCCGCTTCGGCTCCTTTCCCAAGACCACTTAACGATTTCGAGAACTAAGCGGATAAATGTAGACACGCTGACATTGGGAGAGCCGTGATGACGACCTTCACAGAGGGCGACATTGCCCAGGGCATCGCCAACAAGGAATTCACGCTGTACTACCAGCCGAAAGCTTCATTGATTACCAATCGAATCGTCGGCGCAGAGGCATTGGCGCGCTGGCGGCGGCCCGACGGCACCGTGCTGACGCCGGCTAGCTTCATTCAGGTCGCCGAACGAAGCGGATTGATTAAAGACCTGGCACTGCAGCTCCTTCCGCCGCTCGTGCACGAGCTGGCCGATACGGGTATGGGTACCGATCTTTGCGTGTCCTTCAACGTCACAGCCCAGGATTTCGAAGACGACACCCTTACCGAAACAGTGCTCTACGCCATCGCGCACCAGCGGCTCCCACCTGCTTCCTTCGAGCTCGAAATTACCGAAACGCAGGCGCTTGAAGCCGGGTGCTGCGTGCTGCACCGAATACAAGCGCTGACCAATGCCGGCATCGGCCTCGCCATGGACGACTACGGGATTGGCTATTCGAGCATGGATAATCTCAGCCAGTGGCCGTTCACCACCATCAAGCTGGACCAAGGCATTGTGGGGCGGATGCTCGATTCTAGAAAGAACGCGACCATCGTTCGCTCGTCAATCAGACTTGGGCATGAACTTGGCTTGAAAGTTGTGGCAGAAGGCGTGGAAGACATGGCCCAGTACGATTTTCTGGTCGATGCCGGGTGCGGGGTGATCCAGGGGTATTTGCTCAGTCCGCCGCTTCCACTCGACGATTTTCTATCCCTGCGGCGTCGCGCTGGCGAATGCACAGGATTCCCCATCGGACTCGTGTATATGGCGATCGTCGATCATGTCCAGTGGCGTCGCCAGATGGTCAGCTATGCGATCCAGCGCGCCAACTTGCCATCGAACTCACCTGCACGTCAAACGGAGGGCTATCCGGAATTGTGCGTCACCAAGTGTTCACTTGGCCGATGGTATTATGGGGGCGGTCGTTACTTCGCAGAAACACCGATGTGCGAGGCGCTTGACGGTCCCCATCACGACCTTCACCGCGCAGGCCATGCCATCGTCGACAGTATTCGGTCAGGGGCAACGCTCGTCGAACTCGCGCCACAGCTGCAGGCTCTTAAAACTGCATCGACATCGCTTATCCGCTTGCTGGAAGACATCGAGAATGTCGGCCTGCAGGCGATGTATGGGGAAGGACCCGGGCACCCCTGGGTCAGCAATGCTTATCGAGATTCACTCATCCAGACATGAATAGTGACGCGGGCGTTCTTGCTACTCCGCAGGCGGATGAACGGTCATGCAAGCTGGGGCGGGTCCAAGCAGCGGGAACGCGCATCCGCGACCACGGCGCCAGCGTCGGCAACCCACTCCCAGCGCGACTGCCAGCGTGCCAGTTCCTCGATGGGCATCGGCATACTAATTAGATATCCTTGAGCCTGGTCGCAGCCGTGTTTAGTAAGTTGTTTCCAAACGTGCGCATTTTCCACTCCCTCGGCAACCACCTGGCCCCCGAGCGCGTGGCCGAGTTCGATCGTGGACCGCACGTTTCGGCGAGCGTAATGTCATCGGCAAAATCATATGCATCATCCACTTGGATTACTAAACGCACAGTTGAGCTTGTTCAAGTATGTGGATAGTGCTTTCACGTAATACGGCTTTATCCGCCTGGATGCTTCACTTAAAGTTCCCCCCATAGCAGCATCCGCCGCTCATCAGGAGAACCTTATGTCCAACACGATTTTTCGCCGCACCGCACTGACGCTTGCTCTTTCGGCGCTCGTCGGCGGCGCCATTGCCGCTCCACCGGTTAAATACAGCAAGGAGCCGACCGACGACGCGTCGCTCGTTCGCCGGTTGCCAGGCTTCGTCAACAACACTGCCACAGTGAACGGCGTCACCCTGCACTACGTTAGCGGCGGCAAGGGTGCCCCACTGGTCTTGCTCCCGGGATGGCCACAGACGTGGTGGGAATTCAATAAGGTCATGCCAAAACTTGCGAAGCACTACTCGGTGATTGCGGTGGATCTGCGTGGTCAGGGCAGCTCGAGCAAGCCGGAGAACGGCTATGATAAGAAAACCATGGCTGCGGACATCGCGCAACTGATCAAGCACCTCGGCCATGAAGCAGCGTACGTCGTCGGCCATGACATCGGTTCGCAAGTGGGCTGGGCCCTCGCGGCTAACCACCCTCAACGCGTGCGAAAGCTGGTCATGATGGATGTGGCGCATTCGGACGCCAGTCTGTTCAGCTGGCCCATCGTACCGACCACGACGACTTTCAACGACAGTACCTATGTCAATGAAAACGCCCCGTTCCCGTGGTGGTTCGCCTTCCATCAGGTGAAAGGGCTACCTGAAAAACTGCTGGCGGGGCGCCATCACCTTGAGCAGGAATGGTTCTTCAGCTATCTGATGAAGGACCAGTCAGCGCTGTCGCCTTTCGACCGCGCGGTGTACCGAAACGCCTACGCGTCGCCGCAGGCAATCCGTGCCAGCAACGCTTGGTACCAGACATTTACCCAGGACATCGCTGACCAGAAAACTTACGCCAAGGTCTCGGTGCCCATCCTGGGTCTCGCTGGCCCGGGTTACGGTTGGGTGAAAGGTTTCCTGGAAACCTATGCAACCGATGCGCGCGTAATGAAGATGGATACCGGCCACTTTATCGCCGAAGAAGCCCCCGACCAGACGGTCGAGCATCTCACCGAATTTCTCAAGTAACAACGGGCGACGGCGGGGCGCGACTCGACGCCCCGTTGGTCGCGCAAACAGCTAGTCTGGAAAGTAAAAGCTCAATGCCGATCACCATCTATAAAATTTCAGTGCCTGCCTTCGTGCGCGGATTGCACGTCCTATCGACTCTGTTGACCAAGGCTGAGGAACATTCAGCCGAAGCTGGTATGGCACGCGATGCACTGCTCGAGGCTCGCTTAGCGGAAGATATGCTTCCTCTGTCAGCACAGGTCCAACGCGTCAGCGATGCAGCCAAATTCGCTGCGCAGCGCATTAGCGGAGGCGATGCCCCGACATTCAACGACGATGAAAGCACGTTCGAAGAGCTGCATCTGCGCATCAAAAAAACGATCGATTACTTGGAGAGCATTGACGCCGAGCTGCTCAATGCCGGTGGCGACCGTGAAGTTCATCTTAATTGGGGCCCCAGGTTCAGCGGCGAAAGCTATTTGCTAACGTTTGCGCTGCCGAATTTTTATTTTCATCTCGTCACAGCCTATGACATCCTGCGTCACAAGGGTGTCAAGCTCGGCAAGCTCGACTATCTCGGACCGCTCGGCGTGAAATGATCGGGAATTGGGCCCGGTTTCTCCAGCCCGGTGCTCATTCGGGTCACGGCTGGCGTGCCCGTGCGGCACCCTCCCGCCGGCCCGCAGCCCTGCACCTGCGCAGGTGGAGCTGCGGCCGCCGGTGCGAGTGATCAACGGATATTGGGGAGAGCTAGTTGTCGGGCTGACGCTCTCCCCGGCCGCTCGAATCGGCGGACTTCATGCATCACCGGCGGTCACGCCGGCACCGCCAAGATAACTCAACGCGTCATTGGCAACAACCTGCCCAGTTCCCCACTACGCTCCAGCAGGACCAGATCGTCGAAACCGCCAACGTGGCGTTCGCCTATGAAAATCTGGGGCACCGTGCGACGCCCGGTGCGTTGGACCATCTCGACGCGGCGGACAGGGTCGACGTCGATGTTGATCTCTTTCGGGGAGACACCGTGCTGTGCCAGCAGGCGCTTGGGCGCGCGTGACCGCCGCTGGCGACACATCGAGCTACGCGAGGCGGCCGCAAACCCGCCCTCTTCCCCCACGGCGACGAAGACCTGCATAAGGTGGATCTGATAGATGAGCGTTTCTACTGGCGAAACATTGATTTACGGGTGGCGCTGATTCCGTTTCATCGCATTATTTCGCAAAATCCTTCTATCGACAATCAAAACCGGGCGGTATGCCGGGAAGGTTTAAGGAGGGATCACCATGCAGGTAAAAACCGGCTTTCACCCTGGCGAGCGAGCCGTGCAACAGCAAGCAGGTGAGTCCGCAATCGCGGACCGCACTAGTTCTGTAATTGCCGACACGATTCTCGGGGGCGCGCGGCCGTTCATCGGCAAGCAGTTCATGGTCGACCTGGCTAGTGTCGACGCCCATGGCGCTGTCTGGTCGTCCGTCGTATACGATCAACCAGGCTTTATTCACGCCGACAGCGCTACCGTTGTCACAATCGACGTTCCCGCGGGACGACGCGCCGGAAGCGATCCCTTCTGGGCGAATATCGGTGTCAACCCGGCGGTCGGGATGCTATTCATCGAACTGGGCACCCGGCGCCGCTACCGCATCAACGGTAAGGTGCAGCGCAACGACGTAGACAGGATCGACATCCTGGTGGCAGAGGCTTACCCAAACTGCCCTAAGTTCATCCAGCGACGCCAACTCAAGCTACTGGACAGCACGAACCCACACGATGGTGTGGCAACCGGCGTCGGAATTGGCGGCAGCGTTCATCGCTTGATTCGCGGCGCAGACACCATCTTCGTGGCCAGCCACGCTCCACTGGCAGGCGCCGACGCCTCACATCGCGGCGGAGATCCGGGCTTCGTCCAGGTTCTCGGCGAACGCACACTGCGTATTCCCGACTATCCCGGGAATAGTCTGTTCAACACTTTCGGAAACATTGTCCTTAATCCGTACGTTGGCTTGTGTATTCCTGACTTCGACGGCCAGCACCTGCTTCAGATCAGCGGCCGCGCACGCCTGCTATGGAATCAAGCCGACTCAGCGGTCATAACGGGCGGTACCGGCCGTTTTTGGGAGGTCGATGTCGACCGATGGATTCTGCGGCAGGTGCCGCAGCGTCTTGAGTGGAATTACCTCGACGCTTCGCCGTTCAACCCGTCTCTGAAGGATTGATATCATTCTTTACCTGATCCAAACAATTATTCAGCACGGCCCCGCCGTCAAGGAATTCCGACTCGTCCCCGCCGATGGCAGCAGCGCTCCCGCATGGCGGCCCGGCGCACACGTCGAGCTCGACATCCAATCCAGGTCAGGCGCCAGCTACCGCAATGCCTACTCGCTGGTCGGCGTGCCAAGCGGTCAGCTACGCATCGTGGTGCAGCGGGAGGTCTCGGGAAAGGGTGGCTCAAGGGTTCTCCACGATGAGTACCAAGCCGGCATGGAGATCGATCTGAGTGAGCCGCTCAACACGTTTCGCATGCATGTCGGATCCGCGCGTAATGTTCTGATCGCTGGCGGCATCGGCATTACGCCAATGGTGTCGATGGCACTTGCGATGGACGCGGAAGTCGCCGGTCTTGAACTTCATTACGTGGTGCGTGACGCTGGACGCCTGATCCTGCACGACGACCTGGCTGCCCTGCCCGGCGGTAGTGTCTCAATGTACGTGACCGATTCGGCCGGCCGGCCCGATCTTCACGGAATGGTCGGCGCCTATAGCGAAGGTAGCGAACTGCATGCTTGTGGCCCCGCCCCCTTGCTCGAGGCGATTCGCCAGGCGGCGGCCAAACAAGGCTGGCCGATGGCGCACGTACACTTCGAGAGCTTCGGTGCGCGAAGCGCGGCGGAAGACCGCCCGGTGCGGCGGTACCTGCGGCAAAGCGACATCACAATCGACGTGTCTCCCGGTACTTCCCTGCTGGACGCAATGATCGCAGCCGACGCCTTTGTAGCCTATGACTGCAAGCGTGGGGAGTGTGGAAACTGCTTCGCCAATGTCACCAAGGGGCAGCCGCTGCACCGCGACGTATGCCTGACGCCAGATCAGCGGGAACACGGCATGACTACATGTGTTTCCTGGGCCGTGGGAGGTGAACTCGAGCTCGACTTGTGAGGCTGAAGTTGCGGTGGCCAAGATGGTACCGACTGATCTTGCACGGTTTTCAACTGGGACATTTTGTCCCAATGTATGGAAATTGTTTTGAGATAGTGTGCCGCAGAAGGCGTGGAAGAACCAGTAATACACGGCTCCGTGAATGCGTTCCCCTCCTCATCTGTAAATATTTAGCGAAACTCGACAGCTTCGCCATGGATATCAAAGGTAGACCAAATGAAAAACATAAACACTGTGCAGGGCGTGACAGCTCTTCCAGCTCATCTGCAACGGGCAAGAACACCCTTTCATGTGCAATCGCTCAAGCGTGTCGGCGCGTATGCCACGTTGGCTGTGCTGAGCGGTTTTGCCCTACAGTTGATTAATTCGGCAGGCGATATAAGTGCACAGGAAAAGAATGTAATCTTCGTCGTGTTTGCCTCGACGCTCCTGTTGGTCGTCCCGATTATTGCCCTGACCATATATGTAGTCTCGCGCCACCGTGCCTCTAGCACGACCGTTAAGTATTCGTCACTGCGTTCGCAGTCGATTAAGAAGGAGGCTGTGGCATGGTCCGTTCCAATCGTCATCGTCGTCCTGCTCGCCTTTTTGGGTTGGGGCATAACCCACTCACTCGACGTATACAAACCAATCAAGTCGAAGGTGGCGCCGGAGCGTGTCGCGACCGTGGCAGGCGCGTGAAGCGGTGCGACTGAGCGTCGGTGGCACGGCGAGCTGGAACAATTTGCAGCATGCGCTGAGACAGGTCGCGTGGCCGCTAGGCAGCACGTCCTTTAGCGCGCCTGCCGCGGTATAACGCGCTAACTGACCTGCCCGACATGCGCCCAGTATACGGCGAGACAAGCTTGAAGTCGTGGCGATTCAGAGAACAGGCCCGACAGGGCCTGTTTTTGAAAGATCCTTGAGGCGAGGACAGGAATCGAACCTGTCTAGGCGGCGTTGCAAACCGCTGCATAACCTCTTTGCTACCTCGCCAAAACCAATTTTAGGCTAAGGGCTGCGGTCGGTTATGTGCCTCCTCAAAGCAGTGCACTGAATCGCCACGAGTTCAGTAGACACTCCTGAGCCTATAATTGTAGGTTCAAGGAGAAGGTATGAGCGGCAAGCGGTATCCCGAAGAATTCAAGATCGAAGCGGTCAAGCAGGTTACGGAGCGCGGACACGCGGCTACGGAAGTTGCTGCACGGTTGGGCGTAAGCTCACACAGCCTGTACCAGTGGGTAAAGCGCTATAGCGCACCTCCGGCCGAGCGACAGAAAGTGGACGATCAACAGGCTGAGATGAAGCGCCTGAAGGCCGAGCTGAAACGCGTTACCGAGGAGCGCGACATCCTAAAAAAGGCCGCCGCGTACTTTGCCAAGATGTCCGGGTAAGGTACGCCTTCATTCGTGATGCTCGTAATGAGCATTCGATCCGAAGGCTTTGCAAGATGATGGCGGTGCATCCCAGCGGCTTCTATGCCTGGTGTGCCGAGCCGGAAAGCCAGCGGGCGCAGGAAGATCAGCGCCTGCTTGGGCACATTAAGCAATCCTGGCTGGAAAGCGGAGCGGTGTACGGCTATAGGAAAGTCTCAGACGACCTGCGCGACCTGGGCGAGCAATGTGGAGTCAATCGTGTTCACCGAATCATGCGCACTGCCGGTCTGCGTTCTCAGACGGGTTATGGCAAGCGCCGCTTCAAACGCGGCGGCGTTCCATCGGTAGTGGCGCCAAACCACCTGCAGCGGCAGTTCGATGTGACTGAACCAAACAAGGTCTGGGTCACGGACATCACGTACATCCGCACGCATGAGGGTTGGTTGTACTTGGCCGCGGTGCTCGACCTGTTCTCACGTCAGGTCATCGGATGGTCAATGGGATCGAGAATGGATCGCGAGCTGGCCTTGAACGCTCTGCTGATGGCTGTCTGGCGACGCCAGCCCAAGCAAACCGTCATGGTTCATTCGGATCAGGGCAGTCAGTTCAGCAGCTACGACTGGCGTGATTT